>CAVPLU010000010.1:0-260086 GCA_963706285.1 Candidatus Bathyarchaeota archaeon
TTCTGACCAGTTCGTGATTAGAGCGCCAACGATTATCGTGCATCCCCCCACTATCGTGGTAGTGGTTGGAACAGTCCCAAAGATCAGGGCCTCTCCGATGAAGGCGACGAGAGGCTCAAGATACAGCCATACCGCAACTTTGACCGCATCAACCGTCGACAGAGAGTAGTTCCATAGCAGGTAGCCCACACAAGAGCAGCCTACAGCGAGATAGAACATGCTGAACCATTGCCCGGGCTGCAAAGATCCTACTGAACCCCAATCCGATGAAACCGACATTGGGATCAACAGTAATGTTCCAAGAACCGTTACGTAGGAAGTTGTGAGAATCGGTTTGCCGGTTCCCTTCATGAGTCGCCTACTCAAGGTTGAGTACAGCGCCCAGCAGACTGCATCTAGCGCGAGGCAGAGGACGCCTACATAGAAGAGCCAGTCAATCTTCTCTAAGAATAGTCCTGGTACCGCAACTAGCGCCACGCCAAGGAGCCCGAGGAGAGTCCCAAACACCCGCCAAATGCCATATTCTTCCTTGAGGAAGAATGCGGACGATATGCCTGTGAGAACAGGTATCAAACCTACGACAAGAAGAGCAGAGATACCCGCGCCAGCATATTTGACGCCGGTGTACTGAAGCACGAAATAGATCGAAATGCTTAGGAAACCGAGAAACGCAAGCTCGACCAACTTACCGGGTTCAGGATAGTTTCCGGCGGTGGTACTCGACGACAATGACGGGAGCGAAGATCAATGAGGCAATCCCGAATCGGACGGTCGCCAAGATTACTGGTGATAGAGTAGAGAGAATGATTCGCGCTGCCACGAATGAGAAACCCCACATAACCGCCGTTAGGATCGCAGCGACTATGCCATAGGAAGAAGTCCGCAGAACACGTCACCGCTCATATGACACGCGGATACAGGTGACGTTATTGCTGATCTGTTTTGGCATTTTGTGACAGATCACATCTCACGGAAGACGTGGTGAGATAAGCGCATATTGTAGAACTAATATCGTCTTCTCCGCATCATACAACTACTTGAGAATTGAAGCGAGACGGTTTCTGTAGCACGATACCTTGCGGTGTCCGCGTTTCCAGGATTCCGTAGAGAATTCAGTGGCTCAAGGAGGGGGAGTTATCTTGATCGCTTGCACTGGGCATTGAACTTCGCATGCCATGCATTGAATGCAGTCCTTCTCTCTAGCAGGGTCTGACTTCTTCACAGAAGTAGGATGACCCGGACTGTCAATCATCTCAAATACAGTCGTAGGGCAAACGCTCACACAGATCTCATCGCCATCGCATACGTCTTGATCTACTGCAACATTTGTTCCGTGGATTCCACGCTTCGTGGGAAGGCTGGTCTCACCCCAAATCTTGTGACCATTATGATCTCCACTAGCCTTCATCTTACTTTGAAATTCAGGATCTATTGGCATGGCTTGTGATCTCGGGTCCTTAGTTCGACCAGCATTGGTACTAGAACCTTTCTACTCAAGGATATAGGACGGAATGAGAGGCGCTCCATGATATCAATTCTATTCGAGTTGGTTGATCTCGTGTATCATGTTTGACGCTAGCCACATACAATCTGGAAGACTAAAAGGGCAAAACTCCCGTAGAGTGACATGCATGATCTGGGAATCATTTCGGAGTGAGATTGCGAAAGTGACAGCTTCCCAATCAGTCCGGCGTTTAAGACGTGCACTCCATGGCTTATATGTCAACAGAGGTATACGCGCTCTACAAAGTGATGGTTTATGGTGCATGAAGAACCTGTCTGGAAGCGCGCAGTACTAGATTTGTCAGCCATCCTATTCCTGATAGGCGGCATAATCGGTCTGGTGAGCGTCATTATGATGATTCCGATCTCTACAGTGTATCCGTTCATGCTGACCGCAAGCATCGGTTTCATCCTGATTGTTGTGCTAGTTGTGGGCGTCATCTGCGCCGTTGAGGCTCTTGAGTGCTACAGTTTCGCCTCTAAACGAATGTCGATGAAAGCAGGAACGCGTGGAATTGTGATCGGCGCAATTCTTCTTGTAGTAGGACTCCTGAACGGATCAGATTTGAAGACTCAGATTCTTATCGGTAGTGCAATCCTGATCCTTGTCGCAGGCGCGATAAACTACGTCTATCGCGAATGACTCACTCGATCGATCTCGTCTGTGGTCCTAGCCTCGGGAGCAGTCACTAGCCCGTCTGCTTGAGCCAAACGCTTCCGTGACCGCCGAGTTACCGAACTATCATTGTCGGATCTTGATGTATTCATAGGCTGAAGGTGCGGTCTCGAAGGCGTAGTGCACTTTCTGGAAGTCTCTGCGGAATGCTGACACATCAGCTTTGATTTTTTCGGAAGACTCCTTGTCGATAACTACGCGTTTTATGAATTCAGCTATCTCCGCCATCTGCGACCGTTTCATTCCGAGGCGGGTAATCTCAGAGACTCCAAGCCGTATCCCACCTGGATTGTGATAGTGGCGTCCGGCTTGAATGTCGCCTGGGAGTAGTTGTCGATTCACGATAATGTTCGCTTTCTCTAGGGTTTTTTCGATATCTCCTCCGAGGCCGTACTTGGTCGTGTCAACCGCGATTTGATGCGACTTTGTGAACCCTTTACTCTCAGCAAGCGTGTTTAATCCGCATTCGTACAGTGCCTGCCCGAGCGCCTGGGCATTTGCAACTATCTCGGACGAATATTCGCGACCAAATTCAAGCATCTCCGCAAACGCGATGGCTTTTCCAGCGACTGTGTGGAGGTGATGGTTGCTCGTGTTCGATGGGAAAGTCGCCGTCTTTATCTGCTCTGCGTATTTCTCGAACGAGACGACGGCGCCGCCTTGAGGGCCGAAGAGCGTCTTGTGCGTACTCATCATCATCACATCCACGCCTTCGCGGAGCGGATCCTGAAACTGTCCGCCAGCTATGAGACCTGAAACGTGTGCAGCATCATACGCAATGTTGGTGCCAATTCCGTGGAAGTACTCGGCCAGTTCCTTGACAGGGTGGGGAAACAGGAAGAGGCTTCCGCCGAATGTTGCGAGCTTCGGACGCTTGCCGTCCTTGCTCAACTTCTCGACCTTGTCCTTAGTCTTGTCTACGTCAATGTTCATCTCGTTGCGGTCGAAGACGAAGTATTCTACATCGAGGCCGTGGACGCTGCCGGCGGTTCCGTTGAAGTCCTTCTTTGCCATAGAAATGTGGCCGCCGCTCGGAATCGCTAGAGCCATCATGACATCTCCCGGCTTAGTGAAGGCCGTGTAGGTGACGAGGTTCGCGCAAACGCCAGATACTGGGCGGACATCTACAAATTCGGCACGAAAGAGTTGCTTCGCCAAGTCTATGCAGATCTGTTCCACTTGGTCGATGTACGTGCATCCTGCGTAGACGCGTTCGCCAACCCATCCTTCCGCGTAACGGTTGCCAAAATCGGAAACAATTGCTTCACGGACCGCTGGGCTCGGAACATTCTCAGACGCGATGAGCGGAATGCTCTCAGAGAACCAACTATGATGCTGCTTGAGCAGCTCGAACACCTTATCATATGAGCCCTTAACTGAACTCAACACTACTTCCCCTAGTGCTAGAATGCATGGGAGTGAACTAATCACTCTTTAGATAGCCTGCGTAGCACTGCTGGAACGTTAGGGGGTTGTCTTGGAGTGCCCAAACGTCGACAGAGTCGAAGGCAGAAGACAGGCAGATCTACTAAAGACAAGGCAAAGGCGAGGAAGTACTTTGCCGCTGTGGCGAACCGCTGGGACAAGATGCGCGAAGACTTCTTCGATGAGACCGTAGCCGACTCGATACTGAAAGCCTCGGATGTGAAGCCAGGAAATACCATAGTTGATGTGGGCTGTGGAACCGGCTTCCTGACCCGGCGGGCTGCTCTGCAGACACAAGGCAAGGGAAGGATAATCGGCGTGGATCTCTCCCCCTCAATGCTAGAAAAGGCGAGAGACAACTTAGCCGAACTTTCACTACTCGATGCTGTAGAGCTACGATCCGGTGATGCAGAAAATATCCCCGTTGAGGACGGTTTTGCCGACGCAGTTGTGGGCAATATGATTCTCCATCATTGTCCGAGACCGAAACGAGCGATCTCTGAAATGACGCGAATCCTAAAGAATGGTGGCAGGATCGCAGTCGCAGATCTGGAGAAACATAAGGAGCGTTGGTTGCGGGGAGAGATGGCTGACCGGTGGCTTGGATTTGAATTGGCGAAAGTCCGGAAGTGGTTTGAGGATGCTGGCCTAGAAGATGTGAAGGTGGAGCTTGCGAGAACGAAGTGTTGCGGCATATCCCTGCATGGAAGGAAAGCTGAGATCGGAATCTTCGTCGCGAGCGGATCGAAACCTATGCCTCCGTTGAAGCTGTAAGCGCTTATATTCCTCGGATTCCGTAGCCGGCATCGTGATGGCGTCTTGGCACAATCGTCGGTTGCTGCTAAGTTCGCCGTTGCTGCTGCTTTGGCAGCAACGACCACCGTCGCAACGATGCTTATTCAGATACCAATTCCACCGACGAGAGGCTATCTCAATTTCGGGGAGATCCTGGTTTTCACTAGCGCTCTGTTGTTCGGTAGATTTGTCGGAGGCATGGCTGGCGGGATAGGCTCCGCTATGGCAGATGTCATCACTGGATATGCGTACTTTGCACCTTACACGCTGATCATTAAGGGACTGGAGGGATTTCTAGCTGGTGCGATTAGGGACGGGAAGAACACACGTCGCGACGTTCTCGGATGGTTCGTTGGTGCCGTCGCCATGGTTGTAGGCTACTTTCTAGTGGAAGCGACCGTGATGGGTTTCGGCGTTCCAGCCGCCCTTCTTGAGGCTCCCAGCAACATTGTTCAAGTTCTCTCAGGAGCAATCATTGCTATCCCCCTTGCTCGCGGGCTCAGAAATAGGATACCTAAGATTCTGATCTAGACTTCGAATTAGGTTCCGATCAGCGTCTTGATGTGCTCCATCTGTTCCCGGGAAAGTCGTTTTCGCGCCATGAATGATACTTCATCATCTTCTTTCCTCGGGATTAAGTGGATATGGATATGAGGTACGAGCTGATGCGCTGCCTTTCCGTCGTTGACGGAGATGTTTGCTCCTTGGGCTGACATCTTCTTCATGATTGTCTCATTGAGTTCCTGAGCTTTGGTGAAGAGTTTGGCAACTTCAGCTGGAGGAATCTCTCCAAACCGCTCGTAGTGGCGTTTCGTTACAAGCAGGGTATGTCCATCCGCGATCGGGTGATTATCCAAGAAAGCCATTAGGTCATCGTCCTCATACACGATGTGAGCAGACGCCTTTCGAGCTATGATATCGCAGAAAACGCATGACAAGTCTAACAGCTTCCGTCGAGATTCCATGATGTCTTGAAGATATTCTTTCCGAGAGGGTTCCGTGAGGTTTGTACTTTCACTTTGCTCTCCCGCTTATCTGCTCCCCGCTGCTTCATATCATATTCTGATGACCGATGCCACCAAGACCTCCCCTCCTCACAATCATAGGCAACGAATCTAGACTCAGAATCATTCTGGCTCTAGCAAAGCATGTCGGCGATCCGCTGAGCGTGTACAAGATCGCAAAATTCAGCGGTCTAGAAAGGAAAGTGATTAGGCCGCATCTGAGAAAGCTTGTTGAAGCCGAATTGGTTCAGGCAAAAGCGTATGGGCCAATCTTTGTCTACCGCCTGAACAGGGAAAGCATGCCAGTACAACGCCTCATGGACCTGTTCAACGAGTCAAGAATGCTCGGTGAAGCTCCCGTTCCATTAATCTGCTATCCAATGCGCCACTAGATACTTGCTCTATTTCACTTGCGTTCGGACCAGGCGAGCAACGTTTCCTGAGACACGTCAGTTCGCCTCAGGTTCGAGAGCCTGACCCCTACAAGACGGATCTTTCTGGGATCCTTCTCAAACTCACTGAAGAGAGATTTCACCGAGTTCTGGACGACGTCGAGCCGATTTGTGTAATCGCTCCTACTCTTCGCTCGAGTAAATGTTGTGAAGTCTTCAAACCTGAGCTTAAGGCCGATCGTCCTCCACAGAAATCCGTCCTGCACCGCTCGCGCGTGCACCTCTCTAACAAGCCTGTCCAGTGTTTCAGCAACCACAGCTCTATCCTCGACATCTTGCTCGAAGGTCGATCTCAGTGCTGATCGACTTGATATCGTATGATGTCACGACAGGCGTCTCGTCGATTCCGTTTGCGATCTGCCAAAGCATGATCCCCCATTTTCCAAACAGTTCAACAATACGTCCGGCAGGATAACTTGCGAGATCTCCAATCGTCTTGATGCCTACTGTCTCCAGAATTTCGCTGGTCTTCTTTCCAACTCCACTGATTCGTGATACGGGGAGGGGACGCAAGAACGATGATGCTTGATCGGGAGCGACGATCGTAATCCCATCCGGTTTCTGATAGTCTGAGGCGATCTTCGCTATTGCCTTGTTCGGCGCTACACCGATCGAGCATGTCAGGCCTTCTCGATCTTTGATCTCTTCCTTGATCCGCTTAGCGATCTGCGTAGCCTCATCGAAATCCGCTGCCTTATCGGACAAGTCTAGAAACGCTTCATCTAGACTCATCGGTTCGAGTTTCTTGGAGAAGCTACGGAGAATGTCCATCAAGCGTGCGGAGATTTCCTCGTAGAGCGCAAAGTTGGGCCTAAGGTACACTCCTTGTGGGCAGAGTCGATAGGCTCGCGATATTGGCTGAGCGGAATGGACACCGAACTTTCGCGCCTCGTAGGAACAGCCCATAACTACACCACGGCCTTTGCCCTCTTTCGGGTCTGCGCCTACTATGATTGGGAGCCCCGTCAACGCTGGGTTCTGTCGTCTCTCCGCCGACGCATAGAAAGCGTCCATGTCGACATGGAGTATTATTCGCTGCACCGAGAATCCAGCGCTCAATAGCCTTCTCAACACTGAACTATTAAACGACACAACAATTCGATTCACACTTGGAAGGAAAGCCAATGCGGTTCATTATCTACGGCGCCGGTGGGGTAGGCTGTGTAATCGGTGGCCACCTATTTCGCCAAGGCTACTACGTGGTGCTGGTCGGCAATCCGCAACACATGGACGCCATCAACGCAAATGGCCTGAAGTTGGCAACAGGCGACGAGACATTCGTGTTACGCATTCCCGCAGTAAAGACGGCTAATGAACTCGTACCTTTTCGCGGCGACGATGTCGTTATGCTATGCGCAAAATCACAACATACGTTGAGATGTCTCGGCCAGCTCAGGAATGCAAGCGTGCCCAGCACATTGCCTATCTTCAGTTGCCAGAACTCGATCTGGAATGAATCTGTAGCCATGAGAGTGTTCGACAAGATCTACGGTGTAATGCTCTTCATCGACGCAGTATTCTTGACGCCAGGTGAAGTCATCAATCCCGTCACGGGGCGATATGGGTTCATCGAAGTCGGATGCTATCCGCGCGGAAAGGATGTGTTGTCTGAAGACGTAGCACTTGCTCTCCGGCGTTCAGGATTCTCGACGATAGTCAACGAAGACGTCATGAAATCGAAAAGCGCGAAATGCCTCATCAATCTCAGCAACGCAATATACGCCATCACCGACGGCAAGGGCGATGCTCATCCGATCACAAGCCAAGTACAGCAAGAAGCCATGAAGGTTTGGTCATCAGCCGGCATTGAATGGGAGGACCTGCAATCCTTCAAGAAACGCTGCCGCGACAATTACGGCACAAAGAAGACTCCTACTGGGTACGAAGACCTCAGTGCCCATGGATCCTCGTGGCAAAGCCTCACACGCCGCACAAGCAACATCGAAGCGGAACAGCTGAACGGAGACGTCGTCACACTAGGCCGGATGCTGGGAATCGAGACACCATACAACGAACTCCTGTGGCGCATAGCAGACGAAATGGCAATTCATCGAGAGAAACCTGGGAAATACACGGCTGAGGAACTGATGGACATGGTTCAGAAGCGTTCCGGCTAGCCAAGCATATTCCGACCACAGAAAACCAACAACATCTGAATTTCTACCCACTCGGTTCTTTCAACTCCGGCCTCCTGCGCCTTAACCACCGGTTAGTCTAGCCCCTTCACAGGATACCCACGCATATTGTGAAATCTTGCATTGTTGCACCGCCGTCTTCGGCCGGTTTGTATCGTTTCTACACGTCCCGCACCATTCTTGGGAGCCTGAGAAAACATTAAGTTATTCCTGTAGGATTAATCCTACAGGCATTACTAATGCCAAACGCGTTAGATCCCAAGAGGGCTGAAGAACTCACCCATATAATTGAAGCCCTGGGCGATGCAGCTTCATTCAGGAACATAATGAGGGAGGCTGCGCGTGCGTGTGTCATTAAGGAGAACAAGACACTGCGGCGTTATTTGGACCTCCTCGTTAGTGGGCAAGTTCTGAAGATGCGAACTCGAGATGTAGGCTCTGTGAACCTGCAGCAACTATACGTCGTGAGTTCTAGAAAGCCCGAAATTTGGGTTGGACTTGGAGTACTTCGAAGGCATGGCCTGAATTGGGAAGTCCCTGAGACGGAATTGCGACCAGTATCGACAGATTTTGACGGACTTGTGCGTTCCAGAGTCATTGATACGAAAGCTATGGCGTCTTTGGAGGATTGTCTGATTCACGAGTTGCACAGAGATGCAAATGCAGGAACCGGTGGGATCTCATTCGTAATCGCCATAATATCAACAAGAACTTTGGATCTGCCCTACCTTCTTCGACGAGCAGATCAGGAACGCCTGGGTGAGACTTTGCGATTCTTGCTCAATCGTATTCTGAGGATTGTCTCATCAAGAGAGACCGATGTCTCTGCCTCAGTATTCATTGCAGTACGAGAACAGTTCCTAAAAATTGCCAGGCGATATACCCAAACCGGGTTCTGGAAGCTTGTAGATGAAAAGGGAGTTGGCGACTTGGGTCTCCAAACGGCAATTGGTCTGACCGACTATGAGGTCATCATTACAGCAGGGAAGCAACTTGGAGTGACGGGTTGATTGAAGAGGCCACAAGACATCAGAGCAGCACCTAAGGAATGGATCGCGCTGCTTCGGGTCGCACACAGATTCTTCTGGGAACAAAAGGTCGGCGACCTTCTACTGTATGGATCACAAGCGATGTCCGTGTACATGAAGAACCCCCTACGAAGCAAAGATCTGGACCTTCTATCCAACCAAGTGAGTTATCGCCAAATGGAACGACTGGCAGAGAAGCTCTCCGAGATTAAAGGGGTCCAGTACAAGACAACCTCCGCCCAAACAAGACCGTTTGAGGATCGAAAAATGACAACCTACGCAATAGAGCTGAGAGTGTCTGGGAAACCTTTTTTCGTCGAGCTATTCGACAGAGTACTGGACGGAAGATCGCTTTCCGTCATTCAGCCTTATGTCGTACAGCGAAAGCGATGGGATTTGGATATCTGGTCGCCAACACGAGAGGCCATAGTCGCTCTACGTCTCGCGTTCAGGCAACCAGAAGGCATCACACGTCTCAATGCAATACGTTTGAACAGGTTCATTCAGGAAAACCGGCAATCATTACGTTTGAAACAGGTCAGGGCGATTATCAAGGAATGGGAAATAGAAGACTGGGTAGAGAAGAACCTCGTCGATCTCTATAGTCGAAATAAGATACGCATTCTAGATGACCGCAGGATATCTCAGGGGATCGAACGCAAGATCATTGCGCAGTGAGCTACTCGAAAAGATGAGGAACGCCGGCGGATACGTTGGAGGCATCGTGATGCTTGACGAGTCCGCAAAAGTCACCGCGGGCAAAGATGTTCCGGCAATAGTGTGCCAGATCGGCTTCGTGGTACAGCCCATCGCCATGCCAGCCCTCGGCGCATCTCTAGGCATCCTAATGGGAGTTGTCGCCTTGACTTCTTGCGTACAGGAAACCCAGCAACGCCTGAGTCTATCCGGAACTGGATTCTTTTGCGGTCGATTGCTTTCTGCTTACAGCTCTTTTCGCATGCTCACGGTTCAACTCAACCAAAGATACGGAAAACCTAGGTGGTTGGTTTCGTGAAGAACGCTTTGATTTGGCGACGGCTCACGAAATAGACAATCATGATCACGATTTGTAGTAGGAAAGTGATTCCGCTGACAAGAAAAAGGAGAACGAACCCCTCCCAATCACTGACGAAAAGAATCACATTGAGAAACAGTACGCTAGCAGCTGCGGCTGCGACCAGCACCAATCCTGCCAGGATTAGGGTGGCTCTTCGCGCCCAACCCTTTCCTGCCCAGAAGCCCCAAGCGACCACGACAGCAATTGCTCCCAAAAGCAGCAGAACTCCACCCATCATAGCGATCGGGGCAGCATTCCAATCATAGAATCCGAGATAGTAAGGGTAGTAAGCTGCTCCGGCTCCAAGCCCAAACATCAGCAACGCGCTGAGAATGTCAAGAACTACGAGGGTCTTCATCCCAAGAGGTCTACTCCGTTTCTGCACGGTTTCAAACCCAGCCAGGATGCGGAGTATGACCGCATTTATGACTTGCTCAATCTCCCAACTGAGTGCGGAGTCAATGATTTGCCGGACAGTCGGCTAAGGTATACTTGGGCTGATGCCCAACTGCCCTCGTATGATGAGAGAATCAAAGTGTAACACACTGCGTGTTACACCTAGTTTTGGGCGATTTGACCCATTAACTGGGCCTTGGAGGACCTGACGTGAGGAAGGCACCCAGTCATACCTCGACCCAGCCGCGAACCAACAGATCGCGAGTCAACTCCATGTCAACATGTTTAGCCAGTCGTTTTGCACATCCCAGTCAGATTGTGGGCACGTCACGTGCAACTCGTCTATGACACATGGTGCGCCGCGGAGTGATTCTATACGTTTGATGACGTGCACCAAGAGGCCCGACGATGAAAACACGTAATATTCTGGCTTTTCGGATCTTCATGCCCGCATCTGCAGCAACTGCTATCTACAAGAATTGGTGCACACGCCTGTGATAGTAATGCCCTACTGTTCCTCGTGTGGATATGCAGTGCAGCCGGACGCAAGCTTCTGTGAGAACTGCGGTGTCTCGCTTGCAGCATCCAGCGAATCACAGCGGCAAGTTGTGACGCCACCGCTTCCACCTCGGACTGAGTATGCAGCTGAACGAGGCGCAATGTCGAACGACGAGGCAGTTGTCGACATGATAGGCGGCCTCAGAAGACAAGTATCGCTTGTCAGAACGGATAGCTGCGTTATGGTAGTTACGAACCGGCGAATGATCATTGCACAACTAACTAGCCAGGCGATGACTGATATGGCGATGCAGGCCCGCGAACGTGCGAAGGCGGAGGGAAAGGGCTTCTTTGGGCAGTGGGCGGAGCAGTTGAAGGGAACATTCAGTTATGCTGAGAAGTACAGGAGCATGGAACCTTCGGCAATTATGGCGGAGACCCCCGGAAATTTCGCCTTGGAAAACAACGATATCGCACAGATCAAGATAAACTACAAACCTATGCATTCGGGGGGCCAGCATCAGCCTGGCGAATTTGAAATCATAGTCGATTCTGCATCTGGCAAGTTCAACTTTAAGACACATGAAAACGACGACTGCATAAGAATACTCAAGCAGTCTTACGGAGATAGAGTGAAGCCTCCTTTCAGGTTACTTCTCATCGCATGGTGTGAACGTGAGAATAGGAATCTGAACCCTCAATTCCATGTACGCCATTCCAGTGCGCGACGAAAACACGCCCTTTCAATGTGGAACTCTGAACGATGAACCAACCTGTCGGCGGCTTCATGGAACCTGTGAACAGCGTCGGAATAGCAGCACCATACTTGGCACTATTCGGACTCATCGCAGTCGTCGCAATCATTGTCGTGAAACCGTGGAAGAAACGCGAGACCTGAAAACCCATCAGGCTGTTTTCTCGCAATCCAATCACTGCCAGTTCGGGACTGGTGTCCGGCACGTGTTGTGGGTTGTTCTCATTTGTACAGTGGTTCTCCATATTGGGGCTGGAATCTAGTGGTGCGGGGATCCATAGGAACCGAGTTGTTTTGGATTAGTCTAGAAATGCGAACAGGTCAAGCACTAGTTGCTATCCGTGAATCGTCAGCTAACACGAATCCTTCTAATCCAGCGTGTCTATCCGATACGTTTTTGTATCGGTGATATCGAAGCCGATATCCAAGCGTATCGGGTGGATTGAGTGAACTATCTAGACAGTAGGGTGCACGACAGAATCTTGGAGAAGAAAAGAAGACTGGATGCTCACCGTCCACTGACCTCGTCAACGGTACGCAAGGTTCAGCGAGAGATGGAGGTCGAATACATCTTCAACTCCAATGCCATTGAAGGCAACACCATCAAACTAAGGGAAACACAACTCATCCTAGAACGAGGCTTGACTATTCAAGGAAAGAGTCTTCGAGAACACTTGGAGGTCAGGAACCATCCCCGCGCCATGAAGTTCTTGGAAAAGATGACAAGACGTGTCTTGAGGGAGCAGGACATCCTGGTCCTTCATCAGATGATCATGAAGGGGATTGATGACGAGGCAGGAAGATTTCGCACCACAGAGGTTAGGGTAGCGGGAGCTATCTTCATACCTCCACCAGTTTACGAGATTCCGCGTCTCATCGAAGAGCTAATTGACTGGTACAACCGAGATCCTGACGAGTTACGACCAATAGAACTAGCCGCAATCCTGCATCATCGATTCGTCTGGATTCACCCTTTCCACGACGGAAATGGCAGAGTTGCGAGATTGCTCATGAACTTGGAGTTGATAAGAAGTGGCTATCCGATTGCAGTGATATTGAACGTGGACAGAAGCAAGTATTACGAGACTCTGAAAAAAGCCGACAATGGAGACCCTACGTCTCACATCAATTTTGTTGCCTCGGCAGTTGAGCGTTCTCTAGATCTCTACCTGAGGGCTTTGGAGCCGACCGAAAAACAGGACAGACTGCTGTCTCTTAGAGAAGCTGCGAAGATGACTCCGTATTCTCAGGAGTATCTCAGTCTTCTGGCTCGAAAGAGACGAATTGCGGCGGTGAAAGTGGGCAGAACTTGGATGATAACAGAGAGAGAACTACGTCGATATCTGAAAGGAATAGAACGAAGTTGATTTCGTCACTGACAGTCAGATAAGATCGAGCCACCTGCAAATCCGGGGTTCGTCGGGAAGCACCGGGGGTGAGCGCATACCTGAAGGTCAAGCGTTCTTCTGATGCCTCCTGACGGGCATCTTGGGTGTGAGTCAACGTACCGAGATGGTCTGAACAAGCCAGTTCACGACTTGTCGATTCATCTGTGTCCTTGGGTCATCGATTCCGACTTGCCTAACGACAGAGTAACAGCAAGTGGAGGGCGACGAATTGTGTGCATGAGCCTTGTTCGGTCGCATTGTCGAGATTGCGAGCGGAGGTTCTGCTGTTTCCCTGCAATGCAGCCACTGGCGGTTTGCGATTGGTGTCATGATGATTATTGGTGATGGTGTCTTGGGCACGCTTGTGGGTTCTGAGTTTTCTTCTCAGGTTCGCGTCTTGGCGGGTTCTGCGAATATTGCAGCTCATTATGAAATCCGGGGTGGGCGATTGACATGAAAATGGCAATTCTAGGCTATCAATGCAACACCAAGGACCACAAAGAACGAACGATTACTTTGTGCTCGCGGTCCATATCGCCAGAATATGTTGTGGTTTTGAGGTCCAAACAATGGGAGATCAACGACTAGGCGTACTTTGATCCTGTCGTCAAGTTCAGCGTGCGACCACGCTGGTGTCCTGTAAGAGCCTGCTTGGTCTCAGACATCATGCGCTTGAGTAATTTGCACGTGGTGCTGTGGTGCTGTTGACAAATCGGTGTATCAAATCAATTAATGCTAATTGCCAGTAATCTGGCTCCAAGTAGGTTTCCGCGGCAGTCTAGCCTCGGTTGGGTTGACGCGGACGAAGATGATGTGGAGTGTCCATATTGCCAGGTAGACCAGGAAGGCCACGTCGACGGGTGGCTAACGTAACCGTCAGCCTACCCCTGACGATCCTAGACAAACTGGACGACTTGATCGAGAAAGAAAAGGTAAGCTCGCGCTCGCAAGCAGTCCGCGAAGCATTGGAGAGGTTCCTGAAATCCGCCGAATAGTCAAATGATGATCATAAGAAAAGAAAGTAATGATGAATGATAGTAGGTGTTTGATGAAATGATGAAACGAAACCTAAGATTTGCTGTTTTCGCAATTAGTATGGTCGCGTTAATGGTTACTATGTCGTTGCTGCCGGCGTCCGCGCAACTTTCACAATGGCGCTCCCTGAACCCCACACGAGATGGCACTACAGATCGGACAGCACCGGCTCCATATCTGTACGGCGTTCAGATGCTCACAACAAGTTACGGCTGGGCTGTAGGCGGCACATGTGACATATTCACGGCCGCCGGAACATGTCCTGGAAATGGGTTTGCGCTGTTTTGGGATGGCGCTAGGTGGAGACAGACCCTGGTTCCCGCAGGCGCAGGCACTCTAACATCAGTTTTCATTGTTGGCGCCAACGACGTTTGGGCAGTTGGCATGGGCGCGACGATTATCCACTGGGATGGAATCTCATGGACGGCCGCCGTAGTCCCTGCCGGGACAACTGATCTGTTCTCAGTCTTCATCATGCCTAGCGGGTTGGACGGATGGGCCGTCGGCCGCGGTGCCACTGCTAACATTCTAAGATGGTCCGGAGCATGGCCAACGGGCGCTTGGTCCGTTTTCACATCTCCCGCTGTTGCAAAGGATCTTCGCGGTGTCTTTCTGATCTCGTCAACGAACGGGTGGGCCGTGGGCACTCTTGGAACACTATTTCACTGGGATGGCGCTGGTTGGATGGACTTGTCAGGGGGTTCACCCACATCCAACAACTTGTACTCAGTCTTCATGGTAAGCACGACGGACGCGTGGGCGGTAGGCGCATCGAGCACGATAATCCGTTGGAACGGTGCTTCGTGGACTGGGCCGATGGTTGCTCCAACAATCACTATCGACTATCGGTCTATCTATATGGTTAACGCGGCGGAAGGATGGATCGCTGGTCAAGTGGAGCCCGTAACTAAAGAAGGGTTACTGCTTCGCTGGAACGGCGTTTCATGGGCAATTGTCCGAAGCTATGTGACTGTCGGATTGAATGATGTCTTCATGCTGCCAGGCGGCACCGTGGGTACCGCAGTCGGCGACGCGGAGACGATAGTTCGGTGGAATGGCTCCAAATGGTTCGCCCAGACCAGCCCAACCGCTACGGATCTCAATGCGGTTAACCTGGTGGCCAGCAACGATGGATGGGCTGTCGGTAACGACGGAACCATATTCAGGTATGATGGAGTCTCATGGGCTCACTATGAGACACTTCCAAGCGGCGTGAATCTCTACGGGCTCGACTTGAACGCCAGCAATTATGGCTGGGCCGTAGGAGACTCGCTCCCCTCGACCAGCCCCTCCGGTGGTTTTCCGCCTACAATTCTGCGCTGGAACGGCGCGGCTTGGACTGTAGTTACACCGAGCGGTGTGGCACTAGGACGGAGACTTAACGCGGTTGATATTCTCAGCATGAGCGAAAGCTGGGCTGTTGGTAGCGGCAGCGTTACGATTCCAGCTGCGACGCTAAAATGGGATGGTACAATATGGACATCGGTGCCCAGCGGCACTCCAGCGGGTTCATCGCTTTTCGGTGTAGAAATGCTAAGCCCGACGGACGGCTGGGCTGTGGGTTGCACAGACCCACTGGCTGTCTCTCAGACGCCAATCATCATACGCTGGAATGGGTTAGCCTGGAGCGCGGTTACCACGTCCCATTGGAATCCATGGGCTCAGGAGTATCTTCATGCTTAGTCCAACGAATGGTTGGGCGGTCGGCTTCGCTCCAACAGCGGGTGGACAGGCAACAATAGTTCACTGGGATGGCTCTCAGTGGACAAGCGTCCCCGGACCGATTGTTGGTGCCGGCGGATACCTGAGTTCAATCCACATGGTCAGCCCCACCGACGGATGGGCGGTCGGATTCGATGCGGGTGCCGCCAGAAGCCTCATTGTACACTGGGATGGCATAACCTGGAACGTGGTTTCAACTTTGCCTCTCCCGCCGACCTTGGCGGTTTCCCTGAACTCAGTGTTCATGGTTAACTCGCTGGACGGATGGATAGTCAGCAATCAAGGTTTGATCCTTCACTACGGCCCCGAGAGTGTCCCCGGCACAACAACCTCAACTACAATAACTACGACAACATCAACATCGACTGTTACTGGTTCAACGACTACTATCACTGGAACGTCAACCACAATTGTCACTTGCATTTCTTGCACTGGGACGAGTACAACATCGACGGGTCCAGGTGCGATTCCAGGCTTCCCAGTTGAATCCATCCTTGCAGGACTGTTGGGCGGCCTAATTGCGCTGACAGTGATTCGACGCAGGCGAAGACTCTAACTGTCGTTGACTCCCGACGGTTCCGACTGTTAGCAGCCTCCGCTCTCCCAATCTTTTTCGTTCTTCTACTGTTTCCTTCTGGTATCCTAGAATCGTAACTTCCCAGGTCTGGCTTAGGCATCCTTTCCAGGCGATCTCATGTGCAGATATCGTACAGTCAACTGCGACTAAGCAAGCCTCCTGCCTGGACGATGTCGCCGAGAGCAAGTAGGTTCTCAGTATTCTTCTTGCTCGAGGTGCGGCTACGACTTGGCTTGCATCAACTGATTTGGAGACAATTCTATTAGACCAGAGCAGTCCGTCCATGACTAGACACATGTCACCGACGAAGAAGCAAGTCTTGAGTAGTCCTTCGGGTCTCTACGGTACAGCCCGATACGGTAGTCTCATCGCCGCGGGCGCCTGCACCTTCCTAGGTCTCGCACTCCTAATGCCAATAGTTGGCGTAACTTGGCACTCTAACGATGAATACCTCAGGCTCGACACGTACGTCTTCTCACCGTTCGCAGATCTCGTGATTTGGGTTATCGCGTTCGCGTTCTCAGCATTTCCATTCTACGCTTCAGTGAAGAGAGATCGAAGCACACTGCATGATCCTCTTCTGTTGTTCTCGAATCTCGTACTGCCGCTAGCTTCGATTGTGATGAGTCTTTGGTCATTCAAGGTAGCGGTCGCCGGATTGACGATTTCAGGCTTCATAGTCGCTTACGGGCTCGCGAGAAAATCCCCCAGCTTACTTCGAATTGCCAGCAGAGACGCTTTCCGAATTGTGGCAACTGTGACTCTGACCTGCCTCGCAGCACTTTCAGCAATCTCAATCTTCGGGATGGCTACTGGAGGCGAGAAGACGCTACGGGTTCTGAGCACCGCTGCAACACTCAGCAAGGAGACTCTGTCCAATCCGTGGCTGCGTGCCATGACACTCGATCTAGAGTTCTTCTTCTTCCTTCGCCCAGCATTGCCTCTGCTGATCGTCATCCTCGTCTTTGTCGCAGTCCTGGCAGTCCTATCGGACACTGTGGTTGATCCTGTCAAGTTGATCAGGAATCGACTCAACAGATCGCGAGGATTGATGAGCGCCAATCGACCGCATAACGAGAGAAGTTCATCGCACAATCGTTCAGTTTCCGTTCTCCTAGTTGTCGGGTCTGTGCTTGTTGGCGCATATGTGACTCTCTACCCGTATCTATTCGGGCGAGTTGAGCGGCATGCTTGGGAGCGATACTTGGTACTACCTGGCAATGCTGAGGGATTCCCGGGAACCATTTGCAGTTGCGATTAGCAGTGACCGCCCACTATTCGTGCTCTTCATTCTTGGATTGAAATATTTGACAGGTGCGAGCGCCCTTTCTGTGGCGATATGCACTCCTTTGATTCTCTCGGTTCTACTCTCATTGAGCAGCTACGTGCTGGTTAGGCAGGGCACCAAAGACACGGTATTCGCATCTGTGGCTGCATTGTTCTCAGTCGTGTCAAGCCAAACAGCAATTGGTCTTGGCGCAGCAATATTCGCAAACTGGTTTGCGTTGGCTGTAGCCAATTTCTTCTTTGCGCTTCTTCTGCGGGCACAGATGAATAAATCAGTCTACCGCAACAGTTCTGGCATCTGTGGTTTCTCTTCTCGTTCTGCTCGCTCATCCCTACGTCTGGGCTGCAAGCATGACGATGATCGCTATTCAAGGTCTAGGAACTTTGCTTGCCGCCCGCTCTAGGCCAACTGATTTCAGACAAAGCATGATTCCACTGATCTCCATTGTTCTTCTGAATGCGTTGTTCTTGTCTCTCGTCTCAACACAATTTGCTTCAGTGCGTGGTTCTCTTGATTATGGAGTATCGGTGGTTGTATCCGCGGTCAAAGCGACCAACGTAACGAACCCTGATCACAGTCTTAGAAAGCACAGTTGACTACGCAAGGAATAGGCTAGACGCAACTGTCATGATTGTGCTCTCGATAATAGGCATCGCTGACATGTCTCTTCTACCCAGACCTTTCAGGCGGATTCTGGGAAGCATGATGATTGTTCCCGTGATCTTCACACTGCTTGCGCCGGATATTATTTGGACCTGGAGAGGCCTGTACTTGCTTCCCACCTATCTGGGGGCTACTCTGGGAGTTCGAAGCATCATAACGAGGGCGGACAGTGCAGTCGCTAGGTCCAACCTACAATCCACGCTGAGCTTCGCATTCTCATCTTCGCTGCTAGGCTACGTCTTTCTCTCATCACTGGCATGGACTCTTCGCGCGACATTACTGCTCATAGAAACGAGCGTAGTTGCGGGATGATGCTCTCGTTCCCGACCTCGTCAAGATGGTCGGCTCATGGTTGATGTGAGCTCCGCAGAATTCCACGCGTGGAACCCAATGGTGTCCATCAGCATCATCGAACGACCTCCCCCCATTGCTTCCTAGAACAGAGGCAAGGGCCGTGTAACGCCTCAAGACCTCTTTCGAATATTGTAGCCTGTTTTGAAATCCTAGCATGGCGATTGACATGAAAATGACAATTCTAGGCTATTTCAACGCAACACCGAGGATCTCTGAAAGGAACGATCGATTAATTTGTGCTTACGGCCCATATCGCCAGAATATGTAACATTAAATATCGCTGGCCCACGACATCAATACCGTGTGTCTCCAAGTTGACTACCCGCAGTTCTAGCTCCCTATTCGTTGTGCTGTTGCTTACTTCAGCACTCTTTGTCTCAATTTCATTCGTGGCAACCCCACCAGTAACCGGGGCGCAGGACGTTAGCATTCACTCCGAGCACTGGCAGTGGCGGTGACACGATCAGCTTCACCGGAAGCGGTTTCACCAGCTGACCTGTACCACGACTTGCACCCTCACCGGAGGTACTGTGCCGCACCACCCCCTCAGGTGCTGGTGTCGTCACCAATCTCGTCTACACCATATCGTGTCGGGAGGGACAGTCAATGGGTCATTCAAGGTTGGAGGAGCAGGTGTCCCCGCCCAAACGGCAACACTGACACTTACATGTACCTCCAGGAGGTGTCGGCCAACAGTAACTTCAGTGTCGTTCCACAGATCTCACACACACTCACGCCTAACCCAGCGCGTGTCGGAAGACACAGTTAGCGTAACCGGCACCAATTTCGCTGCCGCGGGCGCTGTACCATAACCGGTAGCAGCAGTTACAGCTCGCCCAATGGCTAGTAGCCGTGTGCGTTGCAGCAGACTTCACTTTGACCGCGCTGCACAATTCGTCGTTCCTGTAACGTTCGCAGGTCTCAGCTGACACTATTACTGTAACCGACTCCACGGCTAGCTTCTGCGAGCGCGACTCTGAACATAATTCCACACGTGGTCACCCTGACTCCGTCTTCATGGACCCATCGGCGCCAGTCATAGCGGTCTCTGGAACAGGCTTCGCCTATGACCGACACAACCTGCGCAATCACTCCGCGACCCGCCGTGACAGCGGTTTCACCCTGCGCCATCTGGGCGGGACCGTGACAGGATCATTTACTGTCGCCGCTGCTGCTCCTTCCGGCCCATACTCCCGTGACTGTTACGGGAAAGCCTAGGTACTGACGTTGGAATCGCAACTTTCACCGTTACAGCAAAAATCGATTTGTTTCCGACTGTTGGACTTGTAGGGACAAACGTTCTTATCACAGGCTCAGGCTTCAACCTGGCCGATACTGGATGTGCAATCTCCTCAACGCCGAGCGGTCTCATCTCAAGTCCGCTATGTAATTTGTTGGTTAGCGCTGGTACCATGTCAGGGTCCTTCGTTGTGGCGAGCGGCGCAAGCGGCCCATACACGGTCACGGTCACAGGGACCCTAGGGGACACCGCGTCAGCATCGTTTACTGTTCCTACGGTGGCTACATTGGTCCTCAATCCAGTCTTAGGCCAAGTTGGGACTACAGTAGCCGCGACGGGCACGGGATATTTGGGTACCACATGTACTCTATTGGCTACGCCCGCGAATCTTTTCGCTTCGCACTCATGCTCAATCGCGGCAGGCGTTCTCACTGGGAGTTTCATTGTTGCGCCAAGTGCCGCTCCAGGCACAACCTACACGGTGAAGTCTCAGACAAACGGTGGTGTAGGCGATTCTGCGACGGCTAACTTTGCCGTGATATCTGGATCAGTCAACATTCTCAATCTGACTCCGTCGTCGGGTCCAATGGGAACGTTGGTTACCGGCTCGGCCTCAGGCTTCCCATCCGATACGACCTGTTCAATCATTTCCGCTCCCCAGAGTATCACCTCTTCACCGTCCTGTGTCGTTTCAGGAGGTGTCGTGTCAGTTGGATTCACTGCAGCGTGCACGTCTCCCTCGTGCGGTGCCGGTATAGGGAGCTATACGATTCTGGCAATCGGTAACACTGGATCATCTGCCAGTGGCATCTTCACAGTCACTGGCACACCTGTCTTCAGCCTCTCAGCTAACCCAAGCAGTCTTGTGCTTAGTCCAGGCGGGACTGCAACGATCACTGTAACCGTTTTGGCAAGCTGGCGGTTTCAACTCGCCCGTTACTCTTTCAGCTATACTGCCATCAGGTATCACAGGAGGATTCAGTCCTAACCCTGTCACACCACCATGGAAGTACTACCTCCTCGCTCTCTATAGCTGTCTCAAGCGCTACGCCCTCGACTACAACTTCGATTCCAGTTACCGGAACGTCGGAGGTGGACTCACTGCCACAACATCGGTATCGATTGTCATCCAGACTTTTGTAACATCCACGGCGACTTCGACTTCGGTTACAACTTTGAACACGGTGACTTTGCCTTTTCAGCCGCCCAAGTGCATTATTGCAACTGCAACATTCGGCTCAGAGGCTGCGCCGCAGGTGCAGTTCCTGCGCAATTTCAGGGACGGACTTGTCCTTTCCACAAGGGCGGGTTCAGCGTTCATGGCGGTCTTCAATGCTTGGTACTACTCATTCAGCCCAACTGTAGCTCAGTTCATCGCAAGCAACGATCCGATTCGTGCACCGATCAGAGTGTTCTTGTATCCGTCTGCTAGGAATCCTCAGCCTAAGCTCCGCGGTCTTCTCACTGTTCAGCTCTGCGCCGGAGTTTGCTGTCGTGATGACAGGATTCGTGGCTAGTTCGTTGATAGGTCTCGTCTACTTGACAGTGCCCGCGATCGCCGGTTTCAGCACTTTGGCAAAGAGAAGAAAGATCCGAATCACCAGCATAGCAAAGACTTCATTGGCACTATTGGCGGTCTCGATGGCATTGCTTGCTGCAGGTGAGCTTGCAGGTTCATTCCTGCTACTTGCTGTGGCAGGCTCGGCAATCGTCCTCACATGCCTCGTCACGGTACCATCAGTCGCCGCTTTGGCCATACTCAGGCGCAACCGAAAGTAGCCTCGCAGTCGAGCTGGCTACTCTTCGTCCCTTTTCTCTATTCGATCGATTTCTAGCCGGAGGCTCGCATAGATTTCGAGATAGCTCACGGTCTTCGAACTATACAAATGATCAACGTTCGTGAAAGAATAGTCGCCTTGAATTCCGAGGCGAGACTTGTTGGCGGGGTTGGATATCTGGCTATCTTCGGATTCTTATGATTACAAGCGCGAGCAATATGATCGTGACAACCACGAGTAGAACCAGTAGGCTTCGGTTTCTTTCCCAGATCACGAAGTTCGCGTTAAGTCGAGTGAATGGGTCGCGTGACTTCAGCATTCGAAGAGTATGATCGTCTCTTCTCTGTTGAATACGCCGTTGTCTACTCGGATCTCGCCGGTTATGCTCTTTTCGAATCTGTGATGTCCCAACCCAGAAAGGGTTCGAGTATCTGCCGCTCAGCCAGAGATCGAACTCTTCCCGCGTTGTCGCCAATAGCTGCACCTACCTGATCTGGACGCTGATGTAGTAGAGTTTCACAACTCCGCCTGTGGAGACGAGCGCTCCAAAGTTGAGGCTGCCGTCCGCGGCAGTCCAATAGTAGACTTCTGACACGTTGTACTTCTGACAGTAGTTGGTGATGAAATCGTTGACCGTGGCGCTGATAGAGGTCCATTGTGACTCGTCCGTGTAGGTGATGTTGGCGACTCGAATTTCCACGTTCGCACTGATCTTGTTCGGGGTTACAAGCGAGTATCCCTTGTCTGTGAATAGTGAGTTGAGCTTCTTCACACGTTCTGCAGATCCCAATATGGTGGGAATTCCGCCGGAGATCGCGTAGTATGCTTGAGCAGAGTCCGCTCCAACCGCCACCTTGGCGCCAGTCATTGCGTCGACGACCGTTACGAACGCCATCTTCGTTATGACCGCATTCTGGACTTCTGTGTTGATGTAGACTGGAATGAAGTAGTAGAGGTGGTCGCCGATCAGGTACAGTAGGATGTTTCCGAGCCGATAGTTCGGTAGCAGAGTTAGCTGTGTGCGTACGTAGTCGTCTGTCTCCACGGCTTGTAGGGCGGCAGATGGTCCGATTAGTTGGGTTGTTGAGTTGGATATCCTGTATAGGTTCAGCCTTCCCAGCTGGTCGCTGCCGTACGCTATGAACATTCCAGCAAGGTTCCTGCCGGGGGACGCCTGATACTCTACCAGTTGTAGTCCTACGAAGTCAGCTCGATTTCCAAATGTCGCTAGGATATACAGCACTTCAGTGGCTTCTGGTCGCTCATAGAAATCAGAGCCTGATCTCCAGACGAACGGGTCGTTCACATGATATTTGAAGGCCACATCGAGCTGTCCAGGGTTGTCGTGAGTTCCGAGCAGATCTTCAGGATAGCGTAACTGACTAACAAGCCATTCTGGCGGCGCTTTCCATGATGAATAGTATTTCGTGTAGAAATCCACGAGAAAACCGTCTGGCTTCGCAATGAGGTAGGGATACATGCGACCGTCCTCTATGTCGACGAGGACCACTCCGAAGAACCGGAGGTAGTTGCTTGCGGAGAATCCAGAGTGGATCGGGTAGTCAGTGTATACCTGTACAAGGTAGTAGATTCTGTTTCCGTCTGTTACGAGGTAGCTTGCACGGTCCGTGGTCAATCCGCCGATTAGGATGTCGTTTATTCTTTGGTGAACGTCACGGTTGTGCAGCATCATGATGTCTTCTTGAGGAGGGCTAAAGGCAAATCCGACTTGGCTCTCCTTCACAAGGAACCACAGCGTCCTTTGCCAGCCTGAGAGAACATAGTCAGGGTCTCCCGTGTAGGAGGCGTTTCCGATCTCCTCGACCCCTCTAACATGAACATAGACGTCGTCGACTAGTTGCTCGCCATAGTAGATTGAGGGTTCCGCCTTGACTCCGAACGCTTTCTGGACGGTAACATAGTCGCCTGTGTGACTGTCAGTTACGACTATTCTGGCGGCGTGAGTGTAGATTAGGTGATGACTAATCCAATCTTCGGTTGGATAGTTGATTGTTGTAGGAGCGGCCCAGTACTCGTGACCGTTGAGGTAGATTATGTGAGAGTCACTGAGTTGCATCCAGTTGACTCCTATCTGATTCTTCATCTTTGTGTAGGATGCATCGTGATCCCATTGTCGTACCAGTGAGACGATCATGCTGGTGTTTCCTGCGGGAAGGCTTGAGAGAGGCTCCGTCGCGACGTTCTCGAGGCCCGCCGCCCACCGCGTGGCTTGGATTCCCTTCATCGTCATAGGTTTCCATTCATAATCGGTCCAATTGTTGTTCCAGTTCAGCGAGTAGCCAACGACGAAGCCCAAGTTCACGACGAGTGTGGCGAGCAGTAGCAACGCACCGAGGTAGACGATCCATCGTTTCCGGCGTGTCATGCCTATTGTCCGTCGGATGACTCCGAACTGGAAAGATGCTGCGATGACTAGGAAGCTGATGAGGACAATTACGGCGATCAGGTAATTGTTGGGTGTTGCGATGTTCATGACCCAGTAGGGTGCCCCAACAATCGTTGCAAGAACAACCAGCGTCAAGATTAGGAATAGATCTCTCATCCACGCGTTTGTCTTCATGCGAGCGAAGTCACGCATTAGCATTAGAATTAGCCTGAGCACCGCCACAAAAACAACCGCGCCAACGATATCATAGATTATGCGGTACTGAACTTCCATGGAGGGCATCAGCGCAACAAGCTCGGCGCCGGAAACCGGAACCATCGGAAGTTGAAAGATTCTCAAAACGTGGCTCCAGTCGCCTAGCCCGCTCTGTAGCATCGTAATCACGACGGTCATGTTGCCGAAACCTGGCATCCCGTTCGCGGATGCAATCATCCAGAATGCCATAGCCCACTTGACCACCTGCCAAAGCAACCATGATACTTTTCCTGGGCCTAGTGAGACAACTTCCTCTTCCCCTCTCGCACGAGCGAACGAGCCGCCGAGGGCTGACAAACCCTCAAAGAGGTGGCTTCTTCTCGGCATCGGGTTGATGAATAGAAGCGCTAGAATCCCGGCAACGATGAACGTGTTGTTGTGGTAGAAGTTTATCGCGAACCAGTCGAGCCCTGCCTTTGAAGCATACATCGACTGTAGAACAATCCAATCCAAATAGACTGACAGCCCATAGACGATCACACCGACGAAGACTAGCGCTACAATGACCCAGCCGAACAAACCCAAAAGACGGGGAGGCGGCCCAGCTTGTTCAGAATACTCCATGATTATCTCAAATGCAACTACTAGAACACCGCTATATCAACTGCGACTATGACCACTCCGGTTCCGGAGCGAATCTACGAGAATGGCTCGACACCAAATGAGCACACGTTATGAGAGAGGTTAAGTAGGGATTGCTGAACCTTTACGGGCACCGTGCTCGCCATGAGAAAGTCAGACGACGCACTCTCGCTTTCAATCCTCGACCGAGCCAGAGATCGCATGGTTTCATCGCTACTTGGAGCGGTAGTGCCGGTTGCAGACTCCCCCGAGGATCAGAAGCTGGCCCTTGACTCTTCGAAGTTCAGGATTCTGGAATGGCTTGCTGGTCTGTGCGGCTTTGATCGTTCCCAAGTAGAAGGCGTTCTTCGGGAAGGCGCTGGACAGCGGGCGCTGTGGAATCTTCTCAAAAGCGTCTCTGATTACGGTGTTGGAACGCCTCAGGTGCTTCGGGCGCCGGTAAGCGTTGTTTGGAGTCTCTCCTACGGGTGCAACCTTCGATGCAAACACTGCTACCAGAACGCCAGTCGCCCATCATCGGATGAGCTGACGCTCGAAGAGCAACTGAACATTGTGGATCAACTGGGGAGGGCAGGAGTATCGATGGTTGTTCTCTCGGGCGGCGAGCCCTTGACGAACCCGAATCTTGGCAAGCTCATTGAGCGGATCCGAACATACGATATTGCGATCTCAATCGACTCGAACGGTGTTCTGATGAACGGAGAAGTTGTTCAATCGCTGAAACGAGCAGGGGTGGCTTCTGTCGAACTCAGCCTCGACTCCATAGACCCATTATCACACGATCAATTCCGCGGCCTCGATGGCGCCTTCGAGAAAACCCTCAACGCAGTTGACCTCTGTTCAGAAGCAGGAATCTTCACAACCATAGCGACAACGATCACAGCAATGAACTACGCTGACAGCAGCAAACTTCTCACACTTGCGAAGAACCATGGAGCAAGCAGGGTCGTGTTTTTTGACCTCATCCCTGCAGGAAGAGGTCGAAACATTGAACAACTTCGGCTTTCACGCGACCAACTCCTTGACCTTATGGAACTTGTGAAGAAACAATCGAGAAACGGAATCGAAGTATTCACTGAACTTCCACAATACGTAGTCTATTCTTCAAATGGAGAAGAAGACTCTGTGTCGAATCATGCCGATCAGACATTGTCGATAGAAAGATTCACTGTTAGCACATTCTTCGACTGCGCAGGGCGAAACAACGCTTACAAGAGATTCGCGCCGTACCTAGGCGGCTGCCCGGCAGGAAGGATATACTGTAACATCCAGCCCAACGGTAACGTGACGCCATGCATGTTCATGCCCGAATATCCGGTTGCAGGCAACCTGAGGAGACAATCATTCGAAGACATTTGGAGGGGTGAAACCTTCCAAGCATTGAGAGATCGGACGCGCCTCAAAGGAAAATGCAGAGAGTGCAAATTCGCGATCGTTTGCGGCGGATGCAGAGCAAAGGCAGTTGCCTACAACGGCGATTACCTAGCTTCCGACCCCACGTGCCCGATCGATGTTCACCGCTCTTCATAGAGAATAGCGAGCACAGGCGTTAGAAGTTCTCTAGAAGGAAGTCCTTGGCCCTCGGCCACTTGTTCAGTCTCTCCAGAATTGCTTCAACTAGCTGTTTCGTTTGTCCGTCGAACATCCTCGTAGCGAACAGCACAATGAAGAAGCTTGCGAGAGATGCCGAAAGCACATAGAGCAGCTTAGATGTCCTAAGGAACGATAAGATCACCGAGAAGACTCCCGTGCCCAGCACGCCCATCAGTACGGACCTGACTATGAAGTACAGGTAGAACTCGTCATCCTTGATTCTGCTCATACGTTTTGTCTTGGCCTAAACGCTTCCTTCTCTTACTTCTCTCTTTCTTTTTCGCGAGATCTCGCATTCAGGAATCCAGCTACGCCGATGAACATTTGATACTCGGTCAAGTGTGACTTCTCGATGAAGGCACAGAACTGTCTTCCTTTGAGACCTCGAACTAGAACGCCAGCATCACGACACAAACAGAGAAACTAGCTCCCGCGCATGACGCGTAACATCGGACTATGATTTTGACAATCTGTCTCGTGCGCATTCAACATGGAGATCAATTTGCGTTCGTGGGTGACATCTGGTGCGGGGGTCGACGTAGCCGTGCGGTATTGACACGCGGTCTGCGTCAAGCTGACGGCCACGTGTTGTCAGATTGATACTTTTCAGTTAACAAAGTCGAGTTCCAGTGGAAATCTCTTTCCACTGGAAGACTGTCATCTTCAAGATTCCTAACGTGTGCGTCAGAATTTGAATCGTCGTGCTCTTACGACTAGCATTTTGTCGTCAGGTTTGATTTTGAATTGATCTCTCGCTTTCTTAGGAATTGTTTGCTTGTCCCTTCTCGGCCCTCGTGGCGAAGGTGTACAAAAATGTCCTCTTTCCTAATTCATAAATGCGAAGTGCTCCCTAATCCTTTCGTGTAAAGCATGTGCATGAGATCATGCACTTGCTGCTTGGAAAGAACGATTCATCCACAAAATGTTTTATCACGTGGCTCCGGACTGTGCGCGAGGTGAATAAGATGCCAGCCATTGGGGCTCTAGTATTAGTAGGTCTGATTAGGACAATTCTTGCTGCGGCAGTAGTAATAGCGCTCATCTTCCTTTTCTGGAAGATCGGAAAACTCGCAGATGCCTACGCGAAGAAACTTAAGACGTCTTGAGAGCTACCTAACATTTCAAATTGCGAATATGCACGCTCAAGCCGTGCTAATGACTGACGGTGGTCTCCACTGTAATGTCTACAATGTGATATCCGGTTGCGCCGCTTGGAAACGGGTTTTGGAGATTAGCTGTTTGGACAGTTCCTGTTTTGTCGGTTGCCCTTACAGTAATCTGATAGTTCCCTTTGGTCGGAGGGTTCCATTCGGTTGCCCAGAAAACCCACGTGTATCCTGAAAGAGGATCTTTGAGGCTGGCGGTTTCCCAGGTCTTGCCGCCGTCTGTGCTGACCTCAACCTTCAGTATTCCACGGTCACCTGCAAAAGCTATGCCGGCTGATCGGCGACTTACTTCCGGCCAGAACATTTGAGACGCCTAACTCGACGAACCTATCTCTTACCGAACTGTCGCCTGGGATGACTATTGTTGATTCGGTCTGGTACCTAGCGTCGTTAGTCCAGCCTCTCCTCTGCCAGAAACCTTGATGGACCTTGTCAACGACTTGTACGTCATTAATCCATTTCGCGTTCATCATACCATACAGACCAGGAACAATAGCTCTCAGGGGGTGACCATGCTCCTGTGGAAGGGGCACACCGTTCATCTCGTACGCGAGTATGGTGCCGTCGAGAAGTGCTCTCTCGATAGGTATTCCAACATCGTAGCCGTCGACGCATCCGAAAACGACATACACGGCTCCTGACCCTGCCTGCGCCTTCGCCAGCAAATCCTTGACGCGGACGCCCTTCCAGAGGGCGTTGCTAATCAGATCGCCTCCGACCACGTTGCTTACACATTCAAGCGTATTGTACTGAGTGACGGACTGCATTGCCTTCAGTTCCGTATAGTTGAGCGTAAACGGATTGTTGACTAATCCATGCACAGTAAGCTTCCAGGCATTAACGTCAACCGAAGGTGGCGAAACATTCACGTCTACTCTGTAGAATCGATCGTTGGCAGTCACCTCGGACGCGACAAATGGAGCAAGCATTGGGTCCGCGAAGATTCCTTTCGTTTCTGATGGAGGCGTCACAACCTCTGACGTCGGCGTCCGTTGGCTTGACGGAAAAAAGAGATCAAGCCCATAGAAGAGAATGATAGACGCGACAGCGCCCGCGGCAGCTGCACGTATCAGCAGCCTTCTCCTGCGATTCATCCTTGGCAGAGCCACAGGTGCCCCCTCGGGGAGAGCGCTTGATCCGCCGAACTCGATATCGGATAAGTAAGTTAGCGCGAAGCCGAAGATCAACTGAGCCGGAAGAAGATAGAGAGCCGCATACTGAATTGAGATCGCCTGGGTCGTAATTTCGGTTACGCTCAGAAACGTAGCTGAAGCTAGAAACAAAATCAAGTAAGCCAACAGTGAGAATCCGAGAGCTCTAAGCGCGTATCCCTTGTTGGCAAGCCTAGGGCGTAAGCCTTGGAGGAGTGCTCCAAGAACCCCGTAGAGAGCAAGATTGACAAAGATCGCGCCTATCAAAGCAGAATACTTTGCAAGAGGGCCGAGCGTTTCCACGGCTCGGGACTCTATTTCTCCAGGTGTTAGGGAGAACAAGGTTTGTGCAGCAAGTTCAGGAACAAACAATCCGCCAAACAGGATCCTGAGAAGAAAAGAGAGAAAGATCGCAAAGGCTCCCACCGTAAATCCTATCCAGAACCCTCGAGACTTGTCGCCCATCACGCTCAGTCCTCAGTGCACCAAACAATATCAGATGTCGGTTCTGCAGATGAAATGACCGTAGAATACAGACGCTAATTATCTTTGTCGTTCAAACACTGAATCTGAACACTTCGAAACATGTCCATCCTCAGGATGAGGAGAGGGGTAGTTTTGTGAATCCGTGCGTGGGTGAACAAGGGCAATGGGTCTTACCGTTCATGATAGATATGGCGACGGAGTCTTGTCAGAGCTGAGAATTCCTCTGCATCGTCTTTCTCTGAACTGATGATTGAGCGACGAGTCTACCTCTTCGTATGACGTGCGAAGCCTCGGCTTGAAAGGTGTACGCTATACTCCAACGCTTTTCGCTCGGCGCGACTAATCGGTCGTTACTGCATAAATCGGCAGTACGGTTCTCTTGTATGCTTCGTTCAGGACTTCTGCGAGTGAAAGATAGAATGCGCTGAAGCCGCAGATGACGCCTTCAACTCCAGCGATTGGTAGGAGGGCAGGGACTTCGCGGGCTGCTGCGAGCAGGAAGAAAAGTATCGCGAGGCTCATGAAAATGAACTGTAGTGCTCTGTTTGTCTTCAAGGTCCCGAAGAACATTGTCAGAGTGAAGAGCCCCCACATGAAGAGGTACGCCGCCATTGCTGTATTGTCGGGCGCGAAAGCTGACGTGTCAGTCGGAAGTAGAACCAAGTAGACCAGTGACAGCCAAAAGAGACCGTATGAGGTGAAGGCGACTGTTCCAAAGGTGTTGCCTTTCCGGAACTCCATTATGCCAGCGATAATTTGCGCGATTCCGCCGTAGAATATGCCCATCGCCACGATCATGCTGTTCATTGGAAAAAGACCCGCGTTGTGCATGTTCAGCAGGATCGTCGTCATGCCGAAGCCCATCAAACCTAGCGGAGCAGGATTTGCGAGTTCAGACGCTTTGGCACTCATTCTCGTTTCAACTGCTGACGATCCGCGGCTACGCAAGTTGAATCTATAAAGACGTTCTTTCGCACAATTTGTAGTCGATCAGAAGATACGATAAGTAGCTACTGGCACTTATTGGTAAGATAAAAAAGATCCCAAGCATTCGAACCGAAAGTCCGGTCTAGATAACAGTCTCTGAGATCCAAAAGGAAACGTATCCTTTGGAGTCGTTCACTCGGGGAATGAGCGGTCATACGAGATAGATGCTTCTGTACGAGAACCGCGCACATCCAACGTTCAACTCGATCGATGACACAGGCTACAAAGTTGGAAGAGGTTAGCAGAGGTTCGTATTTGAAGGCGTGGTCTAATGAGTGCCATAATTAGAAGATGCAATAAGGAACTGCTAACACTAGACGAGAAGGAAAGGGTGTACGTCCTTGGCATTCAAGCCTGAAAGTCCGGCTGAGAAGACGATCTTCGACGTATGGAAAGAAACGAGTCCCTCAGAGGCATTTACTGGGGGCTTGAGTGATCATGCAGGAAAGATGCTCGTGTACGATACCGCCGGCATCGAACGGCTGATACGAAAGATCGACGATGCAAGCTCAAATGCTGAGACGAGAGCTCAACAGAGGCTCGCCGCCTCCTTGAAAGCGTACATGAAACTTAGCCTAATGGGTGAGGCACACATCGTACCTGACACAGTCGTTAATGCGTTCTTTGCACACCTCATCAAGGAAGGAATCGTTCCAACCCACCTCACATCACTCGCGAATTACGCAGCGGAATCGCTGTCCGCCTACGCCGCAAGTGCTAGCAGCAAGACATGTCCGACTGGCATCAAAATCCTAACATCGATCAGATGCTCCGGCGTAATCGAAGTAGCGGACACAGTCAGGAAACAAACGAGAAGCAAGACTCTCAAGCTAACGCTCGACAATCTAGTCGGTAAGGTGAATGATTACTCGAAGAAGTTTGGTTTTCCAGATTTCAAGAACAGTGGATTCGACGAGATCGTGGAGATTTGCACCAGAGAAGGATGCGATCTCGGAAGAAGCGAATACTACGCAGACGCACTCACCAACCTGTACGATTACAGCGAAACGCCCTCAGAACTTGAAGAGAAAGGTCTGGCAATGCTCAATCGAGAATTGCCCGATTTCAAGAGAGAAGTTGAGGGATTCGCTTCCAAGTTGGGGGTCGATGCTAGCGGCGAGTCAGTTGCTCATGCAATATCGAAGAAGAAGGCATTGAAAGCGTCTCGAGTGGTCGGATATGTCAAAGGCCTGAAGAAACATGTGGGCAAGCTGATGAACAGGAACATCGTGAAGATCAATCGTCGCTATGTGACGAGGGTTGTCGAAACCCCGACATTCCTCTCCGCAGTGTTTCCTTCAGGAGGCGCCATGTTTCTAGACTACTTGACGAGAAAACCGTTCCAAGTCTTTCTCGCAACCACGGACCCTAGAAGAGCACCAGAGACATCGCCATCCGAACTCCTGAACCTGCTAGTTCATGAAGAGTACGGACACTGTCTTCACTCATCCAACTCCGCGTTCTCATTCGCGGCAAAACCAACTCTGACAGATATGCTTCAATCACAAGCTGGAAACGCAGTCTCAGAAGGGATCTCATTCCATAGAGAAAAGGAGTTCCTGAACTACCTGAACGAGATGAAACAGAGGAAGCCAACCTCAACTGAACGCGCGTTCTTCAAATTCCTTGGCAAGTACGGCGGAGCGGACGAAGTGTTCGCAGACTACGGATTCTTCACACACCTTTGGAGAATAGTACGTTTCCTTCGTGTCATAGGGGACGCACGCATCAACTCGGGCAAGCAGGGTCTAATGGATTTCATTGACTGGGCGAATCAAGAAACCGGATTGAGCAAGAGTCTCATCTATCATCAAGTATTCCCGGCTCACCAAGGCAACGGCCCAGGATACGCATCAACATACGCAATACTAGGTCAAAGCATTGCGAACATCCAGCAGGAAGCCTTGGGAAACGGAAAGAATCTCTTGGACTTCAACACCTATGCCTGTTCGCTCGGATTTCCGCCACGTTCTGTCTTCGAGCAGAAGCTCAGAGACTATGCTAGCAGTTAGCTCAGGCTGTTAGCTTTCTCTAACTGCCGGCCTCAATGTTAGAATACAGCCTATGTAGAGAAGCGCAGTTATCACGAAAGTGACTGCATAGCCGAAACTGTACGAAAGATAGCCCGACATGATTGCGCCTGCGAATGCGGCAGTGCCGGTCAAGGCGCTGTAGATTCCCAGAAGTTCGCCTTGTTTGCCTTGAGGTAGAGTGCGGAAGAGGATAACTGATGACGACGTGTTGAAGAAGGCGAATGCAGTTCCAATCATAGCAATTGACGCAATACTCGCAATCATAAGCGTGGAATTGTGAAGTGTCAGTAGGACCGTTACGAAAGCCGCAAGAATACCTATTGTGCGGAGCCACAGAGCCGAGACCGCTACGCGATCTTCTCCGAAACGGGCGCAAGCACGACCAGTGATTGGGTAGATCGCGGCCTGAAGGATGTAAAGTGCTGTGAAGATGATAAACACTCCAGTGTCATCCATCTCACGACTCTTCAAGAACGGCGTGTACGAAGTAAAGAAGAGATTGCTTGCAGTGAAAAAGAGAAAGAACGACATGTACAGCAGCGGCAGGTGTCTTGTGAACACGCTCCGCATCATTTTTCCGAACGCCTTGATATCCTCCAACCTAGGAATTGTGATGAAGATCATGGTGACAGTTCTGAGTTTCGTCACGAAACTTTCCTGTGTCAAAGCGACAACTTTTCGTTCAAACGGAAAATCGGGTTCTGCAAGGTATTTTGCAGCAAGGACTACCGAGACACCGGAAAAGATGGCACAGAGAAGGAAGTACGCTCCGAGTGGCAAATAGTCTGTCCAGAAGATGCCAGGAATTGTCCCAAGAGCTGTTCCTAGCAGGGTCAGGGCCGAATATCTTGCGAATATCATCGAGAGTTTCTTCTTCGGCGCAGACTCGATCAAGAGAATGCTGACGGCTGGGCTCGATGCGGTGGAGATGCCAGCATAGCACACGTAGAGTAGCAGCAGTGCGCCGACATTTCTTAGGAAGAACCCTATGACTAGCAGAACCGTGATTCCCAAGTAGCCGTAGATCACGAAGGGTTTACGCTTCTCTTTCCTATCAAGCACCATCCCCCATAGGATCGACGACGGGATCAAGGCTAGACTGTAGGCGGAAACTACGTTGCCGACATCTATGACAGTTCCACCTATGTCGAGAATGTACAGGGGAAGAAGCGTACTGAATCCGCCTATAGCTGCGTTTATCGGAACGAAGATCCACAACCATTTCTGGCTGCTCTTTTTTGGAGATGTCAAGGACTGTAGCCTTCAAGTGACTTGCAGCATGTGAATAGTGATGACTGCTGTAGTTGCATTACGAAATGAGGAAGGTTCATTTGAAGTTTGACCACACAATGTAAGAGTGTGACGAGTTCACGAGGTAGTTGTCTTACGCCCATAAACAATGCTGGACGAGGTCTCTCGAGAATTCCCTAACATGGAAGATGACAGAAGGTATGCAGAACAGACGATTCCTGTACATGATTGCGTTCGTCATGATCATACTTACGGTGGGATCGATTCTTCTTTGGCAGCCAAATAGTCTTACTCAGCCTTCGAAGACGAGCACTAGCGAGCTTTTGAAGACGAGCACTAACCAGCTTTCGAAGACGACTTTTGATAGCAAACGAGCCTACCAAGATGTCCTCGCACAAGTGGAATTAGGGCCACGCATTACTGGCACCGAAGGAAACCTGGAAGTGTGCTGAATACATCGCCGAACAACTCAGACAGGCCGGCTGGTCCGTTGAGTTCCAGAACTTCACATATCGAGGTACTCAGGTCAGAAACGTGATAGGTCGCGCGAATGTTGGAAAAGGTTCCATTATCATTTTAGGCGCACATTATGACACCAGACGTTGGGCCGACCAAGACCCAGCTCACCCACGTGACCCGGTACCAGGCGCGAACGACGGTGCATCCGGCGTGGCAGTCCTGCTCGAACTAGCACGAGTCATCAATGTGGACAAAGTCCACCACGAGATCTGGCTGGCCTTCTTCGATGCCGAAGATGATGGTCAAATCGACGGCTGGGATTGGATCGTAGGATCGACCTACATGGCCAATAACTTGTCAGTTCAGCCTCAAGCCATGATTCTCGTCGATATGGTTGGGGACACTGTGCAGAACTTCTATTTTGATGGCAATTCGGATCCCTCACTTTCACAAAAGGTGTGGGCGATTGCAGCACAACTCGGATATGGCGACTATTTCATCCCTCAAGTGAAATACTCGGTGATTGATGATCACACTCCCTTCGTACAACGCGGGATCCCGTCTATCGACATCATAGACTTTGACTACCCATACTGGCACACAATCGCTGACACCGCTGACAAGGTGAGTCCAGTTAGCCTAGAGCGCGTAGGCCAAACGTTGCAGGTCTTCTTGGAAACCATGGATGAGTAAGCTGAAAGCGAATGCCATGAACAGCGGGGGCATACATGGAAACATTCAGTCACGAGATCGGATCTTGGTCCAAAGTATGGAAGCGCCCGCTATTGCTAGTGGGAATAGGACATACTCGCGCACAAACACGAAAACGATAAGCGAGACTATGAGGGTTACATAAGGGAACGCTCGTCCCAATCCTCGCAACTTCAACAGTTTAACCGCCGATCCTGCGCCCAAAATGTAGAGCGCAATGAAGCCAGCACCTGAAACCAGAAAAAGCTGATCAAGCTGAGCATTCAGCACCGCAATCAAGAGCAGAGTCATCGCCGTACCGGCGAAAAGAAACAGAAGAGCCCTCGCGGGCGCAGCAAATTTGTTCAGTCTAGACAGTGAGAATGGCATGCCCTTATCGCGGGCCAACGCGTAGACGAGACGTGATACACCAATACTGTAGGCGTTCAAAGTGCCAAAGCACAGTGCTAATGCCAAAAGCAAAGTCACAGCGACCGCACTAACGCCAACGAACTTCGAGAACATCAGGACGACAGGCGCGTAGAGGCTCTCCTGAAGATACATTGACGTTCCGATAACTGCGAACGACGTCAGAACATATAGCAGGCTCGTGATAGCCGCGCTAATAGCGATGCTCAGCTGGAAATCACGTTTAGGATTCTTGAACTCCTCAGCCATCTGCGGAACATTTTCATAACCCTGAAAGGACCAGAATATTATCACCGCAACTACGCCAACCGCGTACCAACCTTTCGGAGCAAAGGGCACGAAATTGCTCTGCTGAATGTGCGGAATTGATAGCGCCACGGCAGCAAACAGCGCTACTATGACGGCTCCAAGAATGACGGATTCGGTCCGGCTGCCTATTCTGATTCCTAAAATGTTGACCAGGATTGTTAGGGACATGAAGAAAAACGCGATCGGATACAGCAGGTTAGTTGATAGATTCAGTGATGTTATGATATACGACGACGCTATGATCCCGACTATTGGCGCCCCAACAAAGAACGAGAAAACGAAGAGCCATCCTGCAACAGTACCAGCAGTCTGGCCAAACGCGCGTTTCACAAAAGCTGATAGCCCTCCAGCCTCTGGATAATTGGCAGCGAGAGCGCCGAAAGTATAGCCGATTGGATAGCTCAGCAACGAAAGCAGAACCCACGCCACCAATGAGGCAGGACCGGCTATGTTTGCCGCTATTGCCGGCGTAACAAGAATTCCGCCACCCAGAACGGAGCCAACGTACATGAAAATACCCTCTCGCAACCTGATGCTCTTCCTGAGAGTACGAGGCTCCGAAACCAACGCTACCACGAATTTCATTCCGCATCACAGTTCCTGCAGTTAAGAAGATTGCGAGCCCTGCAGGATCAGATGATGCCTCACATACAGCTGATAATCACATGGTTGCGGACCAGCCCACCGAGTCGAGCTTGTGACTTGGAGACGCGCTTATTACGCTAAGCAATCTACATTTCTAAATGGAACACGAGGAAAGAGCGTATGCTCCAACAGCAATTGCAGACACGCCCTCTGTCTCAAAGTAGAGAGATTGCCACACTCGCCGGCGGATGCTTCTGGTGTCTGGAAGCAGTATACGACGAACTCAAAGGAGTTGAAGACGTGGTTTCAGGCTACGCCGGAGGCAGAATGCCGAATCCATCCTACGAAATGGTCTGCACAGGAACGACCGGCCACGCTGAGGTTGTACAGATCACTTTCGATCCAGAGATCATATCATTCAAAGAAATTCTCGAAGTATTCTTCACAATCCATGATCCGACAACACTGAATCGTCAAGGCTCCGACGTAGGAACACAATACCGCTCCGCCATATTCTACCACACTCCAGAACAGAAAGTGACTGCTGAGCAAGTGATCGCGGAACTTAACTCGGAGCACATCTGGGACGGCCCAATCATCACCGAGTTGAAGCCGTTCGAGGAATTCTATCCCGCAGAAGCCCACCATCAAGAGTACTTCAAGAAGAATCCCAATCAGTCATATTGTCGCGTCGTGATCGCGCCGAAAGTCACCAAGTTCCGCAAACAGTTTCTGGACAAACTAAGAAAGACATGATCAAAAGTTGCCAGCCTGCCCTAGGAAGTCAGACTTTCGCCGGGGGCACCCTCTCAAGAAGAGGGCTCAGCACGATAGCTTCCTGTTCAGGCAGATTTGCCTAAGAATTCAACAGCGCATTCATAATCGCGTGGGCTTTCCCGGATTGCCACGGGACATGTAGAAGTCGACAAACCCTGTCTTCATCAGGAAAGGTGCCAGGAGTATCAGGAGCGCCACGATGCCGACCGTTATGATTGAAGAAGCGAAGATCGGAGACATCGCGCTTCGATTGAGGGCAATTCCTATCGAGGCCCAGATTACGACAAGTCCGAAGGCGAAGTCTCTACGAGTCAATACCATGAAGCTACTGATCAATAGAGCGATTACAATTACCATGCCCGTCCAGAGCGCTTGTGTCGGCTCTGGGATACCGGGGAATAGAACGTTCAACACTGATGCTATGTTGGCAATGATGGCAAGCGAGATCCATCCGAGATAGACGCTGATCGATAGATGCACAGCTAGCTTGATGTTTCGAGGCGCTTCCCTCCTTCCAATACCCAAGCGCTGGTAGATCGAAAGCAAGCAGAGGAGGAGGACCGCGATCGGCACTAATGAAAAAACGAAGAGCTGCGGCAAACCGTACGAGTAGTGGAAGACGAGTAGCCAAGATATGTTAGCGACAGCACCAAAAAGGTACAGGAAACCTATCTGCGCCAGGTAGCTTTCCTTACGTTGGCTGGGCCTGACCTGATAGACCATGAAGACGATTCCCAGAACGTAGATGACCCCCCAGATGGAGAATACGTATCCTGGAGGCGTGAACAGGTTAGGATACGAGTCGGAGACCTGACCTGTTGTCACTCCATTGAATGGAAGAACGTTAGCTAACATATTCACTACAAGCGCAGAGGCAACCGCAGCCACATTCGCCATTTGATAGGTTAGCGAATTGGCACTCGTTGCCATTAGTGCTGACTTCCCTGTTACTTGAACTCCTTTTCTTCCCACATGTCGTAGGCAGTGGCTGTGGACGATGCTTGAGCAATCATGGCTAGTGCAACAACTAGATGGAGAACGGTGATCGCCCAATGAATTGTTCCTTCCGTAAATACATAGAGGGGAATGCCGATGACCCCATTCAACCCCGCCATGGCTGGAATGGCTTTTGATATTCGCTTCACACGGTTCGGCGCAGAGGTCTTCATAATTTCGCGATAGTTCATGATTGCCAAGACTAGAACTGCAAGCCCGACCACGGAATGAAGGTATAGGACACCGAATATTTCCGAAAATGCAGTTACAAAGAACTGAATGAAAGCAAGCCAGATCAGAAGGTAAAGACGCGCCCACAACTTCAACGCGTTCACCAGATGACGAGTCTACCTGTGACACCATAAGGCTTTGCATACGGTGACGTGGTGGTCGGTCAATTCGCGTCCTAGTGGTCGTCAATAGGTTCTGACCTTCCTCGATCTGTATTGTTGGATCTGAGTGTGCACACGCAAGACTGACGAAACCAAGGGACGACGGTGCATGACAACCCAGGGAGATATCCTAGCCTATTCTTGTCAGGATGGGGATTTGCGTCAGTCTTATTTCCATCCTATCCACGAGCGTTACTGGTGTGATTGTGTTGCCTTTCTGCCCGAAATGCGGCGCGGAATTACCTGCTGATGCAACATTCTGTATGAAATGCGGTAGACAGATGACTGCTACGTCAGCAGTCGAAGAGCGAAGATATTCGAGAAGAGAGAAACGCGAGAAAGATGAGAAGCAAGAGAAGGACGAGAAGCGCGAGAAGGATGAGAAGTCAGGCGACAGGACTGGAGTCTTTGTTGGCGGTCTTATCCTGATATGGTTCGGTATCTCGTTCTATCTTGTGCAGGCACAATACATTGGCTGGAATGAATGGTGGCCATATCTGCTCGCAGGAATCGGAGTGATTCTAATCGCTCAAGCAGCCGTGCGATACTCAACTGTGCATCGCAAAGGCCCGGTGATGGGCCCCTTGATCGGAGGCTTAGTTTTGCTGATGATCGGTCTCGCAAGCATAATGGGGATGAAGGATTGGTGGCCGTTTGTTCTAATCGCGATAGGCATAGTGGTGATAATCGGCGGCGCGACAGCAAGAGCGCGGACGCCAAGAGCCTAAATGAACCATCGCGTGATTGCCCGATACAACACGTGCTCAGCGGTCGTGCGGAATCTAGCACGACCGAAGATCCTGAAGTACTGACCGCCCAAGCATTCAACCATATCGCCTATGTCGTACCTCGGCAACAGACAGGATGAAATGAGGAGTCTTCCCCACTCACCTCTTCTCATCTCATACAGCATCTTGACGCCATCTCCAGTGATTACTTCAAAGAAGTATGCGTCATAGTTGGGCGAAACGTAAGGCAGATCGTCTAGTTGCTGAGCGAAGACTCCCTCTGTTGCTGTGTACATCTCCACGACAGGCGCTTGACCATAGAAATACTGTAGAACAGGAGCATACTTCCAGTGTATCTTCGGAACACTGGTGCAAAAGAACGCGCCGATCTTCCAGAACTCCTTAGGAAGCTTGTGGTGTTTGCGTTTCACATACCTGGCGAATGAGGTGATGATTGGCGCGACACCCATGCAGACTCTAACATCTTCGTCTTTGGCGAGCTGGTAAGCTAGCTCGAACCTTTCCTCCCAGGCCTTCTTCGTGACGCTGCTGCCAAGTGCGTCAATTTTCTCTTGAGGAGGAACAAGATTCGTTCCTGCAAAAGCTGGATTCAATCTTGCGTAGGTTCCCGAACTGAAGCCACATGTTTCAGCTCCGCTGGTGGCTGGCATCGATCGCGTGCGCGAAGGGAAGTTAAGGTTGAGGACTTTGCCCTGGAGAATATCGAATCTCCCAGTTCTAAGAACATGGTTTACTATTGCACGTGCTCCGCAAGAGAGAATCTGATTCAGATGCTTGCTCGTGACGGGAAGGATTTTCGGTAGATCGGTGGTTCCTCTTGTCATAACCCAGGCTGCCGGTGGTTCAGGCAGCAACGCTTTGAAATCGCCTTCAGTCACTTTGGCTATGATAGGTTGGAAGTCAACATAGCTACTCGGCTGGAACACGCTCCGATATTCATCAATAGAAAGAGAAGAGGCGACTTTGAGATTCTTACCATACTCGGTACTGCTGTAGTCCTTGAGAAGACTCTGCAGCGTTCTCTGTTGAGCTTCAGCTGGGTCGCGTAGTGAGTCATGCCATGGCTTCACTACGGCTTTCAGAGATTCTACCGCTGAAATATTCAGAGACATCCAAGATCATCCGAAGGTTGGTCCCCAAGGGTTAACTTGGTTCTTCTTAACTCTTGATCACTTACAAACCAACCATCTTGCGCGTGACCGTCGTTCAATCTATCTCAGATGTGGTTTGGTCAGTAACATTAGTGACTGACTGAAGCTATATCGAGAATTCGATGACTCCTGAACGCGCAGCAATGAACTGTAGAACATCACTCGTGCCCAATGCCTGGATTCGAGAATATGACCTGTCTTGGTGCAGCACTGTAACGGGTTTCATGCGAAGACTAAGAACCTCACACCTTAACTATGAGCCAGAGAATAGGAAAATTGGAGAATGGAGACGACTTCATGGAAGAGTACTATAGAAACAGCGAAGGCCACTACCAACCTAAGAAAACCACCAAACGAAAAACCAAGAAACTCAACCGGTAATTTTGTGCCTCTTGGTATCCTGCAATAATTCTGTGCGGGGCTAGTACGCACAAGCGCCAGCAAAACTAAATGGAATCTCTCCCAGCGATGCTTTGATGGAGCTGCATCAAGATGAGATTCACGCACCTGACCTTCGATTGCTACGGGACACTAATAGACTGGAGAAAGGGAATCGAAATCAATCTCGGCGAACTTCTCCGAAGGCACGGTCTCAAATCAGGCGTAAGCGTCCATCCTCTCTATCTGAAGTTCGAGGCCGAAGAAGAAGGCCAATACAAGTCTTACAGAGAAGTCCTAAGAAACACAGCAATCAAGGTCGCGGAACATCTCAATCTCTCAATTACACAAAAGGAAGCGGAAATTTTCGCGGCCAGTGTCCCCTCCTGGCCTCCGTTCAGCGACACAGTTCGAAGCCTGAAGGAATTGGGAAAGATTGGATACAAGCGAGTCATACTCTCAAATATTGACGAGGAAACATTGAAGGCGACGATTCATCAAAACCGTTTGGAAGTTGATGGCTACATCACTGCTGAAGATGTTGGGTCGTACAAACCCGCGTTTGGACACTGGAACAGATTCTATGAGGTCTACAAGGTTAGCAAAGAGCGAACTCTTCACGTGGCCCAGAGCATATATCACGACATCATTCCATGCAGTAAGCTCGCCATCTCTACAGCATGGATCAACAGATATTCTGAAGCGACCCCACCGGGAATCAACCCAACATATGTCTTCAGCGATCTCAGGAGTCTATTGACACTTCCAAGTTAGAGTATTCGCGTGCCGCATTCGCACACGACTCAAGAATGTCCTTTCGGCAGAATCTTCGGTTCTTTCCAATCTTCTTTAAGTATACTGTAGAGAGCCGTGTCTCTCCATACACCACGGCTGAAGAATGACTTGCGCAGTATGCCCTCCTTACTGAATCCCACTTTTTCTAGCACTCTCGAGGAAGCCTCGTTTTGCGGATGAATCTCGGCCTGAATCCGAACAATGTCTTTGTTGAGAAACAAGTAATCCACCATAAGCTGAACTGATTCACTACCGTATCCTTTGCCTCTCTCGTCAGGAACAAGCATGTACCCTACTGCAATGCATCCCTTCACGTTGAAGTGTGCAATGTAACCTATCTTCGTCCCATCCTTTTTCTCAACGAAGAACCATTGTCCTCCTGCCAAGTTGTCGTACTGTCTCTCAAGGTCTGCCAAAGTCTCCTGAGAAATAGGTTCGAATTCGCCCACGAAATGTAAATCGTTCACCCAACGCTTCAGCACCGGCAGTTCCCCTTTCTCAACAAGATTCAAGTTCACTTTCCTTCCCTCCAACAATGGGATTCAATCCTCCTCGGTGCCATACCTGATTCGATCTGTTTTTGCACTTCACCTGCTCACATATAGCTAGTCCTTCACTCGTGTTCCTGATTCCGCTACGTCGCAAGAGCAGAAATTTCTAGCAATCGATCCTTGCTACTTCACGATAGTGACGATATCGCGGTCCTGAACGACATGATCCACTCCGACACGCTGAGGGCTGAATCTTACACTCTTTCCGGAAACCAATGCGTACTTCGCTTCGCCCGCGAAGTTCCTATGGATCTTCTGACAAACATCGGAAATCGTTGAACCCGCTGTCACTATCAGGGGCTCTTCAAAATCGGCAGGACCGTTCCGTGGCTTGAGGTAGATCTTGATCAATCTCAGCCGCTGATAGATTGCTACCTTCACCTTGTCCAGGTTGACGTCTCTATCTGCGGAGATTGGAATCAGATCTTCACTCACTCGCTTCTTAGCCTCAGCGACGTACTTTGGGCTTACCAGATCAGTCTTATTCAAAACAGTGACCGATGGAATATATCGACGATTTCCGGCGATCAGGTCGATGAGTTGATCGTCGGTGATATCCTCCCTAATGATCACGCTACCTTGATTGATCTTGTATGTGTTCAATATTCCTCGAATAGTAGATTCGGACAAGTGGGTGAGCTTGCAGGTCGTTGTTATGCCAAGCCCGCCTTGAGAGGTTCGGTTGATGGTGACATTCGGAGGTCGAGTGTCGAGTCGGATTCCCATTTCGTATAGTTCGTTCTTCAACACGCTGATTTGATCGGGTTGAAAAACATCCAGAACCAAGAGTATCAGATCGGCGTTCTTTGCGACGGATAACACTCTCTTGCCTCTGCCGGTGCCGGTTGCTGCTCCTGAGATGATGCCGGGAAGGTCAAGGATTTGTATCCTAGCTCCTTGGTACTCAAGTAAGCCGGGAACAACCGTTAGCGTCGTGAAAGCGTATGCGGCGACTTTTGATTTGGCGTTTGTTAGCCTGTTTAGGATTGTTGATTTTCCCACACTTGGCAGACCGATCAGTACGGCGGTGCAGTCGCCGCCTTTCTTCAGCTCGAAGCCTGCTCCGCCTTGTCTAGATCCTTGCGAACGCTCTTGTTCACCCTTCAGTTTTGCAATTTTGGCTTTGAGCAGACCAATATGGTGTTCAGTGTGCTTGTTGATCTGTGTTCTTTTCATCTCCTCCTCTATTGCCCGTATCTTCTCTGGTAACCCCATTCGCGTCTGCTCCAGGCAAAGGCGATAGAGATATCGGCAATAAACCGAACGGTAGAACACGAAAGCTGGGAACAGAAGCCGTCATTTGGCCTTGCAAGGTAAACCAAGGAGTCACTCTTTGTTCGGTGCTTGATACACATCAAAAGAAATCGAGGCGACGGCGTGGTCAAGTATCTCTCAGTCATCCAAGCGTCGTTTCGCGGAAAAACGTGTCACAGGAGAAGCATCGCTTGGTACTCTAATTCTCATGCTCAGCCTCTTGGCATCAGTTGTCCGACATTTCTGCAGACAAATGTAAAGAATTCCGGAAATTAGTATCTATTTAGCATATATGGTCACACATAAAGAAAATACTATTTGCGAAGTTTCTTATAGTTTCCACACACTCTCGGTAGGTTTTGTGACCTCACCTTGACTTCTACCACTTCAGCCCTTGAGACAAAGTGGAATATGCCATTCATAACATTCGCTGCCTCTCTGGGCACGATGATTGATTGGTATGACTTTTACATTTTTGGTTCCTTGAGTGTTCTGCTATCTACCAAGTTCTTTCCACCGGGAGACCCTGTCATCGCGTTCTTGTCGACTCTGGCAGTCTTCGCAACGGGTTTTGCCGTAAGGCCTTTCGGAGCAGTCGTCTTCGGAAGGATCGGAGATCTCGTCGGAAGAAAGTACACGTTCCTGCTGACGATAGGCATCATGGGAACGGGAACAACAGCAATCGGCTTTCTACCCACGTACGAAGCAATAGGTATCTTCGCACCTCTGATACTGGTTCTTCTTCGACTTCTGCAGGGACTTGCACTAGGCGGAGAATATGGAGGGGCCGTGATCTACGTTGCGGAACACTCCCCCGACGAGAAGAGAGGCTACTGGACCAGTTACATTCAAACAACTGCCACGTTCGGACTCTTTCTCTCATTAATGGTGATCCTTGGCACGAGGGGCCTTGTAGGAAATACCGTTTTCAATGACTGGGGCTGGAGAATACCATTCGCCCTATCAATCGTGCTAGTCGCGATGTCGCTTCTGATAAGATGGAGTCTAAGTGAAACTCCCCTGTTCAAACGCCTCAAGCAACAGGGCAGCCTTTCCAAAAGCCCAACTCGAGACAGCCTCGGCAACAAAAGAAACTGGAAACTCATCCTACTAGCGTTGTTCGGAGCGACGGCGGGTCAAGGAGTAGTATGGTACACCGGGCAATTCTATGCGCTGTTCTTCCTGCAGACAGTCCTGAAGGTAGGTATTGACATGTCGAGTATCATAGTCGCGGTGGCTTTGGCCGCGGGAGCCCCATTCTTCGTACTCTTCGGCTGGCTCTCTGACAAGATAGGTAGAAAACGAATTCTTCTGGCCGGCAATCTGTTGGCAGTGATAACATACTTCCCAATCTACTACGCGATGCATGCTTTCTCGAACCCACCAAACTTTGCAGTCCTAACAGTCCTCGTTTGGGTTCAGGTGATATACGTCACAATGGTATACGGACCCATAGCAGCGTTCCTAGTGGAATTCTTCCCAGCGAAAATCAGATACACCTCTCTCTCAGTTCCCTATCACTTGGGAAACGGTGAGTTCGGCGGATTCCTCCCTCTCATAGCATCAACGATCGTCGTTGCTACAGGCAACATCTACGCGGGACTGGCCTACCCAATCGCCGTATCCGCAATGACCCTCATTGTAGGCGGGTTTTTCCTCAAAGAGACTCGGCACATCAAGATCTGGGATGAAGTCCGAGCTCCAATGCCCATCGCAGTGCCAACCAAGAGAATCTCAAGAATTCTGATCCCAGTTGACGGATCAATAAACTCGGAAAGAGCTCTCGACTACGCAATATTCCTGGCGAAGAAATGCGAAGCGTCCTGGAAGCTGTCCACGTATGTCATGCTCCCCCACTTCCCACTTCAGATAAGGAGAGGGATTCCTTCCTTAGAATGCTCGACCGTGACGCAGACGCGATCTTGGATAAAGCGCAGAATCGAGCCAAGGAAGAAGGAGTTGTGATTGAAAAGCTCAAGGAAGTGGGTCACCCTGCAACTCGCATACTGGAAGTCGCGAGCTCTCGCGAGCCCAGCCTCATAGTCATGGGAAGCCGAGGGATGAGCGGCTTCAAGGAGGCCGTTCTGGGGAGCGTAAGTCACAAAGTAAGCGAAGATGCCAAATGCCCAGTACTCATAGTACGCTAAACATCGACATGCTTTGAACCATATCCAGTGGATGCAATGGGTTAGTGCGAAGAGACTCTTGTAGGCATTACAGCTTCTCTCCGCTCTGAGACAAAAGCCAAGGTTACGGGTCCAGAACCGTGGATTCTCGACCTAACTAGACGACTCAAGTCGAATGACAAGTAACGATTCCTGCCGTTGCGACCCTCGCAGTCATTTCTTGCCTCTGAAACAAACGCTCACGTGCGACTACCATCCAGATACTCGCGACATGTCTCGCTTCTTGTTGCGTGTTGTCAACGGTTTGAAAGAAGGCAACATCTATACATTCGGGCAGCATGACTCATCCTGAGATCTCCGAATCGAAACTGAGCATTGGGAGGCATTTGCGCAGAAATGAGCCTAATCGGTAAGTCGATCCGACTAGAGCGGATAATGAACCGCAAGAACAGGAGGACAGTCATCGTTCCGATGGATCATGGAGTCTCAGTTGGTCCAATCAAAGGCCTCGCCAACCTGAACGAAGTTGTTGACAAGGTTGCGGAGGGAGGCGCGAATGCTGTCCTCGGCCACAGAGGCTTACCCATGTACGGCCACAGACGATACGGTAGAGACATCGGACTGATCCTGCATCTCTCAGGTAGCTCCATGCTCAACCCGGACCCTAACAACAAGGTTCAGGTAATGACGGTTGAAGAAGCATTAGTGATGGGCGCGGATGCAGTGAGCGTCCACATAAACATTGGAGCAGACAATGAATCTGAAATGCTCAAGTCTCTAGGCACTGTTTCAAGGGACTGCGTGCGATGGGGCGTACCGCTCGTCGCCATGATGTACCCTCGAGGCAAGAAAGTCAAATCGGAGCACGATTTGGAGGCTGTGAAACTTGCGGCGCGGATCGGCGCCGAACTTGGAGCCGACATCGTCAAAACAAACTACACCGGCACCGTTGACAGCTTCAGAGAGGTCGTTAAGGGATGTCTAGCCCCAGTGATTGTCGCCGGAGGACCAAGAATGGAAACCAGCAAAGACGTGTTACAACTAATCTGGGAAGCCGTCGAAGCCGGAGGAGCAGGCGCCTCAATAGGTAGAAACGTCTTCCAAGCTCCTGATCCCACAAAAATGGTTAGAGCGATATCGCGAATCGTCCACGAAGGATACACTGTGGACGAAGCAATGAAAGAAATCGCTTGAGTAGTCAACCCTTGGACAATGTCAAGTTATTGACCGCATCGGCAAGCCTCACATGGTGTACAACAATTCCACTCGCCACAACAGCAGTGATCTCACGATGATAGTGAAAGAAGTCTGGCTGCAATCAGAAACCGATCTCGAAGAGAACTCCGCCAGAGATCGACAATGTGATTGTGAAGGACAAGACTAGAGATGGCAGGCGCGTGGTCAGACACAATATCCTAGAGGAACTCAAGCATGATCAGAAACTCATTCCTTGGATAACGATAGAATCTATGGGCGATGTGAATCTTGCCGCGAAGGCAGCCGAGCTAGGTGCAAAGGACATCATATTGTCAGGCAAGAACAACGCTTTCCCCGTAGGCATCGCTCTGGAGAAAGTAATTGCGGAGACCCAGAGATTCGGAACGAATCTGCATGCAAGCGTGAAGTCATTTGAAGAAATGCTAGCAGCTTCCCGAACATTGGATGTTGGAGTCAGCCTCGTGGTTAACGATGCCTCATTAGCTAGAATGTTCAAGGACTATTTTGCTCCGATGAAATTCGATCTAATCGCGACGCCGGTGAAGTCCGTGGATAGAGTTGGCGCCTGCTGGAGATCCTGCATCGACACAGGAGATATCATGAGCGTCGGCGAAGGAATGCTCGTAGGATCGACCTCCAGCGCATACTTTCTGGTTCATGCGGAAGTTCATCGGAACTGAGTATACTGGAAAAAGGGAATGGCGCTGCAACGCAGGCCCAGTATCGAACTACATCATCATCGACAAGCCCGCTGGGGCCGGAATCAAGACGAAATATCTAAGCGAACTCAAATGCGGAGACAGCGTTCTCACCGTAGACAAAAACGGGAACGCTAGAAGAACAGTCGTAAACAGAAACAAGATAGAGTACCGCCCCGCAGTCAAAATAACCACGGAAGTCGAGGGAAAGAGATACTCGGTGCTGCTGCAGGGCGAGAAGAGTATCCATCTCACCACGAAGGATGGTAAGTGTGTCTCTGTTCTAGACAGCCTAGGCCAGGACGTCCTAATGTATCACACAAAAGGCGGAATGCATTTCGGAACCAAAGTTGAAGAAGGCATCTTCGAATACTAGACTAGTGCAGCACACTGTATCATAGAGCCTTCAGCAACACACACCTCATATGGGTCCCCTCGTTCTCTATCGCTTTTTGCCCTTCGCGGACTTCTTCGAGAAACCATGTATGCCTATTCTTTTGTGAAGATCCCAATATTCGCCCTGATTGTAAACGAATGGAGATACTTTCTTGAAATCGATTCGTCCCTTCTTGTCAAGCACCTTCTTGTCAACGTGAACACGGACGATCTTGCCAAGGAACAGATCGTGACTCCCTAACAAAATCTTCTCGCTAAGAAGACACTCCATATTCACCGGGCACTCTTTGATTAGCGGAGGTTTGACTTTCTGAGCACGTTCCGGTGTGAGCCCTGCTTCGGAGAATTTGTTCACATCTCTACCTGAGACGAGCCCGCAGAAGTCCACCGCGCGAAGCATTTCCTTTGTTGGAATATTCACAACGAACTCTGCAGACCCTTCGATTAGACTGTACGATTGCCTCTCGGGCCTGATGCCTAACCCGATCATGGGTGGTACAGAACAGACTACCCCTGACCATGCCAAGCTGATTATGTCGGGCTTTCCGTCCGGACCCACGCAAGTGACAAGAACGACCGGGCAAGGGAATAGAGCGGCCCACGGGGCCTTTTTCAATTTCATGAACGAACGCTGTGTAATACCTCTACTTGATCTTTACCTGCACATTCGTTCCAAGATTCGCGGCAAAACTGCCGGTTCTGGCGAGTTTGTCTCTGGATCTGGGTCTCTTGGTGCGCATCACCACCCCGGTTCTCAGGTCCTCTAACATTTATCGACTAGGAGAAGCGGCGATTCTCGCGTTCGCTCCTCCATGGGATGCTTAGAATGTTTCGCGGGGTGGTTGTGTGCTTAAGGGTACACATCTGAGAAGGGTGAATGCTTATTGGCGGTGCTCTGTTCGCGTGTCAGTTCTCATCATAGCGCATCTTGAGCGGATTGCTGTTAGGGAGCATTGGATGCTGTCAGATCTGGCTAGGATGCTGATCTGCCTAGGCGCGGCTGGCACCTATCTGAGATTGGGAGATCCGGAAGTCTCGGACAGGTTCAAGACGTTGGCGAGCTTGGGTGGAGCACTCACCGCATTAGATACAACTTTGGGTCGAGTGAGTCGTCGCCATCACGCCTCTCGTGGGCTGGCTAGATCAGAATTGTTAGCTCTACGCCTACCAACGGGTCTCACAAGCCTCATCACCACATATGCGAGGACTAGTGGGAGATCACGAAACGAAGCCTTGACGATGTTTCTGGAGCGCGGCTTAATCATCTACCTGAAAGCAGAAAAGATACTACTAGAAACAATCCAATCAGTCGAAGCCGAGTCCGTCAAGAGAATGAAACCAGATGAAGCAGTCGCTGGTGTATGATTTGCAGGAGCCGTTCCGTTGGATAGCGGATGTTACTGTGATGGAAGCGTTCGAGTCCGGAGTGTTGGATTTGCCGGATTTCTATTTCACAGGTGACGATTACAGGTACCGCTTTGAGCCTGAGGCTAGACAGCGATTCATCGATCTCATACGGACACGATTCAACACAGGCGTGAAGTACAAAGATCGAACTATGAAGCGGGATACGGTCATCGAGAAGAAGGCAGTAGAGCTTGGCAGTCACCTTACAGGCAGCAACAGCAGGCTCGATTTTTCGGAACCTTCTCCCGATATGCATCGAGCAGACGATAAGGAGCTGCGGAGACGAATCCTCAGATCTATCTCGATCGAGACGCACGAACGCTTGGAATTGGAAGAAGCACCCTGCACTGCTTGAAACGTAGGGCGAATGAATCTCGTCCGTTCAAGATCTACAGGCCGGTTTGGAATATACTCGATTAATGGAGAAGAACCAAGTGAAGAGAAATCGCAAAAACGCATCTGCTCAAGGCAATGAGGACGAATAAAGCCACAGCATTAGTCGGACTCTGCTTCCGAGCACGATGTGGCGAAGATCTGTCTGGATTGACCAGAAACTATCAAGCGTCTGGCGGACGTCCGTGGTACATTCACGGTGTATCTGGCATATCTTCTTCAAAGGAGAATACATCAATGGAACGTCTAGAAGAATGTAACTTGCACAGCTGCGCAGAAATTGGTGCCAAAAACGCGCTGGAATGGCTCAGACGTACCAAAGGTCGAAAAGTATCTTGCGAGCTACGCAAGAGATCGCCAACCACAGAAGCAGCGCGACAGACGGTGCCGGCTAAACGTACGGATCTCGCCGTGAAGATCTGCATCAACTCATCAAGTGACTCGGCATTCGGCATACTGCTCGTAGCGTCAGTTCTATCGAACAGCGTTTGAACTCATAGCGAGCAAGGCAGGAAGCAAAACCGGGCTTGCGATACTTGACAAGAATCCGGTAAGACGGGACGGGAGAGATTCTACTTGAGCCGAAAGATCGTCGCGTGTGTATTGGACTCAGCGTCACGCTGCGAATCACTCGTTGGGTCACCCGACTTGCGGGGAGCAGGGATTTGAAACAAGGAGAACCGCTGGTGTGTGTACGAACTTGATTGCAGGTAAACGGAATGTGGATCGGGAGCGGTCACTATTTGGACCTTAGGCTCGCTCATTGGCAGGTACAGGATGCTGAGAAGCTTGATCTTGCTGGACTCTCGGATGGTTTTCGCATTCGCGGTTTTCTTCATGCACTCGGAAGGATGGTCTATGACGTCGCATACTCGATCGGATATCAATACGCCCTGGTACCCAGCAATTTCCTTTTCGACTGGGTGCATCGCGATTTGCTCTGTCTTATCTCCTGACATGGAGGTGGATTGTCAGGGCATACCGAGACAAGTTCACGCGTTCTTTGCATGCTGACGGTGACCAGGATGAATCTGCCGTGGCAGATGTTGTCAAGGTCGCACACGGTATCAAATCGAAGTGACTTCGTAGTTGGAATCATGCAGAACGTGGTCAACTCGAGCGAATTGCTGGTCTCTGTGGAACAATTTCCTTGGAAAGAAGATTCAAGATTGGACGAACTAGTCAAGACCTTCTCAAACAACATCGCGGCAAGTATTCTACACTGGCGACGGCTATATCAGTCTCCGTCTCCATTATCACCCCAAGCACCAATGCCGATCTGGAACAATCCAACGTAAAGTTCGTCAATCTTGTCCTAGAAATCGCAGCAGGCAAATATCTCTTTTAGGTCTTTGCCATCTAGGACGATCATTCTGCGTTCTCCTTGCCAGGCTACCTTGACGGCCCCCAAGCACGCTGCAACCCATCCCCGGACAGGCGTTTTGTGTGTGGTACGCTTGGTGCGAGCACCCGAATTTGAACCGTCGTGGTTGAGGTAGTGTGTGTGATACCCTTGGTGCGAGCATCGGAAATTGAACCCTTGATCGTCGTCGCCGCTCTTGGTGCGGTCATCCAAATTTGGACCGTCGTTCAGGCGTTGATTTTCAGTGCTTGCACGCACCAGTCAATGCAAACGCGACAACGAGTCGTTCATCTGGGTGGTGAGTGGAAATCCTCATTCTACTAGTCTGAGCTTTGAGTTCATACCAATACTGAGATTAACACCCGTGCTCCAATGCTGGCAATAGCTCTCTATCGCATGGAACACATCTTGCCAATGTCGCCCAGAAGTTTGTTAGGGATGGATGAAGGACTGACAGCGAGAGCCGCCATCGATGGGAGGTAGCCTATGACACAGAGCGGTTCTAGAATAGCGGTCTTCGCGGCCATCATCGGCAACCTGATCATCGCGATCATCAAGTTCATTGCGGCGGCAATCACCGGCTCATCGGCCATGATTTCCGAGGGCATCCACTCGCTCGTCGATACGGGAAACGGTGTCCTCGTGCTGCTCGGAATGAACCGCGCCAAGCAGCCTGCCGATGAAACCCACCCGTTCGGCTACGGCAAGTCGCTCTACTTCTGGACGCACATCGTGGCGATCTCCATCTTCGGCATCGGTGGTGGCATGTCGCTGTACGAGGGCATCTCGCACATTCGCCACGTCGCACCGGACGCCGAGATGGGCGATCCCACGGCGGCCTACATCGTGCTCGCCATCTCGCTCCTGGTCGAGGGCGGATCATTCACGGTGGCCATCAAGCAGTTCCTGCAGGCCAAGGGCGATATGGGCGCCTGGCAGTTCATCAAGCAGTCGAAGGACCCGAGTCTCTACACGGTAGTGCTCGAGGACAGCGCGGCCATGCTCGGTCTCATCTTCGCGTTCCTCGGGATCTTCCTCGGCCACCTGTTCAACAATCCGTATCTCGACGGCGCAGCATCGATCGCAATCGGCCTGCTGCTGATGAGCGTGGCCGGGATCCTCGCGTCGCGGACCAAGGGTCTGCTGCTGGGCGAGGGCGTGAACCCCGACGAGCTCGCGGACATCCGGCGGCGCGTGGAGTCGGATCCGGCGGTCGAGCGGGCCGGCGACATCCTCACCATGTACATGGGCCCGCACGATCTGCTCGTGAACATGGGGGTGTGCTTCGTTGCAGGTACCACGGCCGAGCAGATGCACGAGGCGATCCGCCGCATTGAAGCCGACCTGCGCAGCGCATACCCGGAGACCAACCGCGTCTACATCGAAGCCGAGTCGCTGCCGGTCGAGGAGACTGAGGGCTCTCTGAAAAAGCGTGAGGCTCGGTCATCTCAGATTGTGTGAGGAATAGCCTAGCCTCATATGATTTCCATTTACAGTGCGTCGCTAGACTGATTGAATGAGATGTTTCTTCAATTTCCAAATTCAATAACGATATAGATGTAGAGGATTCTTCTACGCTTAGTTTTTTCACAAATCTATGTGCAGAAAGACAGGATTTGCGATTTCTAGTCTGTCTAATACTATTACACATATTTCTGGCGGAGAATTCTGCTTTCTAAGATAGTCTCTTCTGGCATCTAGGGGGCGCGTTTGGGAACAGAATTAGGAATTGTGTGTGAGTATGCTGGTGCGGGCGACCGGATTTGAACCATAACGAATGGAGGAGCGTCATGCGTCTTCGCCGAAGTCTAGGTCCCGGACTAGGTGAAGCCGAGAAAGTGCAAGGCGTTCTGAATTACCTAGCCAGTTCCACTAGGTCGCTCCAGACTTTAGCGGGCTTCCAGTTGTAGACGATTGTCTTCAGTCTCGTCATTTCTTCTATGCTGTATCCTATTCCTTCCCTACCGAGTCCAGAGTCTTTGTTTCCGCCGAAAGGATAGTAGCCGACGCCGTGGCGGGGAGCCGCGTTTATCGTTATCTCTCCTTCTTCAAGTCTCTTTGCGACTTTTCTCGCGAGGTTAAGGTTGAAAGTGAAGACACACGAATCCAAGCCATACTTCGACTTGTTCGTCAGGTCAATCGCTTCATCTACATTCTTCACAGACATTATCGGGATTATGGGACCGAATGTTTCTTCCCACATGATGTTCGCGTTTGTAGGAACTGGGTAGAGCACCGTTGGATAGTAGTAGTTACCTTCGAACTTCGCTCCTACAAGCGCCTTGGCGCCTTTGTCGATTGCATCAGTAACGAGGCCATGTACCCTTTCAACGGCGCCTGCGATTGATGAGTGGTCCAACTTTGACTGTGGGGTCGCGTGGGTCGCCAACCTTGTACGTTCCAGCCTCTTCCACGATCTTCTCAACAAACGTTTCTACAATATTATGCTCAACGAGGACTCGGCTTACTGCGTCACATCTCTGCCCGCTGTAGCTGAGAGCAGCCTTTCGCGATCTCTTTCACCGCAAGATCAAGGTCAGCGTCTCCGAGAACTATTGCGCATCCTTTCCCGCCCAATTCCATGTGCAGTTTCTTGATGCCTGCAACTCGGGCCAGCCTCTTTCCGACTTCGGTGCTTCCCGTGAAACTGATCATGTCAATCTTCTCGCGGCCGGCTAGATACTCGCCGATTGGTCCCCTTCCTGTCACGACATTGAGTGTGCCCGCCGGAAGTCCAGCTTTTTCCAGAAGTCGAGCGAACATGAGAAAGGAGAGTGGATCTTGACTTGCTGGTTTCACAACGACCGAATTTCCCGCGAGAAGTGCCGGGATCACTTTGGTTGAGGTAATGTAGAGTGGATAATTGAAAGGTGAAATCGCTAAGACGACCCCCAGCGGTTCTCTTAGTACGTCTGCGGAGGTACCTACGGTCTCGTCTGACCAATCGCCTGGGATGTGTTCTCCTCTGATCTTGCTGTAGTCCTCCGGGGTGAGCTTCAGGCGCTCGGCCGTGGATCTCACTTCACCCTTTGCATTAGCCAATGTCTTGCCTGCTTCCAGCGACAGAATATGGACAAAGGAGTCTTCGTTGTCGAGCAGCAACTCGCGCGTGCGCAAGGAAGATCTCGATCTTCTCGACTGCGGGGACGGTCCTGATGGCGTTTCTGTGAGTGTCTGATGACTCGACCGCTTGGTCCGCTTCTCGTTCTGAAGCGTTCGGGATGGTCGCAACTAGACCATTATCGATTGGACTCCGGACTTCGATACGTTGCTCCAGCGAGGTCCATTTTCCATCAACTAGCATTTTGAATTCCGGACAACCGGACGCCGCAAGTGAGTAGATTGGGTTGAAGATATCTCCGAGTTTGTTCGCTTTCGCAACTTCCGTCGTATGCAATTCCTCATCGTACGGACGGTGGGTGGTCGATATAGGTGACTCCCTACAGCACATGCTCTCAAGGTTGAGCTCGGATCGGAAGTCAGCGACCTCCGAGAATCTTCCTGCCTCTCCCTGAGAGGTATCTAGGCCTGGTGGTTGCTTCTCGATGATCCTGTCAGATAGACTCCGATGATGACGAGAGCTCCGCCGAGGAGTAGGAAGTATGTCATCTTCTCCCCGAGGAATAGGTAGGAGAGAATTGCTGTTGGTATTGGTATGGCGTACATTGCGACGAGGAGTTTAGTGATATCGATCTCTTTTATCGCGCGGTTCCAGAGCATGTAAGCGATCACGGAGCTCGGTATCGCTAGGTAGACGATGCTAAGCCACGTCATCCATGATGAATTCAGAACGAGGTTTGTGCGGCCTTCAACGAGCGCGAATGGAATCAAGTACAACGTGCCGAGCAGAAACACGCAAGACGTGGCAACGGCGCTGGAGTAACCATGGAGTATTCTCTTGCCGAGAATAGAATAGGCTGCCCAGCAGAAGGCAGCGGCAACCATAAGCAACACTCCAACTGGCTCAAACAAGTTCAGCGACACCGTTGAAGCGTTTCCTATCGTTATCACCGTGACTCCAACAAATGCTAGGAGGACACCAGCTGTCTTCCCTCGAGTGAGAGGTTCTCTGAGAAACAATGCAGAAAGTAGCATGGCGAATATGGCGTGGAGATTGATTATGATAGAGCCCTCTGTAGCTGAGATGAGTTGCAGCGAGTAGAACTGGAAAACGTAGAGAAGCGTGACGCCTGTCAGAGCGAGAGCTGAGAACTGCACAAAATCGCTGGTCAGAGCGATTCTCATTGCTTCTCTTGAGGATCGAGCGTATACGGTGGGTATGATCAGAATGGGGGCGGCTACTGCGAATCTTGCTAAAGCCAGCGTTACTGGTGGAATCTCCTCCAACGCTATCCTGATGAAGATGAACGACGCTGACCAGATGAATACGATCGAGCTAACTAGTGCGAATGAAACGAGGTTTCTGTTGGCCGACGTGTTTCTTCCCATTCTTTGCTTACTGTGATCGATGCAAGCGACAAGCAGGCCTCATATTCTATGCGGTAATGGTCAGATCCTAGCGTATCAGTGAAAGCTTGTGCTCTGCTCGGGAGTCGCTCGGTTACTCTTCGAGTGTCGAGACATCTCCGATTGGGAGGCCTAGTTCTTTCGCTCTGAGAAGTCGCCTCATGATCTTGCCGCTTCTAGTCTTCGGGAGCGAGTCCACTATGTCGATCTCAGCAGGCACCGCAATTGGGCCGACGGCTGTTCTCACGTGTTTCTTCATCTCGTCAATTATTGTCGGTGACTTGTGGTATCCGACGCGCAGAATGACGAACGCCTTGATGATTTCGCCTTTGAGTGGGTCTGGTTTGCCAATGACTGCTGCCTCAGCCACTGCGGGAAAACTGACTAGTGCGCTTTCAACTTCGGCGGTGCCAATTCGGTAGCCTGAGGTTTTGATGACGTCGTCTGATCGTCCTTTGACCCAGAAGTATCCATCCTCGTCCTTGCTCGCTATGTCGCCTGCCTGGTACCATCCCTTTATGGTGTTCCAGTAGACTTCGTATCGAGCTGGATCCTTGTTTATCGTCTTCATCATTGCAGGCCATGGAGTCTTGATCGCTAGATATCCGCCCTTGTTTGGTGGAAGCACATTGCCGTCTTTGTCGATGATTTCGGCGACTATTCCAGGGAACGGTTTTGCGGCTGAGCCAGCCTTGAGAGGTAGGCAAGGCAGCGGCGTAATCAGGATCATTCCTGTCTCTGTCTGCCACCATGTATCCATGATCGGGCATCTGTCGTCGGCCGATGTTATTGTGGTACCAGAGCCACGCTTCGGGGTTGATTGGTTCTCCAACTGTTCCGAGGAGTCTAAGGCTACTCAGGTCGTATTTCTTCGGAATCTCGTCACCACATCTCATCAGTGCGCGTATGCCGGTTGGTGTGCTGTAGAGTATCGTTACTTTCTTGTTCTGGACGATCGACCACCATCGTCCGGCGTCAGGCTGATCTGGAGCGCCCTCGTAGAAGACTTCTGTGGCGCCGTTGATGAGGGGTCCGTACACGATATAGCTATGGCCGGTCACCCAGCCAGGATCGGCAGTGCACCAGAACACATCGTTGTCTTTCAGATCGAATATCCATTTCGTAGTAATGTAGAGTCCGACCATGTATCCGCCGTGGGTGTGGACGACTCCTTTGGGACGTCCGGTGGTTCCTGAAGTGTAAAGGAAGTACAACGGATCGTCTGAAGCCATTCGCTCGGTCTCACACTTCTCCGATGCTTTATCCATCAATTCGTCCCAGTACAGTGCGGGAGCCGGTGACTTCGTGATAGGCGTGTTAACTCTTCTCACATAGACTACGTTCTTGAGGGTTGGAACATCAGTCATTTCGCCGACGATACTCGCAAGAGCGAGAATCTTTCCATGATAATGAGAGCCGTCAGCTGTTACGAGGAGTTTAGCTTCTGAATCTCTGATTCGCTCCTGAAGAGCACCTGCGCTGAATCCAGAATACACGACGGTGTGGATTGCGCCGATCTTAGCGCATGCAAGCATTGTCACGAATTGCTCGGGAATCCTGGGCAGGTAGATTGCTACTCTGTCTCCCTTTTTGATGCCTAGGTTCTTGAGAGTGTTTGCGAACTTGCATACGAGCGTGTTGAGTTCTCCGTAAGTGATGGCTCGATTCTCACCCTTCTCGCCTTCCCATAGAATAGCGACCTTGTTCTTTGTCGGCGTGTTCTGGTGTCTATCCAGTGCGTTTTGGATGATGTTGCATTGTGCGCCAACAAACCATCTGGCCCACGGATACTTCCATTCTAGGACTTTGTCCCACTTCTTGTACCAGTCTAATTGATTTGCAATGCCTTCCCAGAATTTCTCGACATCATCGATCGACTCCTTGTAGATAGAGTCGTAATTCTTGATCCACGCCTTCTCGACAATTGACTTCGGCGGAGGAAAGATTTCCTTTGTTCGAGACAGAGTTTCGACAGCGTCAGGGCCGCTCTCCTTACTCATTGGAACATCTCTTCGGAGTTCGGCTGGGTCCACGGTTATGAGATTTTCGGCCTGTAACGATTTGGCAGGAAACTATGATCTAGCTACAATCATGACTGTGACCATAACTCTGCAATTGTGACTCTATGCAGTTGGAACTCACGTTCGAGTCTTTCTTGATTTCAATTCTTTCGTGTCAGGGTTGTACTCCCAAAGCCCATGTTCGACGCACCAATAGTCGCAGACCGCAATGCGCATCCCGTCAGTTGTTACCTTTGACCTTTCGCGAACAAACGACATGGGAATAGCACAATCTGGGCATTTCACTTCTGGGCGATTAGTCTTCAATCTTGAAATCCCGCTTCTTGACCAACGAGCACTTGCCTCTTCACTGCTATCTGATTCTTCGTCCGGTTTCTCGTAGGAATGTTATGCCTGGCGTAGAGGCTTCGACTTCTTTCTGGAAGCGTTTTGATCTTAGGATATCGAAGAACTTACGGGTGTAGGGGTTTCTCAGTCTCTTCTCAACAAGGAAGTCATAGATCTCCTCTGCGAATGGGATAGAATCCAAGTTCGTTTCAGTGGCGATTGAGGTGAGGCCAACGCCCACATCCGCTCGCCTCGAAGCAACAGCCATGGCGACCTCTCTGTGAGTCATCATCTCTGACCCATACCCTCTTATCCGCTTTGTCAGCGCATCAAAATCTATTCTCTTTCTTCTCGCAAGTTCTCGCAGCTTTGTGTCGAGCAAGATTCTGGTTCCGGATCCGATGTTACGGTTTGCCAATTTTACGTCGCTTCGGAGAAGATCGCTGAGATCGTTGATCTTCTTCGGGTTTCCTTTCTTTACGATGAGGCTTTGTTGTCTCTTGTAGCCGCGCACTAGGGCGCACGTTTGTGATAGCCAATATTTTGAGAGCAGGGGTTCATTGTATTTTGATTCCGTTTCATCGTAGATGTGTATCCCTGCTATGTCTGCGTCTCTCAGCATCATTGCGGTCATGCCTCCCCAGGAGCCAACATTGACCATCTGGTAGGTCATTCTCGGGTTTGTCAAGTGTAGTGAGTGTAGTATCTTCTCGACTACTATGCAGTGACTGCCAACGAAGGATAGGTTTGGACGAACGCGCCCGGTTTCGGGCAGGTATCCTTTCGCGGGCGTGTCTCCTTCGAGAAAACGGTGCACCTTGGAATCAAGCTCAGTGTAGGCCTGGAGCAGCTGTTTTCCTTGGCTTGTCAGTTCTGCTCGTCCTCCTTTCTGTCCTCCGCGTTCTCTGGTCACGAGCTTCCGGTTTGTGGCCCGTTCAATTCGAGAGATGGTGTTCCAGAGGAAGGGATAGGATAGGTCGAGCGTACGCGCGGCGAGCGAGAGGCTTCCTGTTTGATCGATCGATCGTAGCATGCGGACTTCGAGTTCACCAACAATCTTCCGATTCTCGATGCTGAGCCAGACAGCATAGGTCGGTTCGAGTTTTGGGAATCTCAGTGCATCCTTATTCATGCTGACCGCGAACCGAGCCTAGAACTGGAGCTCTCCATTAATGAAAAGCTTCGTTCTTTCGTCGCTCGGGCTCGCAAAGAAACGTGACGGTTCACCCTCCTCGACCACTCGTCCCTTGTAGAGATGAATTACGTGGTGGGAGAGTCTTCGAGCCTGAGCCAGGTTGTGTGTGCTGAGCAAGACTGCCCTGTCTTGAGCAGAATTCTTGATCGCCCGCTCGATGATCATCGCATTGGCAGGATCTAGATTCGCGGTAGGTTCATCGACAAGCAGAAGATTCCTATCCAGCGCGAGCGCTCGTGCCATGGCGACTCGTTGCTGTTCGCCACTTGAGAGTTTCCGCGCCTGTTCTTTTCTCGAAGCCGTCTAGGTTGACGAGTGCAAGTGCGTCTTTGACTTTTGAGGAAACGTCTTGATTGGGCATCCCGTTGATCCTAAGGCCATAGGCAACATTGCTGAAGACACTGGAGCCGAACATCACACTCTTCTGGAATACCATTGTGGAATTCTTTCTAAGTTGGTTTGAATCGACCTCGTTGCCTCTCATCAATATTCTGCCAGAATTCGGCGAGTCTAATCCAGCCAAGATCCTGAGCAGGGTAGTCTTGCCGGATCCGTTCACTCCTACGATCGACGTCACATTTCCTTGACGTGCTGAGATGCTTACGCTGTCTAATGCGCGGATGCTGTCGTATTGTCTAGTGAGGTCGATGGTTTCCACAAAAGGTGTCATTTCGATGATTTCCTGGCGAGGTTAACCACTATGCTCAGCGACATCACTATGGCCAGCAGAATGAAACTTAGAGCGATGCTCAATGCAATATCTCCACGCGCAGTCTCTAGTGATATTGCTGTCGTCAGAATGCGTGTCAGGTTTCGTATGTTCCCGCCGAGCATCATTGCCACTCCCAGCTCCGCGAATGCTCTGTTGAAGGCGGCTATGATCGCGAGAGTGATTCCCCAGAATGCTTCTCTCGCTATGACTTGGTATGTCTGAATGTCTGAGGCGCCGAGCGTTCTCGCGAGGGTTCTCAAGTCGGGATCTACTGATTCCAATGCGCCAGTGGCAAAGCTGACGATGATTGGCGTCACGAGTGCAGACTGGCCGATGATGATGGCGTTTGGAGTGTACAGGAACTGGAAATACCCTAGAGGTCCGGCCCTTGAAAGTAGCAGGTATAGATACAATCCCAATGCGACGGTGGGAATTCCTATCAAGGCGTTGAATAGTCCCTTGATGATTCGTTTTCCGTGAAAGCTTCGAAGAGCTAGCGCTACAGCAGCGGGGATGCTCCATGTACACGCGAGGAGTGTTCCCACTATCGAGACGTACAGTGACAATGCAGCTATGCTGAATACTTCAGGATCGCCAGTGATTATTAGATTGATAGCGCGGACTATGCCTTCAATGATTGGATCCAAGACGACGCTTTCCTCTGCTCAGGTCCCGTTAGGATGCTTATGACCATGACAAGTACGGGGGTCTGTAGCAGGTAGAGGTCGTCTGCTTGATACCTAAACTGCGGGGGACATTCGGATCCTTCAAGGAACGCATAGTCGCTTATCCACTGGATCATTTGGGCTGGGTCGTTGCCCAACGGGTCATTCTTAGTCTGGAGTAACTTGAGGTAGGGCCCGAATGCCGGCTTTCCATCCGGGCTAACGGCGTAGTCTGCGAAGAGCTGTTGGCCCTCGTCTGAGACGAAGTACTTGATGAGCTGCATGGAACCTTGAAAATTCGTCTTCGTCATGTTTGCATTTCTAGGGTCGTCTGCAATGGCACTGTACACGTTGAGCATGCTCTTCTGACCATTTCCAGCCATTTCCATCAAGTCGATGTTGTGATTCTTGAAGTTAAGAAGGTATGACGCTGAATCGCTGAGCGTGTAGCCACGTTTCTCGTTGGCAAGCTTCAGTGTGGCGGTCATACCGCTACCAGCTTCAACATACCATTTCTCTTGTCGTAGCTGCTTAACATCTAACCCAGCTGCCTTCCAGAGGCTCATCTCTTTCGTGTAGGTGCCTGAATTGTCGCCTCTAGATACCCAAACTACTTTTCCGTCAAGTCCGGCAGCTCTAATTGCCTTCAACGCGTCCGAAGGAGACTTGCCCTTGATTCCAGCCGGATCCTCTGACGGGCCTACTATCAGGAAGAAGTTGTATGCAACAATTTTCCGGTTCACTCCATATCCCCCGTTCAAGAAGGGATACTCCTGTGAGGGAGCATGTACAAGGAGCATGTCAGCGTCACCACGCATCGCTGTCTGTATTGCCAGTCCGGTTCCTTGGGAGATGAAGGAGACGTTCATGTTGGGATACTTTAGTTCAAATTTGGTCTTCAGAGCATCAAGAAAGCCAGTCTCGTAGAGGCTGGTGGTTGTGGATACTATTAATCGCATTTTCTCGGGCTTGTTCCAGACGGTGTAGCCGTATATTGCGAGGGCGGCTCCGGCAAGTATGACCACGATTATTATCGAAGCCTGAATTCTTGTAAGAGCTGATCGAGATACGAATGTCATGCGCGTGCAATGTATTCGACCAAATATAACGCTTTTCCAAACCCGTGGGCTCAATCCTTTCCGCTGGACTGACAAAGGCGGACATAGTCACTCGTGCGCCGACCAGCAGAGCAGGAGCGTTCAATCTGTCGTGGCAGCGTGCCTTCTGTCATCCAGAGAAGGCAAGTTGGTCATTGGGATCGTGGCGGCATGACGGGTTTCGGATCGAGCTTGAAGGCATTCCCTGATCGGAGGGACACATTCAGGATTTTCGGCAACGAGGCGGAACCGTCATTTCTTCTGAACCGGGCAATTGCAGCTATAGAATTGAAAGTATATAGGTGAGCGATATTACCGTTCAGTAATATTACTGGCTGATAATATCGAGGGATGAAGCAATCATTGAGACGGACATTGAAACTGTTCGTAGCGATCCTGATTGTGGTGCTTTCTGTCGGCGGGTACACGGGCTACCTCTATTACACGGGGCTCCAGTCCCAAACCCAAATCGTGGCAACTGTTACTGCGACGCAGACCACAGCAACTGTGAGTGCGACCCAGACACACCCTCCTCAGAGCCCAACTGAAGTACGCGTTTTTGTAGCGGCGAGCATGAACACAATCGTGACGGAGAACAAAGAACCATTCCAAACAGGCAACAACGCTAGACTCCTGTTCAATGCAGGAAGCTCGGACGCCCTCTACGCACAGATAGTTGCAGGATCGCCGGCTGATGTCTTCATGGCTGCTGACTTCAAGTGGCTGAATCAACTAAAGGCAGGAGGGTTGCTCTACCAAGACAAGTACTGGAACTTCACGACCAACATTCTTGTTGTTATGCTACCCAGTGACAACCCAAAGAACATTACATCTCTGCTAGACCTCGTCAAGCCGGGTGTGAGGATCGTAATCGCTGGCTGGACCGTTCCTGCAGGAAAATATACCAACACCACGCTGAACAAGATAGACAGCACATGGGGAAATCCGACCAGCTCGAAGTACAAAGGAGCGCAGTGGGAGAACTACAAGACCCGATTCATTCAGAACATAATCTCCTATGAAACCACAGTTGAGCAAGTGGTAGGGAAAGTTGTACTCGGCAATTGTGACGCCGGAGTTGCGTACGTTTCCGACGCGAAAACCTTAGGCGGATCCAAACTGAAACAGGTCCAGATACCTTCCGAAGTGAACACACTAGGGATCTACGCGATAGGAGCCATCAAAGCCTCAAGCCATCCAGATCTAGCCATGAAATATGTGAACTTCTGGCTTTCAAACGAAGGCCAAGCCCTGCTGGCAAGATACGGTTTCGGACAAACTCTATCTATGGTATCTTCACCAATCTGGGCGGCTTGGTCGCCGAAGGCGCTCACTATCAATTGTCACACATCCCCTCCGAGAATGCCGCAGGATCTGGTATAGGCGCAGAATATTGTCCTGTCGTGAGACATGTATCACATTGAGAGGGAACGGACGGGTCAGTTTGAATCCAACAAGGCTGTCCAACCGAAGAGTTTTCCCCGACGGAATGGTCGGAAACCTTCTCTTGGGCTCAATCTCCCTCGTCTTCATCCTATTCATCCTACTCCCCCTAGCGGCGATATTCGTCAACCTCAGCCCTGATGCCGTGTTTAATGAACTGCATAATCCAAGTGTGCTTGACGCCATGAAAGTGGGTTTGGCAACATCCTCGCTGGCCACGATCATGTCTTTCGCATTTGGAGTCCCAACCGCCTACTTACTAGCAACAAGAGATTTTCGCGGGAAATCGCTCGTGGATGCTTTGCTGGACCTCCCGATGGTGCTTCCGCCAGCTGTTGCCGGCTTGGCCCTACTGCTGGCTTTTGCGCCAAGAGGCCTTCTCGGACCCGCGCTACTGCAACTCGGCATAATCTTGCCCGGTAACGTATTCGCCGTCGTATTGGCTCAGCTCTTCGTGGCATCGCCCTTCATTCTGAGGTCAGCGAAAACAGCGTTCGAGAATGTTCCGAGAAAGCTGGTGGACAACGCCAGAATACTCACTCCTTCAGGAGTCAGAGTCTTCCTAACGGTCACTCTGCCCCTTTCCATGTACGGAGTCATGACTGGACTAGTGATGACTTGGGCGAGATCAATGGGCGAGTTTGGGGCAACTCTCATGTTCGCAGGAAACCTGCCCGGAGTTACTCAGACTATGCCGCTGGCGATATACATGCTAATGGCCCAGGATCCCTTTGCGTCGAATCTGCTCTCAGTCATCCTGGTTGTCATCTCATTCTCTGTCCTTGCGCTCTTCAAAATATTCGATCGAAAAAGGTACGGTGTGAGATTATGATTCGCCTCGACTTGATCAAGAAACGTTTCGGAGAAAGAGAAGTTCTGAAAGGAGTCACATTACAGGTTGAGAAAGGTGAACTTCTTTCTCTCGTCGGTCCCAGTGGCTGCGGAAAGACAACAACCCTCAACATCGTAGCCGGGCTCTGCCAGCCAGATGATGGATCGGTATTGATCAACCAAGTTCTCGTTGAAGGAAGATCCGGGAAGAAGCGAGTCCACGTTAAGCCGGCAGACCGCAGGATAGGATATGTCTTTCAAGATTACGGACTCTTCCCCAACATGAAGGTATACGACAACGTCTCATATGGACTCAAGGGCAGGCATCTGCCGGAGGACGAAGTCAAGAAACGAACTCTGTCATTGCTTGAGTTTGTGGGGCTTTCTGATCATTCTGAACATTACTCTCATGAACTGAGCGGAGGGCAGAAACAACGAATCGCCTTAGCCAGGGCTCTTGCAACAGACCCTGAGGTTCTCCTTCTCGACGAGCCCTTGGCTGCGCTGGATAGCAGAAGAAGAGCGAGTCTACGGACGGATTTCAAGAACATTCTAAGGACTCTTCGAGTAACCTCGATTTATGTTACTCACGACTTGGCTGAGGCATGTACGGTTTCTGATAGGATAGCAGTCATGGGATCCGGTAGGATCGAGCAGGTGGGTCATCTTGATCATATTCTTGAGAAGCCAAATTCGAGCTATGTCGCCGAGTTTCTCGGTTTGAATGTCTACAGCGGGAAAGTTGACAGTATCTCAGGATGCCATGCAGAGATCGCAATCAACGGGACCATGATCTCAGCTGGTTCAGTTCCGAACCTGCAAGAAGGGCTTGTGTTGGTCACGCTCAGGCCAGAAGACGTGATCTTGTCATCTGAACCAACTAGCGACAATCCGAAGTGGTGCAAGTGCAAATACAATAGCCTCGTCGGAACGATAGTTGAGATCATCCGAATGAAATCCAACGCCAAAGTGACTGTGGACGTGGGCTTCTCGATTGAGTCCGAGCTGACGTTGAGCTCCTTTGAGGAATTGAGCTTAGAGACTGGGAGAAAAGTGCATGTGCATTTCAAAGCGGACTCAGTGGGCATCTCCCAAGGTGCAAACCAATGTTAACCAAACTCCAGTGTAACCGCAGTCTCTTTTCGATAGGTGGAGTAGCTGCGCGGACGCAATGTGCACATGCCAGCCGACATTATCTTGCAGCGATGTTCGCACCAGATAGCATCCAGATATCGGACACTCTGGAGGGTTAGAGAGTGGACGGACCTCAAGCCATCGATGAGGAACGCGCTATCTACGACAGATACCACCGTCCAATAGTCTGCCTAAGGATATCCGTCACAAGCGAGTGCAGTCTCCGATGCTTCTATTGCCACAAGGAAAACCAGGAACCACAGAAGAGACACCTGACAATTGAAGAGATCGGACTAATCTGCAGAGCCGCCAGCGGAATCGGAATAAGAAAGGTGAAGATCACTGGCGGAGAGCCATTACTTCGACATGACATCGACAAGGTTGTCCTTGCAATCAGTTCGACCCCAGGCATCGAAGAAGTGTCGATGACGACCAACGGCATCTTGATGGCGCCTAGAGCAGCTGACCTCGTTAGAGCGGGCTTGAAGAGGGCGAACATAAGCCTCCCATCAATCAACCCCCAAACCTACCAGAAAGTGACTGGGACCGCGCAACAGGACGAACTACTGGGAAACTTGAACAAAGTCTTGGGCGGCATTGACGCGGCAGTCGCGGCCGGACTCTCGCCGGTCAAGATCAACATGGTCGTTCTGAGAGGACTCAACCATCACGAAATACCCAAAATGATCGAGTTTGTTCAAGAGAAGGGAGCCATCCTACAACTGATTGAGCTTCAGAACTTAGGCATCGATCGCGATCTCTACAACAGATACCACGACAACCTACAATCAACTGAGAAGTGGTTGACCGAACGCGCAAGCAAGATAGAGACAAGACATCACTCGCAAAATCGCAAGAGATACACGATATCTGGGACCGAGGTAGAGGTCGTTCGGCCAATGGATAATGAGAGCTTCTGCGCCGCTTGCACCAAGATCAGAGTCTCGGCGGATGGCGAAATAAGGCCCTGCCTTATGAGGACAGATAACAGCGTCCGAATACCGACCGAAGTTCTAGCGACTCGAAGCGAGGAAGCTATCCGACAACTCTTCGAAGAAGCTATCAAACGCAGAGAGCCCTTCTTTGTTTCCTCGAAGATGAAGCCACATCCGATGAGAAGCGACAATCACGTCACAATTCCAGGTGCTCCAAAATAATCCCTGGACACGTTAAGGAGAAAGTTGATTCGTATCACAGAATAGGATTGGAGAGGTCTTCGTGAAAGTAATGGTCAGGTACTTTGCAAGCATGCGCGATGCGACCGGTGTCAAAGAAGAGGAAATTGAACTGCCTGATGGAAGCACGATTGAAACTCTCATCAAAGAGGCGAAGAAGCGTCACAGTATGCTGAAATTACAGAATAGGGCAATCATCGTCTCCGTCAACGGAGAGTTCGGCGAGGCAAGCAGGCACCTAGAACCCACAGATGAAGTTGCCATGTTTCCACCGGTGAGCGGAGGATGAGACCTTGATTAAGATCACTCACAGCGACTTCAACGTCGACGAGGAAGTGCGACAGATGAAGGCATCCTCAGTCGGCGGCATCGTCACCTTCATTGGGACGGTACGAGGCGAGTCCGAGGGGGAAGCGATCGAACGCATGGAGATCGAAATCTACCCGGAGATGGCGGAGAAGCAGCTTCGCACCATAAGAGACGAGGCAATCAAGAAGTTCAACGTCAATGATGTGAGGATCATTCACCGTTTCGGAGACCTCCACTTGGGCGACAACATCGTGCTCATCGCCGTCTCGGCCGGGCATCGCGCCGAAGCCTTTGACGCATGCAGGTACGCCATAGATGAACTGAAGAAACGAGTGCCGATATGGAAGCGAGAACACACTAGTACCGGTGAACGTTGGGTTGAGGTGGGCAAACATGAAGACAGTTGATCCGTTCGGAATGGTAGACATCTCGGGAAAAGATACAGTTCTTCGGAAAGCCGAAGCAGTCGGACGAATCATCCTCAAGAAAGAGACCATCGAGGCGATCAAGTCAGGTAACATCAAGAAAGGAGATCCCTTAGCCGCAGCTGAGATCGCCTGCATCCATGCAGTGAAGCAGACCCCCGATCTGATTCCGATGTGTCACAACATACCTATCGGCAGTGTGGACGCGGACTTCACCATCGGTGTCGACTGGGTGGAAGCGAGATGCAGAGTCACAGCCACATACAAGACAGGAGTCGAAATGGAAGCTCTCACTGGCGTCTCAGTTGCCTTACTTACCATCTGGGATATGGTGAAGTATCTGGAGAAGAACGAGAACGGGCAGTACCCTTCCACGAAAATCGTGGATATCAGAGTCACGGAGAAAATGAAGAAATGAGCAAGCATGACCTGAACCGGAAAACGAAAGCAGCCTTCGCCCTCGTTATTACAAGCGACGAACGCAACACTGAAGATGACGAGACGGGCATCGCGGCTAAGAAGTTGATCGAAGCCGAAGGCCACAAGGTAACCAGCCACACAATAGTCCCCAACGACGCCGAGAGAATCAGAGCGAATGTGGAGAAGCATCTAGATGACCCTACCACCCAAGTCATTATCACAAGCGGTGGCACTGGAATCGGCTCCAAGGACAAGACCGTTGACGCATTAAGGCAACTGCTGGAAAAAGATCTCCCAGGTTTCGGAGAGCTCTTCAGGCGTCTCAGCTACAAAGACGTCGGCCCCGCCTCGGCCCTAAGCCGCAGCACTGCCGGCATCGCGAAAGGAAAAATCATATTCTGTCTTCCAGGTTCCAAGAACGCTGTCAAGCTTGCATTAAGCAAGATCATCCTTCCCAGCATTGGCCATATGCTGTGGGAGCTGAAGAGACAATGACGATGAAACCTTTCGAAAAACTAGTGTCTCGGATTGATGCCGAACGCATCATCGACGCAAATGTGAAACGTATCAGCAGAATGGAGGATGTGCCGCTGGAAGAAGCAGCGGGAAGGGTGCTCGCAGCCAACGTCACCGCCGAAATCAACGTACCTCCCTTCAGAAGAGCTATCGATGGACGGCTACGCGGTGAAGGCCAAGGACACAGTGGATGCTTCCGAATCAAAACCGAGGAGACTCAGGCTGATCGGAGCAAGGCACGCAGGGGAATCTAGCGACATCAACGTCCGCGACGATGAGTGTGTCGAGATAGCTACAGGGAGCCCTTTGCCGAAAGGAACTGACGCCGTCGTGATGGTCGAGTACACCAAACTGTCTGGAAACACTGTTGAGATAATGTGTGAAGCAGAGCTCGGAGAAAACGTTGCCGACGAAGGCGAGGATATCAAGAGCGGCGAGATTGTCGCTAAGGCTGGCGAAGTTATAACGCCTGGCAAGCTCGGGGCTGCGGCCGCATTAGGGCTTGCCACTCTCAAGGTATACGCTAAACCTCGGGTCGCCATCTATAGCACAGGTAACGAGATTGTCCCGCAAGGCGGAACTGCCAAACCGGGGCAAATATACGACATCAACAGCTGCACGCTGACCAGCATCGTGCAGATGAGTGGCTGCATACCCGTAAGGAAGGAGCTTGTTGGCGATGATCCTCAGGAGGCTTCTGGCGGCCGTGAAAGATGTCGCCGCTTGCGATATTGCAGTTTTCAGCGGCGGAAGTAGCGTCGGGAGCAAGGATCTCCTCGCTGCAACTGTTGAGGAGGTCGGTGTGGTACACTTTCATGGCCTTCGGGTTAAACCTGGTAAACCAACCCTCTTTGGGACTGTGCAGGGAAAACCGGTTTTCGGAATGCCAGGGAATCCTACAAGCTGTCTGACCAATGCCTACGTATTCCTGATTCCAGTCCTTAGGAAGATAGCTGGATTGCCTTCGGTCGAGATGAGAAGAGTAAGAGCAACCCTGAGCGGCGCCATCAATTCAGATGGCAAGCGCGAAGTGTTCTATCCTGTGAGAGTTGAGGGGGAAAGTGCCGTTCCGGTTTTTCGGCAGGGTAGCAATATCACAAGCATGAGTCATGCCAATGGGCTCGTCATCATTCCCATCGGGACGAAGAGGATCGAGAAGGGCGTCGAGGTAGAGGTCAAACTACTCCCGTGAATCGTTTCCTCATGCAACAACTCAAGTTCTGCCACTTCGTATCACACGATTGGTCTGGAATGACAAAGATGTGTGCTGGCATGGCGTCGAAAAACTGTCATACCGCAGAAAGCCACAGTAACAATCTTGAATTCATTTACCGCGAGGAGTTGTGCTGGGTCATTCCGATACTGTCACTTCTGCTGCCTTAGCAGTGAACCCGCACTCTCTATGAGTCCCGTCACAGTATGGCATGGTCTTGGATTGACCACATCTACAAAGAGCTGTAATTTTCTTGTCATCAACCCAGATCTTGTTAGGTCCGTTTTCTGAGCTCTTGACAACTACCTTTACCATGACCTATCAAGGCCCAAGGATGAGCTAATGTCACCCAAAAACACTGCTCTCTATCCCACGGAACGTCCCGTAGGGACCTTACTCTGAATCACACGCATGTTTGTCAATCCGTGCCCAGTATGACGTTGGATGCCTTGATGATGGCGTAGGCCTCTTTGCCTTCCTTCAATCCCAAGTTCTGAGCTGCGGTCTTGGTAATGATTGAGACAATCTCAGTTCCGCCGGGTAGCTGCAGGACGACTTCAGAATTCACGGAGCCATGTTCAACGCTTTTCACTTTGCCCTTCAAGACATTCCTTGCACTAATTTTCACTATCTTCACCTCACAACCAAGCATGTTTCAAATGAGTCAGTCAAAGACAGGCCTGACTCACGAGTTTAGCAGTAGCTTCAACTCTTTAACTATTGGTTGATGATCTCTAGGAAAAGAGGTACCTAGCTACTTCCAATGATTGGGGGTTCACAGGTCTGGCTCCTTATCTGCTCGCCATTTTCTCTCTTTATTTGTGTTTGTCTTTCGACGCGCGATTCACGTCTTGAATCTCCGCTTATTCTTCCGTTTGGCTGATCCGGAACCAAGAGCCACTCTCTGCTTTCTATCCTCCATCCACAAGAAATACTGGTAGCCGTCGACGAGGGCTCTGAGGCTCGCGTCGAGGATGTTGGTTGAGACAGCGGCTGCTGTCCAGTCAGTTTGGGTGTTACTGTAGTCGATGTGGACAGCAACTTTTGCTGCTGTTGCGCTTTCAGGGTCAAGTTCTCTGACCCGATATGCAGTCAGTCTCATCTTCGAGATCTCGGGGCATCTAGACGACAAGGCTTTCCTGAGTGCAAGGTCGAAAGCGTTGACGGGGCCATTTCCCACTGCTGATCTCTCAACTGTGTGTCCTCTCACGTTGAGTTTGATTGTGCATCTAGCGGTTGATGCTTTGCCTCGTTCTGATATGTCGGCCTTCCACGAGACAAGCTTGAAGGAGTTTCCAAGCTCGCGCAACTTCTGGGCGAAGACTAGGGACAAGGTTGCGTTTGCTACTTCGAGCGCCACACCTTGGGCTTCCAGCTTCTTCACCGTGTTGAGGATGGCGGAGACTCTTGGATCATTCCTTTCGAGGTTGAAGCCGAGTTTTCTTCCTGCTTGTACGACACTGGCTCTTCCTGCCTGTGCTGATACGGTGATGTCTCTCTGATTTCCAAAGATGGCGGGATCTACGTGCTCATACGCTTCAGACGTTTTCGCTACGGCATCTCCATGAAGGCCAGCTTTGTGAGTGAAGGCGTGTGCGCCGACGAAGGGTTTCTGGGGGTTCTCTCGCACGTTAGTAACCTCATAGACGAAGCGTGATAGCCCCCTCAGTCCGGCTGTGCTGATTCCTGTCCGGACACCTAGCAGCTCGAGGTTTCCAACAACCTCTATCAAGTCTGCGTTGCCGCATCGTTCGCCTATCCCGTTGACGGTCACCTGAACTTGCGTCGCTCCAGCCATCACCGAGGCTATGGTATTTGCAGTTGCTAATCCTCGATCGTTGTGGGCGTGTATCCCAATCGGCTTGTCTAGTCGCTCCACTGCTGCCTGAGTCATTCGAGAGATTTCGTGAGGATACGCGGAACCTCGCGTATCGCAAAGCACAATTTCTTCAGCTCCGGCGTTTGCAGCAACTTCGATAGTGGAGAATGCGTAATCTTCGTCCTCCTTGACTGCGTCAAAGAAGTGCTCAGCGTCGTAGATGACTCTGCGACCCTGTTTGGAGAGAAAGTTGATGGAGTCACGGATCATCTCCAGATTCTCGCCCAGAGATGTCTGTAAGACATTCTTCACGTGAAAGACTGAAGACTTGCCAACGAGCGTGACTATTGGTGTCCCGCAGTCCACGAGGTTCTTCAAGTTGGAATCGTTTGAGGCTTCAATTGCAGGTCGACGCGTCATTCCAAAGGCGATGATGTTTGCCTGTAATCTCTCTTTCATTACTTTGCGAAAGAACTCGTTCTCCGCTCGATTTCGTGGATTAGGCCACCCTCCCTCTACGTATTGAACACCCAATGTGCTCAGGTATCTGGCGATCCTCAACTTCTGAGGTACCGTCAGGCTTACTGCGACAGACTGGTTGCCGTCTCTAAGGGTCGTATCGTAGACTCTAACGAAGCTGGGGTGCTTAGTCTGGTCTGTGTTCTGGGGTGGGGAAACAAGATGCGGCGATAAAGCGATCCCTCAATTTCATTGTCTCTCCCGTAGGCGTGACGCGGCCGCGATTAAAGCCTTGCTTAGGAAGCTGATCGTAACGCCATTCTGCGGAAATATCCGAGTAAGCCCCAAGAAACCTGCGTCGCCACTGCCCTCCCACGAACATCAGGCCGAATTTCCGTACCGGTCCTCTGGATCCGATTCGCCTGACCTCTCTCAACAATCTCGTGGCATAACCAACTGACTCTCAGAGTTTGTTGGATTTCATGTGAAGATGCGGATTTTTCAGATGAAACCTGCCATTTGCACATACAATGAAATGCCGAGAGCGATATTGCCTAGCCACAACGCAAGCAGTAGCCGCATCCAGCCATTCATATTCATTGGAGAATTGTTAGTGAAGAACAGCCATCCGAGAGATACGACCATTATTGCGACGAGTCCCCCTAGTGCCGCGTGTGGCAAACTCGTGACTGCCCACATGCTCGCAAAGTCGGGCTCATTGAGAATGAAATCCAACAGCGCCGGTGCCATCACGGACATAAGTCCGGCGACATTAAGAAGGCTAGCAGCTCCCATGATTGACCAGTGTTTCCAGACACTGCCGGACGTTCTTTTCCTTGCGTACTTGACACCCACGAGAAGGATGCCCAGTATGCTCAGCTGAAGCAGAAGATTGAGATCGCATCCGAGGTCAGCAGCTGTTCCGAGAATTGCCACAGTAGGAGCCTCCTAGTACCCAATTGGAACATTCATGTGGATAGATAAGCCCCGCGGAGAGGACTCGTCGGAACTTCAACGCATTTGTCAGCAAACGAGGCGGACTTGTCTGTACGCGAGCGTCTTGGTCAGACGCAATCTTACTGTGAGAATTCAAATCCGAGTGACGGATCGATATTCTTCTTAAAGCACCGAGAGGGCCTCATTCATGTCAGCAATCAGGTCTTCAATATCTTCAATTCCTGCTGAGTAACGGATCAAGCCTTCAGGGATTCCGGCCGCTCGTCGCTCTTCCTCTGTGCACTCAACATGGCTTGTCAGTGAAGGTGGCCCAACGACTGTATCGACCTGACCCAGGTTGGCAGCCATGTAGGCGTACTTCAGACGGGGTAAGACGCGGCTAACGGCCTCCAAGCCACCAACAATCTCGAAACTGAGGACTCCACCGTAACCGCCGGGCATCTGTTTCTTGGCAACATTGTGCATGGGATGACTTTCGAGGCCTGGATAATTCACTTTCAGAACTTTCGCGTGCTTTTCCAAGAACCGGGCCATGGCTAAGGCGTTTTCATTCTGGCGCTCAACGCGCAAAGCTAGAGTCTTCAAGCTGCGAAGGAGTAGGCTTGCTCTGTGAGCATCGAGGGATGGACCGACAAGCTCCCGGTAGCGATAGATCTTGTTCACAAGTTCAGACTTGCCGCACACGACTCCGGCTAGGAGGTCATTGTGTCCACCGATGAATTTCGTGGCACTGTGAACGACAAGGTCTGCTCCCAGATCAATTGGATGCTGGTTGATGGATGTTCCGAAAGTGTTGTCAGCGATCGTAATGGCACCCTGCTTGTGAGCAGCACTGAACATCTTTTCCAAATCAACCACACGCAACAATGGATTGGTTGGAGTCTCTAGGAAGAGGACATCACAACCTTTGGCAATCGCCGCTAGGATCGATGCTTCATTATCGGTGTCGCAAAGTTCGCAGCGGATTCCAAAGCGAGGCAGAATCTCTGTGAAATGGAGGTATGTTGCTCCATAAGCGTCCTTGATGGTCACAGCGCGCTGGCCCGGGCTTAGGAGAGCAAATAGTGTTGCACTAATAGCTGCCATTCCGGTGGAGAAATCCGTTGCTGCCTCTGCGCCCTCAAGTGCGGCGATTTTCTCGTTGAAAGCTCGCACGGTGGGGTTGGAATTTCGGCTGTAGATGTCTCCGGGTTTTCTCCCTAACGCTACCTCTCGCCATGATTCCAGATTCTCGTAGGCAAAGGCCGCGTTCTCCATGATCGGTATGTTCATGGTGTGTGTTGACGGGTCAATGGATCTACCATAATGGACGCAACGTGTTGATGGGCCTTCTTTGGGGAGCATGATGATCTCCTCGTTTAGGAAGACGGGAGATCATTTAAGACAATTTATCCTTCGGGCTGATGTCAGCTGTTTTTCTGTCTCTCGCCGTGGTCGAGCGGGGGTTACAGGCTTTCGATGGATCCCTTCAGCTGATTCGTGGGATACTTCAGTATGACGGCATCCTTGATGCTCTCTATCAGCTGAGTAGAGACTCTACCTTTTGCGTGACGAATCACGATTATCTTACCGAGAAGATCTTTCGCCACTTCCTTCTCAAACTCAACAACAAAATGAGTCACCTTCATTTGCGTCGGGTCAAACTCCAGATCCTTAACCTTACCCAGCATTATCATGTTCTTACTGTAGACCGTTTTGTCCTTGATATCGCTGGATAACAAGCTAGTCACGATCTTTGACTAGCCGCCTTCATTCATAAATCATGACCTCGAAGACGAGAAGAAACCCCCTCGCGTTCGTATTCCGCCCGATGCTATGCTCGACATGACGCGGTATTCAAATTGCAGACTGTGTAGGCAACTTTTTTATGCTGTGAACAGAGTCAGCAGGCCTATTCCTATCTCGAAGAGGCCTACTAGATCGATGAGTTGCAGAACAAGCATGGCACAAGTCAGTCTATCTGAAAGAGCAATGAATGTTTTCGATCGTAAGGTGCAGGAGATTTCAGGATCGGTCCTGAATGCACGTGATGTTACGACAATACAAGTGAACGTAGGGCTTCTCTGCAGCAATTCATGCATGCACTGCCATCTCGAAGCCAGCCCAGCGAGAAAAGAAATGATGGGTTGGGAAACGATGCAGCTTGTGGTAGGTGTCGCCGATAAGATCCGCCCCAAATTGGTGGACATAACTGGAGGTGCACCTGAACTGAATCCTCTTCTCGCGAAGTTCGTTAATGCGCTGCGAAAGGGCAGTCATACCGTTCAGGTGAGGACGAACCTTGCGGTTCTACTTCAACCGAAAATAGAAGAGATGATGACGTTTTACAGGAACGCTGGCGTCAGACTCGTTGCTTCGCTTCCCTGCTACACGAAAGCGAATGTTGATGCTCAGCGAGGAATTGGCGTCTACGAGAAGAGCGTTGAAGCTCTGAAGCGTCTGAACGCGATCGGCTATGGATCAGATGTCGACCTCAAGCTCGATTTGGTGTACAATCCAGGAGGAGCGTTTCTGCCTGGTGAACAATCCTCACTGGAATCTGATTATCGGGAGCACCTGCAGAAGGAACACGGCATCGTCTTCAGCAATTTGAGAACAATCACGAATATCCCGATAGGGCGGTTCCAGAACTGGCTTCGCCAGCAGAATCAGTATGAGGAGTACAAGCAACTTCTCAGGGATTCATTCAATCCTGAGACTCTTGAGGGATTGATGTGTCGACATCAAATTGAGGTAGCTTGGGATGGACGAGTCTACGATTGTGACTTCAATCTGGCGCTACGAGCCCCAGTAGTCGCCGGTGTCTCGTCACATGTTAGGGACTTTGATGTTGACGCGTATTCTAAGAGGAGAATTGTCACGGGCGAATACTGCTTCGGCTGCACGGCCGGGCATGGATCATCATGCGGCGGCGCACTAGCCTAACTCATCAGGCTCGCCAAGTGCAACATATCTGCATGCTCGTTGCGCACGCACACGTCACACATCCTCTGAAAATTGCACTGTGGAATCAATGGTGCGGAATTCTGGCGCCCTAGAACTATCAAGCAAGGGGACCCATGGCGCTTGTCCAGTTCCTCAATCGAGACATAGTGACGACATGAGCTACTGGGAAACCACGCAGTGCGGATATTTGTCAATGAATCAGAGTCGGAGTGAGCTGTAAGTGTCTACAGCTGGGCTCCGCACTTCTCGCAGAATTTGCTCTCGAGCGGTATCTTTGTTCCACAGCTGCGACAGAACTTGGTTGAGCCAGCGGGTTGCGTGCTGGGCTCAGCTGGTTGGGGTGCTGGAGAGGTCTGTTTTCCTGCAGCTACGTAGACTGTTTCTCCGTTTTTCGTTTCCTTCTTGACAACACCTTCTTCCACAAGGCCTTCCATCATTTCTTCGGCTTCTTGTCGGGATACGCCCTCTCTCGCTGCAATCGCTGCAAGTGTGACACCGCCAGCCGCCACGGTCATCGATAGGACTGTGGCTCTAGTGAGGCGTCGAAATCCTCTTCGGACTCCTCTTCTGACCATTCTTCTCGCTCGAAACATATCGATAATCCTCAAACAGGAATCGTTCTATTGGGTCATTACGATTGTTCAGAATTTAAGACATGTCCTGAGTGTTCGCATAGCTTGGGCCCGTAGCTAGAATTGCACTCTGATCTCGTGATAACTGTTAAATTAACTGAGCTTGATGGTCTGGTTGAGGATCTGTGGAATGTGGCGTGTTCGTAGAGCGAGAGCGAGAAGATCAATGTGGGGAATCTGGTTAGTCATCTTCATTTTCATCATCATTATAGTGGCCCTCGCCGCGATGCGATGGCGATGGTTACTGTTGCGCTAGCGGAATGTGTTCAGCATGGCTAATCTTCTCATTCTCCTTCTTGTGCTTGTGGGAGTCTTCGTTCTTTTTGCTGTTCTAGGATTCGCATTTAGAGCATTGAAATGGCTTATCTCAATCGGCATAGTCGTCGTCGTTATTCTACTCATACTTTCGCTGATGAGGTTAATGCCACTGTAGTCTGATAGCGTTTAGACGGTGATAATCATTATGGCGTTTCTAGCACACGTATCATTGAAAAGGTCGGAGAGACTAGGCCTATTTTTTGTAACGTTGTTTCTATCTGGCCTGATATTTCCCTGCGAGACAGCCTTAGCAGCTGATGTCGCATCGAGCTGGAGAGGTGAGAGCGAAGTCACAGTTGATGGTATGTGGACTGCACGAGACGAGTGGTGGAACGCCACGCAGATGCAAGCTTATGGACGCGCAGGCTATTTCTGTATTCAGAATGACGATAAGTTTCTGTATGTTCTCATCGACTTCGTCTCGGACACGAATCTAGATGACAGGGACATGGCTAGGATAAGGATCGATGTGAAGAACGACAAGTCAGATCTCCCGCAGACAGATGACTTGATGATCCTTGTCGACTGGCTGGAAGGTGCCCCTGTGACTAGGGCTGTCCGTGGTAGTGGAACTAGTTGGGTCCTGACGCAGGATGATCTGGGCGTGCGTGTTGCTCTCTCTGCCAATTCTCGAAACGATCGCTACTCGAAGGAGCATCATCTAATCTACGAATTTGCCATTCCGAGACAGATCTTCGGAGATAGATCCAAGATAGGATTCTCGGCTATGGCTGGAAGCCAGATGGGGACATCAGACGCCAATTTCATGAACCTTCCGAGAAGACACCATTTCATGAGACCATCTACGTGGGTCACGCTTCTATTCGCAACTGAATCTGGAACGGGAACGGTGATCCCGTGGGGATTGATCGCTGTAGCGGCTGTAGTATTTGCCATTGTCGCAGCCATTGGAATCTACTATCTAAGGAGAAGAGAACGAAAACGAAGGTCGAATTGATTTGGATGATCAAGAGAGCTTCAATTTGAATGGTTACAGATACTGCGTTCAATCCCGAAAAGTTGGAACAACCGTCAGTGTTGATTATCCAGGAGATGGAAGAGATGAGACTCGATTTGAATAGCCGCCTATTTGCCGTTCTCTTGGTAGTCGTGGTTCTAAGCCCGACGTGTGTTGCCGCGTTGGCACCGCTTGACACGGCGTATTGTGGTGACGCTGTGTGCGCACCCTACGCCACAATAAAGAGTGTTGGATCCGTGAACCCGTATGTTTTGAAAGGCGTTCCATTCGAAATCTCCGTCGAGGCAGATGTCATTGCCTCAGAATATGCTACCTATGGATTCTACATTACGTATGCAGCAGCAGGGAAGTATGACTCTTGGCCCATCACAGGGGGGTATATGTCCAGCATACTGTATGGGTCCGGGTGGTTTGCGCAAACCGGCCCGGGTTATGGATCGATGTACTATTGCCCTACATCAAAGAAAGTCTCGATCACGTTAAATGAACTCGGCCGCGTACCGCTTCATCTAGTCTTCTTTCATATGTCCAACATAGACTGGAACAAAGACGGTGGTTGGCATCAGTACGTCTATGGTTCAACCCTTGGTAAACCTGTACCTCTGGGCAATACTCTGGCTACACGAGATTTTGAAGTTAATGTGTTGGCTTCTCTGCCGTCTGTTTCGATCTCGGATGTTCAGTATGTGAAGCCTCCGGATTCGATCACGGAGGGTGAGACTACGCCTGTAGTGGTGAAAGTAAGCTACAATCTTCCTGAGGCTATGACGTTGCAGTTTGACATTAATGATCTGGCTACGGGCGGAACTGTGGGTTCATGGGATTCAACGCAGAAGCTTTCCGGAACAGGCGTTTTCACTTCATCGCCCATAAAGATCACATCTTTCGCGCCAAGTTCGATGGATGCGAGTAGGGCAGGTGACTGGAACCTTAGGGTTCAAGTAAGCGCAGAATCTACGCTAGGTTTGGCGGCGAAAGACACTGAGGACTTCACGATCAAGGTCGTTGCGAAGGCTTCGGCTACTCCGCCTGATGTGGACATAGCAAAAGTTGAGTATGTCAAGTCACCTGAAACAATCACTTTGGGCGAACCCACACCTGTGATAGTGACTGCAGAGTACCGGAACCTGCAGCCGAGTTCCAAGCTTCTGCTTTGGTTCAAAGATGTGGATACAGGCCAGGGCATAACCGGGGCGGTAGCATCGACAATTCTACCGGCGAGCGGAACCTACGTTTTCCCTCGGGCACAGTTGACGGCTTCAAAGACAGGTGACTGGCATCTGCAAGCTGTTGTGGAAGTGAACGCAGTTGGCGAAAGTACGGCAACGAGTAGCTTCACGATTAAAGTTGTTGCACCCACGGCTAGTGCACAGGCGCAGATCACGGACGTTGACTATGTGGCGTCGCCTGAAACTGTTTTGGTGGGAGAATCCACACCGGTGGTGGTTACTGTCAAGTACCAGAATCTTGTTCCAGGAACCAAACTAACCTTGAACATCATTGACCAAGCCTATACGTTCTACAGCCGAATCTCGGACCAGATAGTAGGTTCCACGACCTCAACCGCTCTCACCGGAAGCGGAACCTACACATTCCAGCCTGTATCCATCAAACCCGTTAGGGCCGGTGACTGGAGTCTGCAGGCTGAAGTACGTTTAGGAGATCACATGCTTATCTCAAATGGTTTCACCATCAAAGTTGTATCTGCAACGTCGACTTCGGCACCTAAGGTGAAGATAGTTGATGTCAAATACGCTGAGCCTCCCGAGAAAGTCAAGGTCGGCAGACCCACCTCCGTGCAGGTTGCTATCCAATACTATGACCTAGCTCCAGGCACCAGGTTGACTCTTGAGATCACTGAAGAAGGCAGAAGCCTCGCGACGTCTTCCTCCCCGCCTCTCACCGGAAGCGGGACTTACGTCTTCGACGTCGACATCATGCCGAAGAGGACTGGTGAATGGCGCCTTGTGGCAGAAGTTTCCGGTGAACGAGCCACCTTAACGATCTTAGTCGTATCCTAGTGGATTGTCTGTGCGTACTGCCTTGCAGTGTTCGAATAGCATTACTCCTTGGTGGGTCTCGTGGTGCACATACACGTAGCCCCGTCGCGAATTTCATCACCCAATCATTTGCCTGTCCCATGAGCGAAGATCTTAGGCCTTCGTTTCGCATGAAACGCTGTGTGATAGGCGCTGACCTGAATTTTCGGAATGGCGCCGGGAGAGGACTCTGCCCAGAGAGTTCAGCGTGGAGTCAGTGTGTGTGGTTTCGTTGTTGCGCGTGTTCGGGGGAAGGTCCGGACGGACGAGCGTCAAGCAGTGTAATGTCTGAATGGGAGCATGATCCAACACTTGCTTACAGATTTGTCTTTGTTCGGGCGCCTGTCACACGATAGGCCCTAACAACTCACTTCCTTGTCAACTTCTCCTTCGGCGTAGAAGACAACCAAGGCGTCAGTGTCCTTGTAGTTGCAGTGAACAACTGCGACGTTGCTGACTACCTTTGGAGCTGGACCAGAAGGTGGTTTCCATGGCTCCTCGACAGGTCCACTTCCGCCACTCCCAGGTGGTCTGAACGGCTCCTCGATAGGCACATTATTCTTTTCCACCAATCTATCTCACCTGAACAGAACAAGACACGTAGCCGCTTATCAAAGCGGGCTATCCTATGGACGACTTGCCATACACAGCTCCGAGAAGAGACTCAGCTTCAACTCCACAGCCTACTGCTCGTGGATTCGAACCCTTCCAGATTCGAACCTCTCTCAATCTTGAATCCATCTCCAGCAACAGAATCGTCGCCGTCTCTCGCGTCGAGTACACCACTCCAGGCTAGATCGTCCAAGTTGAGAGTCATGTGAGCGTAGCTGAAGTGAAAGGAGATACCCATCCGGGGTTTGTGTGAACTGCGTCGAGCAGTAGAGAGCGATATCTGCCCCTAGTTAGGGGCAAGTACCACCGGGCCCGCCGTTCTGATCTGACTAACAGAGTCTGGTGCCATCTTGGGGAGACCTTGACAAAGACGAAAGGACCCAGACAAGGTCTATGGTGGACCGGGCCATTTCCGTCCTAGCGTAGAAGCCCGCACCCGATAGCTCCGTAGTGATGTCGGGGTTGAGTCGGGTTCACAAGATATGACCCACGACGCTAGGAGGATGCTCGGTGAGCCGACCCTTCACAACGAAAGATAGCCTTCTCAGCCTGACATCAACGTAAGGTGTCAATGAGCCGTGGTACGATACGAAGCTGAGCTCACGTATCTAGAGTAGTTGGGTAATCCCCTCTCTGGCCGCGCTACCCCACCGGTACGTTATCCACGCGAATCGCTCTTCGTCGCGTCACGATCAATGCCAGCAAAACGACTATGGGAAGGAGAAGAAAAGTCGCGGCGAACTCGGGAACCACGCCATATTCGACGGTGCTGTATTCAATGCTTTGAGCGTACAGAGTGTAGCTATCCACAAGCGTTACGCGTGTTTTCTCGAGTGTTATGATTTCGAAAGACGCTAATCTGGTTCCGACGGCGATGTCTGTTGGATCGCAATAGCTCATGGCTGCGTCCACAACCTTGCCTCCTGAATCATATAATGTCGCGGCGACCTTCGTTTCGTGAGCAATTCCTGAACCACTGTTCCTGATCTTTCCGCTGATGTGAAGAAATCCAGCGGCGTCTACGCTCTTGCTGCTTGAGACTATCTCTAGGAAAAGAGGTAGATTCGTAGACTGTTCGTAGGTCACGACAAGCGTCATAGTGGTCCGTCCTCGCCGATTGCACAAAGTCAATAACAGTCATGTCGAAGGGAGCCTTGCGACCAGGCTCAAGTATTGTTATCATCGTCTGACTCGACCTCGTGCCGAGGAGAGTATTATTTGAAGTGTAGAACGTAGCCGTGATCATGACTGCCGTTATTGCAGTACTGCCAGTATTCTGGACTTCTCCAACCACATGATAGAGTCCCACGCTGTTGAGGTATCCGCTACTGCTCAGAACCGTTGCTTGCCCTTGAGCGGCAGCTGGAATGACAAACTGAAGGGGCAACAGCAGAAAGAGGCCAATCATGAGGCACTTCCTCAATGATTTCACTCCTCGGTAGACCGGGCTGTTCAAGCATTTGAGTTATTGGTATGGATTCTCATCCTCGCTCATGTCAGACTAGGTGAGAACGTTAAGAGGGAATCACCTTGTCTCGGTCAAAACGACTCCTGACGTTTCAGCCGATTTTCATCGCGCTCCTTTCGCGTCTTGCGCTAATAGTGCGTGTTTCATCTCAAGTCTCTTTGGAGCTCTGTTCGACGAAGTGCGGCCCGACGCCAGTTTCACCTGCCTCTTTCTTGAAGTTCTCTTCGTAGCTAAGTAGATGCAGACGGCGACAACTACGATTGCTCCCCCTGCCAATCCGTAGAGATAGGCGGATTGGCTGACGGTGGATTGGCTTACCTCAATTGTGAATTTGTCAAGACCATACGGTGCTGCGTTGAACTCACAAGCGTACTCGCCTGAGCCGATCTTTCCGGTGTCGATACTTGCGGTGTAGAGACCATTCGAATAGGAGGTGGGTAGATCGAGAAGGATCTTATCGTCCTTGCTCACGATCAATCTGAACGTTGCCTGGGGATCACTAACCACGCCTCTAGTATAATTCAACACTTCATACTGCACATTAACGAGTTGGCCGGCTGACGCGTTCAGAGACCCCAGCTGCCTTTCGACAAGCCCCGGTTTCTGAGGGTTCTTTCCGAAGTACAGCGGGTTCCATGCAAGAGTCACAGATTTCTTGAGATCCCCTTGCGCGAAAATGAAAGGTCCCTGCCCCACCAGCTTAGTCAGCCCTTTCACGGATGGGTTAGGTTCCTCCCAAGGTTTGAAGTTCTTGTAGTCTTTCACATTGCTCCAAACATGTTCGGGCAGGAAAGTCATCCATGCGAAATCATAGACATGCCTGTATCCAGTGCTGCTAATGTAGATCTGTAAGGTCGTAGGATCAGGAGCTTCCACCCTCATGACGTCGCTTAGGACGGCTAGATACTGCGGAACCTTGTTCGATTGCAGGTATTCAATGGTGAACTTCACGTCACTGGCTGTGAAAGGTTGACCGTCCTGCCATCTTACATCGTCTCTCAACTTGAAAGTGATCTTCATTCCTTCCTTTCCCGCAGCATAGCTCCATGTTTCAGTTACCCACTCTTTGGCGAGAACAGGGAGGTCATGTGATGTGACAGGGTCTACGCTGAAAAGGGGGCTGTAGAGAAGCTCGAGAACGCGCCACTCCTGCGTGCGACTGACAAGTGCAGGATTCAGAGTTGTAAACGGTCCCTCAACGCTCTGTGTGAACTTGCCACCAAACTGTGCTCCAGCCCTGCTCAAGTTGAGGTAGGTCCATGGGTTTACCACTCCGTACCCCCGCATGTTGGCGACGCCAGTCCAATCCGAGGAGACTGCGGTGAGTGTTGGGATCGAGTATATTGGCACATATGGTAGCAGGTAGGCGAGTCTCGCTTGCGCATCACGAGCTCCCCTAAGTGCCTCAGACTTGGTTGTTCCCGACCACAAGGTTTCAAGTGCCCTGTCAAGAATCAGATCATGTATTCCGGAGTAGGCCAACGTCCAATTTCCGTCTCGTGAGGAATGAAACAATGCGTATAGTCCGAAAGGAGCAGCGGCCAGAGCAATGTCAGCAATCAATATGTCGTAGTCTCTGTCTCTCATCGTTCTCGCAACAAACAGATAGTCCGGCATTGTTGCATGCGTCGTCTGAATTCCAGCAGCGTTCGCATAATAAGCTACAACCTCCCCCGCGGCCCAGAGATCAGGATTCTCTGAACGCGTTGGGGTCAGCAGCGTAATCTGTCGCAGAGGTGCCCCGGTTCTTGGGTTCAGTCTCGTGCCCGTCTGACTGTCAAGTGCGTATCCAGCCTTATCAAACATCGTTGTAGCGTTCCGAAAGCTGAACTGAGGTACAGAAGCATCATAATTGGTCCATTCATCGGAGGCAGGGGGGACGAACGTTGTCGAAGGTTCCGCCCATCCATCTAACAGAACTTCAGCTATGTATTTTCCGTTAACTAGATGTGAAAACGCGTTTCGAAACAATCCATCATCAAAAGGCGAGCGCCTGCAGTTGAAGAAAAGAGATGCAAAGTGGAAGCTCCCTGCAGGAGACTTGTACACTCTGATATTTGGATAGGTGGCAAGGTTCTCCGCATCTTTGATGCTCCTGATGTTTTGGATCATGTCAATTTGATGATTCTTGAGGTATGCTACTTCCTGATCGTAGCCCAAAAGTGGCGCTACAGAATAGACGATCTGATCAACATTCGGACCACACGGCCCAAACGCACATGGTTGTCCGCTGCTCGATTGTGCTACTGCGGGGGGGAAGCTCGGTATCGTTGCCAGCAGAAGGAGCATTGTCACGTAGGCCCATCTTGAGCCAGGCATTGTGCGGTCAATCCTCCAAGCCTAGGGGCCGCCAGAGGAGGGAGGGGGGCATTCCTCGGTGATTACTGAGTTGAAGAATGCGTTCAGATTGCTACTTACCTGCTCTTCGATGGGAGCGAAATTGCCTCCCCAGCCCGTGACTTGGTTTGTGAAAACAACATTCCCTTGGCCGTCTTTCACTGTCACGGTGACCAGTCCAACTGAGTTCGGAGAGCTCTGATCTCCACTCACATGCTCTGTTACCGATACCGAGTAGCCGACACCGTATCCTGCGTATGGAGTATAGCTAACCGCAGTGGCGGGATCGATTTCACCCGCATTGATCAGCTCATTTTCCTGATTCAAGAAGGGCAAGGTCGAGACATCGACGATTCCTACCGACTGTGATTGTCCGATACCATTGACCAAGTCAAAAGCTATCAGGTCAGTGCTGACCGGCTGCGGAGGGTTGGTTCCCTGTGAGAATTCGCCAACATCAACAACAATCACAATGACATTGTCAGTCGCGCCCCCTCCACAGCCACCGCCACCGTTACCTCCTTCATCTGGGGGCGGAGTCGGTGGAGGAGGATCCCCATCTGGAGGAGGCGGCGGGGGCGGAGGTGGTGGAGGCGCTGCGAATGTTCCAGAACCAAACCCAACTTGCACCGGTTCGTTGAGTGATCGGGATAAGGAGTGTGGCATAGAGGCTTGGGCACTAGACTCTACAGAATAAGAATGGGTGAGGAGTAGGAAGAATAGGAGGATTAGTAGACCGATGCTAGATCGAGTTCTCAACTATCCTCCAGAACAAATCCGTCTCGCACATCCTTAAATGACTAGTGCCCAGACTCGAATCTAATCTTCTAGACAACGGAGACGCTGACGGCAAATCGTCTTATAGGCACGACACGGAGTGTCAGCGGTGAGAGGAGGTTGGGCATTCTGAGGTGCCCCCATTTCCGTTTCTTCTGCCTTTGCATTCTTGTCGCGTTTAGTGTTACAGGTGTCCGTGTTCCTGCCGTGGGGGCAACCTACGCTGAGACAAGCTGGACTACAGTTACAGTGAACGTGAGCCCTTCTACGCCTATTGACATTCATGCTTCAAGCGGCTACGTGAGATCCTATCCACGTGATCTAATTGTGAATTATAGCTATGCGATAATAGCATCTGGAAAGAGTTTCCAAATATCGATACACGTCGCTCAATCATTCGCATTCGCAAACGTAACTGGTACGACGATCCTTGTGAATCCGAAGAAGCCGTTCACGCATGCTATGGGCTTTGATGAGTTGGGGAACGACGTCTTGACCATCAACTTCGACTCTGAGAGTCCTCTGGGACAGTTCTATTTGACTGTGCTTCAGTATGTGACTGTCTACTCGATCAAGTACACTATCGACCCAGCCAAGGTCGGAAGCTATGACAGGAGTTCAGAGCTCTACAAGGTGTACACGAAACCAGCCGAGTTCATTCAGAGCGATAACCCAGAGATAATGGCGACATCGCGGCAAATTGTGGGGGAGGAAAAGAACCCGTACCTGGCCGCGCTGAGAGTACAGAACTACGTTGTGCAGCACATGACCCGTGATGACGCTTTGCTCCCATGGAGTGCTGAACACGAGGGCGCGTTGTTCGCTCTACACTCGGGCAAGGGAGTCTGCCGACACTTTCCCGCCTTGTTCACAGCTCTCGCCAGAGCGGCTGGAATCCCCACCATTGACATCTGGGGATCTACACCAACTGACGGAGGCAACATGGCGGACCCCGGCGATTTGAAACACAACTGGGTGCAATTCTATGTGCCCAACTATGGGTGGATCCCTACAGACCCGTCTGATGAAAACGGCCAAGGCGTTGACCAATTCGCTCGGTTACAGGACAATTCACGTGTTCCCGTCATGTCCGTCAACTATTTGGTCCAAACAGCGTGGTGGTCAGGAGGAGATGCACAAGCCATCTCAGAGAAGGGAACAATCCTCTTAGGAGAACAGCCGACGATCTCAATACCGCCCTCAACTGTCACGGCGAGCCTACCGCAGGGCATATCATGGAATACTCTATCCGATGCCAAGGGGGATTTGTCTGATCAGAACGGCAGATCCGTGGGCGATCTGGGCCTGCCGTACTTAGACATTAGCAGCCTAGCCGCCGGGTTCGCTGGAGAATCACTATTTTTCCGCTTCGATCTGAACGGCAAAGTTCCCAGCCAGATTGATACCACGCACGTTGGCACGATTTGGTATTCGGTGCTTGTTGATGTTGATCCCGATTCCCGCACAGGATACCAGTGGAGCAGCGATTTCACGCCGGACTACACGTTGAATGTCGGCATCACGTCGCGAACCCATAGCGTACTCTACTCCTCGATCTGGAAATATGCAGGCAACGGAACAAGTTGGAGCTGGATAACCCTCGACTATAACACTCAGCAACCTGTTGTCGCTGGCGGAAGCGGACAAGATTCCTTTATCCTAAGTTGTCGGTATGGAGATATTTCGGTTTCTGGAGGATCGAAGATCCGGTTGTTTGCTCGAAGCGGCATTATGTACGATGGCAAGACATACAATGACTTGGTTCCTGACAAGGGCACCCTCACCGTGACCATGCCTTCGTCCACAGTGACAACAATGTTCTCCGGAACCGCTGTAGCGACGACGACGCCATCCACCGTAACCAGCACGACGGGAAGCGCTGTCTCCGCTCCTCCCACTGCAGGCGTAGACATGAGCCTAACGCTGCTTTTCGCTGTACTCGGCATAGCCGTCGTTGGAATCATCATATTCGTGATCAGAAAACAGCGACCAAGCGCTAAAAGCGAATCCTAACTTGGACTTGAGTCGAATCTCAAGTTGTCAAAGGGCTGACCAGGACGCGGAGAGAGGGACCCGCTCAAAGCTCATGATGGACCGGGCGGGATCTGGACCCGCGACCTTCAGAGGCACCTGTCTAGGTCCTAATCTTGATCGATTTAGTGAAGAACGGTATCTGCCCCTAGTGAGGAGCAAGTACCACCGGACCTCACCTTCCATTTCGCTGTTACGCACCACTAGACATATCGCACACGCTAAGATAGTTCGAAGGTTCAGGGGGCTTCAGTCTGCAGCGACCAGCAATTGAGTCAAAGATCCAATCCATCTTGGACAAGGCGTTAGCAGGCGATGAAATAGATCGTGAACAAGCGTCGCAGCTTCTGAAGACAGACGACAAGTCACCCGAAATGTATGCCATCATTTCAACGGCAAATACCCTGACGAGGAGACAGTATGGTGACAGAGGCGAAGTCTATGGTACGGTTGGGATAAACCTCTGGCCTTGTCCCAGGAGTTGCGCTTTCTGCTCCTTTGGAGCAAAGTGGAACTTGATCGAGGCACCGGTCGAATTCACTCTCGAAGAAGTTGTTGCTAGGGCAAAGTCGCTGGAAGACGATGGCGTGAATGCTATTTTTCTGATGACCACTGCAGACTACCCGTTTGACCGCTACGTCGAGATCGCTAAGGCCGTGAGGAGAGCTCTCTCGGCGAAGATGCCGATGGTGGCGAACGTAGGCGACTTTGGATCCGACAAAGCCAAGGATCTGGTCGACGCAGGATTTCAGGCCGTATACCATGTCCACAGATTGGGAGAAGGCAAGGACACTGGAATAAGCACTGAAGAGAGACTGCAGACCATAGGTGCTGCGCGAGATGTAGGACTCGACCTCAGCTACTGCGTTGAACCCATTGGACCTGAACACACTCCGGCAGAATTGGTTGCCGAAATGTTTCGAGGAAGAGAGTTCAATGCGGTCAACCTCGCTTGTATGTGGAGAGTTCCTGTGCCAGGGCTTCCGCTTTCGAAGTTCGGGAGAATTTCTGAGGTGACCTTGGCCAAGACTGTTGCAGTGACAAGGATAGTGGCTGGTGATTCCATCAAGGCAATGGGTGTTCATGAACCCAGAATTCTCCCTCTAATCGCCGGTGCCAACCAGATCTATGCACAGACGGCCGGCTTTTCGCCCCGAAGGCGCCCCATTCTCAAAGACTCGGACGAGGAATCGTCGAAGAGAAAGGGTTACTCTGTTGAAGACTGTAGGAACCTGCTCAGAGAAGCAGGCTACGTCCCTCTCGAAGGCCCTACGAAGGTGTTTCGGGGCAACTGGTCGTCCTAGGGCCGAACAGGTCGATACAAGGTCATGCGCGTGGCTGGTTGACTTTGGGATGTCACGCCGGCAACGCAAAAAAACCATTGGAATAGCGAAGAATTTGATCCCGTCGTCATACCCTGGAATCGAAAATGACATCCGGGCACTTGCAATTCCCGAGATAAGACAAGTTGAATGAGAGACCTCACATCTTCAGTCCAAAGCGCTATAATCCCTGTTGCTGCCTCTACTCAGTTGATTCATGTTGGATGCAAAATGCGAATAGCAACAGCCGAAGACGCAGAGAGCCTAGTGAGGAAATACTTACTCGGCACCAGAACTTCTCACGGGAAAATCTCCACTTTGTCGGCCGAAGAGAAGACCGAGGGCCCGGACAATCAGGGCACGTGGAGAGTCAAAGGAACATACCTCACGGAGGCAGGCATCAGATCAAAATTCTCGGCCAGCGTCTCGTCGCGCGGCGAAGTGTTGATCACTAGCTCAAGTTCCACTAAATCGAAAAGGCAATCCGGCAGAAGTGATGTGGGACGTAAGTTGACCAGCACAGAATACGCTGCAAGAAGGCGGCGAAGAAAGAAACAAACCCCTGGGAAGCGCACCAAACCACGCAGAAATATTGCCTGACACAGAGACGGCAGCCTTACGTCGGTACGTCTACGGTGCCTACAATCTTCGTTCCCTGAACAGTCTTTCAAGAAGCACCGGCAAGTCCTCATGATTCTTTGTAGCTTGGTCATCCAAGCTTACTTGCTGTTCTCGAGTAAGTAACTGCCAAGAGTGAGCGATCTCGTCAGTAGTCTCGTATGTGTGAACTCCACCCGGTCTTCTATCATGCCGGCGAACGGCCGCGCTAATCCTTGCCATAGCGCAAAGATGGTCCGGCGGCTACAATAAGGTCTCGGTTCAGGTCGCGAAGCTGTGTTCCGTTTTTCCTATGATATCATGTCCAGGGATATTCAGTGCTTCTTACGCTGACGGGCTTGACGGGCCTTCGCAATCGATCGAAAACGAGTCTATTCATGGCGATTGGTTGGCCAAAACGAGTGTTTGGTCTCTTCCTTATAGCTCGCAATGCAGCTACTGGTAATGAAGATCGTAGTGATGACGTTTCCAGCAAGATGCAAGAAATGCGGCGGTCCTATATTGTCGGTGGGATTGCTTTCTGGAAGCGACCTTTGTATGGGTTGTGCCAGAATCGTAACTGCTAGGAAAATGAGCCTCACTCTAGAGTAAACTGCGTATGTTCTGCAATCAAAGTTCGTGCGGGATTTGAAAGCGCTTTTAGTGGAATGTATTCTTCCTCGAAGCAAATCGCGAATCGATGAAGTGAACGACATAGCGAAAGCTGCTGGCTACGATGTGGTCGGTCAAGTCACGCAGCATCGAGACTCGGTGGATTCAGCCTATTGTGTAGGCAAAGGGAAAATTGATGAGATCAAGGAGACTGTCACGGAAGACTCGATCGAGGCGATAATATTCACGCGACAACTTTCGGCAGGTCAAATATTCCGAATCCAGAGGAAGCTTGGTGATGTTCTCGTTCTCGACAGAAACCTGCTCATTCTGGAAGTTTTCGAGAAGCGCTGCGCCACGACTGAAGCTAGGCTGCAGATTGCATTGGCGCGGCTCCGATACACGTTCTCTTGGGGCAGAGAATCAATTCGAATGCACGGTATTGCAAGTGAGCAGATGGGAAGGGGAGGGCCGGGTCAGTATCCATATGAAGTCTATGAAGCGGTGTCGCGCAAACGAATAAGCAAGATCGAAGGGGAGCTTCGTGATATTAGATCGAAGAGCAACCGTCTTCGTGAACATCGAGGAAAGGCTGGCTTCCAAATCGTAGCGTTGACAGGGTACACTCAAAGTGGCAAGACCACGCTGTTCAACAGACTCGCGTCGGAATCGAAGGAAATAGGTTTGGGACCATTTACGACGCTCTCTACATTTGCACGTAAGGTCTCCCCAAATGGGAGAGGGGATTCTTCTGACTCCTTCATCATGATTGATTCTATTGGGTTCATTGAAGATCTTAGTCCTCTGCTGCTAAGCGCTTTCCACACCACGCTGAATGAACTTGCAAATTCTGATCTTGTTCTCCTCTTCGTAGATGGTAGCGATGACCTGGAAACGGTGATACGAAAGATCACGGCTTCTCATGAGATCATGAGTAAGGAAATGCACGGCGTTCCTGTTTTGATCTGCATCAACAAAGTGGACCTTGTGACTCGTGAACATTTAGACAAGGTGCTCGCGGAGACTCGCAAGATATTCGCGGAAGATGAAATACTCGAAATAAGTGCGAAGACTGGAGCTAACGTACCAAGTCTCCTGCAGAAAGTTGCTGAAAGGTTAATGCCGACGGTTCAGGCAACGTGATCTCTCCAGTCTAGGTGCACACGCTCTCTGGTGCGCACACAGGTCATCACTGCAGAGAGGATTCTGGGAGAATAGGAGGATTTGTGTGTGCGGACCACGAGAGCACACAACTTCAGAATCGCTTCTGCATGCTACGGCATAGGATCACTTGGATGGATTTGCAGAGATCCATGGCGTGATAACAGAATCTCATATATGGAGCGAATAGCTCCGCCCTCGGAATCAGTTGAATTCAGGGCTAGTGGGCGATATTACTGAAACTCGTGAAGCATGAGCGTAATCCGATCATTGCTCCTAGACCATCTCACAATTGGGAGGTTAATGGAACATTCAATCCTGGGGCAATTGTGGATGGTGGAGCTGTTCATCTTCTTTACCGGGCAGTGGATCAAAACATGATATCGCGCCTTGGCTACGCACGGACCGTCAACGGAACAGAAATAGGCTTCCGCTCTTCGAGTCCAGTTCTTGAACCGTCTGCTGATTGGGAGGAATTCGGTTGTGAGGATCCTCGCATAACAGCACTTGATGGGATATTCTGCGTAACATACACTGCCTATTCGCGACGCGGCCCCCGAATCGCTTTGGCCTCAACCGAAGATTTCACTCACTTCCAGAGGTATGGGCTAGTTGGACCAAAACGCGACGACAAGGACTGTGTCCTTTTTCCTGAGAGAATGGATGGAAAGATCGCTCTGTTGCATCGACTCGAATCCAAGGTTCAGATCGCTTACTTTGATGATCTCAGCTCTCTCACTGAATCTCAGGAGTTTTGGAGGAAATATCTGAATCATTACAATGAATATGAGGTTCTGAGGGGAAGATTTCCGTGGGAGGTAAGGAAAGTTGGCATAGGTCCTCCCCCGATAAAGACAGAACGCGGCTGGCTTGTAATCTATCACGGAGTCAGCATCGAACGTATCTACCGTGCCGGAGCGATTCTGCTTGATCTCGACAAGCCGACGAAGACCCTCGCTCGCACTAGTGAACCGATCCTAGAACCCGAGACCGAGTTCGAAAAGCACGGTATCGTTCCAAACGTGGTGTTCCCAGACGGAGCTGTGGTGCGAGACAAACAACTACTCGTCTACTATGGTGGAGCTGATCGGGTCTGCTGTGTCGCCAGCGCCCCCATCGATGAGTTCCTAGATGAGCTAGAAAAAGAGGCCGAGTCGTGATCCAGATTCATTCTTTACTGAAATTCTCGATGAGAGCCTCTGCTGCAAGGAGAAACGCTAGGGTGGACTCCGCTCCCTGGTTTTCATTCAGACCTGCCTCATTGATTCCGTCGGAACATGCGCCTGTCGACTCGTCATAGACCTTAACCGTCTTGGTGTTATTACCAAAGAACCAGCCCAAAGCTTGCTGTATGGCTTGCTCATATGATTCAGACTCAGTGAGTCTGTAGGCAATCGCTGCAGTTTCAATCATTCCGCCGGCTTCAATCGGCTGCTGATCGTAGGAGGCTCTTCGTGCACCTTTCACGTACCAGCCTTGGTTTCCGATCGGTGCGTGCATTCCATCGATTGTTGTGGCCTTCATTAGGAATCGAAGGGACTCCTCTGCCACATCAAGATAGACTCGTTTCCGTGTCGACTGATATGCGACGAGCAACGCCTGACTCAGCCGCGCGTTGTCATAAGATAGAATATTCTCGAACCATTGCCAATCCGTGACTCGATTATTGTTGTATAATGCAACTAGACTGTCAGCGATTTCCTCTAGATTGGTCATGAGATTAGCCTCTTTTGTTTCCGAGCAGAGGCGCTCATGGAGGCCTAAGCAAGCATACGCCTTCGTTCGCGGGGATGTTGACTCTCTGACCCAAGGTAACGCTCTATCAAAGATGAGTCGTGCAGAAGCTCGCATACCACTTTGAAGATCGGAATTGATGACTCTTCCAGCCCCCCAGATAGCCCGACCGAGATGATCGCCTACTGTTGGTTCATCGGCAATCCTCTGGGAGAAGTCCATGAAATTGTGAAACTTTCCATTTTCCTCTTGCATGAGGAGTAGGAAACTCAGTAGCTTGCGCTGCAACTTCGGAAGCCTCTGATCCGGCCAGAGTTTGATCGCTTTGGAGGCGAACACGAGCGCACGGGCGTTATCGTCTACCATGTACCCTTCCTTTCTCACCATGACTGAGAACTTTGCGTGCTGGAGGAGCGCGATGTGGTCGGTTATGGAAAGGAGATGGTCAAGCTTCACTGACTGTCGCAGTTTCATGCACTGCTCTTCGAGACTGCGTCGCAGGTTTGGGGATGTCACTGCATTGGTCAGCTGCCTTTCTCCATACCATTTATTGCCAATACTTGAAGTCGCTCGATTCTTTCAGATGACTCTACACGGACTTCAGAGACCAAGGGCGTGGTAGAATACATTGACGTAACTCATGGCTACGTTTGGCCATATCATAGCTCTGCTGTACTCATAGGCCGTTCTGCCAAACCTCTGTTGAGTTTGATTGTCTTTGAGGAGCATATTCACCTGTTCAGCTATGGAGTCCGGATTCTTGAATTCGCATTTCAAGGCTGCACCATTAGATATCACTTCTTCGGCTTGAAGAAAGGGAGTTGTGGCAATGGCTCTGCCTGTGCTTAGAGCGTATGAGAGTGTTCCGCTGCTGATCTGTTCTCGATTCGGGTATGGGAGAATATAGATGTCGGTCGCTTGAAGGTACCTTATCAACTCATTTTCTGCCAGAAACCGATTTACGAATCTGACATTCTTCTCCAATCCAAGTGACTCGACCATATCTAAGAGCAGTTGTCGGTACGATTCGCCTTCGATTTTCCTGACTTCTGGGTGCGTCTCGCCGATAATGAGATACAGGATGGATGGATGCTCTTTCACTATCTGTGGGAGCGCTCTTATCGCATATTCTATTCCCTTTCCGCGACTCAGCAACCCGAAAGTCGAGAGGACGACTCGATCGTTCAACCCCAGGCTTCGTTTTGTCATTTCAGTTCCAATGAAAGGCACATTTGGACATCCGTGAGGTATGTATCGGATTCTATCCAAGTGAGTGCCATAGTGTTGTTCCAGTATTCCTATACCGGCCTTTGCCATCACAACAACAAAATCACTGTGTTCAAGAATTTGTTCCAATACTGTCTTTGCATCGGGAGCCGGCTCCTCAAGGAGCGTGTGAAGAGTGGTAACAACGGGTTTCTCAATTCGTCCTAGGAGTTCAGTAACGTACTCGCCCCATTCTCCGCCGAATATGCCGTACTCGTGCTGCAGGTTTACAACATCTATGTCTGAAGCGTTGATGTACTGAGCGGCCTTCTCGTATGATTCTATGTCTACGGCATCGATCTGAGACTTCACTCGAATCTCATAGTCATAGTGTCCGCCTCTATCGTTGACTGCAATGACAGCTGGAGATGTCACGGCTCGTGCACAAAACGTGGAGCTAGCGTCGACTAGATGCTTAGTGTACGTTGCTATTCCACATTCGCGGGGGGGATATGTGCTCACGTACGCGACTCGTATTCTGTGGAGTTCATGACCATCTTTCGTTTCAAGAGAACCTAGAGCTTTCGTCATGTAGTGACCGTGGGCGATCTCCAGCAATCTTCTTTCTGTGGTGAGGCCAACTAGGGCGCCCTCTTTTGTAATAATCAGCTTTCTGATGTTGTGCCTATGTAGCGTGTCCAAGGCATCTGCTATCGTTCGTTCAGCGTCAATCGTTACAAGATGTTTTGTCATTACGTCTCTGGCAAGTGTTAGTTCAGGGTTCTTCCCAGCTTTGATGACTCTTTCCAGCATGTCTTTTTCGGTGATTATCCCCACGGGTTGGTCGTTCTCAACAACCACAATGGACCCGACATCTTCCCTTGTCATCAAATCCATTACTGTTGAGGTTGTGTCCAGAGGAGAAACCGTGGGTGGTTCAGTTCTCATATTGGTTTCTACAGATAGGCCAAGAATTTCCTTCAAGTATGAGCCTGATTCACCCATTTCTCTCGCTTAGCCTGTGGGGGATCTTGCTATTATCATAGTAGCCCGACTGGACAGAGGAAGATCCATCCCGGTTGCCTACCGTGTGTATGGTAGCTTGGTGAGCTCACACAAAACGGAGGTCTAAATCCGGTAAGTGCTCTATTTCGAGCTATTCGCAAATCCTATCCCAAATCGCTCATGTAGCTTGTTGAGAACATTGGGTATTCCCTTTGATCCAAAGGTCAAGATCACTAACAATTCATCCACATAGAACGCCATGAGATACAAACGTCCGTACGCGACAACAACAGACTTGAGATCTCCAATTCCCGCACCGACAGGTCTTCCCCAAAGCAAGCCCATTATGGTCGGGAAAATGTGCAACGTCAGCTCGTCAGTGTTCTTATCCGTGAAACTTTCTACATCAGGCCGCTGAGCATTCTGCAATATGTTTCCTTGTTGATCTGCTATCCCTACCCAGCGTATGTCTTCGTCAAGTCGGAACAGTTCTTCTACGAGTTCCTTGGCGTCCAAGACTCTCTTCTCTCACATTCTGGTCACGAAAGACGGATAATGATTGCGCAACTCAGGGATGCTTTACGTCAAGCTTCGATACGACACGAAGTTGGGTCGTTAGGGATTCCCATTAACACTGATCGTTCGTCGCTCTTCAGTCTGGTGTCTGGCACTTCTCCCTGTCAGCTTCTCATGGGAGCATTTCTTTCTTCGCCTAGATGACTTGCTTCGTTCGTATGCTGCCCAAATGGCCTTTGAGATGACTGTGCGCAGACTTCCCTTCTCCAACTCGTATAGGGCCGCGGCGCTGGTTCCTCCTGGTGAAGTGACCATGTTACGCAATTCGGCTGGATGTTTGCCGGATTTCACCGCGAATATGATGGAGCCCCGCATGGTCTCAGTAACCAACTCGTAAGCGATGTGGCGAGGAAATCCGAGGTGGACCGCCGCATCGATCATTGCCTCCATAACCAGAAGAACATAGGTGGGGCCTGTGCCGCTGACGGCGGTAGCCATGTCCAGGAACTTCTCATCATTCACGTAGATTTCTTTGCCCAAAGCTTGTAGAATGGTTCTCGTTTGGGCGAGTTGATTTTGGTCTACTTCGGGTGTGGCAGTCCATACGCTTATGCCTTCACTGATCTGTGCTGGTGTGTTAGGCATCACTCGCACGACAGCATTGTGCGCTAGTCCTTCGCTGATGGTGCCGATTTTGGCCCCGGCCACGATGGATATCACCATTTGTCCACGTTGCAGCAAGCCTTTCAGTTCGGCAAGAACACTGCCTAGGTCCTGAGGTTTCACTGAGAGGACTATAATCTTGCAAGATCGGGCAGCTTCAGGATTCTTTGCGGCGACATTGACGCCATGCTTCTGCTGCAATTCCTCGCGACGTTTCTGGCGGGGTTCGCTGACTGTTACATTCTTGGGGTCCACTAGCTTCTTTGAAAGAAGTGCCTGAATCATGGCCTCGGCCATGATTCCTCCACCGACGAATGAAACGGAGTCTAGCAATGTGCTTCCTTCCCGTCTTCGATGGTTGCTAGAAGGGCGCGGAGCCTGCACATATGGATGACGCTGTCACGATTGAGAATCGGGCAAAGCCCACTGGAATCCAGCGTCAGGGGTGAGGCGATCATAGAAGTCCAATTCTGCTTACAGGAGGTGTATGTTAGAGGTTGATCAGTACGATACCGCCGATCGCTAGGATCGCCCCTAAGATCACTCTCTTGTTCATTCTTTCTGACGTTGGTATGACCGCGTATGCGAGAAGCACGGTGACAAGAGACTTCAGGTTGTATGTTGGGACAACGTAGATTGTGGGTGCAAGGGACAACGCGGCAAAAAGTGTCACTTGACCGACGGCGCTAAGAAAGGATCCGCTGACAAGCTGTCTACTTCGTCTCATGTCTACGAGCATGCTCGCTCTCTTATCCCTCGGTATCAGATAGAAGGCTGTTAGCAGTAGAGGAATTCCGCTTGCGATGGATAGTGCCGTCATCGGGAGTCTGATCGTGGCGAAACCAAATCGCGTCAAGAAGTTGGTTACGGACCATCCTAAACCCGCAAGGAGTGCATACGCGATGCCCTTCCGCCATATCCATTCGCCGCTTCTGATCTCGGATGTGGACACAGTGAATATGCCAGCCCCAGCCAAGATGACTCCTGCAGTCACGGTGATAGTGGATGGCTCGCCCAGCAAAGCCATCCCCAGGAAAGGAGTCACAACGACTGAGATATTGGACACGACGCTGGTCCTGGACGCTCCAACCGAATCTATGCCCAAGTAGTACAAGGTCATCGCCATGGGAAAGTGGAGCAAGCCCACTATCGTCCAAAGTGCTACGTCGGCAAGAGTGAATCGATCCCACAAAGCCGATTCGTAGAAGATAGCTACGATGAATGAAATGATGAATGTGGCTGCGATAGTTGCAAAGAGCCCATGGACTGGTCTAGTTGTCTCAAAGGCTTTCCTAAGCAGTATCTCCCGGCTACCCCACGCGAGAGCTGTAGTTAATGCAAGAAGGATGCCGACCGTCACGTCCATGATAATCCGCCGGATTTCGGGTAACTCGATTTAAGAGCGTGGATTCTGAGGTTGCCTTGCAGTTTTCTTTGCGTTTATGTAATAGACATTCCAGTCAAAGACGAAACTGCTTCCTTTGACAAAGCTTTGGAGGCCTTCTCTCAAATCGGAGAGGAAGAGTCTACGTTCAGTAGCAGACATTTCCGAGATCTCGTGCCTTATGGTGGCGCGGCACAGTCTCATCTGCACGTAGTCTCTGATCCCTTTCATGTGCACTCTGTATCGTCGGTTCCTGAGGTATGCTTTTCCAAACCCCGCGTCGAGTACCATCTCGAGTTGTCTCTGGGAGCTGAGCGAACGGTGATAACTTTCCATTCGAGCGAGTGCAGACCTCTCGCGAGCCAATTCCGGGGAGGGGGTTCCAGTCCGATGTCTGCTGAGAACTTCCCCGAATATCCGGTGAGGTTTGACATCAATTAGATGCCAATCGTTGAACACCAAAATGCCACCTGGCTTGAGGACCCTCAGGATCTCTTTCAGGCCGCTGCCGACATCGGAAATGGCAATGCCACAGTTGGAGATTGCGAGATCAAAGAATCCGTCTGGAAAATGCAGTTCTTCGCCGCTCATCTTGATGAACTTAGCATTGTGAAAGCCGACTTTGATGGCTTTCCTTCGAGCAAGCGTGATCATTGCTTCTGATCTATCAATCCCCACGACCACACCCACAGAACGGACCGCCCTACAGATTTCAATGGCTGCAACTCCGGAACCCGTTCCCAAGTCGAGAACTACGTCTCTTGATGACGGAGAAGCAATCCTGACAAGATCTTTCGCAAAGAGTCTGAAAACGGGCACCCAGTATTTCTCCCAGACAACTGCGTCCTCTTCCCAAAGAGACTCCAAGACTGAGTCAGCTTCGGTGAGGGTAATTCCCCAACGATCTTCAGGTCTCGCAGGTCCAATTGCGCCACTGGTAGCCGTTGATTCCGGTCCTGACGAGTTAGTTTGCGGCAAGTCTGATCGTGACCTTCCGGGCGATTTCAGGAAGAAGTAATGCGTTGCATATGCTTTAGTGTTCGCTTGTTTGCGGGGCAGGAGCGACGGCATCGTTGCTTTGGAGCCTAGATAGTCATTTATTCTCGGTTTGGGCTGCTCGATTTGAGAGGGACACGGTCTGTTTGATCAGCATGCTCAACTGCTGAAACCCAAGCAACTCAGGAAAATCCAGCAAGAGAGAATCAGGAAGACTGTGCAGTATGCTTACAGGAACGTTCCATTTTATCGGAGACGCTTCGACGAGGCTCAAGTGAAGCCTGAATCGATCAAGACGCTTGACGATGTTGCGAAGATACCGTTCACTGTCAAGACGGATCTCAGAGACAACTACCCCCTAGGCATCCTCGCGGTTCCACCACGTCGCTTGTACTGTCTACATGCGTCATCTGGAACCACTGGAAAACCCATTGTGGTTGCGTACACGCGCAGAGATCTTGAGTGTTGGACTAGACTGATGGGCAGAACTTTTGACGTTGCCGGCGTTAGAAAGGGCGATATCGTCCAGAACATGTACGGCTACGGGCTCTTTACAGGTGGACTTGGCTTCCATTATGGCGCCAGAGCGGTCGGTGCAACCGTCGTGCCATCGAGTGTCGGTAACACTAAACGACAAATGATGCTAATGAAAGACCTCCGGAGCACTGTGGCTGCATGCACACCATCTTACATGGTCTACCTATGCGAAGCAAGCCGCGCTGAAGGCTACAGCCCGAGAACCGATTTTGTGCTCAAGATCGGCCTCTTCGGCGCGGAACCGTGGAGCGAAGAAGCACGAAAACGAATTGAGGACACGTTCGGGCTCCGAGCCCACGATTGTTTCGGCATGTCCGAACTGTATGGCCCTGGCGTGGCGATCGAGTGCGATCAAAGGAATGGGCTACATGTTTGGGGCGACGAATTCTTGGTCGAGACGATCAATCCCGACACTGGTGAAGTTCTTGAGCCAGGCAGTGAAGGCGAACTTGTTTTCACGATGCTTTCGCGAGAGGCGATGCCTCTACTTCGCTACCGCACACGAGATCTCTCAAGAGTCTTCGAGGAAGAATGCGCATGCGGCAGATATCACAGTCGCATTCAGCGTATAAAGGGACGAAGTGATGACATGCTCATTATCGGTGGCGTGAACATTTTTCCGAGCCAAGTGGAGCATGTGTTGATGAATGTTCGCGGACTTGGAGATCAGTACCAGATAGTTGTATCCCACGAGGAGCTTGACCGATTGGCTGTGAAAGTCGAAGCTCCTAAGGGTAGATTGAACGATCCCGAGCTCTTGAAAAAGGTTCAGACTGATCTTTTTGCCACTCTAGGAATACGCACAAGAGTCGAGCTTGTTGAGGAAGGCTCTCTTCCACGCTTGGAAGGCAAGGCAAAGCGTGTTGTCGATCTTCGACCAAAGGAGTAGTCTCTGAGGTAATACTGGTTTGAGAAGACCTTCAATAGGCCTAACGCTATTTGTCGCCTTGATTTTCGTAGGCGCCTTTCTCAATCTGAAGTTCGTCCTTGCAATTCTCGCGCTGATCGTCGTGTTCGTAGGAATTGTCGAGTTCCGCCAATCAGGATCCACCATGGCAATCGTGAGTCTGGCGTTGGTTCTGGTTCTAGCAATTGGTTACTTCAACACCAACCCGCTGGTGGCGGCTGGCGCTGCGATCTATGGTATCTTCAAGTCTTTCGGCATAACGATCTCAGTACTCGCAACAATCCTGATGATCTTGCTAATGAGCGAGGTTAAGGCACTAGAGAGGATTTCCGTTGCGGTAAGAGCTGCGGCCACGACAAAGGAACAACAAGCTCTCTTCCTAAGTGTAGGGTTTGGGTCTTTCGCGACCTCGCTCGGAGTTGTGACGCCGTCGCTTCTTCCGCCTTTATTGATTGCGATGGAGTTTTCACCATTCGTTGCGATAGCGCTCTCAGTGCTTGGGTACAATGCAACCACATCTTACGCGCTCCTTTCGGTCCCAATTAGCATGCCCGCGGACGTTTTCAAACTCGACGTGTTTATGCTCGTCTACAAGGTGAATATCTTTCTTCCAGTTGTTTCAGTTCTGGTATCAATCGCGATGTTGTGGGTAGTCGGGCGCGGATCATCCGTCAGGAAAGGCCTAGTTCCAGCAATCCTAGCAGGCCTTTCGATTGGACTCTCATGTCTTCTCTTTGGATTTCTGCAGGTGCCGATCATGCTGATCGGAGTCTTAGCCGGGCTCGTCGGCATGCTCGTGCTCTACCTACTGCGGAACATTACAACTGCGACCGCGCGAGCTTCTGAACCGATCGATCGATCAGAGACACTGAAGGCACTCAGTCCGTGGTTCATTCTAATAGTTCTGGCATTGATGGTTAGTGTTCCCCAAGTTACAGACTGGCTTAGGCGCCTCGACGGACCCATTTTCTGGATCTTCGACAGACCCTTAGATTTGGATGCATTTGCTCAAGTCTACACTTGGATCTTCGTAGCAACCGTACTATCGTTACCTATTCTGAAACCGACTCGACAGCAACTAAGAAAGACTGTAAATCTCTGGTTGAAGAGAATCCTGCAGCCATTCATCGCTTATGCTTTGTTCTTCGGAGTTGCGTATGTTATGGCGTGGAGCGCGATGGATCTCGCGAACGGCGCTATAGTTCCCACGAGCACGTTCGCAAGCATGAACATGAACAATGTAGTGGGGTTGACTTTGGCCGCGGTTTTCGGTTCAATGTTTGTGTTTGTCGCGCCTTGGCTGGGGCTCTTCGGAGCAGTCGTCGGAGGTTCTGAAGCAAGCTCAAACGTGATGTTCTTCCCGATCCAGCATAAAGCCGTGGAAGGCGTAGGTCTTACCGGCGCCGGACAGAATAGCTCAGCTTTCATGACTATCTACGGGTCCCACGCAAACGCAGGAGGCATCGCTTCAGCGATAACTCCGTCAAAGATCAACAATGCGGCCACAACGATCGGAGCGGACGCGAAGCTCGAAAGCGAGGTTATGAGAAGCAATCTTCCGATCGTGCTCGTGATCACATTTATTGTCGGACTTCTAACGGGCCTGTTCATCATGTTTGGGATCTAGAAGCAAAGCGAACCATGGCACAGCGATGTGAAGCGCTAGTCCTTTATCATATGTCGCAGTCTCCTCAACGGATGATCAAGATGGACTATTTTGAAACAGTGAAAACCAGACAATCAATCCGAGCATTTCAGAAGAAACCCGTAGAAGAAGAGAAAATCCTTAGGATTATCGAAGCTCTCAACTTGGCGCCGTCGGCAGGCAATTTGCAGGCATACGAAGTCGTGGTTGTCAAGGATCCGATGCTCAGAGATCAGCTGGCGAAGGCAGCTTCGGGGGAAGGTTTTGTTTCAGAAGCGCCTGTCTGTTTTGTCTTCTTGACGTATCCTGAACGCTCATCCAAGAAATATGGACACAGAGGTTCTGAGTTATACTCTCTCCAAGACGCGACGATAGCCACCACATGCGCGATGTTTGCAGCTACGGCGCTCGGGTTGTCATCGACATGGGTTGGAGCATTTAATGAGGAAGCGGCGGCTAGAGTGGTTGGTGCACGGAGAGAAGAACGCGTTGTCGCGATTTTGCCAATTGGCTACGCGGCTGAGACTCCGGAAATGACTTCCAGGAGACCCATCAGCGATGGTGTATTCTTAGACACTTGCGGGGCGTCGTACCCGTTCTCATACACAGATGAGAGTTACAAGAGGTCGACTCGGAAAACTAAAGGCTAGACTTCTCTGAACAGGAACGGGTTGAGACATTTCATCTTCTCACGCCAAGTCTCCGGGTGGAGTAGTCGTTCCGTCGCGGCTACGCTGCTCAGCAAGCTGTTGCCATCTTGCGGAGTGAAACTGAAGCCTACAACTTCTCCATGCTCCCTGACGGATAACGTAGGAAGAACGATTGTGGTTTGGTTGAGTATACGTCCGTAGTGTCCGTGGTCACGGCCAAACGAGAACACCAGTGCAGTTTGGTCCTTGTATGTAGTAGCGACGAACGGGTTTGCGCGAATTCGCGCGACTACCTCTTCATGCGTGATGGGTTCCTCGAGCTTCAATGAGAACCAGATTGAATGCATATACTGGGTTGGAATCTTGATGCTGCTTGAGAACAGGTTGAGATCACAGCCCATCGTCTGGAAGAGCGCATGTGCATCGCGGGCATGATGTGTTCCAAAGCGCTCGTTCTTGTGAGCGTCAACTTGTGGACTGGCTGTGAAACCTTTCTCTTCGCTGAGATCTGAGGCACGACGCATACAAACAAACCTGCCCTCCTTAAGGTGGGAACTCTCGCCTTCGAATGCGAGTGTCTTGATGATCGCTGCGACATTGTGCGTATTGCATGAGGCGACTTGCACATACCTGTGAGTGTCGGATAGAATGTTATCATTTATGCCATGAGCATAGATGGGTCCGAATCCGAACTCTGAACCCTGGGCAATAAAACCACGCGGGCCATCGATCTTCTCATAATATTTTCTCTTGTTGTCTAGACCTGTTCCCGATGGAGTGCAATCGATGACCGCGGTCGCTCGACGCATTCCGTCTTCGTACTCGTAGGTGGGTTCCATTTCGAGTTCTTGAAAGGTCCTCCACTTCTCCTTCTCTGCGCACAGCTTAGCATCTCTCTTGAGAAGATCCCAGACCTTCGTTCGATCAGTCAGGAGCGGGGTTCGCTTCGAGAACGTTACCTCATCGATCCCTAGTTCTTTTCTGAAGTCTGCAAGAAGGCCGATCAGTGGTTCGCCTATCGTTCCGGTTCCTACGACATGAACGATATTCAAGAGCTAGATTCCGAGGTCATGTTCGACTCATGCGAGATAAAACTGCTTCTATGTTCCTGAGCGCAGACCGGAGAAAACCGTTATCACATGGGATGAACATGCTTAACGCGCTCGGGGCCGGTAGTTCAGCTGGTTAGAAAGCCCAAAGCTTGGCTTGAACGTCGGCTTTACACGCCGAAGGTCGCCGGTTCGATCCCGGTCCGGCCCACCATGTCCCACGCACTTTAGATCATGATCGTTCGCTAACAATGCTGCCCACCACTGAGATTGGCTAACTTCAAATGCTCTAGACATCGATCAATTCCATCGTGTACGCGCCGCTGTAGCGCGTGACGTAAGGAGACTAGCGCCGTGGCAGACTGGCGAGATCAGCTGAAGTTTGACCCATTGCCTCCGCTACTTTCTTCGGAGAATAGGTCGCTCATCCATTTTGCACAGCGCGACCTGCTCGATGAACAACCAGATTCCTCGGAGTCATTATGGCAACTGCCCGAGGTTAAGAGAATCCTCAACACACAGCTGAACGATGGCGCGTGGAAGTATCCTGCAGGCAAGAAACACATACGGTCTCAAGACAATTACAACCAAATAGAAACCTTCAGGATCCTAGGTCAACTTGTTGAGATGCACGGCCTCAACAAACGACACTCAGCAATCAGAGCAGCCGCCGAATACCTATTCTCTCATCAAACAGAAGAGGGAGATTTCGCCCGGGGAATCTTAGGCAATCAATATGCGCCCTACTACTCCGCAGCCATCATGGAACTACTGATCAAGACTGGATACGACACTGACCCTAGGATAGACAGAGGTTTTCGATGGCTTCTAGCCGTTCGCCAGAACGATGGCGGTTGGGCCATCCCCTTCAGAACCGTCGGGGGCAAGTTTGGCGGACGCACGAACTGGGCTAGGATTCTGCATGCTGACACGATTAGTCCTGATTTGTCAAAACCGTTCTCCCACATGGTGACCGGCATGGTGCTGCGTGCCTTTGCAGCCCATCGCAAATACAGAACATCCGCAGAGGCATCGACCGCTGGTAAGCTCCTAGTTTCAAGATTCTTCAGAAAGGACACGTACTCGGACAGACAGAGCGTTGCTTTCTGGACGAAGTTCTCATACCCCTTCTGGTTCACGGATCTGCTCTCAGCGCTTGATTCACTCTCGCTAATGGGATTCACCAGAGACGATTCGCAAATCAATAGAGCACTCAACTGGTTCGTTGCCAAGCAAAAGAAAAACGGAGTTTGGAAATTGCCCATATTGAGAGGTAAGGATAAAGATCTTCCACTGTGGATCAGTTTGGCGATTTGCCGAGTGTTCAGACGGCTACTTTCTGAAACGAAAACCTAGCCACAGCATAACAGTCACAGGGTATACAGGGCCCTCCATGCCAGATCTTATCAAACAGACTTTGAATCTATTCATTGAGATTCTCTTGTCAGATTTCCGCATAGTCTTCTTCGACGAGATTGATGATCCTTACAAAGTCACATTACTCTTTCAACTGAGCCTCCCTTGGCCCGCAATGCCTAGACTACTTCAGGAACTCAGGTCGAACGACGACAGATACACTCGTGAGTTCGGGATATTTGCTGTCACCAAAGAAGGAACCGTTGCTAGCGGGCATCTGCTAATGCGAATCTCCACCCAAACCACTAAAGGAAGATTGGAGGTGGGCGGAATCAGCGCCGTCAGTACTAGACCAGACTTTGCCAGAAGCGGGCTCATGACAAGTGTGACGAACAAAGCACACGAATACTTCCGAGAACTTGACCTTGAGTACAGCGTCCTGACAACATCTAGACGTCTGGGCGCGATGACGCTGTATCAGCAGTTGGATTATCGCGAGATATCTCACTCTATGGTTGCGGTGAAGTATCCAAATCAACCACGCACACCCCCGCCAGAAGATGTACGTGTCCGAGCGTTCTCAGAAACAGATGTTGCCGACATTGATGGAGTTTACAAGCGAGCGGTCGAGGGAAGTACCGGATTCATCTACAGACCAAGGAACTTCCTCAAGGCACGGAACTACACCAAGGGTCTTCAGATCAAACCTAGGGAAAACATGCGGTTGGTGGAACGTGGAGATTCAGTCACAGGATATGCGTACTGGGAGTCGAGCCCAACGACCTCAGACGCTCTAGAAATCATGGCCAATGATGAAATATCATTCCATGGCCTCTTGGCCGATGCAGAACGCCGAAACCCTGACGCGGCAGTGACGGTCTGGTGCGATGGTCTAATAGACCCTGAGATCAAATGGTTGAAAAGAGCTGGCTACGAGGGCCCTCTTGAAGCGTACGGAAGTTTTCTTGCAAAGTCCCTGAAACAAGAGACCAATTCGCATAGCATTAAGGAAATGTATGGCGTGGAGTTGGGCAAGTTCCGGATCGGCCTATTGGATGGCACCTAGCATGTTAGTGAAGTCTCAACCTCCATCGCCCACACTGAAGAAGGCATCCACGAAATGACGGTATGAACAGCGAATGAACGCATTAGGGGAGTGAGACGACTGGCAGGCAAGGAATTGGAGAAAGTCGCGTCTCAGAAACTCATTCACCTTACAACCACAGGCAGAAAGACTCGAAATCCCCACACTGTGGAGCTCTGGTTTGCCTTCTGCAACGACAAAGTGTACCTGAGCCATGAAGGCTCAAAGACCGACTGGATCAAGAATATCCAAAACAATGATGAAGTCTCGTTTGAGATAGATGGAAAGCATTTCGGAGGGAGAGCACGCATGCTCGAAAAGGGCACTCAGGAAGCATGGCAGGCCAAGGTGGCCCTCTATGAAAAGTACTATGGCAAAGCAGCTGATGAGATCATTGAGGATTGGTTCTCATTGTCGCGACTCATTGCGGTCGAACCTTCGTAAAGAGCTTGTGTCCACAGAAGATCACTCATCCAGATGGTTCAAACTTAGATGCACGCACCTAGGAACCTCCACGAAAGACCTAACACTAACCATAGCGCCATTACTTGTGGCGATTTGTTTCCCTCGGCCACAGGTCTAGCACTTGGAGTGTCAGGGTCAGAAACTCAAGAGTCATCTGATGGGACTGGGAGTTCCATCCGAGATCATTAGATGACCGCTTCCTAAGTTGCACTAAAGATGCGGGTACTAACTTCTGGATTCACACACATTGTGTTAGAGAGGCAAGCTGTCGTTGTGCAGGTTTCTACCTGTGTCCCAATTGTGAAAGAGACGCCAAACCATGGAAAGCCACGGCAAGTGATTCGACTCGGCAGCTTCAACTACCGAAAAGTATGACACGCGATTAACACGGAAGTGTAGACTCTCCCTGAGAATCAGGGTCATCTGAGCACGTAGCTAAGAATCCCACTTCGTTTGACGCGCTTGGTTTCAGAATCGTTATCCATCAGCTCAGCATAATGAATCTTGTAGGCGATTTCAGGATGGTCAAAATAGAGTATCGTCCATGGGAGGAAATCATCATTCACGAAGTAGTGGAGTATCCCTTGGCGGCATTCCTTGAGATGCAGAGCTTCGGTGTTCCTCCAGGAGCGATGGGGCGAAGTCTGATGTGGGCAGGCGGGGTTGCGTTTGCGTATGTTGCGATGCCTGCAAGCGATGATGTTGTGGCTGAGCAGTTGAAGGGCAGGATGCATTGGGCGAGCGTTGTCTTCGCAGCAATGCCCACCTATGAGAGCACGATACTTCTCCAGGAGACTGAGTATCCGCATCCCCGTAGTGGATGTGAGTGGCAATCCAACGTTGTACGCGGTTGCTCGGTGGCTGCGTGAACACGCAGCCTGAGCTCCACATCTAGCCCTTAGAGGATCATCGAGAGTAGTTGTCGGAGGGTCAGCGTTCGAGCGTTCTTTCTGTACGCACCTATGTTCAGGATTTCTTCGATTTCCATGCTTCTTCACGCCACCTATCACTATGGTACATCAATGCTCCGATATAAGTACACTGTCGTGTTTCGACACATATCAAGAGATAGGATATGGAAAATCCATGAACTCGAGCAGGAAATGAATCATCAGTTCGCGTCCAGAATCCTATCTTAATCGTGCCAAGACCTCGGCTGCTTGTCGAACCATGCTTTCAATGACTTCAGCGACAGGTTTGATCTCGCGTACGAGTCCTATACTCTGACTGCATGGAAGAATGCCTGCATCTAAATCACCGCCCTCGTACATCCGTCTTGTCGCAGTCCCAGCAACCACTGAGAGGATCTCACCCAGTTCAGCCTGCTTGGATTCAAGTTCTGCCACTTTGAGGGCAGCCGGGTTCTTCCAAGCGCGAACAGTGTTCCTTAGAGTGCTCAGGATCGGTTGCGTGTCAAGTTCCGTGGCCGAAGCCAATGCCTTCTTCAAGTTGTCATGGATCGGGCACTCAGTCGTCACCAGTAATCGCGTGCCGACAGTGACTCCATCGGCACCCAAAGCCAATGCTGCCAGCAGTCCCCTTCCATCAGCTATGCCTCCGGCCGCAATGACTGGAATATCTAATGCATCCACAGCGGTCGGTACCAAAATCATCGTCGTTAGTCCGACTTCGCCGATATGCCCTCCTCCTTCCGTGCCGAAAACGGTCACCGCATCCACGCCGGCTTTCTGTGCGTTGAGTGCGTGTCGAATACTCACGCACTTGTGCATGGTCTTCACCCCGTTGGCTTTGAGTCGTGCAAGCAAGTCTTCCGGCGGGCGATGACCGCTCGTCTCCACTATTGGAACGTGTTCATCGAGTATGACATCGGCGTAGAGGTTGTTGTCTATGGGTCTCATCGCCGGGAAGAGGCTAAGGTTCACACCAAACGGCTTGTCGGTTAGCTCCTTCGTCTTCCGAACGGCTTGACGGAACTCATCTTGAGTCTCATACATCGCCGAAGCCATAATGCCTAATGCGCCAGCGTTTGAGATGGCTGCTACGAACTCAGGCTTGGAGACATGCATCATGCACCCGCCGATAATCGGGTACTTGGTCCCGAATAGTCTGGTCATACGAGTTTCGAACATCTTCCGCTTCCAGCTGCAAACACGTCTTGATCTGCATCAGAACTGATGCCAAATTCAGGATTTCACACTTCCTATGGTACTCACTGCATGACCTGCCAAATCTGGTCCGATGGGAAGTTCGGATGTGACTGTGTCAAGTTAGCAAGTCTTTAGAATGGGTATGGCTTCACGTTACTCTAGATCCGAACAACTGAGGAATGGTCAATGTCGGCAGAAGTACAGGACAATAGTAAGCCGAAATTGTGTTCTTTTCCCGTTTGTGGAGCGAAGGCCGATTGGTCTACAGGTTTCTTCGGGGAAACCGAATACTACTGTAACACGCACAAACCGATGATTCCGGAAGGTTTCCTAAAGAAACTGGGAGTTAGGGCAGCTGCCGCCACGCCATAGGTAGAGTAACCGCACTCCACGTCTGGAGCGACAGCCGTATCGTGACTTACAGGTCAGATTTGTCTAGACTCGTTGAGGGGTTTGGTTCTTCGGTTCTCACTGATGCTTAGGTTTTCTTTGTTTGTGTTGCAGATGTTGTGTGTGGAGTGGGCTGAGCTGCCGGAGTCGATTTTGTTCCGCGCATTCTACTAACTCCAAGGATAGCCAGTCCTATGCCCAGCACAAATGCTCCGGCGATGCCCACCGCTATCGTAGTGTAAAGGACCGTGCTGTCCATTCTCCAAATGGCTCTGACAGTGTGAGGCGAATCCATCGTGATTGCGGCGGCTGCGGAAGTTGACTGTGTATCTCCTGTCCATCTATCGAAGACTTGCTTTACGCCGTAGCTCACATCGACCTGTGTTGTAACTGAGAATGGTGCCGAGGTTCCCGCATCATACCATCCTGTTCCTTGAGCAATTCCATAGTCGGACAATACTGTGAGCATATACTGCGTCTTGTAGTGGGCAACCACTGCATGAGGGCTACTCATAGTGACTTGCACTGGATTTCCTGAGACGGGAGCGTTATCAACCGTCCATTGCTGGAAGACGTATCGAGTTCCATCCCCGCCTGGAATGGATGAGGGCACCGAACCAACACTGGCTGAGTCAGTCGAAACGTACCAGCCCTCACCTGTTGCAGTCGTGATTCCCTGAGGATCTACAGAGACCTTGAGATAGTTCTGAAGCTGGTAGTTTGCCACCACACTCTTGGCCGAGTTCATTGTTACTGTCCCGCTAGGTGAACTTCCTGAGAAGTCCCCACTCCAGCTCGTGAAGACATATCGCTGATTATCATTCTTCTGTACGATGAGCGAGGGAACGCTGAACGAAGCCGCGGTTCCTTGGGTGTAGGTTCCGTTTCCAGTCACGCTAGCGATTCCCGAGGGGTTGCTTGAGACTTGAAGTCCGTAGGTTGGTGTAGGTGCTGGTGTAGCAGTTGTCTGGTAGCAGGATGAGTAGTCATACGGGTAACCATAGTACCCGTAGTATGGGTAGTATCCATAGTAACCGTAGTCATAGTACATGTTGCAGTATGATGAGTTGTATGGGTAGGAGGCGTAGTAGGTGTAGTAGTAGGGGTAGGAGTAGTAGTAAGGGTAGTAATACTGGTAGTAATTGAGATTCCACGCATCATCCTTGTCATTCATGTTGGGCGACATGCTCGGGACATTTGGTGGAGTCACTGAGTTCTGTTCGTCTGACTCGTCCGCTGAGTTCTGGTCGTCTGAAACGGTCGGCGGATTCTGATCTTTCGACTCGGTTACGGAGAGCGCAGCTGCAGCACTCACGGCCGGGTACAAAGCTAGCAGTATTGTAAGCACCGCGATCAGTCCAACAGATCTGACCACAAGAGTTCTACTCAATTTTTTCAACCGTCTAAGTGTGACCAGTGGACAATATTACAACGTTATGCGAGTCGAATGTAACGAGAAGCATGCGTGTAGGTTTCGCATTGTTCGATATCCTGCGCAATCCTTTGCGGTTAGATGATTAGTTTACATCTTGAGGTTCCATTCGTCTGTACCATACTTCTCTCTCACTAGGGCAGAGACCATGCCCGACTCCTCTTCCGTTACAGTGCCCTGAACCAAATGTGCTCTGAAGGTTCTTGTGAATGCGTCCTTCAGAGCTTCTTGGACCTCCTCGACTGAGGTCTCTTTGCCCAATTCCGCTTTCACGGAGGTTACTGGAAGACGCGTGCTTTGAACGAATCTACGCGGTGTCGGAGGCTGTGCCCATCGCAGGATCCTCCACATCGTCTCAAGGTGCGTACTAACCAAAATGGAGCCATGATAAAATGTCGAGCCCCAACGAATTGCGCCTGCCCCTCCTGAGATCTTCTTTCCTTGAACAACTATTGTGTTGATGGGAATTCGGTTCGATTCTATGCCTAAGATCTCAAGGCATGCGATCGTGCAGTCGAGGCTCAATTTGAATATGCTCTGGTGGAGGTCTGTGCTTGATAGTGGGAGCTTTCGAGTACAGATCGAGTAGTTGAGATTTCCAAGGTCATGATAGACCGCTCCGCCTCCGGTGAAACGTCTCACAACTTCGACGCCTAATTCCTTGCAAGCTTCGAGTTGCAGCTCCGCCGCAGCCGATTGGTTCTCACCGATGACCGCAGCATTACGATTTCTCCACAAACGAAGGGTTGGAGGTGACTTCCCTTCCCCAACACTTCTGGCTATGGATTCTTCAAGGGCAAGGTTCGAAGGGGCATCGGGATATTCTAGGTCGAGAAGTCGCCAGTCGCCCATTTCGGATTCACTTCCCGCAAGCCGAATGCGCGAGGAAGTCTTAGTAAACGTCTACGACTTGCCTGCAAATTCGGTCCGCAACTTGTCTATCCTCTCAGGTAGGAAAGCATGGAGTTTGAAGTTGCTGATGTGACGACCGATCAGTGCGATTATCCCAGGGGCCTCCGTTCCAAGCTTGCAAACGAGAGAGCTGGCTGTGAAGGACAGCTCTTCGATCTCTATGATGTCTCTCTCGATTCTTGAGAGTCGAATGGCCTCACGAAGTTCTTCTTGAGATCCGCCGACTGCTATGATTCTGTGAAATCTCTCACGCCTCCATTGTTCGAATCGAGTGATCTGGTCGTCAGAGATCCATGCCTCGATGTGTCTGCGCCCAGGATTGAGTGACGTAATCCTGACCAGTATTGGAACACCTTCATCGAGACAATAGGACTGCGCCGCTCTCTCCACAGGAGTGTCTATGCCGTCGCAAAGTTGAGCTATCAAAGCGTCCCGTGCAACTTCGCATTTGACACCTGTCGGGATTGGACCGATCTCCACTTCGACGCTCTGTCGCTGCTTGTTGATCCCACTCACGAAAGCCTTGAGGTTGTCGTTGACTTCGATCTCTGATAGGTCTCGCGGGGCCAGCCGCATCTTTCTCTTAATCAGCTCGATAAGGAACTCAGAGTCCGCGCCTTGGACCTCTGCGCTAACAAAGTTGTCTTTGGTCACCCCAAGTTGGACTGAAACGTCGAGACTCGAGGAGAGCCTGTCGATTCTCGTCTTGAAGAGAGGCATTAGCTTCTTCTGGGCATCGTATGGAATCCTTTCAGCTATCACCAGTTTGGCGTTCATGATAATCGTGCCTTCGAATGTGGCACGGAGGCAGCTCGTGCCTGCTGCGTCACTGTCTCAGCTCGTCTTCAATCTGCTTGATACGTTTCTCTAGGAACTCGACAACGGAGGCATTATCGGCGCTCTGTAGTTGGCCACCACATTTCGAACATCTAAAGGAGGATTCCATTGCTTCCTCGAATGTCACGCGGACATCCCCGCAGGTGTTGCAGATGAAGAAACTGTGGTTTCTCTCGTAGTCGAGCTTCTGCTTCAGTTTCTCAAATGCGCGTCTCTTTCTGCTCCGGATGAACGCGTCCAGTTGGTCCGTTTGCAGTTTCCAGTAGAAGATGAACCAGCCGGTTTTCTCATCTCGGACTCTGGTGCAGGAAACCAAGCCGTGATCGTAGAATTTGTAGAGGATCTTCCTTACTGTGTTCAGCCTCACGGTGGACTCGTTTGCGAGCATCTCGTCTGTGGCTTCGCTCTTCTTTTTGAGTAGATTTATGACCGTTACTGCTTCGTCGCCGCCGAAAAGGCGAGCGACCTTCATCAGCTCTTCATCCAAGACTGCCATGTCAGAGCCCCAAACATCGCGAATACCTACTCTTTGGTGCCGTTCCATTTAATCTTCTTCCAAAAGCTGAGGTATCTAGCAACTGTGGGAACCTTTTCAGCCTCGACGCCTCACCGTACCCTAGGTAGGCATCATCCTTTGGCCGAGCAGATTGTGGTTCTTCGCATGGGGCACAGGATCCCACGCGATCTTAGGGTTACCACACATGTGTGTCTCACAGCTAGAGCCCTGGGAGCAAACGGGCTCATCCTAGCCGACGTGGTTGACACGACTCTTGAGAAGACGATTCTGGATGTCTGTCAGCGATTTGGCGGCGTTTTCCGAATTCGAATGGGCGAACCCTGGAGACACGCTGTGAAGGAATGGAAATCAACAGGCGGAGAGGTTGTCCACCTTACCGCATATGGAATGCCATTGACAGAAACCATCGAAGTCATCAGAGCCTCGCCTTGTCCCAAGCTTGTGGTCGTCGGTGCATCAAAGGTTCCAGGGGAGGTGTTTGGAGAGGCGACTTGGAACGTGGCGGTAACTAATCAACCCATAAGCGAAGTAAGCGCTCTCGCCATATTCCTTGACAGGTACTTCGAAGGCAAAGAGTTCTCCATGGAATTCAAGAATGCAGAGTTGAAGATCGTTCCCTCAGCGCGGGGAAAGAACGTGTTGAACCTCGCCAAACCTGATAACTAGCTCAGTCTCATGCTTGCAGTTTCGGCGTGCCTTTTCCTTCTTTCTTCCTAATCTTGGCGACATCGGCAAGTGTGACTTCCTTAATCGTTCCAGGCGCAGGCTTCGGGACAGGCGGTTCACTCGTCAGTACCAGCAACCTTACTCGCAGAACGTGCTCGAGCGATCTTATGAGTCGCACGTTGGGCTCAATCTTGCCGAGTTCTATCTTCTGAATGATAGATAGGTGCTCCTTCACCTTCATAGCCAAATCTTCTTGGCTCAATTCCAGCTTTCTCCTGGCTTTCTGTATGATCTGCGGATAGTTCTCAGCGAGATCGAGTTCCTGAACTTCTCTTGGAGCTCGCCTGCCAGCAAATTTCGAAGGAACCGAGCTAAGCCTTGTACTGGACACGTGTGCTCGCAACGGGAATGGGAGTCCCCAAGGGGATGGGCTTCGCTTCCTGGTACGGTGTTCCTAGACTCGCACAGTCTCCGCAAGTGGTCATTTCTGCGCCTTCGACGACCACACGATTTGGTCTTCCATGAATTTGGCGCCCGCATATGTCACAGTTCAAAATGCGCCCCGGCCGCGCAGAATGAGTCATGTCCACGCTTAAATGGTTTGACCGTTCTAGTCGAACCGTGTCATTTGATGCTGAAAGCGACTTGGCGGGATCTCAGGAAACTCAGAGGTATCGCAAACTATCAATTTGGAAGCCATCTAGGCAATGTGCTCTTCAAGGGACCCATAGAGATTACTAGATCACGCAAGACCAACAAGATACGCCTGATATTTCGCGACGGTAGACTCATCTCAACTTTGCGAGCGAAGGACGGGTTTCTAGCGCTCACACCCGACGGGGCGGAAGTAGTCCTAGCCTCAATGAAAAAGCCGCCAAGAGTTGTCATCGTTCGCAGCGATGTGGCCGAATTCATCAAGGCAGGCAGGAACGTATTCGCGAAACACGTGATGGCCGCAGATTCATCCATTAGGCCCCAAGACGAGGCTATAGTTGTAGATGAGAAACGGCATCTCCTGGCCGTGGGACGTGCCGCACTTGGCTGGGTGGGAGATGACTCAGTTCAAGAGAGGAACCGCCGTTAGAACTAGGCGAGGCACCGGAACAGGTGCAATAGATTTATCCCATCAACACTCCTGACCAATTTCATCGGTTGATTCAGCAATGGCATACAAAGCGTACAAGGCTGTGAAGGGGGCGCCTCAGGGTAGAGACGCGAAACGAATGATGCAGAAGATGGGCATGAAGGTAGATGAGATTCAGGGTGTCACTGAGGTGTTGATACGTACCGCTACTCGTGAGATCGTGATAGAAGAGCCCGCTGTCACATCAGTTGTTGTTCAAGGGCAAAAGATGTATCAGATTACCGGTGGAACCACACATGAGAGGACCCCATCCACTGAAGTCGCCCCTGCGGAGGTTCCCGAAGAGGATGTGAAACTCGTAGCGGAACAAACCGGAAAGACATTGGATGAGGCTCGAGCAGCACTGAAAGAGGCTGGCGGCGACTTGGCGGTGGCAATCCTTAAGCTCAAAAATCAAACTTAGAATCGTTGTTGGCTGGGTGACGAACTAAGAGGATTCGGTAGCAGGCTTCTCACACGAGGCGGGGAAGAGAGGGTCCCCCCTACAGGATAATGACCCCTCGTTACCAATGCAGACAGGCACTTTCGCATTCTGAAGAAACCTAGTGACATAAGGTTGTCAGCCGAAGCTACCGCGACGATCCCTCACTGAAGTGTGTCACGGTGTCGGCGAGGCTCGATAGGAAGCTGCCTACTTCCTCAACGGTATTGAAGTGCGTAGGGCTGGCACGAACCGCGATGGATCTGCCGTATGTCTTGAGGGTCCTCGAATAGAAGCCTCCGCCGTCTTCCGCCAGAACAGCAACCGCATGCTTGTTCCAAAGGTATTCAGCCACCGCGAAAGGATCCGCATCATTGATGTTGAAGGTAAACGTGGGAACTCGCAAGTCCACTTCAGTTGGATCACTCACTCCATAGAGCTCCATTCCCTTAATCGATCGTACGCCCTCAACCTGCCCTCGCCCAGTCAGCATGCATTTCGAAAGCGTTCGTTCATAGTTCTCAATCCAAGACATGGCGGCCTTGAGAAGCCGTGCTCTTCCATCGTATCCGGAAAGCTCATCGCTGACTTCCGTCTCTACCTGGTTGCCCAACCAGCTGAGATAATCCATTACAGCCGTAATGGAAGCGAAGAGCGCCTGGTCGCGCGTACCAAGTTCCCACTTCTCAGGCCCATGGTCGGGCGCGGGAACCACCTTGTAGGGTTTCAGAGTTTCCAGTAATTCTTCCCGACCAAACATGAAACTTCCGCGTCGAGCGAACAACTTGTAAGCTGAAAATACAGCGAAATCGAAATCCAACTGCTGCACATCGATCGGAACATGAGCTACCGTGTGCACTGCATCGAGAATAGTGTAGGCACCCGCCCTCTTCCCAATCTCAAGTACTTGCTTCAGCGGGGTTTTCGAGCCTAGTACATTCGAGACTCCTGTAACAGTGACGATCCGTGTCTTCTCATCGACCAGGCGCTCGAAATGGGATAGATCCAGTAGCCCGTTTTCGGGATTGAATTTTGCGAATCTGACCTCTTTGACAACACCTCTACGTTGAAGCTCCAACCAGGGGCTGACGTTGGCATAGTGCTCATACTCAGTAGTCACAATGTTCTCGTCTCCAGACATCTCCCTTCCAAGGGCATAACTGAGATGAAACAGCAAGCTTGTAGCGGACTCACCGGACACGATGCAATTCTCTGAAGGCGCGTTTAGGAAATCCCTAACAGATTTCCTACCTTCGCGAATAACCTCTTCGTTCCTCTTTGACTCCCATGATGGACCACCTGTATTCGCTGAGCAGTCCAAACGAGCTCTCGCCTCGGCGTCTGCCACTCGTTGCAGAACCAGTGATCCCGCTGCATTTTCGAAGAAGATCCTCCGCCTTCCACTCGCGTCGGCTCCAGCGCGAGGGAACTCTTTCCTGATTGCGGAAAGAAGTTCACTGACGGCACTATCTTGCAGGGGTGAGTTGTTGCTTTTCACGGTCGATTGCCTACCCACAGATCCATCGTAACCTCTAGAAATCTTTGACGATGACGTAGTCATCGTAATGGCACACTCTCACGAGATGCCGGACTTCCGTCTCTCAGAATCGGCGTCCTGACTTTGAAGAATCGGCATGAATGAAGCGAACATGGCTATGAGTAGACCAACCGGAATGGTCTCGGTAGTCTTGGAACTACGCCGAGAGAGACTGTTAGCTCAGAATGTTCTCAATTGCGTCCATTTCGCAATCTTCTGGCAGGGGTATTCCAGTTGCCTTAGCGGCTCTTTCGGTCAATGAGATCAGGTCGTTCCTATGCAGGAATTTGAGATTCCATTTTCTGGATCCTGCCATAAGCTGCTGGAGTCCGACTCCAATGCGGCCTTTCATGTAACCGTAGAGTCCAATGGCCTCTAAAGGTAGCTTGTCAAAGCGATTTCCTAGCAAAGACTGTAGCTCGCTTGTGGAAGCAAGAAAGGTCTTTGGAGACATTCCGTAGCGTTCAACGAATGCCTTGGGTAGCTGGCCGTTCTCTGCGAGTCGGGCGAAGTGCGCTGTCTTGGTCACGGCGGTAATGGGAGACCTTCCTAGTAGGGCTGCCTTCACGTAGGGCCCCTTGCCGAAATTACTCATTGCGATTGACTTGTAGATTTGCGTCTCTTCGATGAAGCCGCCAGCAATTACAATGTCGGGCACGTACTTGCTCTTCTTTCTTAGGATCTCGGCGCATTTCAAGACTTGAGCTTCGAGGTATACTGTGGGGGTCCCCATTTCGTCCATCATTGGAACAGGGCTCATGCCGGTTCCTCCGCCAGCTCCGTCGAATGTTACATAGTTGAGTTTTGCCTCTGAAGCCAGTTTCATTGTGAGAGCAACAGCGCTCGGTCTGTAAGCGCCAGTCTTCAGACTCACGCGCTTGACGCCTTGGCTTCTGAGACTATCTATGTCTTCAAGGAAACCCTTCTCACTAAGCATGCCAACTCTGCTATGTCTCTCAAAAGACTGAATCATGCCATCTTTGAAAGCTTCCTTGACCCCGGGCTGTTCAGGGTCCGGGATGACTAAATATCCCGCTTCCTTCAGTCGGAGTGCTCTCTGATGATCTGTAATTCGGACTTCTCCACCAATCGCCTTGGCTCCCTGTCCCCATTTTCTCTCGATTGTGTCTACCTCTAGCTTCGAAGCTGCGTAGGTATCCACTCCAAGTCTCTGGTCTTCGACGTTTGTTTGAACTGCAATGTCCCCGTGCTTTCCATCCCAGAACTCTCTGAATAAGTCGACCCTGCGTTTGAGCTCTTGGGAGTAAGTTATCTTGCCATGCTCCATCTTTGACTGCGGGTCCATCGCGCAGACGTTCTCGCCTACTGTTATGGTGATTCCCGAAATGGCTGCGCCAATGGCAAGACCTTCCCAGTAGGTTCTTGCTATGTCGGTTGAACCGTATGCCCCGATCAAGAGCGGCATCTTCAGAGGGACGCCGCCAACGTTGCTCTCGATGTTGACGTTCGGGAATAGTGCCAGATCCGAGTCGCTTTCTATACCCTCAGCTCCAAGAAGCTCCGAATGGATGTTGAAGTGCGACCAGTCCAGCCGGAAATCTTTGAGCGCTCCAGCCGTGCTATGCCCAAATTTCATGGGATCCGGATATAGCGCTTCTCTTCCTCTGAGTGCAGCCAAACCAATTTCGCACAAGATTGGACAATCATCAGTGCAGATTGGACACATGCCGCTTGTACAGCTTCTATCCTGGACTCTCGTCAAGGTTCCAGTCGTAGATTTTCCGTTCAGATAGGAAGAGTTCCTTGCAACTTCACCGTTCATGGAGTATCCTCTCTACTTATCAAATGCCAAGAAACGCGGAAGCCCTCAGGTTTCCAGCTTCAGAATGTCGTAGAATTCGCAGCATCTCTCGCTGATGTGGAGATGGTGCCGCAAGTCGTCCGGTTTGCCGAAGATGGCTCTGCAGACTCTGCATTGTGGCATTTCTTTTCAGGGCTCGCAGTACGCCTTTCAGCCAGTATTAAGACGGGTGTGCACTTTCGTCCTTGCTCTTATGTCAATTATGCCGCATTGGACCGGAAAACTTGTAAATCTGGCTAGATGTGGAGTCGTCGAATGTCCGATTTGCTGGAAGGCTCTGTAGGATGTGAGGTTAATTGCTGATCGGTGCGGCTACAATTTCTTGATGTATCTCTGCACTTCCCAAGGGGTAACCTGTGTCCTGTACAAGTCCCATTCGCGATGTTTCTCTTCAAGGAAGTTCTCATACAGGGTCTCACCAAGCGCCTCCCTAACGAGTTGACTTTTCTCGATCTCCTCCAACGCTTCGGAAAGAGATTCGGGTAGTGAAACTATGCCGCGTTCTTTGCGTTCCTCATACGTCAACTTGTAGACGTTCAATTCAGTAGGTTTAGGCGGTTCGATTTTCTTCTGTATGCCGTCGAGGCCGCTCAGGCAAAGCACTGCGAACTGGAGGTACGGGTTGCCCGCAGGATCAGGACATCTGATCTCACAGCGTGCGGCACTCTTTCTCTTGCCGAAGTTGGGCACGCGGATGAGTGGAGATCTGTTTCTAAGCGCCCACGCAACGTAGACAGGCGCCTCAAAGCCTGGGACTAGTCGTTTGTATGAGTTTGGCCAAGAGGCGAGGATTCCGCACATTTCTCGCCCGTGAGCTAGTTGGCCGCCGATGAAGTTCAACGCTGTTTTGGACAGGTATCCCGTGCTTTCATTATCCTCAAAGAATACGTTCTTTGATCCGTCAGCGCTCCACAGGCTCTGGTGAACATGCATGCCTGATCCGTTCACACCAGGGAAAGGCTTGGGCATGTACGTGGCGAGGTAGCCGTTTCTCGCTGCAACAGCCTTGGTAACCATCTTCATAGTGGCGGTGCGGTCAGCAGTCACGAGGGCCTCACCATACTTGAAGTCTATCTCATTCTGACCAAGCGCAACCTCGTGGTGAGCAACTTCAATCTCGATTCCAAATGCTTCTGCAGTGTCCGCGATCTCTCTTCGGAGATCTTCCGTGAGGTCTCCCGGGTGCAGGTCAAAGTAGCCGCCCATATCGATCGGTGTAGGTGCGAGGCTGTCCTGTTCCTTCACGAGGAAGAACTCCAGTTCTGGTGCACAGTTGAATGTGAACCCTGCTTGGCTGCATTTCTGTAAGGCTCTTTCAAGCGCGAAACGAGGATCCGCCTCGAACCGTTCGTTATTGGGCGTGTAGATGTCGCAGATTAGCCGGCATGACGCCTTTTCTTCGGGACGCCACGGAATAATCGAAAAAGTGCTTGGGTCCGGATAGGCTACAAGGTCGGATTCCTCAATTGGTCTGTATCCAGTGACGGATGAGCCGTCGAATGACTGGCCGTTCTCGAAGATCGATTCTATTTCTTTCGTTCGCACAGAGTAGCTCTTCAATATGCCATCTATGTCTATGAACTGGAGTCGAGCGAACCTAATTTCCCTGTCACGTATTATCTTGGAGACTTTGGCTACGTCTTCACGCCACTTCGAATCCTTGAAGTTCTTCATTGAAAGCCGTCCTCAGTTGAATCCTGATATGCAGAGACTCTGTCCCAGCGCTACTTAACACATATCTACACATATGCGACCCATCCCATGTCAGCATTGCTGCTAGAGATCAACCGGACGCACATTGCGGCCACGACGGGACTGAACAACGCACCGATGTGCTGGACGCGCGACAATGGTTTCTGTGATGGGACTTGTAGAACATGGAATGCAGAAATCTTTGGGGACTGTTTATCGAATCGTTCCGAAAATGCCTACACAGTTCCGAGGCATAGACGAAGTTCAATCGTTTTGAGGGTCCTCGGAATTTTGAATAATCTCTAGGGGAACGTTGAATCTACTTGTGTTCAAGAAATTGATGGAAATCTCTTCTGTGCAGTCTTCATACATCGCTGGTTATTCAACGGAACCTGACAAAGCTGCAAGTTCTGGCACCTAGATCTGATTGCATGAGAATCAAATCTGAATTGTCTGCCTGAGTTCATTATCGTTCACATGGTACACGTCATGCATAGGCTTCTTCGCCGTGTTGACTGATATCGAGACCATCGTGTTCTTCTTGTGGACTGACTCTCACAGGAGTGAAGATGTCGATCGCTCTGAGAATTACGTATGACCCGACAAAGCCGAATACTGCGACGACGGCTACGCCAAGCGCCTGAATAAGCACCAGGTTAGGATTTCCAAATAGTAACCCATTGGGTCCAGTTGGGTTGACGAGGGTGGATGCAAACAGACCTGTGGCTATTGTTCCCCATATGCCACCCATGCCGTGGCACGCAAAGACGTCTAGTGCGTCGTCCAATGTGGTTCTAGCTCTCCAACTCGCCACATAGTTGCACAGCAATCCGGCTACCAGTCCGATGATTATTGCAGGCATTGTGCCTACGTAGCCTGAAGCAGGCGTTATCGCTACGAGGCCACACACGGCGCCGATCGATATGCCTACTGCTGATGGCTTGCCTTTCCTAATCCAATCTACTATCATCCAACTTACAGCTGCCGCAGCTGCAGCAAGATTCGTGACAACCAAAGCGTTCACTGCCAAAACATTGGCTGCAAGTGCGCTTCCGGCGTTGAATCCAAACCAGCCAAACCATAGGATAGATGCTCCAAGAATCACGAAGGGGATGTTGTTAGGGCTGATGCCATTCTCTTTCCAAGCTAGGCCTTTTCTTCTGCCGATTACGAGTGCGCCTGCGAGCGCAGAGACGGCGGCAGCGGTGTGGACCACTAATCCTCCTGCGAAGTCAATTACGCCAATGGTCCTTAGCCATCCGCCAATGGCCCAGTTCCAGTGTGCTATTGGGGCGTAGATGAAGGTCGTCCAGAGAACTATGTAGATGAGCAGTGCTTTGAAGCGAATTCTCTCAGCAAAAGCTCCGATAATTAGCGCTGGTGTTATAGCTGCAAATTTTAGCTGAAATGCAAAATAGAGAAGTTCTGGAATAGTATCTGAATAGTTGGGGTTCGGTGTCAATCCAACATTGTTCAGTCCAAGATCCGAAAGATCTCCAATAATGCCATTCATTGTCGGTCCGAGTGCGAGACTGTACCCCCACAAGGCCCAAATCAAACTAATGACAGCGAAGATCGCGAGACATTGAACTATGGTCGATATGAGGTTCTTGCGTCTGACCAAACCACCATAGAAGAATCCGAGTGCCGGAGTCATTATCATGACAAGACTAGTTGCTGCGATAACCCATGCCATGTCCCCAGAGTCCAACAACACACTTCCCTCTCCTGAACTTGACCTAGAATTTTCAGGGGGCTCTTCTCTCGATATTAAGACAGGTGTGCACTTTTCCGAGTGGTTCTGTATCGGCTTTGTCAGGTTGAGACTGGAAATACCTAAATGTCTCGCAGTCAGAAGGAGTTTCTATGGCCGATTTGCTAGATGATCGGACCAATCTCTTGCTACTTCAGGAAATCTGTGCCGGGAATGGCCTAGAAGTGAACCTGACGCAGTTGTCGAAACGCCTGAAGAGGCACAGAAACACGATCAGAGAGAGAGTCAGGAGCTTACTTTCTCACAAGGTAATTGACCGGCCAGTTGTTCCGTTTCTGGGGTTATTCAGAGAACGTCCCTTGCTGGTTGTGGTCTACGCTGACCTTCCTGAAGACGCCAGAGTTTCCAAGTGGATCAAGGAAGACATGAACATTTTCGGCGCCTATAGAGTCAGAGAAGGCGACTACAACATGATGCTCTTCGAATTTCACAGTGATGTCTGGAGTTATCATGTTTGGAGAGATTCTCTTGTCCCTGATGGTAAGATACCTGCAAGACGAGGAAGAACCGCATCTAACACTCTGTACCTTTCAAACAGACTCGTAACGAAATATCAGCCCAACACTGCGATTCAGCTCATTGAAGAACAGTTTGCGAAACCACGCCGTGTAACCATCAATGATTACGTACTGGACGAACTTGCGCTGGACGTGATGAGGTGTCTTCTAGAGGGGAAGGGAATCAAGGTGAACGAGAATTTTCTCTCCAAGAAGATCGGTGTTCACAGATCCACTATCAGGAGGAGGATCTTGAAAATGGAGGAAGAGGGGATCATCCATCCTCCTCTTTGCCGATTCCCCCTTTTCTTCACGCCATCAAACTTCCTCCTGGTCTTCTCGATGCTTGAAGTAAAGGAGCCTCGAAAGTTCATGAATGACGTGACAAACGATCCACATGTTAGCCTGGCCTACAACATAAGCGAAGGCAGATACAATATGCTCCTCTTCGAATCGCACGTGGACATGGAGAGCTATCTGCGGTGGGAAAGCAGCTACGAGACCAAGTACCCGGAATGTTTCGGCTCGATTAAGAACAACTATCTTTCGCCGAGGATGACTATTTCGATCGACCAACAGAAAGTGTCGCTTGGCATAATTGCTGAGAAATTGAAAGCGCTAGGAGCTAAGTCGACTCACGCTCGCAAGAGAGATGATACGTCTCGAGTCTCAAGAGGCTCCTCAAGACCGCCTTTGCCATCGTCTGCCTTCCGATAACCGCCTCCATGTCTGATGCCATCTGATTCAGGCTCGTTCCTGACAGGTGACGGGATTTCCTCAACTAGCCAGAAGGATGGAGATGGCGCTTATGTGGCGATTGCTTGTTTCTCCATTCGACCCTTTATTCTCTTCAATCTGAAGAAATCTTCGCGCTCGCGTTCCTCCAAATGCATCTGGATGTATCTAATGGAGTGGAGAACCCGAGGGATAATTACGTAATCAAGTGAGTTGACGCGCCTCTTTGTTGAAGCTATGGCTTGCGCGAGTTTTCGCGTGGATGCTTCTGCGCTAGATAGTTCCGTGATCGCCTTCAACGCGTCTATCATCTTCGTGGTAGCCTCATCGAGTTTTGCTGATGTCGCAAGCATATTGTAAGGTGCGGTCTTGATTGGTAGCACTTTGACTTCGACTTGCGGTAAGGTGACTCCGATCACGTTACGAGTCTTGGTGTCAACTTCGAATCGGTCCTCGACGCCTATTGCGAACTGTTCAAGCCTCGCTAGTCCGTGCACCATCTGTGCTTCTATGAACAGAATGTAGGCTTCTTGAAGAAGCGCATACGAGCGTTCTCTAAGTGCGGATATCTGGCGCACGTTCTCAAAGAATTCGATCATCAGGGCATCAAGTTTCTCTCTAAGCAGATCTCTTCCTCGTTCTGCTATTGCTCGCCTCTTTCTCAGAGCGAGCAATTCCATTCTCGTCGGGTGAATGCCCGAGATGACTTCTGACATTACACGGTGCCCTTGTTTCTGTGAGTTGGATGATATTTCGTGATGGTCGATGGATCGATGCGTTTTAGTTCGGTTTCAGGCAGCACGGACAGCAAGTCCCAGCCGAGGTCTAGGGTTTGTTCGATGTCTCTGTTCTCGTACTCGCCTTGGTTGATGAAGCGTTTCTCAAACGCGTCGGCGAAGTTCAGATAGAGCTTGTCTCTTGCTGAGAGTGCTTCTTCTCCTATGACGGCGACAAGGTCTCGGAAAGACCGTCCCTCAGCATATGAGTAGTAGAGTTGGTCCGATACTTCACGGTGGTCCTCACGTGTACGGTTCTTGCCAATTCCTTCTCTCATGAGTCGAGACAGTGATGGTGAAACGTCTATCGGAGGGTAGATGCCGCGTCTGTGAAGGCCTCTGTCAACGATCAATTGCCCCTCTGTGATGTAACCTGTCAAATCGGCAATTGGGTGAGTGATGTCATCGTGGGGCATGGTCAGAATCGGCATCTGGGTGATCGAGCCCTTGCCATTGTGTACTCTTCCGGCTCTCTCATAGATCGTGGACAGGTCAGTGTACATGTAGCCAGGATACCCACGTCTTCCCGGCACTTCTTCGCGGGCGGCTGAAATCTCACGTAGTGCCTCCGCATAGTTCGTCATGTCAGTCAGTATGACCAGCACGTGCATGCCGAGCTTGAACGCAAAGAATTCGGCGGCCGTAAGCGCAACCCTGGGTGTAATGGTTCTCTCTATCGCAGGGTCATCTGCCAAGTTCACGAACATCGTGACGTGTTCAAAAGCGCCTTGCTTCTCAAAGTCCTCCCGGAAGAATCTTGCCTCATCGGCTGTGATGCCAATTGCAGCGAACACGGTCGTGAAGGTTTCTCCCGTGCCTCGGACTCGAGCTTGTCTAGCTACTTGCGCGGCAACCGCGTTGTGCGGAAGTCCGGCGCCTGAGAAGAAGGGTAACTTCTGTCCTCTGACGAGCGTGTTCATTCCATCTATAGCCGATACTCCGGTCTGGATGAACTCTCTTGGGTAGGTTCTTGCGTACGGGTTGATCGGCGCTCCATGGACGTCCCAGTAATCTTCCGGAATGATATTGGGGCCGCCGTCGATTGGTGTTCCACTACCGTCGAAGACTCTTCCAAGCATGTCAGATGAGACGGGGAGTTTGATAGTCTCACCTGCAAATCTCACGGAGGTTTCTTTGACGTCTAAGCCTGAGGTGCCTTCGAAGACCTGAACCACAGCCATCTTGTCGCTTACTTCTAGGACCTGTCCTCTGCGTTCGGTACCGTCTGGAGCGACAACCCTAACGAGTTCACCGAAACCAACACCAGTCGCCGCCTCCACGAAGAGAAGTGGCCCGGAGATTCGCGTAATCGTTTTGTACTCTCTTAGAACCATACTCATTCTTACTGCCCCTCCGCACTACGTGTCTCGGCGATCAGTTTGCTGAATTGATCGTCCAGATTTCCTTCGATTCTCTTTGCGACTTCAGCGAACTTTTCTGATGGTTCGATCTTGCATCTTGCGATTTCTTGCCTCACAGGGAGGTCGAGGATCCGCTGGAGTGATGCTCCATCTTCGACGGCTCCCTCCATCTTCTTGTGGAACTTTAGGATCAGGTTCATCATTTCTGTCGTCTTCTGTGGTGAGCAGTAGCTGTCGACTGGATGGAGTGCGCTTTGAATGAGAAAGTCCTCCTTGATCATGCGAGCAGCTTCAAGAGTTGCCCTTTGGCCTTCCGATAGTGCATCTGGGCCGACGAGCATGACGATCTCTCTAAGCTCCTCATCCCTCTGCAGGAGCGACATCGCGTCTCGTCGAAGATGCTTCCTGGGTTGCTTGGCATCCTGTTCGTACCATTCTTCGATCGAGTTGAGGTAGAGCGAGTAGCTCGTAAGCCAATCAATGGCGGGAAAATGACGTCTCTCAGCGAGCGACTTGCTAAGTGCCCAGAAGACCTTTGTGATTCGAAGCGTATTCTGCGTCACAGGCTCGGAGAAGTCTCCGCCGCTTGGTGAGACAGCACCAACAGCTGATACTGAACCGGCTTTTGATTCACTCCCGAGCAATTCGACTCTCCCTGCGCGTTCGTAGAATTCCGCCAGCTTCGAAGCCAGGTAAGCCGGGTACCCTTCTTCACCAGGCATCTCCTCCAATCGACCAGAGATCTCCCTGAGTGCCTCCGCCCAACGAGAGGTTGAATCAGCCATCAATGCGACATCGTATCCCATGTCTCTGAAGTATTCTGCCATCGTAATGCCCGTGTAGACACTTGCCTCTCTTGCAGCGATTGGCATGTTTGACGTATTCGCTACCAGAATCGTCCGCGCCATAAGCGGCTGTCCGCTTCTCGGATCCTTCAATTCCGGAAATGTCTCAAGGACTTCAGTCATCTCGTTGCCGCGTTCCCCACAACCCACATAGACGATGATCTCGGCATCCGCCCATTTCGCAAGCTGCTGCTGCATCACAGTCTTGCCAGTCCCGAACCCACCGGGGATGGCGGCAGTTCCGCCTTTCGCTATTGGGAATAGAAAGTCCATTATTCGCTGGCCTGTGACGAGCGGCACGACCGAAGGGAGCTTGGACTTGATGGGCCGCGCCTTTCTAACGGGCCACGTGTGCATCAGCTGAAGCTTCACAAGCTGTTTCTCTGTCTGGACTTCAGCGACATCGTCTGTAACATGATACTCGCTCTCTTTCACAATTGACTTAACCGTGCCGGCCACGTTTGGAGGCACAAGAATTCGTTGGGTAACTAGGACGCTTTCAGGTACATCACCCAGAACGTCTCCTCCCGTGATCTTCTGACCGATCTTGACCTTTGGCACAAAGCGCCAAGTCTTCTTCCGGTCAAGCGCAGGCGAAGTGACACCACGCGCAATGAAAGTCCCCGCGATTTCTCTCAAAGTCGGAAGCGGTCGCTGGATCCCATCGTAAATTTGGTTAATCATTCCCGGGCCTAACTCGACGGAAAGAGGTTTCCCGGTCCTCTCCACATGCTCGCCAGGTTTGATGCCAACGGTCTCTTCGTATACCTGGACGGTCGCTCTCTCTCCTTCTACCCGTATGATTTCGCCGATGAGCCCCGCGTTCCCCACCTTGACGAGTTCATACATCTGAACCCCTAACATGTCACGGGCTACTACGACGGGTCCTATGATTCTCTCAATGACTCCTGGCTTGTACAAATGTATCAACCGCGTTGGGCGTCATATCCCACTGGAACGGTGCACGTACGATTTGCAGGACAATTAAGCATTTCCAGAATTGAACCTAGGCACGGCCAGACTGCCTCAGGGGCAAGACTCGCAATCAAAAAGGACGCCAGCAGAGCGGTCGCCCTGGGCAGAGGAGATGTCATTCCCTTCAACTGGAGTACTTTGATTCAGCTCTCTTGCTTATACTCGCCGTCTGGCCACTCTTCAATCGGTTAGTTGGATGATATCGCTAAATGAGATGAAACACAACAGTAGGCAACTGATCGAGTGCACAACAAGAATCGAGCAGATGCTAGTTCAGATAGCCGCTGCTGGATCCTGACTTTTCTTAGAGCAGGAAACGTCCGTTTTCCATCAGTTTCCTGTCGTCCACCCATAGAGTTGCATCCTTCAGGATCGCGTCCACGTGAGTTCGCGACTCCCAATCTGCTCCCGTCTCATCAGTGTACGGATCACCGAAGGCGACATGCACACATGGAAACTTCTCGTCCTGAAGTAAGTTACCGATAAGTTTCGTTAATGATGTGTTTGTCCCAATAGCAAACTCGCCAAGTCTGTTGCTGTTCTTGTCTGTCTGCAAGTATCTTGCGAACTCTTCCTGCAATTCACCGTTCGAGCATCTGACTGTGGAAATGTCGGCTCGGGAATCTCGCACATCTATCGTTACAGGCGATCGTTCTAGGACGCCGTACTTGTCGCTGAACCAGTCGCCTAGTTCGTTAGCAACAACCGTTCCTTGAGCCTTCCAGGCAGCTGTGAAGATTTCACCGTCAGGGAGGTTTCCCCACTGTCCCTTTTTCCGGAATATTCCATCTGAAATCTTCCATCTCCATTGAGGATGAAATTCCACTGTTAAGTCGGATCCTGCTGGAGTAGTGACGCGTGCTCTCTTGGCTTTCGCCACCGCATAGTGAACTTGCTTGGTGAGTTCAGAAATCTGCTCATAGTCAGCGCACATTCCTTCTTCCATTAGTTGCTCGTTTACAGATGGCATGTGGCCGTGTCGTGCATGCTCCTTGGCGAGTTTGATGAATGGCATTCTTAGGCCCAATTCGCCACGGATGCTTCGCGCAGCGTAGAATGTCACGTTCGCCCATCGAATAGATTCCTCTAGCGGCTTTGGAAGTGAAGTCAAAGGTCGCTTGCCAAAGTCCTCAAGAAATGTGATCTTCACGTTGTGTGGGGTAATTTTCTCAGCTGCACCCTTGAGCGCCTCCCCGATCTTTCGTGTAAAAGAATCCGTTACTATGAACACGTGCTCGTCTGGTCTAACGCCCATGCAGACCTCAACTGCCACACGGGCGCCTTCCTCAACCGTACCCAAGAGAGGATCACGAACTTTTGATGAAGAGAAAGAGCGTATTAACGCTTCGCGAGTGCACGAGTATTGTTCGATCCGATTTGATCGTATAGTTATATCTCATGGCGACTGAAACTCGTTTGAAACGGAGACTTCCCCATCTTGATTCCGCTTAAGCTCCTTGATGATGTGATGGCCCTGAAACGCGTTCCGAGAAGCGGATGGATAACATACAGAATCAGCAAGTACGATGTTGAGCCCGTTTCTTCGCATACCTATTCAGTCGCCGTGATCGCGTTTGTAATGTCAGAGACTGTCCGACTGACGAATCGAGAAATCGATATGGAGAAAGTGCTGAAGATGGCACTACTTCACGATCTATCCGAGTCCATGACCTTCGATATCAGCAAAGCCTACCTCCGATACCTCGGTAGAAACGGCGAGAAAATCAAGAGACATCTTGAGCGGAAGGCGATCTCTCGCATTTTAGCAGACATCAACAATAGGCGACTAGCTAAGACTCTTAGAGTCACTGTTGAGGAATACGATTCCGCGAGGTCGCTAGAGGCGAAGATAGTTCACTGCGCCGACGCCATTGATCTTCTGCTTCAAGTGATCGAATATGAGAAAATGGGATACCCTAAGACCACTCTCAATCCGATCTGGAAAGAAACTCGATCAAAACTGACAAAATACAAATTCCCACTCGCTGATCAGTGGTCGCGTCAACTTGAGAAAGTCAGAACAGGACTCCACAGCAAGCGTGCATACAAGAAGTCTAGAGTCGCTACAGTCAGATGACGCGGATGTAGTCGTTTGAGACCTGGACTACTCCGACTTCAGGTTCAAGCGCCCATATCCCGAACTCGTTTATCTCCGGGTCCACAACCAGGGCAACGACAAACGGCGAGAACTGCAACAGCTTTCCATGCGTGGTCAAGTCCGTTTCTGACATGAATATGCCGTATCCTGGGTGAGAGTGATACCAACCCACAATTCTACCATCAAGCCTACCTCTCACTATATCATCCGCAACTTTAGCCAGCTTACCTGCGGAAAGCACGCATGACGTTTCCGAATCACCATCTCCACCCACGACGATCTCGTTGACCCATAGTCCGTCTTCGAGGAATGATCCGATGAGCAGTCCAATGCGCTCGTAGGGACGCCTCACATCGGCCGAGATTCGATCTAGGACAATGCTTGCGATGTTGATGTTGAACAAGTCGATCGCCATCCCGGAGTGCCTGGCAATACGCTTCTATGGAAATAAGCCTTGACGCTCGGTACACGCATTTTCATGAAAAAGGGAGCGCGTCGGGTTTAAGATTCAGCTAAGAAGTGTCTAGGCATTAGAACAGGATGTTCCAACGCTTGGATTCATATCAAAGGCAGTGCAGTATTCTTGCGATCACACAACCCATGATGGAGGTGAATTGAATGAGCGAAACTCAAGAGAAGCGGCTATTTGCACTTGTCTTGATCCTTGTCGTAGTCGTAGCTGTGCTTGCAGGCTTCGCAGTATATGCTTCATACACGAAGCCGGCGTTTGTATCTTCTCCAGTTGCGTCTGAGCAGAGGACGATCTCGGTGAGCGGCACTGGAGTCGTTTCTATGACTCCCGATATCGGCTGGTTCACGGCCTCCGTGGTAACACAAGCCGCAACTGCAGCTCAGGCTGAACAGCAAAACAACGATGCGATGTCGAAAGTCATTTCCGCACTCAGGCAAGCTGGAATCGTTGACAAAGACATACAGACGGTTGCCTTCTCGCTGACTCCGACATACCAAGATTCAAAGGATCCTACAAAGCCGCCAATACTCGTCGGCTACTCCGCGAGGCAGTCGATCAGTGTGACCGTCAGAGATGTAGCGGCGATCGGCAAGATGCTTGACATCGCGATCTCGAGCGGAGCAAACGAGATGGGCGGAATCTACTTCGGACTCTCCGACGCCAAGGCACAACAGGCACAATCACAAGCACTCGACCTAGCCGTAAAGGATGCCAATAGCAAGGCCCAGGCAATTGCGAAGTCGGCCGGCGTCACGCTGGTTGGTCCAATCTCAATCAACCTAGGGTCCTCGTATCAACCTGTCAGAGTGGGCCTCGCAGAGGCCGCAGCACAACCGGCGCCTATCATGCCAGGACAGCTGCAATACACCATTAATGTTCAGATCAACTACGCCTTCAGCTAGACGAGAATCAACCCTGATTTCTTCTCTGCGCAAGTTCTCGTAGCCGTTTCACTGGTCATCTGCACGAAGAGGGCAACCTTCATAATGCATGAGGACGATAAATCAAGCCTGAGGCATGTTCAATGCCAATGGCCTTTGTTTTCATGAATATTGATGGAGGCGGCGAACAAGAAGTTCTGCAGCAACTTCGAAGCATTCCTAACGTCAAGGAATCATACATGGTCTACGGAGTATACGACCTCGTAGCGAAGGTTGAAGCTGACACCATGGACAAACTGAAAGAGATCGTTACATGGAAAGTACGTAGACTCGACAAGGTAAGATCAACCCTAACAACAATCGTGATGGAATCCGCATAACTCAGCCATCACTCGAACAATCAGCGAACGAATAAGCAAGGACGCCTAGCAGACGATCGGCATCGTTTGAATACACTCCCCGAACCGTGGATTCTTGCAAGATCTGGAACTAGTCTCGCAAGCCATTGATACTATGATCAGATTGAAAAGTACCGTCGTTGAAGAACTTCTTCTTCAACCTTGAGGGAAGACTTTGACTGCAGGAACAAGTTCGAGACTGAGCGAATCTCCTAGCGTGTGGATGGCCACAATTCTCGTTATCATCTACGTGACTACTGGCATCTTAGCAGGGAACTTTCTAGAACCTGACCTCGGCGTTGTGTATCCATTTCTGCAAGTCAACGCCGAAGTTTGGCACGGGGCGATATGGATGCTCTTCACATCAATGTTCCTTCATGCAAACTTGCTGCATCTTGGAGGAAACGTGTTCTTTCTCCTTCTTTTTGGGACAGCATTGGAGGAGCAGGTTTCAGTGAATCGATGGATAATCACGTACTTCACAAGCGGCCTGGTGGGGAACATAGCATTTCTGTTTCTTGGCGGCGACGCTATCGGTGTCGGCGCATCAGGTGCCATCTGGGGACTCTTGGCAGCCGCGGGAGGAATCCGAGGACTCGTCGGGATGGTTTTCTACGGGGGACTTGACATTTTCGCGGGAGGAGGATTTCTAGCGCATGCAGGAGGTCTTGTCGCGGGGCTTGTTCTCAGGTTCTCTTGGCTGCGAAGGAAATGAGTGACCAGCCCGCGGTCCCGCTTTCTATATAGATCAAGACATCCGTGATTGCTGGACACGCTTTGTTTCTATCGCTCTTCAGCGTCGAAAGCAGTCAGGGGCGTCCGGCATTGGCCGATAGCTGGCGAAAACGTACAGAGAATATGTATCTACGGTGGGACGTAAGTTCGGTTTGTAAATAAAAGGGGTAGAGTAGTAAGGGGCGGTATATGTATGACAGTACGAAACATACTTCGATAGGCAGAATTCGAATTGATATCCAACGACCTCCAGAAGGATCGGCCACGGACGAGTTGAGCCCCACAGCTCAAATGCTTGTGCCACCGAGTTCACCGGCTAGACCTGCACGGCGACCGATATCGGCTTCTCACGGATTGAAGCTTAGGGACGTGGAGATCGTTATCCTTGAAGATAGATGCAAAGGCTGCTCATTCTGCATAGAGTTCTGCCCGAAAGCATGTTCTAGAGCAAGAGTACGAAGCTGAACTTTAGAGGGGCTCATCCACCTCGAGTGAAGGACTCCGCCTCATGTGTTGGATGCGGAGTGTGTGAGGAAGTCTGCCCCGACTTCGCGATATTTCTCGGCTGAGAAGGGAGAGAGACGCTGAGAAGAGACGTTCCTGCTGGCACTTACTTCACACTTGGAGACGTAGCTTGCGCCGAAGGCGCTCTGGCAGCTGGTTGCAGGTTCTTCGCCGGTTACCCAATCACGCCAGCCACAGAGATCGCTGAACACATGTCAAGGAGACTTCCTGAAGTTGGCGGCGTCTTCCTGCAAATGGAAGATGAGATCGCCTCAATGGCTGCGGTGATCGGCGCATCATATGCCGGCGTCAAATCGATGACAGCCACATCAGGCCCAGGCTTCAGCTTGATGCAAGAGAACATTGGGCTCGCAGCCATGACAGAGACGCCATGCGTTGTGGTGGACGTGATGCGTGCCGGACCGAGCACAGGTCAACCCACCAAGACAGGTCAACAGGATGTCATGCAGGCAAAGTGGGGATCTCACGGAGACTACGAAATAATCGCGCTTGCTCCATCATCCGTCCAAGAGATGTTCGATCTCACCATTGAAGCATTCAACCTCTCAGAGACGTACAGGTGCCCAACCTTCCTGATGACTGACGAGATCGTCGGGCACCTGATGGAGAGACTCGCAATACCAGAACCAGAGAAGATCCGATTGATTGATCGCAAGAAGCCCAGCGCACAACCGTCCGAATACTTACCTTTCCGAGCAGGAAAAGATCTTGTTCCAGAAATGGCGACCTTTGGCGAAGGATACAGATTCTATGCCACGGGGCTGACTCATGATGAGAGTGGTCACCCACAAACCGACGCCGCAGGAGTACCACGCCGCATTGGTGCAGAGAATCTGCGACAAGATCCGCAACAACACCAAACGACATCAACAAAGTCGAGCGAGTCTTTCTAGATGATGCTGACGTGTGCATTGTTGCCTACGGAAGCGTGGCGAGATCTGCACTTGCCGCTGTGGTCGAAGGACGAGAGAGAGGACTGAAGATCGGCCTCCTGCGGCTGGTCACAATTTGGCCATTCCCAGACGAAGGCAGTTGAGCAAGTGGCTTCTCAAGTGGACAAGATCCTGGTGCCTGAGATGAACTACGGCCAGCTGGTTCGTGAAGTCGAGAGAAGCGCAGGCCGCGAGAAAGTAACGTCGCTTCCGAAACTGGGAGACGCACTTCACACCCCCGAGGAGATTCTGGCTCAAGCAGTCAACTAGACGATGGGGGAACACGTGAAATGTCAGCAGTTGAACACCCACTTGACGACTACACAAGAAACGGGATGATCCCCCACATATGGTGTACCGGTTGTGGCAACGGCATCATACTCGGAGAATTCGCCAGAGCTTTGGACGAACTCAAGTACGACAGGAACAAGATCGTTGTAGTGTCAGGAATTGGTTGCATAGGAAGAATCTCAGGATACACCAACACTGACTCATTTCACACGACACACGGTCGAGCATTAGCTTTCGCTGTAGGAGTGAAAGCCGCGAGACCGGACCTGAAGCCCGTTGTCATCAGTGGAGACGGCGACCTTTTCGCGATAGGAGGAAATCATTTCATTCACGCCGCTAGACGGAACGTCGATATCACGGTAATCTGTTCCAACAACTTCAACTATGGCATGACTGGCGGCCAATCTGGCCCCACGACGCCGATCGGCGCATTCACAACAACAACTCGATACGGCAACATTGAACACCCATTCAATCTGGTTCACTTGGCCGCAGCCTCAGGAGCAGTCTATGTGGCACGATGGACAGCAATTCATGTGAAACGTATCAGAGAATCCATGAAGAAAGCCATCAGCAAGAAAGGCTTCAGCTTCATAGAAATCATAACACCATGCCCAGAAGAATACGGGCGGAGAAACAAGATCGCAGACCCCGTTCTTGACATGAAGAGGCTGATAGAAATCAGCGAAGTCCGATCCTTCATCGATCCGATCAAGGCGAAGTCGGGCCTGACAAGATCATTGTCGGAGAATTCGTTGACATTGAGAAACCGGAGTTCAGCGATCTTCTGTGGGAGATAGAATCGATCAGTTCAGGCAGACCTTGAGAAAGCAGGGAGGCGCACCAATGTCGCGCTTTGAGGTAAGAATAGCCGGTCAAGGCGGACAGGGAATCGTGACCGCCGGCGTGATGATTGGAAGAGCCGCCTCAGTATTCGGCGGAAAGAACGTTACCCTGACGCAATCCTACGGTCCCGAGTCAAGAGGAGGAGCCTCCAAAGTCGAAGTCATCGTCTCCGACGAAAAGATACACTATCCAAAGATCCGCAAACCAAACGTGATTGCGATCATGTCACAGGAAGCCTATCAGGAAGAACCTCGAAGATTTGAACGGAAACGCAATCGTCATCCTCGACCCTGACATGGTACAAGAGGACCAACCAATCACGCCAAGAAAATCTACCGCGTGCCTGCTACACGCATCGCCGAGAGTCTTGGCAAGCGTATAGTCGCGAATATGGTGATGGTCGGCGCCATAATCGGCCTGACCAGACATGGTGGATACAGTCATCTGTCGAAAAGGCAATTGCCAGAGTATACTCCGAGAGGCACGGAAGAACTGAACCTTAACGCCTTCAAGAACGGTCGCGAATACGCCCAAAAACTACTTCAAGAACAAGCGGTCACCGCGTAGCAAGCATGATAAGAGAGCAAGCCTCTCGCGCTCCGACTTGGACTTGGACCAAGACGCAGGTTCCGGCAAGATTGGTGTCTACATCTGCCACTGCGGCCTAAACATAGCCGGGACGCTTGACTGCGAAAGCCTCACCAAGTATGCGTCAAGTCTTCCAAACGTGCTAGTAGCCCGCGATTACAGGTACATGTGCGCCGACCCAGGACAGACCCTCATAAAGAAGGACATAAAGGAACTCGGCCTCAACAGAGTGGTCGTTGCCGCATGTTCACCACGAATGCATGAGCCAACCTTCCGGAAGTGCGTTTCTGAAGCCGGATTGAACCCGTACCTCTTTGAGATGGCTAACATTCGCGAACACTGTTCTTGGTGTCACCCTCACGCCGATGAAGTTGCCAATGAGAAAGCGAGAGACCTGATCGCGTCAGCAGTTGCGAAAGCCCGCCACCTCATGCCCCTTGAGGAGATAGAAGTTGGAGTAGAGCAGCGTGCACTGGTCATAGGAGGCGGCGTTTCGGGAATTCAAGCAGCGCTCGATCTTTCAGACATGGGATACGAAGTATATCTCGTTGAGAGAGAGCCGAGCATCGGCGGAAGAATGGCTCAGCTTGACAAGACCTTTCCAACATTGGATTGCTCGATCTGCATCCTAGGCCCGTTAATGGTGGATGTATCACGTAGGCCAAACGTGAAACTTCTCGCATGCTCGGAGGTCGAACGTGTCGACGGATACGTCGGAAATTTCCGAGTCACAGTGAACTCGCAGACCACAATATGTGGATTCAAGCAAATGCAATGCATGCGGCGAATGCGCCAAAGTCTGTCCGGTTGAGATTCCTAACGACTTTGAAGCTAGCCTCGGTTGGCGAAAGGCAATATACACGCCTTTCCCTCAAGCCGTCCCATCCACATACGTACTGGACGACAAGAGCTGCCTCGGCCTCCTTCCACTCGCTTGCTCAAAATGCAAAGAGGCATGCGACAAATCCGGAGCTCAAGCCATCAACTATGACGCACGTCCCGACACTCGTTGAATTCAAGGTTGGCACAATCATCGTAGCAACAGGCTACGACCTTCTAGACGCGTCAGCGATCAGAGAGTACGGATACGGGATCTACCCGAACGTGATGACATGTCTTGAACTCGAGAGAATGATCAACGCGGCTGGACCGACCGGTGGAAAAGTCATTCGCCCATCAGATGAAAAGCCGCCGAAACGCGTAGCCTTCATCCAATGTGTCGGATCCAGAGATGAGAAACGAAGCGCGTACTGCTCGGGTTTCTGCTGCATGTACACGATAAAGAACGCCGTCCTTCTCAAAGAACACTACCCGGACTTGGAGATTCACATCTTCTACGTGGACATGCGAACGAGCTTCAAAGGATACGAGGAATTCTACCGCAGAGCAAGAGAGATGGGAATCACATTCATACGCGGCAAACCAGCCGAACTCTCAGAAGACCCAACCACAAGCAACCTGGTCGTATACTCCGAGAACCAAATGACTGGAAAAGCGATGACTCTCGAAGCCGACCTGGTTGTGCTTGCGCAGGCGGCAGTGCCTCGCGCTGGAACAGACAAGCTCACCAGAACACTGAACATTATGAGAGACAGCTCAGGCTTTCTCCTAGAAGCTCACCCGAAACTGAAACCAATAGACACCGCAACAAGTGGAATATTCATCTGCGGCTCGGCTCAAGGGCCGAAAGATATACCGTTCAGCGTCGCCCAAGGAAGCGCCGCAGCAGCAAGAGCTGCACGAATCCTCTCCAAAGACAAATGGATGATCGAACCGATCGTAGCGTCAGTCTCAAGAGACCTCTGCATACGCGTTAGAGATCCAAAAGCCGAATGCGGAATCTGCGTCACCAGATGCGCATTCCAAGCAATCAGCGCGGAAAAAGGCCAAGCCGCCATCATCAATCCGGCGAAATGTCAGGGTTGCGGAACATGCGTTGCAGAATGCCCACACAACGCGATAACACAGATGCATTTCACAGACGAGCAGATACTCTCACAAATCCGCGAACTTCTACGAAACGAGCCTGAGAAGAAGATCTTAGCGTTCCTCTGCAACTGGTGCAGCTACGCTGGCGCCGATCTCGCTGGAACAAGCCGATTCGAGTACCCACCCAACGTGAGGACCGTCAGAGTCATGTGTTCAGGGAGAGTTGACAGAGACTTCATCACGTCCGCCTTCACGATGGGTGCAGGCATGGTGCTTGTGTCTGGATGCAGACTCACCGAAATGGGAAACGACTGCCACTACATATCAGGCAACGTCTGGGCTAAGAAACGAGTTGAAACACTCAGACGAACGCTAGAAGCAACGGGAATAAGTGGAGAAAGGCTCAGGCTCGAATGGATCTCAGCAGCGGAAGGCCAGAAGTTCGCTGACCTCATACGCGACATGAACGAGAAACTCAAAGCGCTAAGCCCCAAGCAAGGTTCGAGAAGAAAACGAAAGAGCAAGACCGAGACTCTAGAGAGGATGCTCGAACACTCAACACCATCTCAACAAACGATACCCGCGAAGATCGAGTAGAACAAGGCGAAATTGTTGAACGCCATCGAGAAACTGCAAACGCTCTCGGAAGATCGTAGACTTACGCAAGAAACTCGCGGTCTGTTATCAATGCGGCATGTGTACAGGAGGCTGTCCGAGTAGCGCATGCGAGACCAGACTACAACCCTAGGCGCATACTGGAGGCGATAATCCTTGGACAGTACGATGAGATTCTCTCTTCAGATCTCATCTGGCTTGTGCGCGTCCTGTCAATTCATGTTTGGAGAGGTGCCCACAAAAGATCGAGCTATCTGAACTTTTCATAGAATCTGAAGAACGCGGCTGCCGAGAACGGCAACATCCCCAGGCTGCTGCTAGAACGGGCGAAAAGAATTGCGGACACTGGGCAATCCACGCCGATTTCAAAGGCAAGTCTGGTTTGGAGAGAGAAACTAGGACTGGCGCCGCTCAGCCAAGTCAATGTTGAGGAAGTTCGCACCCTGCTGGAGGCCACCAAGTTCCCAGGCTGGGTCGAGCGAAGGAGAGAGCAGCGTCAATGGAGCAAGTGAGCTAGATACGCGTGGTTCCCTGGCTGTTGGGTCTCCAACCGGATGCCCTACATTGAAGCTGCAGATAAGAAAGTGTCTCGAAGCATTCGGAATCGAGCTTGCTGAAATGAAAGGCGCACAATGCTGCCCCGAACCATACGCGGTCTTAGGGCTCGGCAGAGACGCATGGTTTGCATTAGCAGGCCGAAACCTCACAATAGCAGAAGAAATGAAACAAGACATCCTCACGCCATGCCCAGGATGCTACAACACTCTAAGAACAGCCCAGTCATGAGATGAGAGAGCGACGCGTCACAGCGGCAAAGAACTAACGATCTGCTCTCCAAGATCGGTCGAGAACTACAAAGGACGAGTCGAAGGTGGAGCACACGGCCACTCTACTCCACAACAAGGTAGGGACTCGAAAGAGATCAAGCGGCGCAATCAAGCGGCCGCTAGTAGGTCTCAAAGTGGCGACTCACTACGGATGTCATCTCTCTGCGACCAAGCAGAATAACAGGCATCGAAGATTCGGAAAGACCAGTATTCCTTGATCAATCTGGTCGAGATCACGGGTGCGACGAGTGTGCCATACATGAGGAAGACATTGTGCTGCGGTGGCCCCATAAGCTCCGTAGATGAGAACACCTCATACGCAATAGCTCGAGAGAAACTCCTCAAAGTCAAACAGGCTGGCGCAGATTGCCTTGTCGTGGCATGCCCAGCTTGCATGATACAATACGACACAAACCAACGATCAATCGAGAAAACTTTCAACGAGACCTACGAACTTCCAGTCCTGTATCACACAGAACTTCTATGCCTCGCAATGGGAATACCGACGGATCAGGACTCGGTTTTCCTCACCAAACGAAACTGGACAAGATCCTCGAGAAGCTCAAAATGAATGCGCCTGAGGTTTCAGCAAGAACCTAATTTCATCATCATGCGAAGGTTCAGTCTCGTGAGGCTGAGATAGGCAATCCTTAAACCGACTGTTGTTGGATCGCCACGCCTTCGAAGGCACTGCTCGATGCTTATTGGAACCCTCATCAACATTGTCGCCATCGCCATTGGAACACTCATCGGTTTCGCATTGAAGCAGAGACTTCCTGAACGAATCAGTTCAATCGCTGTGCAATGTCTTGGACTTGTGACAGCTCTCATCGGTCTCAAGATGGTAATCACCACACAAAACCCGTTGATAATCCTCGTAAGCATGGTGACGGGAGGAATACTGGGCGAGCTCCTACGAATTGAGGAGAGGCTCGATAGACTCGGAGCGAGAGTCGAGACCAAATTCAGCAAGGAACACGGGACATTCGCGAAAGCCTTCGTAACCTCAACGCTCCTGTACTGCGTGGGCCCAATGGCTATCGTTGGCTCGCTTCAAGATGGTCTACGCGGCGATTACTCGGTCCTGCTAACAAAGTCCGTAATGGACGGAATAGCATCCGTCGCGTTCGCTTCAACGCTCGGGATCGGAGTCCTATTCTCCACACTACCTCTCGCAGCCTACCAAGGAAGCATCACTTTGGGCGCCTCACTGCTCGAGCCTTATCTCACTACATCAATGATCACTGAGATGACGGCAACAGGTGGATTGCTCATCATAGGTATCGCAATGAATATGCTTCAAATCGCGAAAATCAGAGTCGGAAACCTGCTACCCGCCATTCTCATCGCAGCCATCCTTGCCGCATTCATGCTGTGAGACTACCGAAGAGTCGCAAATCTCATTCTGGTCCGTGGTAGTGCTCAGACTTATTCTCGCTCGGTTTCAGTACTCTCGTTCTATTTTCTGAGAGAAACGATGAGAAATCCGATTCCGCCTGCAACAACGCCGATCCCGGTGACCAAGAGCATTGCTCCAACTATAGGCACGAATTGGGCGAGGATTTGTTCTGCCACCTTTTCTATGGTCCATCCTAGTCCACCTTGGCTGGGTGGGCCGAGTGCAATATCGCCCCAAAAGCCGGCGTATATCATTGGCCATGTAGCTCCGGCGATTCCGACGTTCATCAACACCAGATGAATCCATGCAAACAGATTGGCTACACCTCGGTACGTTTTTCCCATCACGATCTCAACGTGATGGTAGAGCAACGCTGTCAATGCGACACCAACTACACCCACCACGACGTACATGGCAAAGAATCCGAAAAGCGCTGCCAGCTCAACAAAGCCTGCAGCAGGAACCGCCAGGATCGTCGCGACCAAGCCAGCTGCAACGGATGGGAGCCCGATGAGGACCACAGCCAGAAGAATCATGATGACGGTTGCTATCAATCCCTGAATCATTGCAGCCCGCATGAATCTCCTTGACCAGATACTTACTGGTTTTAGACTGTCGAGGAGATCTTTTTTCGAGTACAAGCTTCCTCCCAAGGACTAACATGCCCACGCCGCAGAGATATAGCTGATTACTTTTCCAAGCTCGCTTATGTGGACTGCAACTCCTGCAATAGTTCCACTACGCGCTCGTGAATGGTATCTCGTATTGATCGGATCTCACCCAGCGTCTTTCCTTTTGGATCTTCAATTCCCCAATCCTTGATCTTGGGCAGGAATTTCGCGGGGCAAAAATCTGATCCCTCACATCCCATCGTTATGATCTTCTCAGCCTTCGTGATCATTTCTGTTGAAACGAGTTTCGGTTTGCTGTTGCTTGCGTCAATTCCGATCTCTCTGAGAGCTTGCACGACGAGCGGATTGACCTCGCTGGCTGGTTTTGTTCCTGCGCTGATTGCTTGAAAACCATCGGGTTTGAGCTTGTTGAAGATGGCTTCGGCCATCTGGCTTCTGCCCGCATTTCCGACGCAAACGAAGAGAACGGTTCGAGTCAAGATCCCTCACGCCTATGGGGTATACTTGAAGCTAGGTTACGCGATCGCAGACATAAAACGATCAATCGAGCTTGGATTCAGAGGCTTCTTAGTCGTTGACGAAGGCCTCCTTTGGGCACTCAACGAACTCCGCAAAATCGGCGAGATCCCCAAGGATGTGAAGTTCAAAGTCTCGATCTTGGCGGGCCACGCGAACCCGGCCGGAGCAAAAGTGGTGGAGAGTCTCGGCGCAGACACACTAAACCCAGTAGCGGATCTCAGCCTGCCACAACTTGCAGCCATCCGAGCCGCCGTCAACATACCCGTTGACATTCATGTCTACATGCTCGATTCATTCGGCGGGTTCAATCGATTCTACGAATGCCCCGAACTCAGTCGAATAACCGCACCATGCTACTTCAAGATCGAGCCGGGGACAGGCTTCGGAGCGATGTACAAGCCTTGGGTTTCACCTGAAAGCCATGCATTCTCCGCCAGAGAGAAAGTCAAACACGCAGAAATCATCAAAGAACTAGTCCAGAAACACTACCCCGAAGCCAAACTCTCAGAAAGAGGAACGAAAGACCTCGCAATACCACAACCCTAGATTCACTATTGTTCAGACCATGTTACGCTAACTCAAAGACACAGAGAAGTCAGTTCAAATTCAGGCGCTCGCACCACGATACACACACAAATCAACTCCAATGACGGTTCAATTTACGACGCCCGCACCAAGCGTACCGCGACGACGAAAAACGCCCCTGCTCTCCTATGAGGGTTCAAACTTGAATGCCCCACCAAGAAGCACAACGACGTTTCTTCCATGGCAAACGACAAATCAAGGGTCAGCGCTTCAGAAATATGGGACTTGCATTGCACAGTCTGCGGAAGATTGGGGGCATCCCTTTTGTTATTATAATAAATGCGATCTACGTTCTCGGGAAGTATTGTCATCTCTGCTCTGGGCTCTTTCTCGCCACGACTTTTCTTGTTGCATCAGTTCTTGGCCTAGCAATGGGATTTGCCTATTTTGCGACTAGCTATTCCAGCAGGAGAGGGGCGGAGCCCAAACCACTGGCCGATTCCAAGAATACAGTGCTGAATCCGGGGAGATTGTCAGAGAATCATCATTAGGGCGGCGCTTACAAGCACGGAGTCTTTAGGCAGCGTCCTAGTACTGACGATTCCATTCAGATCGGCTTTGGGCTTCAAACGAAGTATCTCTTCTATTGGAACAGTCTCGGTGGAATGTCGTTTTTGCCAGGCGTATTCGCGTTTGTCGAAGGCAATTTAAGGGCGAGGTAAACGCGTGTCGGGATGGACTGGGACGTGGAAACATGAATTCGTGCTAATGCTTGAGTTCCTTAGGACTTTCATGTGGGGAATACTCGCTTTGGTCGTTGGAGGCTTGCCCGTCAAGTATGGAATGGTCTATCCCTATTGGCAGGAGAGTTGTTCTTCGTGGGATATCTGGTTCTGGGATACGGAGCGCTCGTGCTTCTTCCTGTTACGGCCGCGCTATTCGAGTTGATTCCGAAAATTCGGGAGTCGGAAACAGGTTTCGGGTGAACTAGGTTGATTCCGATTGACGACCAACCTGCAAGATCCACGAATTCACGATTGAGTTGATACGAAATTTCTGATTGATACTCTTCTCACAGATGTCCCTTACCCAAATTTGGGCTCCATGGAAAGGCGTTCGTCGTCGTCGCGCACCAAGTGTACCACACACAAGGCCAAGAACGACAGACGCGCAACAGTTCAAATTGTGACGATCGCACGAAGGGACGCACGCGATCGGGGTTCTGGCGATTATACGTTGTTCCCCATGCGGAACACAAGAGGCTTCCTCATCGCGTAGCAAAATGGAAAAGATACGCAATGGACCACGGGACAAAGAGAACGCTGTCCGAGTCTGTGAAGGTTCTTATTAGCTGAATTCTAGCCTTCTCAACGGAACGCCTTGTCGCGCCGTAATTGGTTTCTGGGGGCCATTGCTGTTCTGCTCGTCGGTTGGAAGAGATGCAGATTTCCGAAAATCGATTAGAGTTGAAACGACTGTCTTTGGTTATGGTAGTTTTACTATTTGGCGTCTCTTGGTGCTTTCATTTCCCGACATTACGAGTTCGGTGGGCTCCGGCGGGTTTGGGTTTGAGCGAGAGGTAGATGAGCTGACTCGGAAACTCGGTACTGCTACATCGTTGCTCAAAGACTCCTGGGTCCTAGTGAAAGAGCAGAGACAGCTGAAGGCACGACAGAACTTGTACATGAACCAGACCCCCGTGGTGTATTGTTTACGATACTAGTAGAAATTGAACGTGCAATGGCAAAGATTGGCTGGGATGCGCAGAAGCCTGTACAACGGCGCATGGGTTTCGGCAATTTGATTCGATTACTATCATCGAAGGGGATATTGGTACGAGATCTCCAAGAAGCCCTAGAATTTCTGAGGAACATTAGGAATTCTGCGTTCCACGGGGAGTACGCTGACCGAAAGTCAGACAGGAGCCGCGCTGGATCTCGCGACTGTTGTTATTGGGAGATTAGAAGCAAAAGAGGCTGAAGGGGCAAGACCATAGTTACACGTGGACTATAACATTTTTAGTTCTTCAAGTACCTTCTGTAATTTTAGCCTTACGTCATACCGGACAGGGATACTTGTATTTTCCCTTCCTCAGGGGAGACTTGCGTTTGGTTTTTCCATGTGACGAGAGGACATCGGCGATCCAACTCGGACTTGACATGTTTTCCATATTTCTTCTTGTAAAGATCAGGTGCTTCTGATATGTCATGGCGTCAAACGGTCAAGTGTGCGGATTAGAATTAGCTTGCCGAAGTCGTCCGGCAAATGGGTTTTCTAACGTGCTGAGTCTGTAATAGCATAGCCGCAACCCGAATAATATTGGGGCTGGGGGAATCGGTTCTATTTCGGGGGCTAACCGATTTTAGCCTGAAGGCGCAGCATATGGTTCGAGATTCCTAATGTTTGACAAGGTCGTACGTTAGAGATCTTCTCTTCCTCTGTGATCGAGTAAGACCTGGCTATTCTCAACAGATAGGAGTTTGTCGGATAGCTTCTTTGAATGCCCAGTCGTCAATCTTGTTGGATTCGTGCGCGCTAGCCACGCGTGATTCCGGATGCAACCGGGAATTTGTGGCTTCGATCACATAATTCCGGTGGTCCAAGAGAGGCTTCAGATACTTCAAATCGTTTGCGTCCGTTAGTTTCGTCATGGTTCGGTGCTGTCTAACAACAGAGCACATCCAGCAGCCAAATCTCATGTCATTGAAATTGCGATAGATTTCTACAGGTTCAGCGTTGGATAACCTTTCGCAGGCAGAACAAATCTCAAAAAGTCACAGAAATCACGTCTGCAACAATCCTACAATCGGCAGCGGCAAAAGATGATGCCATAGCGCTTTGCTCTGCCAAAACCAGACGCCCTGACGAGTTGGCTCGCATCAACGCAGTGCATGACAAACTCGAAGCTGTCTGTCTCGTTGTTTTAGACTCTCGGAGCAATCTGACGCCAGTCAGGACACAAGTTCTTCTTGGATCTTCCTGTCCCATGAACCTTCCTTGACGGAAGTAATTTTCAAACGCCTAGTGCACGCAGCGGAATCGCTGATGCGGAGGTGGATATCGCTTTCCCGAGCAGAAGGAACCAAAATCCTTCTCTGACATCTGGCCTAACAATGTCCTGCACTTCTTTCGGGGAAGCTGTTCGGCATGTGCGATATTGCTGAGCCGTTGAAGGATTGGAGAGCATGCGTCTTGTAGGATAGGTAATTTCCAACAAAGTATCGCAGTAGATTGTTTCCACCGATCCGTATTCAGCTCTCCAGATCTGACTAATTTAGGGGAGAGCCACTGTCGCGGTGCGTATTGCGTGCAAGAAAGGCAATTACCGATTTGTCTATCCCTTTAGAAAGTAGGCGCTTTAGGGACGACCGTGATTCCTCGAATCTTGAATCAAGTTTAGAACATAGCCAGCGCTCGTATCAGCATTGACTGGATGAGCTCTGGACAGCAGTCTAGCAGGCAATGCGCGCGAATCGCGGTCGCCGGGGACATACAAGGACAATGGGCCAGCGAGCTCGTTAAGGATCCTCTTAGAACTCCCTCTTGGAATGAGTGATATCCGAACAGTAGAGTCGAAACGTATTCAAAAATAGCCCTCGGAGGGTGTAGGCTTGTCTTGAATTTGCTCTGACACGGTCTGTCAGTCAAAGCCGAGGATCAGTTGAGGTGACATGCAAGGATATTTCTCGGTTTTATCAAGGTCTTACAAGCTCCACTCGGCAGGCCTAATATGATTGGATTGCAGTCTGAGCGAATTCAACTGCTGCTGGGCGGGATCCCATTGGTCTGCAAGTGTGGAGTGATTGTCACCAACCTCCCACGTCTGGAGTTATCGATGCCATTGCAAGTCTCGCGCTGTGCCATAGTTAGCTTGAATGGAATGCAGTTCGAGTGATGCCGACAGAGGGCGTATGGTAAGAAGCGCAGAGTGTGGAGCGTGCTCTTGTCGATGCCTACCGCGCCCTTCGCTTTTTCAAGAAGGTTAAAAGATTATGGAATTCTGCGGTTAGACGCATTGGTCAAACCAGAGATTCAAAGTAATGTCCCGGAGTCCAGCGCTTGCTTAGAGGAAGGTACCATCGCTCTAAACGGCAGGGCATTTCGGGGAGCCGCTGTAATGGCCCGAGCGGCGCTCGAAGTTTGCCTAGAGTGGGGGGATTCACAAAACAAAACTTGGCGGCAGCAGAGATGATGCTGTTACGGCGAAAGCACTAACGGCTTATGACAAGATAAAAGCGAGCAATTCGCGCCTAATTGGCAATTTTGGTGCCCATGGAACGTGTGCGTCATATGCTCCTGGAGATGGTTTAGAATGAAGAGAGCGAGGCAAAGTTCTCTCTTGAACTCTCCAGTCAACTAGTGCAGATCCTCATAAAGTGGAAGACATCCAAAGTCGGTGTTCCCTCATAATGCACTCCAAGCAGGGTTCGATCAAAATCGTGGAAGATGCAGATTCAGAATATGCTGGGCAATCCAGATCGAGCCGAAATATACTCCATACCCGATGAAGGTTTCAGGAAAGGTTGTAAAACAGATAAGCACCGGTTATCCTTATCGTTCACGTGGAAACGTTCTGATAGAACTCGTAAGTAATTCGTTTGTGCGGATGCATCATTTGCGGCAATCAATACGAATCCTCCGAATTTCAAGTCATTCTCAATATTCGACGATGGTCAAGGCATGTCCGCAACCGAGTTTACGATAAGGATGCAACGGATTGGTGCTAGCGAAAAACTTCCGGTAGAAGTGACACCAAAAGGACGACCCATCATTGGTAGGATAGGGATAAGGTCGACGAGCAGTTGGCCATGTTTCACAAAGATTTCGCGTCATTTCAGCACGGGCCCAAGATGAACAAGGGTTTGAAGCCAAGGTAGATATGAGTCGTCTCTTTGGAGTCGGAGCCGAGTCACTCCCCATGGAAGAGCTTACCGCTGGCACGGTCCAGGTTCGAATGTATAGGAAACCCAAAGACGAGCAATACACATTAGTCGAAGTTGAAAGCACATCGAACGTGTTTAGACAACTACTGGCTGAAAAACACAAAAAACGCTATAGGGGGTTTGAAAAGAAGCCCCCTGCATCAATACATGGACTTTGTCAATTTCGTTCAGCACAAAGCAAAACGAATTTCTCAGCTATCCGGCTCACGATCAAACCCTATGGGAACTTGGGCTTCTGACACCAGTTCCGTACCTTGAAGGGGAGCCTGTCCGAAATGATTCAGAAATGATCTCCTCATTAGAGAAACGGCTTCTATCCTATCAATTCAGTTTATACATTGATGATGTTGAAATCAGGAAACCAATCATGCTTCCTCCCTCAACAGGAGAAGTACACGATTACGGTGTTTACCCAATACGGATAAATGAAGAAAGTGAGGAGGGCCCGATTGAGGCTACAGGATATCTCTACCATCAAAATGTGCGTGTGGTCCCTGCAGAGCTGAGAGGGCTCCTTCCACGAATGAAAAATGTTGGAATTGGGTTACCATATCTCAACGTATTTAGGATTCTGCACGAGAGTCCGATCATAACCTTCAAGTTTGTGGCGAACTATACATCGATAAAGGCTGGATGATGGACTAAACTCGATCGAAACAGTTTCTTTCAGGCATCACCGTCATTTCAGAAACTGAAAGAAGCGCTCGAGAGAATATTGCGAGAAGAGAAGATTACTGCAAACATGAAACGACGACAAAGAGAAAGTAGAGCCAGCAGGAACACATGTCACGAGACTAGGGCCCTTGTAGCTTACGAGAGCCGCGGTGGAATTTGAATCGCCTTTCTCGTAGCGTGAACGTCGAATTATCACTGTCTCATGACATGCCCAAGAACCAGCGGCTCAAATGCCCGAAGGCGTAGCTTGTATTTCGAGCTTTCAAGGAAGAGCGGGGACGCAAAGGCCGCGTTTTACAGACTCCTTCAAGGTTTCCTTGGCGATCACCTAAAGAAGAATGAGTAGAAAGCCTTGACAGGTTCTGAAGAATTGTAGGCAGACGTTTACTTGCGGTGCACTCCCAGCGGACTAACGCTCCAATCGCTCGATTAGTGGTTATGTCGAGTCGTAGACAGCGCGTAGAGGGGTATGACAAATCTCTAACTTGTCATCCCTCACCTGACGCGAAGATGGAGTACAACGATTGAACCGTGTGATCCAAGCCTGGTGAAAGTCTAGGTTCATGAACTTCGACAGTCGTTTGATCTCTTCGAAGTCTTCCATTCCGACCTTTGTTCGTCCGCAGTACAGCGCGTGAGCTTGAACCAAAGCCCTCAACTGCTTGTTCTGAACCCTGTACTGAACGGTCGTCTCCGCTGTGGCAAAGCTTCTATTCTTCTGGCGATCTTGCCCGGAATCTCAACTTGCGTTCGTTTCCCTGTAATGATCTCAATCATCTTAGCTGGGAAGTCCTTGCGGATGTGTTCATGTATTCTCAGCTTCGTCGCTTCTGCGACGATGATGCTTCTGCCTGCGAATCCAATGCCTTTCCAATACTTCTCGCAGCCGCATGGGGCGTCAGAGAGACTTGGTCTAACAACTGTAGGCTCGCCGATGCTGTGTACTCAGGAGTTCACTTTCTAGATGTGCCACCGTCCCTGAAATCATGTGTGTGCAAAGCTCACAATCGTGGATACGCTTGGATCGAAACTGTCAAGCTAGAAGTGTGAGTAACTTGCGTCAGAATGCTTTTTCAATTCTTTTGTAATACTGTCGTGGCTCTTCATGGAGAAGATCTGAAATGGATGCGCTTGTGACTGCTGGAGGAATCCCAGATCCGAATGAGTCTCTCTACGAGTACACTCAGGGGAAGCCAAAGGCGATGTTAGACATTTGCGGTAAGCCGATGGTACAGTGGGTGTTGAACGCTCTGGAAGGGGCCAAAACCGTAGATCGGATTGTCGTAGCCGGTTTGCCGCCGGACAACGGGGTGAGTTGTTCCAAGCCAAGCGCGTTTGTTCCCAACCAGGGAGGCCTCTTACAGAATGTCCGCGCAGGATTGAGAAGGCTCTTAGAAATCAACCCAACAGCTCACCACGTGCTTCTCGTGGCATCTGACATCCCCGCAATCACGTGCGACATGGTTGATTGGGTAGTAACCACCGCCATGAAGAATGATGAAGACGTGTTCTACAGCATAATCGCGCGTCAGGTAATGGAGGCTCGCTTTCCGGGCTCTAAACGCTCCTTTCCATTTGAGTCCACCCATTTGCTGGGCAACTGCGGAGGCCAAATGCACGTAATCCGTATCACGATACTCAATGAAAACGACGAATTGTTGGAACGAATTGTGGCCGCGCGTAAGAGCACCTTGAAGAAGGCCGCTTTGATCCGCGACTATTTCGGTTACAGTGGCTTAGTCTCAGTATTGCTTTCAACAGTTGATCTAGACGGAGCGGTCGAGAAAGTAACCAAACGTTTGCAGATGACCGGGAGGGCGGTTCTCTGTCCGTATGCAGAAGTTGGAATGGATGTGGATAAACCGCACCAACTTGAAATTGTACGAGCGGAGTTGGCACGGCGAGTATCTTCACGAGAGGGTGTATTGCAGACTTCAGCGCCAACCGTGTAGCCCGATTTAATAGCGCACTAGTTCTTCACTTCTATGATCGCAATGAGCCACTACAATTGGAGCAAGATCCCCGCAGAGAAGATAACCGATAAACTATCACGCAAGTTCATCTCCGGCAAGAGTATAACGCTCGCCCAATTCTCCTTCAAGAAGGATTGCACCGTTGTCGCGCATAGTCACAAGAGTGAGCAGATGACCTGCGTACTCAAAGGCGTTCTAAGGCTGCGTCTCCCCGACAGAGAAGTGACGCTAGGTGAGGGTGAGGTTCTTCACATCCCACCCGGAATCGAGCACAGTGCAGTAGCTCTAGAAGACACTTTAGTTCTGGATGTCTTCAGCCCGGTAAGAGAGGATTGGCTCAGCGGAGAAGATGCCTATCTCCGCAAATAGGCCACAATTGCTCTAAGCAGGCTGCGGGTCTCACTCCGATTGTTGGCGGACACGGTGAAGATACCGGTGCGAGGCACGACCGAGTCGACTGAGCGCCCGATTTGCTCGAGCAGATTTCGGCAGGGCAGCAGCCACCCGCGTAATAGCTCACCGTGTGCGTCACGCTTAGTGTGCAGCACGGAATACCTGCCCAAATCGCGGCCTATTCATGCGAGCCCGTGAACCGCTACTTATTCTCTTGATCCGTCTTTGCCTGCTTCTGTGTCTGAGCGAAGCCAACTGTTCCTAGTACGCCGCTGAATCCCATTTGGCTGACGATCTCGCTTGGGACGATGATGAATGTGCCCTTCTCCTTTACGGCTTCGTAGAGCATGTTCATGGCTCGGAGTCGCATGGCTTCAGGATTTTTCTCGTAGACTCTGCTTGCTTCCTCGAACTTCTTAGAGATCTGTATCTCACTGTCACCCAGTGAGATTCTGGCTAGTCGTTCGCGTTCAGCTTGGGCTTGCCTGCTCATAGCGTCCTCTAGTGCGGTCGGTATCTTCACATCCTTGATTTCCACGGACTGCACTTCGATGCCCCAAGGTTCTGCCTTGCTCTCTATCGTTTTCTGTAGGATGGTGTCCAGCTGCAGCCTATCTGAGAGCATCGTCGCAAGTTCAGTTCTACCGATCGTGTCACGAAGAGTGGTCATGGATGCTTTCAGTATGCTTCCTTGATAGTCCTGAACCGCCATTATGGTGTCCGAAGGGGTCTTGACACGCCAGAAGAGCACGGCGTCAACGAAGACGGGCACGTTATCTCTTGTCAACGACTGTTCAGCTGTGAATGTGGTTGTTCTGACACGTCCGTCAACGATTATGCGGTTCTCTATGAGAGGGATCAAATAGTATAGGCCGGCACCGTTCATTCTACTGTATTTACCTAATCGGAATATTACTGCGGTATCCCATTGACTATTGATCTTGATACCCGACAGAATCAAGAGTGCTACTATCAGCAGAACAAAGGGCGTAATGAAATCGGTCCAAACCATATCTTGTCGCCGCTCTTCTGACCATTACCGCGAGATATAGGTCATTTCTAAGGTCTCTAGGGTTTCTTGGATCATCCAATCCATCCCAGGGATTGTCCTGTCAATTCTTGATTGCTCTATTCAAGGGATGAAGCGCATGCGTCTTTTCGACACTAGTCTACATCCTGTCGTATACGTCGCACGAATGAATCAACAGACTCGGCAAAGGTTTCGCTTTGAATCTGTTTTCGTTTGACAATCAGGGATTCAACAACATTACAGCTCATCTTGGTGAGCTTACGCGTGAGGCTAGCTAGGAATCTTTGTTCGTCGAATCCTCCGCAACTCATGAACAGATAGAATCTGGGCTTATCGATGTTCCTCATCTTGTGAATGAATCTGTTGAGAGGTGGACAGCTTAAAGTCCACTTGGGAAACCCCAACAGAACCGCGTCATACTTGGACAGGTCCATTTCCGCACCTGCTATGTCGACCTCAGAATTTGGGACGAATGAATATGCAAGCCAGTGAAGATACGATCTCTTGCGTGTCGGCACAATTTCCACCGTCTCGACATCGTATCCTTGCAGCCTTTCCAACAAAGCTTCAGCGATGCGCTTGGTATCGCCTGTGTACGAGAAATACGCGACTAACAGTCTCGTCTGTCGTTTGAGGCTCACCTGCTTAGTCAACAAGAGTCTGTCGTCCCCGTTTGGAAACCAGTTCTTGTCAATCCGAGTGTCCGAGAATCCCATGGCGTGATAGAAACTTCGAGTTCTAGCATACGGCTCGTATTCTTCCGTGGGCGCAAGGGTCGACACTTGGAGCGATTGAATCCTCTGCTTTGCTAGCTCTTCCTCAATCGCTTCTACGAGTGCTCGACCTACGCCTTTTCGATGGATCTCCGGACGGACCGCAATCCAAGTCAGCTCCGCCGTCCTATCTTTGTCAGTCTGAAGATAGGTTGCAAAACCGACAACTTTCTTTTCTATTGCGACAAATCCATCTTGAGTTCGAACAGCTCGCGCAATCTCTTCTAATGCAGATTCGGTGAACCATTTCGGGTGGAGTGACCGTGCTATCTCCGCGATTGGCTCGTAATCCTCTGGGAGGATTCGCCTGGTCCGCAAAATCGGTGTCTCAGGTTAGGAGTGATGCGAGGATTCCTTTGGCGCCGTGGAACTTGTACTCGGCCTGTTTCCACGCTATGCTCTTCGGGCCATCAAGCACGTCAGCCGTGATCTCCTGGCCTCTGTGTGCAGGTAAGCAATGCATGACCACTGCGTCAGTTTTGGCTTTCGCGAGGAGCTCGTCGTCGATCTGGAACCCTTCGAAATCCATTAGCTTCTGTGCCTTGTCAGCGTCTTGTCCCATGCTCACCCAGACGTCTGTGTAGAGAATGTCAGCTTCCTCCACAGCCTCTGAGGGGTCATCGGTGTACCAGATCTTCGAGTTGTACTTCTGCGCCAGCGCGTTTGCTTCTGAGCAATTTCGGCGCTCGGCTGATATCCCGTAGGCGTTGCGATGGAGATGTTCATTCCCGTGGTTGCGCATGCGAGCATTAGCGAATTGCACACGTTGTTGCCGTCGCCGATCCAAGCGAGCTTGAGCCCTTCAAGTGAGCCCTTCGCATCTTCGATCGCTGCCAGGTCTGACAATGCTTGGGTTGGATGTTCAATGTCACTCAATGCGTTGATGACCGGGATACTTGCGTGCTCCGCGAGTTCAGCGAGAGTGTCATGATCCGATGTTCGGTAGACAAGCGCATCCAAATAACCTGACAGTACGCGTGCGGTGTCTTTGATGGGTTCTCCGCGCTTCAGTTGAAGTTCGTCCGGCCTCATGTAGAGTACGTTCGCTCCAAGTCTCATTGCGGCCGACTCGAAGCTAACTCTGGTTCGGGTGGACGGATGTTCGAACAACAGTCCCACAACACTTCCAGCTAGGATTCGAGCTGGCGTACTTCCTGGGGCTACAGGTTTCAGTTTCTTTATCGACTTGAGGACCGTCTGAATCTCAGATTTGTCGAAATCAGCAACAGAGAGGAGGTCTCTCCCTTTCAACGCTGCCATTATGCAATCACTCTGATTACAGGTTATGATTCAATGAGCATGGTGCGTGCTCTTTAAAGTACCACATGCGGAGGAAACGATCTAGCTTACTTCTTCACTTTGAGTTCAATGCCTACGGTTCTTTTGACGAGTTGCGCCAACGTGTCCGTGCTCGTCTTTGGGCCTTTCTTTGTAGGTATGGATACTACGAGCGGGTACTCCTTACGATGTTTCGCCAGCGCCGGCTGAACCCACTCCATCACAGGCTCGGTTACTAGCACAATAGAGACTGAATTATCCGAAAAGAACTGTGCTAATGCTTTTTCAGCTTCGGCGCGGTCCTTCACAAATCTGCTTTTCCTGATGCCTGAGACTTTGAAGTAGGCGGCGGTTTCTCGGTCTCCCAGCAATGCGATCTTAGTCATGTCTTGGAGTCAACTCCTCTTACATTAGAACTGTTTCAGCACATCATCTTTTCCCATTATTCGTCCGCAATAGTGACAGCGTATCCTTAGAGGTTCAGCGACCTCGACTTTAAACTCGGAGGTCACCGGCTCACGCGCGTTTACCACACATGAGGGGTTGTTACACTTTATGATCCCCTTGATGATCCGTGGGAATTCCACGTGCTTCTTCGAGATAACCTCGTAGTCTCTAACGATGTTAATGGTTGCTTTCGGAGCGATAAGCGCGATCTTGTCAACCTCTTGAGGATTCAGTTCTCTATCTTCTATCTTGACGATGTCTTTTCGTCCTAGGTCTTTGCTCTCAACGTTCAGGACGGCGCTGACGACTTCGCCTCGTTTCCCGTTGATATCCAGCATGTGAAGAACATCAAGCGCATGTCCGGGGTCGATGTGATCGATTACTGTTCCATTCCGGATCTTCTTGACGTACAACTGGTCCTTGGATGACAAACGTTGCTCAGACTCGCTTGTGCAGAGGCCGCTATATATGAATTGGAACCCGCACTCAGATCGCCACCGTCAAAGTCTGCGCGGCTGGCGCTAGATTATTTACCAAACCCTTGGCTTAGAGCTGTAGGTGGCTCCGGTGGAGTTCGCTGGAAGAGACATTGTATCAATCAGAGATTTCACACGTGAAGAGATCGACTATGTTCTGAAGACGACCGATGGTCTCGAGCCTCTAGCTAGAAAAAGTTCAGACATGCTCCACGGCAAGATCCTCGCCACGGCTTTCTTCGAGCCAAGCACGCGAACAAGGCTTAGTTTCGAATCGGCCATGTTTAGGCTCGGCGGAACGTGTATCGGGTTCGCGGATCCAAAAGCCGCCTCTGTCGAAAAGGGAGAGAATCTGGCAGATACTGTGAGAGTCATCGAGAACTACGCTGATGCGCTGGTGATACGTCACCCACTTGAGGGCGCTGCGAGGCTAGCAGCTGAGTTCGCTTCGGTGCCTGTGATCAACGCGGGCAGCGGCGCGGAGGAGCACCCAACCCAGGCTTTGCTGGACCTCTACACTATGAAGCGTGAGAAGGGTAGAATCGATGGTCTAACAGTCGGGCTTGTCGGAGATCTGAGATATGGAAGGACTGTTCATTCGCTCGCCTACGCGCTTGCACAATACAATGTGAAACTACACTTGATCTCTCCAGACCAACTACGCATGAGAAGAGACGTGCTTGTAGAAGTTGAGAAGAAGATACGCGTCGAAGAGAGTACGAGTCTCAAGAAGCTTCTGCCGGAGCTTGATGTCATCTATATGACGCGGATCCAGAAGGAGCGCTTTCCAGACCTTGCCGAATATGAGAAGGTGAGAGGAGTCTACAGGCTAGATGCGACAGAGCTGGAGTCGGCGAAGAAGGATGCGATTGTTATGCATCCTCTTCCGAGGGTTGACGAGATCAGCTCGGATGTTGACGGGACTTCTCACTCGAAATACTTCAAACAGGTGTGGTATGGACTTCTCACTCGCATGACTCTGATATCGCTAGTCCTTGGCGGAGTAAAGTAAGGCTGCGACAGGCTTTCTGTTACCTCATGTAACAGTTTATATTCCTGCAATGTTACCTACGGTAAACGAGGAACGTTGCAACTCGCAGTACTCAACACTCCAAGAATTGCCCGAGTCCGTCCAGTCCACGTTCTAGACTACATGGCCTTCAGAGACACCTTCAGCTCCGAAACGAATGAAACCGAACTCCACATGCTGGAGAAATTCCAAGCGGCAAGGTCGATGATCCAGCAAGGCATCCAGGACACATTCGTCTCACCTACCCTGAGAACAATCCCAGAGAGCGGTCGTGTCATAGAGGTTGACGTTTGCGGAATAGACCGCGACGATCTGCACCTCGTCTTCTGTGAAACAGGCCCTGTTAACGCGAATCTGCTTCAGAGCTTGGAGCTCGTGGAGGCCGCGGAAAACGCAGACGCGACTCTACTGTTTCCTTCAAGAACTGACACGAGCGAGATTGCTGAACAATTTCCCGAGGCGATAGAGTCTGGCAAATTCGAGGTTCAGCGTCTTCCGTGGCGCGAGCATGCTATCGACAGAACGTTCCGTGAGGCTTTGGAGATAATCGACCTGCTAGGAAATGAGACTAGAGTCCGCATGCTTGTGCCTCTGCTTGAGAGGTCGCACAGTAAGAGGCAGTATCGAGCAGAGATCAATCCTAAGCTCGTCTATGAGAACGTCACATCTTTGCTTACCCATCGACTCATCGATGAGCTCGACGACGACACCTATGGATTGTCACAAGCAGGCAGACAGATTTTCTGCGAATACATGGCGTTCTTGGAAAGAGTACGTCGAGTATTGGAGGAGAATAGAGAATGATAGAAGAAAATGAGATGAATGGTGCATTTGAGTTCCCGGAACGACTTTGGAAGCGACCAATGGAATTCCATGAAGGCAAGGCTCGCCCGCGTATCGCAGCTGCGAGCTACAATCAGGGAGTTTCCCACCCAGTGTTCGAAGATGAGACCGCTCCAACTGATCAAGAGCATGAAGATACAGCAGATCAGCCTGGCAAGGCTCTAGCAGAGCCTCAAGTGAGGGTTTCTACTGAGGCAGGGAATGCGAGAGTCACCGTCGAGTTGCCTTCAGCAGACAAGAATGATTTGAGTCTCCATTGCGCCGAGAACTCTCTTACTTTGTCGATTAAGACAGAGGCAGGCTCATGGGTGAAGGAGATTCCTTTGCCTTTTCGAGTCGATCCTGACACGGCGAAAGCTGTGTTCAGGAACAAGAAACTGGAGTTGATTGTGAGAAAGCATGGAAGCTTCAATCCTCCTAGACCGAAAATAGATTGGGTGTGAGATTGACGACAGACGCTGCAGGACAATTGGACAAATGCAAGAACTTTGGCGATGTCTTCGAGATTGTAAAGAAGACTGTAGAACACTCGCTGGGTCAGAGACGGTCAGGCTTGATGCTCTACCTGGCTGAGCTCCCTGATCAAATAGGGGCATTCCATGGAGTCGGCTCGAATGGAATTGTCATGAACAAGAGAGGGCTCGACGCAGTCACACATTCGGCTCGAACTCTTCGCGAGATCAACGCGTACGTCTACTCGATACTGCTTCACGAGTATCTGCATTCGCTAGGCTACATTGATGAGGGGCAGGTTAGGAAATTGGTTTTCGAGATTTCGAAGGATAATCTAGGCTCGGATCATCCGGCCACCGAGATCGCGCACAAAGGCCCTGCGATGATATTCCCAGGCGTCGGCGAACCTACTTCAGGAGAACATTCAGACAAAATGGAACTCATCACTGACTTCGATAGATCCACCAACAGCTACATCAAATAGAATACCTGACTTGATGCTTGCTGATTGTTCAAGGAACGTGTTCTTGGTCCCGAGATTGTTAGGCACAAGCACGTTGCCCGAAGACAACAACTTGCCCAATCTTCGAAACGGCAAAGCGATTACTCAATCTGGAGCTTTCACGCGAGTTGGAGCTTGCGGATTGAGGGAAAGATAGAATTAGGGAGCGGTCGTCCTGTTACGTCGCTTGGGGCCGTTGTCTAGCATGGTATGATACCCGGCTCGGGGCATTAAATGCGAGAGCCCGGGAGGCCGTGGGTTCAAATCCCACCGGCCCCACCATTCTACAAGTTCAAATCAAATAACCATTAACTAGCGACCAGCGTTTTCTTTACTTGGTCTGCATGGCGATGAGAAAGAGTGGTTCCCAGAGAGTCGAATCTGCATCTCGACTGATAGACGCGAGAATCCAGGAGCTAGGCGACTGGCGCGGAGAGATGCTTTCCCGCCTCCGCGCTTTGATCAAGCAAGCCGACCCCAACGTGGTCGAGGAGGTGAAATGGAGGAAGCCATCGAACCCCGCCGGGGTTCCGGTGTGGTACGATGACGGGATCATTTGCACCGGCGAGACCTACAAGAACCACGTAAGGCTGACCTTCGCCAAGGGAGCTTCTCTCAAGGACCCGAAAGGCCTCTTCAATTCTAGTCTCGAGGGTAGAGCGAGGCGTGCCATCGACTTCCGCGAAGGCGACAAGGTTAACGAGAAGGCTCTGAAAACTCTTATTCGCGCCGCCGTGGCCCTGAACACGTCCTCGACCAGAAGCAGAGAGCGTAATACCTAGAGGATACAGGCGTGGAGCGCTTTTCACTTCAGCCGGTGGCTGCCTGTACATGATGAACAGAATTATCGACTCGTCAAAAGCGGCACCTCTTTCCCGGAGGCCGGCACCTCTTTTGAGTTGGAGTGCTAGTGTCGTTCTAACCGGTGCTCGATCGAGCGAATTGAAGAGCGCCGTAGGCGGCGGGCATCCTCTGTTGAAGATATGGCAGTCTCTTTCTTTCTCTAGCAATATTTTCCAGATTAAGGCTAGCAGCAGCGAGGCTCGGTGTTCCCTTCGCGCGGGTCATTACGTGGCAATCGGGAGAGACTATTTGGCTATGACCGAAGAAGACAGTCCGCCCTTCTCGCCCGATCATGTTCGACATGCAAACAAATACTCCGTTCTCACCAGCGCGGCTGCGCAAGAAAGTGTCCACATGATTCTGAAAGGGCCTCATCTCAGCAGAAGGGAAGAAAATCATCTTAGCTCCGCCTAGTGCTAGGATCCTCGAAGGCTCCGGGAATTCTAGGTCATAGCAGATCCCGATTCCGATTTCTCCGACATGGCAAGTGCCAAATACACGCCAAGCGCATTCTGTTACGGCGACATCGATGTCAGTCGTTCTTGTTAGGAAATCCGGGATAGTTCCCGAGAAGTTTGAGGCTGGAAAGGCTGATCTGAAACTCGTTGATGTGATCGATAGAAAACAAGAGGCACCGTTTACTGCTGGGATTCTTGAAGTCGTAGGATCGGAGCCGTGCGAGTTCGAATACGACAACGATGGTGCAGTAGTCTACTGTACTGAAGGATCGTTTCTGCTGAAAGAGGGACAAATTAAGACGGAAGTTCAAGCCGGCGATGTGGTGTACATACCGAAGAAGAAGGGGCTAAAGGTTGAGTGGTCCTCCCGGACTAGAGGTAAAGGCTTCTACGTTACCTATCCGCACTGGCGCTAGCGTGCTACATCCTCTACTTCTCTATACCACTTTTTCTTGGCGCCGACCCTAGCTCTGAGTTTCCACCCCATCGTCTTGGGCTGGTCCTCTATTGTCTTCAGAACTGTTTGTATTTTGCCTGATATGTCTGCTCGATCTTCATCGGTGAGTTCACCAAAGGATGGCAGGCGATCTTGGATCTTCTTGAGGTTCTCCGTGAAGGTGTAGTAGAATCCCCAGTCTTCTGACAGCATTCCTGCGACATGCTGGACATCAATTGTTTCAGGTGTCTCTTCGCCGATCGAGTGTTCACGAAGAAGCATGATCGTGTCGATGACATCTTTCTCGTTTATGTGGACAATCTGCATCTTTTCAAGGAACATATCCGCCAGTGGAATTGTCAACTCATCTATTTCGAGACGCTTCGCGAACGGAATTACATGGTTCATCTCGAGTTTGTCATAGAAGATGTCTGCGTGCATACCGTTCGATTTGTTATCCCAGATCATGCGCTGATGACCGAAAAGCGCTGTAATCATCGGTTGGTCAGCGTATCCGAATTCTCTCATCATCTTGTTGATTTCGGCTCTTTGCCCGCCGTAGGCTGCAAAATCAATGTCCGACAACACCCTACCAAGCTTCTTGGTGAGGTAGACATGCTTCGGGCAGTGAAACTGGAAAGCCAAAGCGCCGAGAAGTCGCAGCTGTAAGTCACGTTTTTTTCCCTCGGCAACTATGTGTGCAGCTTCTTCCATCATGAGTTTCTCGTTTTGTGCGATATCTTCTGGGCTCTGCACATAGCTGCCTCCAGAGCAGTCAGGAGATCTTGTCACGGTATTTGTATTATTCGTCTCTCGAATTGAGAACGTCTGCAGCCGCCGTGGGTTCTTCTGAGAAACAAGTCATACTTACCCTATATAGCGCATCAACAAGGTCAATCCCACGGGCGGCACGGTTTTCGTGACACTGACTGTCAAAGAGATGTCGCGGCCAAAGGTTTAATCTTCATCAGCTCAACCGTTTCGGGCGGATCGACAGTGGCACAGGAAAGGTCGAAAAGAAAGTATCGGCGAGTCTTTTTCTCGACTGACCTTCACGCTTCTGAGATTGTTTTCAGGAAGTTCATCTCTGCCGCGAATTTCTATTCGGTAGACGCGCTAGTAATGGGTGGCGACGTTACAGGAAAAACAATCGTTCCTTTGGTCAGAGCCATTGACGGGAGTTTTCATTTCAACTTTCAAGGACAGGAGTTTCAGCATGTCGCAGAGAAGGACGTGCCGGACTTTGAGACTAGGATATCGAATGCGGGGCTCTATCCCTATCGCGTTTTGGAGAATGAATACGAGAGCCTGCGTTCAGATCCGGCTAAAATCTCCGCGATCTCGGACACGTTGATGACTGAGCGCCTAGCCAGATGGGCGACTTTGGCTGAGGAGAACCTTGCTCCTCTAGATGTCAGATGCTACTGGACTGGTGGAAATGATGACTATCAGAAGGTTCTGGACGGCGTCAAGTCTAGTGAACATTTTGTGAATGCTGAGGATAGAGTAGTCCGCCTTGATAATGATCATGAGATGGTAAGTCTCGGATGGAGCAATGCTACTCCATGGAAAACCCCACGAGAATGTGACGAAGAAGTACTTGCCGAGAAACTCTGGAAAGTCATGAAGGAAGTCGGCGAACCATCAGGTTGTGTTCTGAACGTTCATCCGCCGCCTTATGATTCCGGGCTGGACATCGCACCCAAACTTGACACTAACTTTGATCCTCCCAGGGCAATAGTATCTGGGGGTCAGCAGGTGCTGATACCCGTTGGAAGCACAGCCGTTCGCGAAGTGATTGAGAAGACGCAGCCGCTTCTGACCTTATGTGGACATATTCATGAAACGAAGAACTCTTCTAAGATCGGCCGCACCATGTGCATTAATCCAGGCTCCGAGTATGCGTCTGGGATTTTGCGCGGGGTGATTGTGAATCTGGTCAAAGACAAGGTACTGAGCTTTCAGCTGACTTCGGGGTAGTTGGAATCGATTGCGAGAGCATCCCAAGTTTCTGAGGGGAACAGATGAGGGTATGTTCTAAGACGTTTTAGAATTCACTTCCACGGAAAGTCCGGTATATACTGACATGGACTTAGTCTAATATAGTCAGCCTTACGCGATAACTGCGTTTATGAAAACTACAGGGGTCTTCGCAAGAAAGTCTTCTGGCCTCATCAGAGTGATGTCACCGTACTCAGCTTTTGCATATAACGTGATGAACATAGGCGTCATCTTCCCATGGGTATACCTGATCTGCGTGGGAGTCTGGCCTGACGCAGACGTTCCAACAGGAATTCTGATCTGCGGAATTTTCACTGCATTCTTGGCGGTTGTCTACTCAGGTCTCGCTGCCGCAATGCCTAGGACTGGTGGCGACTATGTCTTCCAAAGCCGCACACTGAAGCCATGGATTGGCTTCGCAATAGTAGCGACAATGATCATTACGATGTTCTGCCATTGGCAGTCCCTTGCAGGATGGCTAACGTCTGTCCTGGGATTTGCGCCGCTATTTACTGGCCTCGGGTTAACGACTAACAGCATGCAGTTGCTGGATCTGGGACTCTGGTTCACCACGCCGGTAGGAATATGGATTACCACCGCAGTATTCTCAGCGATCGCCGCCGCTGTTCTCATTAAGAGCTTCAAATGGTTCGTTCAGATACAATGGGTCATGTGGTACGGCTTCCTTCTCAGCTTCGTGGTGATGGTCGTGATGTTCTTCATGACTCCCAACGAAGTCTTCATCGCACGATTCAATCAGGAGATGAACATACTTGCACCGAACATACCTGACTACTATCACTACGTAACCGAGCAAGCAATCACAAACGGTTTCGTGCCGGTCGCAGGCATCTCTTTGGCCTCAACGCTCTTCGTCGTACCAGTCGCGTTGACTAGCTTGGGATGGGTTGGTTATACACAAGAGCAGGCTGGCGAAATTCAGGGAGCCTCGAGCCTCAAGAACCAGTTATTCATCAACCTAGGTGGCGGTCTTTTCAGCACGGCCATGATGATGATACTGGCATATGCGTTCATCAATTCAGTGGGACAAGGCTGGCTTGCAAGTGCATCGTACGGGAGCTACCTCACTGGGACAGTAAGTATGCCGATTCCACCCTGGTTCAGCAACCTCGCAGCAGTACTGAGCGACAATCCATTTCTCGTATTCGTGATGATAATTGGAATACTCCTGAACGCAATCCAGATTGTCTTCAACGTCATGATCGGTTGGACAAGAGTAGCCGTAGCCATGTCTATCGATGGTGTATTTCCAAAATTCGTCAGCAGCGTAAATGAACGAACTCACACCCCGGCAAATGCTCACATCATATTCCTGATTCTGGGCGGAATGATATACCCGTACATCTACAACTTCGTTCCCGGCTACATCATATACACGCTAGCCGTGACGGCTGTTGCAACGGTCCTCTACATTGGAGCATCCGTGGGCGGAGCGATTTTCCCATGGACCCGAAAGCAAGTCTATGACACATCACCTATCGCAAAGTACAAGGTCGCTGGTATCCCGGTGATCACAATCTGCGGTATCATCGCCGGAGTGTTCAGTATCTGGATGCTGTACTGGTACATGACGGTTCCAGGACTGGGAGTGGCAAATCCTGTCTCTGAGGGAATCATGCTGGCGATATTCTTGTTCTGGCTTGCGTACTACTTCATCCGACGCTGGTGGCTCAAGAGAGTAGGCATTGAGCTGGAGCTTGCCTTCAAGGAAGTACCTCCTATCTAGAACTGATTGAGGCCCCCTCTTTCTTTCTCTGTAGTAAACTCGTGCAGATTTCGCGATGGCCCGAGCGTGAAGCGGGTTACACGCTCGGCTACCATTGCCCTGTCTTCAGATACTCATCGATGGCTTTGGCCGCCTTCTTACCTTGGCCCATCGCTACGATGACTGTCGCGCCGCCAGTGGCGACATCACCGCCGGCGAATACGCCCTTCTTTGACGTTTTCCCAGTTTCATTATCAATGACCACGACGCCGTCCTCGCCTGTTTTCAGGTCTGGTGTGGTCTTGGGGATCAGTGGGCTCGGGCTTTGGCCTATCGCGATGATTACGGTGTCTGCAGGAATTCGGAAGTTGGATCCTTCAATGGGAACCGGGCGTCGCCGTCCGGAGGCGTCAGGTTCTCCCAATTGATTCTGGATGCATTCCAGCTCCTTCACGCGTCCCTTCTCGTCGCCGTGGATGGCTACTGGTGTTGCGAGTAGTTTGAATTGTACTCCCTCCTCTTCGGCGTGATGGATTTCTTCAGCGCGGGCCGGCATCTCTTCGCGTGATCGACGATAGACGAGGATGGATTCTTGAGCGCCAAGCCTGAGGGCGGTGCGTGAGGAGTCCATCGCGACATTTCCTCCTCCTATAGTGATCACGTGGCGGCCTCGTGCGATCGGTGTATCATATTCCGGAAAACGGTAGGCCTTCATCAGGTTCGCGCGGGTCAGGTATTCGTTGGCCGAATAGACGCCACTGAGGTTCTCTCCAGGAATGTTTAGGAACCATGGTAGTCCAGCTCCGGATCCCAGAAAGATTGCATCGTACTCTTCCAGCAGCTCATTGATGGTAGCAGAGTTACCAACAACGAAATCTTTGACGAGTTTGGCTCCTAGTCGGCATACATATTCTACTTCTCGTCGAACGATAGCTTTGGGTAGACGAAACTCTGGAATTCCATAGACGAGCACTCCCCCGGCCTCGTGTAGCGCCTCGAAGATAGTCACGTGGTGACCCATTTTGACTAGGTCGGCTGCTACTGTTAGACCGGCAGGGCCGGAGCCTACAACGGCCACTTTCTTGCCTGTTGGCGGTGCTATATCCGGGATGGGCAGGTCGCCTTGTTTCGCCTCCCAGTCAGCAGCGAAACGTTCCAGTCGGCCGATAGCAACCGGTTCGAATCGTTTTGCCAAGGTGCATATTTTCTCGCATTGCTGTTCTTGGGGGCATACTCGGCCTGTGACTGCGGGAAGGGAGTTTGTTTCTTTGACGAGATTGATAGCGCCTCGGAAATCTCCAGCGGCGACCAGTTTCAAGAATAGTGGTATCTGTACGTTCACAGGGCAGCCGTTCATGCATTCAATGCGAGCGCATTCCAGGCACCGCTGCGCCTCTGCCATGGCTTGTTCGGCGTTGTAGCCGTAAGGAACCTCGTTGAAGTTCTTGATGCGTTCAGCGGGGCTCTGTTCTGGCATCGACGTTTTCTTTGGGATTATCTTTTTCGGCACTAAGCCTCTGCCCTCGCCATTGCGCTATCGAGTTGGCATTGGTGTTTCCAGCGTTCAAGTGCCTCTCGTTCCTGTTCGGCGTAGAATCCTAGACGCGAAAGCAGTATGCCCCAGTTGACCTTGTGAGCATCAAATTCTGGTCCGTCAACACACACAAATTGCGGTCCGTCCTCCAGTACGACACGACAGCCACCACACATGCCTGTCCCATCGATCATGATTGTGTTGAGACTCACGATCGTTGATACATTGAAGGGTTTGGTGGCTATCGAAACGAATTTCATCATTATGGGTGGTCCAATCGCCCAAACCCGAGCAATCTCCTTCCCTTTCTTCTCGAGCAGCTCTTTGAGCGGTTCGGTTACGACTGCTTTGCGCCCGTACGATCCGTCATCCGTACAGACGATTAGTTCATCCGATACAGATCTCATTCGATCTTCCCAGAAAAGGAGAGACTTGTTGCGGGCGCCAATGATGGAAATGACCTTGTTGCCGGCTTGCTTGAGGGCGCGTGCGATGGGATAGGTTGGAGCGATGCCAACTCCTCCGCCTATGCAAATCACTGTTCCGTACTTCTTGATGTCCGTTGCATGACCGAGAGGTCCGGCGACAGTGATTAGTTCGTCTCCTGGCTTCAGGGCTCCCATCTGTGTCGTGGATTTTCCAACCTCTTGGAAGATGAGCGTGATTGTGCCGGTCTCGCGATTGAAATCAGCTATGGTGAGGGGAATGCGTTCGCCGCGCTCGTCAGTTCGCACTAGGACGAATTGGCCGGCTTCTGCTTTCTTGGCCACCACAGGAGCTTCCACCACGATCAGCTTGACCGTGTCGCTTAGCACCTGTTTTTCTAGAATCTTGTACACTCTTCAGCTCCTGAGGTCACTCCGGAAGGCTCACTTACGAGATCCTCAGTATATTCCAACCTTGCGTGGAGTTCTCGCACCTATTATATTTACTCTGAGCAACTAGATATTTACTACAAATATACGAGAATATACTATCTCCAGCACATCTACTACGTTGGCCAGAAGGGCTCTATGCAAACGCTCTAAGTTGCTTGACAGTTCCGAGGTACGTTCCGTCTAAGAGTTGAACTTCCGCCTCGTTCATGCTCACGATTCCTCCTCTCAGCAAAGGGCCGAATGAGTCGATCTTCGCCCAGCCTGACCCAGAACGCTGTTTCAGGTTGATTGGTCGACCGCCTAGGAAGTCATTAAATGGAGGAACGAAAAGGCAACGAACAACCTTCAGTTCAACCCCGTAACGTTCTCTGACTCTGTCTTCGATGTTCTTGATCTTCCGGTGCTTCGACTCCTTCAGAATCGCGCGAGCCAATTTCTTTGCATTACATGGCGCTCGCACCCAGACGGGCCTCGTGATTCTGTAACCCAAAGCATCAGTGAATGCGACCACAGGATGTAGGTGGCCCTGAATCAGAAACTCGCACCCGAGGAGTTCAGGGGCGGGCCAGGCGTGTCCGTGAAAGAGGCCGTATCTTCCCCACAACGCGATCCCGCTTGGAGGGAGAATCTTCACTTGGCTCGGCGTCATCGGCTCTATGTTCCCATCGTGATTTCCTTGGATGATCTGAATGTCAGACACGAGTGGAACAATCTTCTCAAAGAATTCAGGTATGTCTTTCCATTCCTCCAGCCCAGCTCCGACGACTGAATGCTTCACATCGCCTAGAAACACGATCTTGGACGGGCTCGACTTCCTAATTATGTCGATCAGACGATCTGCTAGCTTCGATGTCTGCGAGGGAACGTGAATGCCCTGCTGTGAGAGAGTAATCTCCCATCCGATGTGTAGGTCGCCCACAACAAGAACCCTCTCTCCCTCGCCTTGCAGCAGTAAGGAAGGGGAATCATCTACTGGTGCTAGACTGTAAGCGACCAAACTGCGCCACCACTCCCTCTAGTGGTTATAGGGCTCCTCCAATGTTGGGGTTCTTTCAACATATCCTTAATGGAAGGAGTGAGGCTCTCATGGGCCAGTCAATTTGGTTTGGTAAGCTATGTCGCAAGCATACGACCTAGAACTGACGACGATCGAAGCCGTATGTCAGAACGTAGCATCCTCCCACACGCTGACGGATGCTCAACGAGTTAGACTCGAGGAACAATTCGGCGACCGATTCAAGAACGCCTTGGAGTTGGTGGATAATCAAAAGGTGCACAGGTACAAGTTCAAACCGAGCGGAAGAACGATTTGGACTGTGAATGGCAGAAAGGGCGTCTATCAAGTTATCCCGGAGACGAACTTCTGCAACTGTGACGACTACTATTTTCGAGTGATGGATGGCAAGAGAGCATTGTGCTATCATATAATCGCGCAGAAGATTGCGTCCGCGATTGGAAGACATGAGACCAGCGACCTCCGGGATGTCCAGTACAGTGAGATCACGAAGCAGTGGAGGTCGAGGGCTGAGGCCGTCCCCTAGCGCCAGTTCGATGCTTCTACAGAATTGTTTAAATCAGAACCTTCTGTCTAGCACGCAAGATGGCGCTCAGCTTTGACACCTGACGAATTCTATGGTCTCTTGCAGATCACAATTGTGCTTCTCGCGTCTGTTGCACTCATCTTGACTTTTGCCTATCTCGCATACGAGAAGAGCTGACTGCGCAACTCTGGCATCATCGTGACGCAGAAATTTCCATCCCACGCTAGCCTACCGGCCCGCGACGAAATCAATAAACCGAAGATCGGGATTCGCAGAACTAGCGTGGAAACGAGCAACATCGAGGCCCGGCAGCAGCCTCCACAATTCAGCCATGTTGAGTCAGGAAGGTGCGTCTTTGGCCGATGATGCTTTTGCTCTGTTGCAGAAACCGCTTCAGGAGCAAATTGCCAGACTAGAGATAGCTGAAGCCAGCGATATTCAGAGGTTGGCGATTCCGCCGATTCTTGAAGGCAAGAACGCAGTTCTCATAGCTCCGACTGGAACTGGGAAGACCCTGGCTGCCGTTCTTCCCGTCTTTGATCTCTTTGTTGCAGCGAGAAGCAGAGACGAGACACGCGGCATATCGATACTGTATGTTACGCCTCTTCGTGCGCTCAATAGAGATATCCTACGCAGAGTTTCTGACCTAGGCGCGGAGCTTGGCATCAAGGTCCAAGTTAGGCATGGCGACACAGCGACTTCCACCCGGGTTCTTCAGGCGAAGTCTCCACCCCACATGTTGATCACTACGCCGGAAACGCTTCAAGCAATTCTGCCTGGCAAACGCATGCGTGAGCACCTTAGGAATGTCAGATGGGCGATTGTGGACGAGATACACGAGTTGGCAGCAGACAAACGTGGAGTCCAGCTTGCGCTCGGACTTGAGCGTTTGCGAAACCTCACGGGTCAAGATTTCCAGAGGATAGGGCTCTCAGCAACCGTTGGAGACGAGGATAAGATCGCCAAGTTCCTTGCAGGCTCCGAGAGAGACGCAGTTATCGTGAAGTCTAGGGAGGGACGAGGCTTTGAAGTTCAAGTTGATTACGTCTCACCGACCTCCAAAGATCGAGAGAACGGTGAGAAATTTAGTGTTCCACCGTCCACGATCGCTCGCGCGAGACGCATTGCGGAACTGATACACGAGAAGAATTCTGTGCTTGTGTTCACGAACACTCGCGAACATGCGGAAGCTGTCGGGTCTCAACTCAAGGCTCTTGATCCCAACGCGCCGGTCCGCGTTCACCATGGCTCTCTCTCAAAGGAGATTCGAGAAGAAGTGGAAGAGGACTTTCAGACCGGCAAAGTCAAAGCGGTGGTTTGCACCTCCTCGCTCGAGCTGGGAATCGACGTAGGCTCGGTCGATTTCATCATCCAATACATGTCACCACGACAAGCAGCTCGCCTAATTCAGAGAATAGGCAGAAGCGAGCACAGGCTCCGCGGCGTCGCGAAAGGCGTCATCCTCGGCACATCTGTAGACGACATTCTTGAGGCAGCCGTCATCGCGCAAAACGCAAAGAGCGAAAAACTCGAACCAACGGTGATCCACGAGAACGCGCTTGACGTGCTTGCTCATCAGATAGCGGGCTTAGTTCTAGACTTGCGCAGACTCACCGTTGGGGAAGCGCTTGAGATTGTCAAGCGTGCGTATCCGTACCGTGATCTAACGCCAGAGGCTTTCATGTCGGTTGTGAAACAGCTTGGAATTGGTAGAGTAATCACAGTCCAAGAAGATATACTCAGAGTTCGATTTCCGAATACGTTCAGGTACTACTATCAAAATCTGTCAATGATACCTGACATGAAGAGATATCTCGTATTCGACTTTTTCCGAAAACGCAAGATCGGTACACTCGATCAAGACTTCGTTGCGCGTAAGTGCAAGTCGGGAACCGAGCTTATCATGCATGGTCAAACGTGGAGGGTGATCGCTGTCAATGAAGACCAACTCTCGGTCGAGGTAGAACCGACCGCCCCTACTCTAAACGCGATTCCAAGCTGGGAAGGCGAGATCATACCGGTCAGCTACGAAGTAGCTAGTGAGGTTGGAAAACTGCGAGGCCTGATTTCTGCGGGACTTGACGACCCTGCAAAGGGTGCTGAGCTCGGCGATAGATTTGCAGGTGACGCAGGAAGCGATGCAGAAGTCCATTGAATCGATCCGATCTCAGAAGGAATCGTATCCTGTCCCGACCGATGCTGTAGCGACCGTTGAGAAGTTCGAGAACTGCGTCGTCGTACATACTTGCCTCGGCACCTTAGCGAATGAAACCATATCATTGGCGTTGACTTCACTGCTCGGCGCAAGACTAGGGATAAATGCTGTAGCACAGACCGATTCCTACAGAATTGCGCTCGTCTTTCCATTCAAGATAGAACCAACTCTAGTTGAAAGAGAGCTACAGCAGCTGAGCCCCGACGAGCTTGAGAAGGTGGTTGTCAACGCGCTAGAGATGTCCGACATGTTTGCGTGGAGACACTGGCATGTCGCGAAGAGATTCGGCGCGGTCGAACGGACCGCTGAATACAAGGCAAGCCGAGGTAGACTTCTTGTGAAAATCTTCAAGGGCACTCCGCTTGAGGAAGAAACAAGAAGAGAAGTCTTTCTCGAAAAACTCGACTTGGAGCATGCAAAGAAGTTCATTGAGCAAGTCAGAAATGGCTCAGTCTCGCTGCAGGTCGTGAAGGAAACGCCGGGAAGCTGTTCTCCCCTCGCCCTTACCCATTGTAGACAAGATCATTCCGCATGATCTTCTTCGACCTGCCATCCCGAGCAAGAGCCTCACTCAGATTATCAAAGAAAGACTTCTCGCGAGTCGCGTTCGTCTTGTTTGCGTCTACAAAGGCGACTGGGACGGAATCAGAGTGGTCGGCGACCTTCCGGAGACCATAAAGTGTCCTCACTGCAAATCGACGCTAATCGCGGCGACATACCTAGGCGATGACGGACTCGCCAAGACTGTGAAAAGACGACTTCACCATCAGAAACTCTCTGATGAAGAAGAACAAGCGTACAAACGCGCTTGGCTTAGCGCGAGCCTAATGCAGACAAACGGCAAGAAAGCGGCAGTCGTGATGAGCGGAAGAGGAGTCGGACCAACCACTGCCATCAGAGTATTGAGAAAGTTGCATCGGACAGAAGAGGACTTCTACGTTGACATACTCAAAGCCGAACGCGAATATGCAAGAACGAGGCTTTTCTGGGATTGAAGTGATCTTCAACTCCACTATTCTAGGGACTTGATGATGCAGCTGCCTTTGGCATGTCCATGAGTCAATGAACTTATTCACGCGAATACAATCGAAGCAAAGTAGTTCAAGATGGTCATCAACAGGAAGCCTGTCATGAAACTTGCAGTCGCTACTCTTTCGAATCCGTGACTGTGGCTTTCAGGAACCATTTCATCGAAAATGACGTAGAGCATGGCGCCTCCAGCGAAGGCGAGTGCGTAAGGGAGAAGCGCCTGGAACAGGCCTACGACGACGAGAGCCGTGATTGCGCAGTAGGCTCTATGAAGCCTGAGATAGCTCCTGCGATGAAGCTACTTCGGGTTGAGTAGCCAGGCTTGTGGTCATGCTTGCGAGGACGCTAAGGATAACCGCTTGGGGATCCAACAACTGCACGTTCGCTCCGAAGAGACAGAGCTTCGAGCCCTTTTCTAGTCTATGAAGATGTCTGTTCCCAGAATAGATGGTACATGAGGTAGAATGCAGCGATTCCGCTATACGGTGCGAACTTCTTGGTCAGGGTGTTACTGACCTCTTCTGAGGAGACGTTTCTTCCTTTGAAGTAGATTTGCGATACCGCTCGCCTTATTCCGAGATCATCAGCTGGAAGGGAATTCACGCGACCCATACCACGTACAAGTGTATACTTCGCAGTCCATTCTCCAATTCCTCGGAGCTTGGTCAATTCAGCTACAGCTTGCTCGTCATCCATTCGTGACAGCCCGTTCAAGTCGAACTCGTCGTTCGCGATTTTCTTTGAGAACTCGGCTATGTATCGCGCCTTGGCAGCACTTAGGCCGACCTTCCTCAATCCAGCAGGTTTGGCTTTTGCGAGTGACTCTGATGTTGGAAAGCCGTAGAATGTTCTTCCTTCTCGAGTTATCGTGTTGCCATATCTCTGTACAAGTCGTGAGCGAATTGCGATTGCGGCGTAAAGCGAGATCTGCTGTTCGGTAATCGCGATGATAACAGATTCAAAGATGGTCGGGGGGCGTATCGGTCTGAGGCCTCTGAGCTTCTTCGCAATATTTCTCATGGCTGAGTCCTTTCTTGCGATTGCATAGAATTGGTCGAAGTCAAATGTCGGTTCGAACATTGATCGGAGCACGTGTTTCACTGCAAAGATTTCAGATGCGCTATTCAGCAACGGATACGTGCCGACAAACAGTCTTGGCTGCTCTATCGTTCCTCTCGATGAAACTGAAACGAGGATCGGCTTCTTGTTTGTCCGGAGGACTCTCATGTAGACATTGTCTTCATAGAGGTCTGGCAGGCTGTTTTGGAAACGTGAGTGCATCTGAGCACTCCTCTGAAAGTCGAATGGTGGTTTGGGACGCATGGTGAAGGACATGTACAATCTACTCGAACTGTTCGCAGCAAGTCGTAGTGATGCTCGACGATGAATCAGGACCGGGACAATGTGCGTTCTTCTTTGCGTGGGATCTCTGCTACACAGTGCGCGTGAATAGTCTGTATTTTCCTTCTCCACTCAGTTCGTCCACGATTCTCTTTGCGAGGACTTTGACTGGATCAGAAGTTTTTGTTCTCTCTTGGATGTCTTTGAAGCTTGTGAATTGTTTCTTTTCTCGAGCGTTAACGATCTGCCACATTGACTTCTTTCCTATTCCTGGAAGCAGTTCCAGAGCGTGCATTCTTGGTGTGACCGGCTGCGAGACATTGAAGAACCCTACAAATCTTTCCTCTTGATGTCTGATGAGTGTCTCGAGCACAGGTTGCATTTCCGCTTTGGCGCTCGCCGTCAGTTCCTGGTAGCTGACTCTTCCCATTACGCGTTCGATCTTTTCGCGTCGTTCTCGCCCGACGTAGATTCGTTCATGTGGTGTCGCAACAGCGCCTTGCTTCAGTTCCGCTTCGAGAAGCGTGAAGTATGTCTCTCCGATGACTTGAACCGTGGGTGCCGCTACGTGTCTCGGTCTCTCGGCGGAGGGTCTACCGTAGCTAAGGAAGTCAAGCACGTAAGCATACTCTTCATAGAGTCTAGGCCGGAGAGCGTCTTCCTTGCTTTGACGATCACTTGAAGTGCTGTATCTTTCATGACTGCCTCTTGATTCCATCAAGAATCACTTCGCGATTTGATTCCTGCGTCCTGCGGGAACTAACAGTTGAGCAAAATGTCCTCTGCGCGGTACTCAGGGGTTGGTGGAATCAGGAACGTCTTCCGGGACGCAGACATGGGTTGCTCTTCCTGAGGGAGAGTGTTCGTCTCGTCGCGGTCAAAAGTCTTTCGGGAAACTCATCTATGGAGGTGCTTGAAGTGGTTTGGTGACATACAGAGGCCGTGCAAAGATCATATTGGTTGGATGGCGTGATTCACACGTTCAGGGTGCCTTGTATGGCGCCAGTGTCTTCAGGATATCTTCTAGTTGTTCGGTGGTGAACACTCGGCCCTTTGTGGACAGTACGGTCCTGATCTCTTCTATTGATGAGGGCATGCAGTTAGCGATCTGTATTGCGTCCTTGCGGTCCAGTTGGTGCTTCTCGGATAGGTCTCGTAGCAGCTTCTCGGCTTTCCCTGGTGGGATCTTGGAGAATTTGATGGTGTAATCGCGGGTTCTCCTCTGGAACTCGCCCAGTTCGTCCTCGCTGGCTTTCTCCAGAATCCTTCGGGCCTCAGCCGTTGCGATTGGCTTTGCATCGATCAGTTTTCGCGGCAATCCCGTATCAACTACTTTCTATGTGTTCAGGTCTGGCTATCACGGTGCGTGTCTGTTTTCCTTCGGCGACTTCGATGATGTAGCTTCGTCCTCTCTTTGCTTTGATGACGCCTATTCGGCCGTGGTATCGACGGTGCGGCATGCCCTTGTGCACGCTGGAGTCGATTCTTATCATGACTTTGTCTCCTGGGTTGTAGGTTCTGAGGAGGCGACTTAGGCCGACTTTTCCTTTCTCTCGAGGTTTCTTTCGGAAGAGAGTCCGAGTTCTTGATCTGTAGCCTTTTGAACGTCTCACCAAGGTACCTAGTGCTCCTGAACGTTGTTTTGGATGGTTCCGCTAGCAGACCTCAAACGGGCTATTTAAGCATCCTAGAACCTGTCGGAGCTACATCTGGAATGGTAGCCGTTTCATCATCGCGCCTGGTCGGCGTTTGAGGCTTTTCATCATTTTCTTCATCATCGTGTACTGGTTCACGAGTTCCTTAACTTCCTTCTCAGTTCTTCCTGATCCTCTCGCGATTCTGCGGGCTCTTGAAGAGTCTATGATCTTTGGTTCCTCGACTTCCTCTCTTGTCATAGATTGGATCATGACACGCCAAGCGTCCATTTTTTCTTCAGCGTTCTCCATCGCGTCGTCGGGAACATTGTATGCTCCAGGTAGCATACCGAGGACCTTCTTGAGTGGGCCCATCTTGCGGACCGCCTCAAGCTGATCATACATGTCTTTCAGATTGAAGCGTCCTTCAAGCATCGCACGTGCTTTCTTCTCGGGTATTTGGATCTCAGCCTCGCGAACCTTTTCAACCAGCGATGCAACATCGCCGATACCGAGGAGACGGCCGACGAAGTTGGAGGGGACAAACTGTTCAATATCGTCGGTTCCCTCACCAACGCTGATGAACTTGATCTTCGCGCCGGTCGCAGCTACCGCTGAGAGTGCGCCACCGCCCTTTGCTGTTCCATCAAGTTTTGTTACCAAAATCGATCCAATGTTGGTTGCTTCGTTGAAGGCTTTGGCTTGCGCCGTTGCGGCTTGTCCTATTGATCCATCCACTGCAAGAATGATCTCATTGGGTTTTGCCAGGTTCGCGAGCCGCTTCATCTCATCCATCAGCTGGGTTTCATTCTTGTGCCTGCCTGCAGTGTCGACTATGATGAGATCCTCTTTCTCCTTCTCAAAATGAGAGAAACCTTCCTTGACGAGTTTCTCAGGTGAGGGATCCTTCGGATTCCCGTATACCGGAATCGAGACTTTGCCTGCCAACTGTGCGAGTTGCTCATAGGCTCCCGGACGGAAGTTGTCTGCACAAATAATTCCGACGCGTAGTGCTCTCTTCTGATAGAACCGTGCAAGTTTCACTGCGGCCGTTGTCTTACCGGTTCCTTGAATTCCCACAAGCATGATGACATGGGTTTTTCCCGGTGGTATAGTTGTCTTCGGCGCTTCCTCTCCGAGGAATCTTGTCAGTTCCTCATAGAGGACTTTTATGACGTGTTCTCGTCTTGAGATGCCAGGGGGAAGCTTCTCTTCAATCGCTCTCTTCTCGACATTTCGGGAGATTTGAAGTACCAGTTCCACATTCACGTCCGCCTGCAGCAACGCACGCTGCAGGTCCTTGACGAGTTCCTTGATCGCCTTCTCATCAACGATTGGGAGTCTCAGCATTTTCCGGACCGCATCGCCGAGTGATTTGCTGAGGTCTCCTAACGCGCTCAAATGCGCAATCTCTCCGAAGGGTAAGGGTTGTCTGGTCTTGAAGTCTGGTCACTTATAGCCTCTTCATCTCTGCAGTTCTTTCTGCGATTCATGACTCTAATTTCTCCTGTCACCGATTCCGTCGGAGCATGGATAGGTTCATTATTTGGTGAAGTTACTTCCCACATGATCTTGTCATAGGTCGAGTGCGCTTGCCAGATGATGTGAAGGTCGTAGAGAAAGGAACGATTCCCAAGAAGTTCACGCTCATCAATGGTCTACCCGATGTTGGCCTAGTCGGTTTGGTGGCAGCATCGCATATCGTATCTTCGCTTAAGATGGAAGAGGTCGGTTCCATAGAGTCAGACCTATTCCCTCCGATGATCGTACTCCATGATGGCCTTCCGAAGTCACCGATTAGATTGTACGCAAATCAGTCGCTGGTTGTGATAATGGCGGAGACCGCCATTCCCGCATTGCTGACAAGATCAGTGGCAAATGCCATTGTGAACTGGGCTGCTTCGCATAACGTAGAGATGATGCTCTCGATTGGCGGGATGGCCGTGCAGAATCGCCAAGACATTGACGTGCCAAAAGTCTTCGCAGCTATCTCCAACAAAGATCTTGAGAAGAAACTGGGCGATGCGGCGGAAGTGTTAGGCGAGGGATACATTGTCGGGGCTTACGCCCTGATGCTTAGAAAATGCGCTGAAATGAATATGCCCGCCATCACGTTGCTCACTCAGTCATTCTACAATTACCCTGACCCGGAGGCTGCTGCTGCCGCGCTCAATGCGTTGAACAAGATCCTTGGTTTGAAAGTCCAAACCTCCGACCTTCTCCAGAAGGGCGAGGAGATCCGACTGCGAGCTAAAGATGTCATGAAGAGGACGCAAGCTGAGATGGCCAAGATGGGTAAGTCGCAGGAGTACGAGGTTCCAGCCCTGTATGGGTGAGGGATGAAGAATGTCGCATGATCTGAGAAAACACATTTTGGATGCAGTGGATGAGTACTTCAAGCGAGCCGAGTTCATGGTCGAACGCGCCTTTATCTCCACCTGGAACGAGGCTGCCCAATGTATCGAGCCGCTCTACAACATTACCGTGGGCTCAAACGAGGTCATCGTGACTGTAGATCTACCGTATGTGAATCCTGAGGAAATCAATCTGAAGTTGCCTGCAGACGATACGGTTGAGATTGACGCAAACACTAAACGACGAATAACGTTCGCCGACATGGGTGTGAGACACAGGGGTGGCCAATTCAAATCCTACCACGCTGTGGTCCATATGCCGGTTCCTGTAGTCGAGTCAGGAATGACTTCGAGATTCAAGCGCGGAGTCCTCGAAATCCGTCTGCCAAGACTCGTCTAGGTTGCCTTCTCCAAAGCCGCCAAACAGGCCATTGGGAAGAGCGTCGCTGCGTCTCCTATCACAGTCGTGGTGCGACTGTTCGGCTTGATTTTTCCCCAGCTCACAGCTTCATCCAGTGGCGCTCCGCTGAGTCCGCCCGGTTCGGGGCGGTCCATAGTAAACTGGACTGCCGCGTCAAGCCCGCCGCGAAACGTGTTAGCGAGCAGACTAAAGTGCTTCGGCATGCCACCCCCCAAAATGACGAGCCCGATCTTCTTGCTCTCGTACGTCAGCTCGACAATTTGACTGAAATCACGCATGGGATTGAGGTAGAGGGTATTGAGCTGTCCGAAAGTCCAAAGGTCGATACCAAACATCGAATCATGTAATCCAGGGCAAAAAATTGGAACTTTGCTTTGGGCAGCATTCCGGAGAATTGAGGCCGGATCTTTGATTTGGTTGCCGATCTCGCGCAGCAATTCCCAAGGCGCAATGTTGCGTCTCTTATCTTCAGCGATCTTAGACGCGGCCTTGTAGGTGAACTTTTCCAGCGCGTTTATCGCCCGTTGAGAGACATACAGGTCATATATTCTATGCAGGCCTCGGCGGCTCAGTTTTCGGTCGTCAGAATCTTCCGCTCCGATCTCATGTCGGTGACCTAGAGCCTCAATCAGGTCATGCGTCACATTAGCGCCTGTCATGATAAGTGCATGGATTCGTCGACCAGTAACTAGGTCACTCACTAGCTCACGCAGTCCGCCTGGGACCATAGGCCCTGCAATTGCCATCATGTTTGTGTACCTAGTGTCCCTGAACATCGTCGCAAGGATTTCCACGGCTTCAGAGAATCTTCTAGGTCCTAGTACTCCCGAACGGCGCATCTGATCTGAGACTTCACTTAGCGTCATGCCCGCTCTGAGTTTCATATGCCTAACATAGGGCATGAAGATGCCTCGTTCAGTGAGTTGCCCGCAGGCCAGTTTGATTCTAGCCTTTGGTTCTCACGATCTTCTTCTTGCCGAGCATTTCCCAGTATTCTATCTCTACGCCAGGTGCTAGTTTTGATTTGACTTCCTCATCATCTGGCTGGGGAGTTTCGAATGTCTCGTAGGATTGCAGGTCCATAATTTGAACAGAACTAGGCTGTACCGAGATGATTTGGCCAGTCTTCTTGTCAATCATCGGAACCTCCAGTTTTCCATCGACCGGACTGATCACGTTACGTTTCTGGCCTGTGAGGACGCCCATTGCGACGATCCTTGCTTTCGCGGAGCCGTGCTTGCCGTGTAGCGTTGTTCGCGCTACATTCCGGGTTTGCTCTTCTCGTACTCCACGATCTTGCAGGGTTCGCCTTCGATTACAACGTATTGTCCGATCTTCAACGAGCCTACATCGACTGGTTTGCTCAACGCGAGTTCCTCAATTCATGCAGGTTGACTAGGGGCGCTTCTAAAAAGCTTCCGAGAATAGACTCATGAATAAAATCATCGCGTAAGTCATCTGTCTTCAAATCTATCCGATCCTCCGTGTACGATGATCCTCTTTCTCCGCGAGGGTTTTGCATACCATAAATAGTGGGTTGGATCTCTAGGGTATGCGAGCGGTCCTGTTTTGGTCACCAAAGTTGGTCTCGTTTCTAGACTCGACGAAGACGCTGCCCTGAAGGTCGCGTTGAGACTCTACAAGAACATGACCAAGAAAGGGATCAAGGTACTGCCCGAGGAGCAGCTCGCCCAGATTGCGAAGCTACCTGGAGGCGTCTCGTTCTCAAAGATGGATGCTGACCTAATTGTTACTGTGGGCGGGGACGGGACCGTTCTCAAGACTTGCATGTCTATTCCGAGGGCTGAGACTCCGATATTGGCGGTCAACATGGGTAGGAGGGGATACCTTACAGAAGTCGACCCTGAGGGTGCAATGCATGCCGTTGAGAGTTGCATCAAGGGTACCAGCAAGAAGGAAGAGCGGACGAAGCTCTCCGCGACCATCGAGGGAGAAAGTCCCATCGACGGATTGAACGAAGTTGTGATATCTTCCGGAACTCCATCGAAAATGCTTCACTTCATGGTATCAGTCGACTCGTCGCAACTGGAGTTTCGCAGCGACGGCCTTATTGTATCGACACCGACTGGATCAACGGCGTATTCTCTCTCCGCGAACGGTCCGATCATGGACAACTCTGTAGAGGCCTTTGTCGTGACGTTCATCTGTCCTCTTGAACATCTCACACCTCTGATTGTGTCCATGGAGAACAGAATCAAAATCGAGTTAATGGATCCCAAATTGAAGGGAACACTAGTTGTGGACGGACGAGTCCAAAGGGAACTACAGCCCCAGACATCAGTCATAGTCACTCGATCATCTCACAAAGCAGTGTTAGTCCGCCTCGGGCCAATTCGCTCCCTTAGAGGCCTCATGCGTCTTCGCCCAGTTCCCAGAGACACTTGGTAACAGCTCACTCAAGCCTTATTTGAACGAAATATACGTCGACTTTCTACGTGAATCTGATCCCTGAGCTTTGGATAGCGGCGATTGATTGGATCTACCAAACGAGAATAAGGTTAGAGTCCTAGTCCTCGACACTTCGGCTCTGGTTATGGGATTAGATCCATCTGGGCTTAACGTGCCTACGTACTCAGTCCCAAGCGTCATGGATGAATTGATTCCAGACACCCTACCTCATACTAGGTTCAGCGCATCCATGAACGCAGGTCGTCTGGTCGTCGAAAGACCGACCCCATCTTCCATGAAAGTCGCGCAGGAGACTTCATCAAAAGTAGGCGATGCAAACGTACTGTCAAAGGCGGACACTGAAGTCATCGCTCTCGCAGTAGATCTGAGAAACAACGGACTATTTCCCGCGATTGTCAGCGATGACTACGCAGTTCAGAACGTGTCAGAGACTTTGGGAATAGAACACGCTTCGCTCGCAAATTTCGGTATAGTTCGCAAGTTCGATTGGATCTACTATTGCCCCGCCTGTTTCAGAAGATATGGGATAGAAGATGCAGGTCAGGCGTGCAGGATATGCGGGACCCGCCTGAAGAGGAAGGTTGTAAGGAAAGAGAATGCCACTAGGAAGGTTGGTCGTAACCAAGCGTAAGAAGAGGATCTGCAGGCCCTGTCAGATGAGTTTGGTCTTGCGTGCGTAGTGGAATAGATACAGTTGAACATAGCCTGCCCATGGTCCGTATCGTTCTCGGAGGAATTTCGCGACCTTCTCTGTGCTGATATTGGCGCCGTGAAAATACATTTTGCGAACTATCCTATGGATCCATATGTCCACCGGAGCAGCTTCGGTTTTTCCCAAACCGTAGAGGAGAAAACAGTCAGCCACTTTTGGTCCGATTCCAGGCAATTCCATCAATATCGCCTTTGCTGTTTCGTAGTCTTGGCGACGTAGTTCCTCCAGGTTGAGTTCTCCATCTCGGACTCTGCGAGCGGCTTCGATGACGTACTTCGTGCGATATGTCAGCCCAGTTCTCTCAAGATCTTGTTCACTGGCGGCTGCGAGCGCCTCCGGTTTAGGGAAAATGTGGATTGTTGAACCGTCAGTCAATCGTGCGGGTCGGCCGTAAGTGTTTCTGATCAATTTCACAGTTTTCGTCCAAAGAACTATCGAGTTGTGCTGTGTTGAGATCGAGCTGATTAGACTCTCAAACGGGTTGTTGCCGCGCATCAGTCTGAGACCAACAAGTTGTGGAAAGGTTTTGGAAACGACATCACCATTCTTTTCATCGAACGTTAGGTAGAAGGCATTCAGATCATCATCAAGTCTCAGAACATTGACTATGTGATCTGTCACTGTTTTTGCGAGGTCCGCGCCGTTATCGTCTGAGGTCATAGTGATCTTGAGGTGGGGTTCTTCTCTAGTCCCGGTCTGGCGGATACGATATCTTACGGCTCTACCTCCGAAATCCTCCACATCCGTGTAGTATCCTTCTTCGAGATCCCATTGTGGTTCGCTGGTTTGGCCGCTCATCAAGGTGGTCTCAAGATCTAGTGGTCCCAGTATCTGTTCGCAGGAGATATCGGCTTCCTCGTACAATACACTTCACCAAGTGGACTGAGCGTGAGTCAAAGTTATTCGTGCAGAAAATTCAAAGTGCTTCTTCCCGTTGCGTCTGCTCGTTCCAGACTTTCCTAATCTTCTCCTCTTCTTCAGCCTTCACTAGAAGCGATCTTCTTGAGTCTTTCAGCGGTATGACGAAATACTCTCCAATGGTTCCGTCTTCTCCTTTCAGCGTGAGCTTCGTCTTCTTGTCGGCCAACTTCATGGTTTCAGGGTCAAGATACTTGCACATCACGAAAGACCCGCGTGACTGAAGTGTTCTGACTTCGAGTTTTCCTGATTTGCCTTTCGTTAGGACTTCATTAGAGAAGTCCATATGGATCAAGGAATGCCGATCTAGTTGTTGTCCGGGTTAAGTTTTGCTGTTTAGATATCACTTACCGAAGCTGTCGTTCGAGGAGGGCGATGAAGAAGCCTGCGTCGTGTTTGTGCGGGTGAAATCTCTGACATTGTTCCGTGGGTTTGCCTTCTATTGGAATCGCTCTATCGCCTAGCATGGGTGACTGCGCTTGGATGGATAGGTTGCAGTGCGTGGTGGCATGAAGTACGTTCTGCTCGCATTCCTGTAGGGTGAGTGTGCAGACGCTGTAGACGATCCGTCCGCCAGGCTTTATGATTCTAGATGCTTCTTCAAGGAATTGTTTCTGGTATCTGGCGAGTGCTTCGATCTCGCTTTTGGGAGCGTACTCGTAGATCTTTGGCATTATCCCGAGAGCGCTGCAGGGGGGATCGACGAGAATTTTGTCCGGTTTGAGTGTCGGATGATCATGCGAAAGGTATCTGCTATCGTGCACGAATAGAGTGACATTTGAGCAACCTAACCTGGAGCATGTCTCCATTGTTTCGTCGATCTTGCGTCTATTGCGATCCACGCCAATGACTCGACCTTGATTCCCCATCAGTTGAGAGATGTGTGAGAGCTTTCCCCCTGGCGAGCATGTCATGTCGAGGACAAGATCGGTCGGCTTAGGGTCTAATACTCTGCTTGTGACAATGGCCGGAAGAGACTGTGGATAGATCAGACCTTCTCGGAATTCACGTGTTTCGCGAAAGCTTGGAACCTTGTATTTCGATTCTGTCACTTCTACTGCGAGTCCTTTTCTGAAGGTAAGGATCTGAGTTTCATTCATGCGGGCAATGCCAGATGCGAGGGTTTCACCTTCGTCGTCAATTATGTTCACGCTGTCACCGATTCGAATTCCTTTGCACCTCGCAACCCCAGGAGCATAAACATTGGCGCCTTGCAGAACTGATTCCGCTGTGAATTTGTCAGCCATCACTTTCTTCGGACGCGCTGATACTTCGAACGGTCCCTGAATGGGGACCCACAATGCTTCAGGGATCAGTTCGTGCTGTGATATGTCGAACCCTCTTTCGATTAGCCTCGCAGCCACTTCCTTCGGGGTTGTCTTGACCATGTTTGCTCTCACGAAGTAGCGTTTCCCCGGTGTCTTGAGAGCTTGAACCACAGTTTCAAGCTCGGAACCGTACACTGGAAGAAGCTCTCCCAACGTCTCTTCTGAGAACTTGAACAACTCAGACATCTCTCGAAGATCAGAGGACTGTCTAGAGACTGGTTTCAGTGGTTCTTCGCTTCCCTGCTATTCGTTGATCCAATCAGATTGAGATCAGGCGTGCACTTCTTTCCGCTGTGTTCAGAACTGCGAACGTACTTTTCCCGGTCAAATAGCCACAGATCTCTCCTGGGTTAATCACCAATGTGTGCCCTTCCTTGATCACTTGAGCCTGGTGGGTGTGCCCGAATGCGACCACGTCGTAGCCACCGGAATTTATCAGTGATTTCAGCATCTCATCTTCGTCACCGTGAATCAGTGCTATCCTCAGATTGTCGACTTTGACATCTGCAAATCTTCCCCTGATCTCATGCCCTGCCTCTGCGAACCTGTCTCTCAGGGCGATTCTTTCAGCGTCGTTATTGCCGAGGACTCCGATCATGCGAGACTTCAGTGACTTGTAGGAGTCGGTGACGAATGGCGCGGAGTAGTCGCCAGCGTGAAGCACTAGTTCGACTGGATCAGAATTTAGCCGATTGACTGCATCCTTTATTCTTGGTAGGCAATCATGGGAGTCAGCAACTATCCCAATCTGCAATTTTGAACCATTCCTAGGTCTTGACCCGCTTCATGATCGGCAGAGGCTAATGTTGCATTCGGTCAGCGTTTCAGGTTGATCAATACCTGACAAGCTCCGCGGTCTTTCGTGCCAATCTGAGGTCCATAGATGCATTGGAGAGAAGCGGCTCGCCGTGACCCGGCAGCATGACCTGAACATCTAAGAGGCATAGCCTGTCAAGTGAATCGATGAGCTTCCTCAAGTCTCCTGAAGGAAGATCCGTTCTTCCAAAATTCCCTCCAGGAAAGGCCGTGTCGCCTGTGAGTACGAGTTCATTATCGTGCAGGCACACGCTTCCTCCAGTATGTCCGGGAGTGTGAAGCACTCTCAGATCTCGTCCGCCTAGTCGGATCATGTCGCCATCTTTCAGGTAGTTGAGCGGTTTGATCTCGAAATATTCCAGCCCGGCAGCGTCGTTCTCATGGACGAAGACTTCAGGTGAGGAATGCTGCAGAATTTCGGGTAGTCCTCCTATGTGATCTGCGTGGCCATGAGTTATGACGACTTTGGTTACGTTCTCGATCTCCAAGCCAAGCCTCTCGAGGCTGGAACTGATCCTGTTGGGCCCTATCCACGACCCAGTATCAACAAGTGAGATCTTCCCATCTTCGACGAATGCATAGATGTTCGAGCAGAGGTCGATCCCTTCGATGAAGTAGATGTCTTTCAGCGAAGGATTATGCTCGCCTAGACTCGCTGACATTTTGCTCCTCAGGCACCTATTCTGTGAGTCGATCTTGCGGAAAAGACAAGAGTATCGACCTCATTGGCTTTGCATAACCTTTGATTCAGTAGAAGAAGGATTCGACTTTGGTTCAAAACTACCCCGAGGCCACGGTGGGTGCACTCATTGTTGACGACAAGGGGGAGATCCTGCTCGTCCGGTCGTACAAATGGGGGAAGAAATACGTCGTTCCGGGCGGACATATCGAACTCGGAGAACGATCAGAAGCAGCGATCAAGCGGGAGGTCAAGGAAGAGGTTGGCCTTGAAGTCGAGCCCGTCAGGTTGCTCTTGATTCAAGAGGCAATCTATCCCACCGACTACATCAAACACGAACACTACATCTTCCTAGACTATCTCTGTCGCACGCACGAGTCGAAAGTCGTGCTAGACGGGGACGAGATCCAAGAGTACATCTGGATGCTCCCCAAGGATGCTCTTCAGCTAGATTTGGAAATCTTCACAAGGAATCTGGTACACGCATACTTGAAACTTGGGACTGAGAATATCCACTAAGGAGTTATCTTACCCTGTCTTGGGCCGTTGACGCCTAACGTTTTGGCCAGTTTCTTGTGCTCCTTCTTGCTTATCCATTCTACGTAGAGATAGTCCTCGATCTCTTCTTCGGTCATGCCGATCTTGCGTGCCTCATCCAGGGTGATTCTGTAGGCTTCGAGTTCGGTTGGTCGGTCAACGTATGAGAACCTTGAGTCGAAGAGTTCTCGTCCCTCCCGGTACTGCTTAACGTGGACGAGTTCATGAATTATGTCGAGGTAGAGAAGTTTCTCGCTGGCCGACCGCAAATACTCGCCCCTGACAACGACATTTCCATTTGCTTCGTTGACGTACATGTATTCAGCTGAATCATCTAGCTTCACGTGCAGGTTCTGCAAGATCTCAGCTGCCGAGGCTCTTCCTCCAAATAGCGATTGAATAACTTCCGAGTCCTCAAGGCCCATGAATATGTGTGAGAACGGAAACTCTTGCGCTGTATTTGTTAGGAGAGGCTCCCTATTTACCCCGAACCGACTAGGCAAGCCTCCCATTCTCTCACGTCTCCCAACAAATGTCAACGACCTAGAGGAATAGTGTACTAGATATGGGCAACTCTTATCCTAGCTCGCGTGGTTATCTGTCGCGCATTTGTTTTTGGTCCAGGCTTCTCTTTCTGGCTGATTTTGAAATCTTCGATTAGATTCAACAGTTTTACGGTGGGCGAGACTACGAATTGATCCATCGTCAGTGTGGGTTGCTTTGGGTCAGAAATCTGCGTCATGGTGCAAGTGATTAGACCGTTCTCGTCAGCACGTTGAACCTCTGGCCTTAACGTTCCAGATGCGAAGATTTTGTAGTCATTGATAAGATAGGCTTCTCCATATCGGAAATGCTTTGCTCTGGCCTCAGCCATGAGGATAGGATGATTCTTCTCGAACTCTTCCAGTGACATGCTCTCTTCATTGTCTGTCTTGGCTGGCGCTATCGTGACTCTTGCGGTTTCATAGCCGTTATGTGCATCGTCATAGATGCCCTCTTCATCGGGGATTTGCTCTTCACTCATGCTTTTCACCTTCAGTTCCTTCACCTAACAGCCGGATTATCACCGGCTTCGGAAAGGCAGAGCTCACACTCGCGTTAGTAACGCTCGAAAAGACAGCGTGACCCCTAACCTCAGATTCAGAACTAAGAGATGTTTCATTCATATTCAATCACGGTCGAAAAACAGGGCCGCTCGGATGACTTCGCAGTCGTCGGCTAGAACTGCGAAATCGTCTCGCCAAAGAAAGCGGCGTGACTGTGTAACGTCTAGAGCAACGCTCTATGGTTTGGAAACAGGTTGACGGAGAACGGCAGACCTATCAGTTGCCGATGAAGGCAACACACCGTCAGCCTCGCGTGGTCGGCACACTGGAGTCTGTCTTTGGCCTAGCAGTTGGAGATTGATTCCAGTTGGACGTATCTGCTAGTAAGCTCAGCAGGTAAGTTCTACGCCGCCATGCGTGGTTGACGCTTAGGAAACAGGTTTCTTGTTGAAAAATAGGTACGGGTCTTTATGGTGAATCTTAGGATCCAACAAGACGACGCCGGGCTGTGATCCTAGAATCTTGTATCGGTCCTCCGCTTAGACTTCTCCTAGGCTATTCGTGACATCTGTGACTGCTTCAGGTGCATGCCACTTTTTGATTTCGGATTCACTGAGCAGATGCTTTCTTAATCGGCTTTCAGTCTCACCAGTTGAGAGGTGCTCGCCATTCTTGAGTTCAACATATCCGAAGAGCCGCTGTCTTTCGAGATATTGCGCAATCTTTGACAGTAATGCCGATGCTTCTGGATCCGGTCTCCGGTGCGAATACTATGCCTTTCTCTGCCAGCCATATTTGTCAGTCGGATAGAATGGCAGCTTCGTAATTACAGAATCTAATCGTCTTCCTCGAATCATAATTCCGAGCGCATGGCCTTCAGTTGCATATTCCCGAAGAACGTATCCCATACCGATGCCACAGTTCAAAGTCGGCGAGAAGCTGCCGCTCGTCAGTCTTCCAATAGTCTGGGCGTCTGAAAGGATCTCGAATCCGGGCCTGGGTATCCCTTGACCTGTAGCTCTCAGACCTACTCGCATGAGCTTGGTACCTTCAGCCTTCTGCTTCGCAAGAGCGTTCTTACCAATGAAATCGGCTTTCGAAATTTTGACCGCGAATCCGAGACGCGCCTCGTATGGGCTGATGGTCTCGTCAAGGTCGTTTCCGTAGAGACACATTCCCGCCTCTAGTCTCAATGTGTCCCGCGAGCCCAGCCCACATGGCTCTATCCCAAATTCTTTGCCGCTTGCAAGTATCGAGTCCCAAATATTCTCAACCTTTCCGGGATCAGAAAGCGGGCACTCCCATACCAGTATCTCGAACCCATCCTCTCCAGTGTAGCCGGTTCGGGAGACTAGGCAGCTGATGCCGTTGACTTCTGTTTGCACGCATCCGAATCGCGGAATCGCTGATAGGTCTGCCTTCGACAATTCCTGGAGAGTCGCTTGAGTCTTCGGACCTTGAAGCGAGACTAACGCCGTTTCATCCGATTTATCCGTTAGATATGCATTGTTTCGTGTCGCTTGTATCTTCAGCCATTCCATGTCTTTCTTCCTGTTGCCTGCGTTGAAGACGACTGACAAATCTCTCTGATTCGAGTCGAAGGATGATGATATCGTCCTTTATGCCTCCGTTTTCATTGCACAACAATGTGTAGTGCGCTTGTCCAGGCTTGAGTGCGGTAACGTCGTTGGTGGTTACAAAGTTGAGGAACGTCTCGGCGTTGGCACCCTGAACTATCGCTCTGCCCATGTGTGAGACATCGAAGATGCCGACGCGATTCCGCACTGCTAAGGATTCGGGGACTATGCCCTTGTACCATATGGGCATCTCAAATCCTGCGAAATCGACAATTCTGCCGTGGCTTACATGATAATCATTCAGCTGGGTCTTGAGCGGCATATTGGCGACCCCGCGCAACTGTAATTATGCTTGCGTGAAAGGAGGGGCCTTGGCATTGAAGCTACCTGTATCGTCGGTAGTCTACTGTTTCGTGTCGTGAGGCAGAATCTTCACCGACTCAGGCTCGAATAAGAGTTTCTTCTGACACTTGGGGCAAGTTCCGCTGTATCGTTGGATTATTTCGGTGGGCGATTCAAGCTCAGGTCCGTCGTAGAGAGTAGCGCCGCACGCATCGCAGAAGACACGTTGTGGCATCCACGTAGCCTCGGTAAAGGGTCGGGAAGTGAGGCAACATATTTTAACTTCTTGCCATTATCCGCGTGCGTGCGACGAGCGATGTCTGCAGGGCTTAGGAACTGGCTCAAGCGTGCACCATGGAAGATCAGGCGGAGCCTTGGAAACGTCGCGTATAGGCTTCGCTTAGTTCAAGCGCCTGGGGCGGCTGGATTCAAAGGTTCATGGACAATCCTATTCTTTGTCGTGCTTGGTCTAGCCACATTCTTTCTGGCTGGAGGAATCTACGATCTCCTCGAGAAGCCCGTTTCTCTTCTTCCGAGAGCGAGCCAGCAGGGATGGACGTTCATTTATCCTGGCGGACTAGGAGGACAGACACTAAATGAGAGCCTTCTCTCAGCGATACTGTATCTACTCGGCCTATCAGGCTTCTACATGCTCTTCAGGAGCACGAGATTCGCCTACCGGCCAAGGAATGCTTACATTTTGCTGATCCTCGGTTTTGTGACAACGCTCATCGTGATATACTATTCAGGACAAATGCTCGCCCAAAAGGGCGGCTAGATTAGGTCCAGGCGACTCCTAGATCTGATTTGTAGCTACCAGAGGCGTTTCTTCAGTCGCAGCAAATAGGCCGCGACATTGGACAACAAGTGGATCGGTATAGTCGCTATCACCAAAATGAAGACCGCGCCGACTGTTACGTTCAGTACGGGCGAAGCGAATAGAAGGGCTACCAAGATGAAGCCTAACTGATCAACTATTGGCAGAGGATTCCCAGGCGGAATGTTCAATCTTCTCTTGAGAAAGGCCCCGAAGAGGTCGCCCAGCAATGCGCCGAGACTCGCTGCGATTCCCCCGAGTACTAGCAGAGGATTACTGAATAGAATGGCCTCTGCAAAAGAGGCTGCGCTCCCACACAATAGTCCGTAAGAGAACCCTTTCACCGTTTTGTTGGTTCCGAGTATCGGTCGACCGTCAATGAATCTCCGTCCTCGGTCAATAGGTGCTCCTCCTCCGAGCAAGACGGGAGTGGAGTTCGCCACGTATGTCGGAATTGCGATGTAGATGGCGATCAAGAGATCATACAGGTCGAGCGTGGGTTTCTCACTTCCGCGTCTTCTTTGCGCGTCAGTATCTGGATGAAGTGAGACAATGTAATAAGCTCAGACTGGTTCGAATCCACGAGCCGCGAGTTTTGCTTGACACCTCAGTGAGCTAGTCTGTTTTCCTCTCTGACGTTCTATTACGATTTCCTTTCTTGAATGCTCTGAGGTGTTCTTCAATCTGATGATTGTGCGAGGCCAGTGTGCGAGCGTCCGGCGTGCAACCGGTTCAATCCGACCGAAAGGAAAGTCTAGTCTAGCGTGCACTTGGCTCGTCAACAACGCGACTAGCTCGCGGCGTGCTGCAACCTCACTCAGGTAGGCAAGTTGTCTGTTCAGTTCTCGGTTGAGGATGAATGTTCGTTCCGCTGATCCAAGGCTGACCCTATACAGGGACGTGATCGTGTCAATTATCACCAAGCGTGTCCGCGTTGTGAGATAACTCTCGATGTTCTCGACGAGGCTGGTCTGAGCCGAGAATGTCTCGGGGAAGAAGAGAAGTATGCTTTCGCTTACATCGGACCTTTCACCCGCGATCTGAACAAATCGTTGATGCGTGAATGAGTGATCCGCGTCGACATAGATGACCTTCAAGCCACGGCGTGCGGCTTCTATGGAGGTCTGAAGAGCAAGGGTGGTCTTGCCAGTCCCTGCTTCGCCATAGACGACAACCACTTCTCCTATTGTGAAACCTCCATTCAGCAGCTTGTCGAGAGGTTCACATCGCGAAGGAATGAAGTCATCTGCAATGCGCCAATTAGTTTCCCTGCTGAGCGGCATCAGTAGGCCTATCAACTTTCGAGCATGTAAGCTCAGTTGTCACTATCTTGGAGTGCGTCAAACGGATAACTCAGAGATCAGATCTGCCATGAATCCTACGCCCAGCGGGAGCGGCTTTACTATTACACGGTCAACTCTCTTCAGGCAGGGGATGAAGATTTGATGACCTGTTGTTGGAGCGACCTATCCGCAAACACGCAGATATAGTCACTCTTGGTCTGAGAGTAGTTCCCGGACTTGGGATCTAGGTTTCGCAGCTTCGAATATTGTGCTGAATCGTTTCAGCCACAGTGGGTACATGAAGATCTTGCCGTAGAAGAACTCCTCAAAGATTGCGCTTTCGACTTTGATGAGTGCGGTTCGTACTTTGGCGTAGCTGTAGAAGAGACATAGGTGATGAACGTTCTCGAGCGTCGGCAATTCCAGAAATCTCGACGCTATCTCCCAGTCCCAAGTGTTTGCATTCGGTTCGCTCTTCTTCCCCTTGACGATTCTGCGAAGAACGAATCGTTTCAGGTAGCGTGTCTGTGCGTGTCTGCTCGCGAACAGCTGTGTTGCATCCGCTTCCATGTTGGTCTCTGGCTCTGATCGACGATGTTTCACTTTTTATGCTTTGTCGTGCCCATGGAGCTACTTAGACTTCTCAAGATGTGGCGTGGTTCGACTTCTCTTGTGAGAGTCTATCGAGGAGGGCTCCATACTCATTCGCAGACATGAGCGAGTCAGTTTCTTCTTTCAGTTTTGAAGTCTTCATCAAAATGAGCCATCCCTCTCCATAGGGTTGTTGGTTGATGAGCTCTGGTGAGTTAACGAGTTTCTGATTGGTCTCCATGACTTCCCCCGACACGGGAGAATAGATCTCGGACACTGCTTTCACCGATTCAACTGTCCCGAATGATTCCCCTCTGTTGAGTGTTCTTCCAACCTTAGGGAGGTCGGCGTATACGACTTCATGAAGAGACTCTTGTGCGTAATCGGTGATTCCAACTCTGGCGCGGTCACCCTCTAGGCGAATCCATTCATGATCCTTCGTGTACTTCAAGTCGCTCGGAATATCTCGTCCTTCAACCATTTGGACCTCACTCGTTACTGCTATGCACTACGTTGCTCTGTAGCTCGGCATGAATCAATATATAGAGTCATGCGGTGACAGCATGTCCGCTTCTGCTCTCCAAGTGACGCCAGAAGATTCCCTCCTCAACCATGGAAAGCTTAACGAACCATGAAGTGTTTGATCCCAGTCAGGTAGCACGAGGACGCCGCTCTCATTGATCGGAACCGCGAGGACGATCCACGCCCAAGCCGGGAGAACGCTCCTGATTGCAGGCCCCGCCTCTTTTCAGTTGATTGAGGGTGAAGCAAGCGTACTCGGCGCACCACTAGATCTCAGCAGGAACACTGTAGCGCGTGGAAAGCAGACCCCTATCGAAATTCGCACATCCTCATCATTCAACATCATTCTCGGCGAGGAGGCTAGCCTCGAGGAACTCGATGGAAGCACAATTCCGCTCTCGTGGCGTGAAGCTGCCTCAGCCCTTGCCGAAATCGGAGAAGGCATCGCAGTCGTGATAGGAGGGGCAGACACTGGAAAGACAACACTGTGCACTTTCCTCTCCAACTCTCTCATCCTGAAAAATAGACAGGTCGCAATTGTCGATGCAGACATAGGTCAGACAGACCTTGGTCCACCGACCACTATGGCAGCAGCAGAGGTCACGGCGTGCGTAGTGAACCTCTCGCAAGTCAAACCGTCTGAGCGACTCTTCATCGGTCTCACCAGCCCTGGCCGCGCCAAAAGCAAAGTGATTCGCAGCATCAAGAGACTCGTTGAGTGTCACGCTAAACCTGGAAAGGCGGTAATCGTAAACACGGACGGGTGGGTCGAGGGAGATGAAGCGACTCTGTACAAGCGTCAGATGCTCGACGAACTTCGGCCAGATATCACTCTAGGAATTGGAGGAACCGACATATCCCCGATCTTTCAGGCAAAAAACCGCACGACCTTGCTCGTTGGATCTCCAGACACGATCAGGGAGAGAACTCGCGTTGACCGAAAAGAGCTGAGATCGCTTGGATACAAAAAGTACCTTACCGGAGCTTTCTTCAGGACTTTGCGGCTAGATGGCACGAGGCTGCGCTATTGTCTAGCATCAAAAGATCTGGACTTGGAACATATTCCACAATTGCAGTTCGAGAATATGAAGGGCGCTATCGTTGGCTTCTTGGATGCGGATGGTTTTCTTCAGGAGATTGGTGTTCTAAAGGACTTGGTTCGCTCCACCAAGATGGTCACAGTATGGTCCAGAATCTCGGGCACACCGAGCACGATCGAGATCGGAGATGTGAAACTGAACAATGAAGGTCGCGAACTGGGCCACTTGGACAGACTATGACCGCGCAGAAGCAAGTCGTACATACTAGTCGAAAGCTAGGTTGTGGCAACGCGAACGCAGGTGTGACCAAGCGTTGACCAGCAAGCCAGCGAAAGATGAGAAGGAAGTCGCGTTTATCGAGAAATCCATAATCAAGACGATGAGGAAGTTCAGGGAAAGCCCAAAGAATTTCTGGTCAACTGGCGACATCCAATGCCACCTCAAAGTCCACCTTCTCAAAGGTAGACTCTTCAAAACGGGACCACTGGGCAACGTCTTTCTGAGCTTCCCTACAAAGAACACTTATCAGCACGGCGAGGACGGCTCACTACTGCCCTCCGCGACGGGGAAAAATGATCATTTCGCATTAGCGGGCTGGGCAGCCTCAATTCCAACCACTTGGAACCACGTCACCCAGCAACTTTCCTTCGCAACCGAAATAGAATACTTCCCGGTCATTCCCAAGAACTGGGCAGTCCAAATAAGGAATGATCTGCTGAAACTGAGCGACGACGCAAACAAAGTCCCACTCAAAGGGAGGTTCCTCCTGCTCCTCACGATCCCGTCTACTTCACTCTTCAGAGAGCAATTGAATGCTCTCTTCGAAGAGTTTCCATCCGTCAGGTGCTATCAACAGATCGCATAGCCATGTTCGAACGACCGTACTCATTGTGCCGACTAAAGGCAGAAGGTTCCTCGCTTCCGGATTAGGAGCAAGGAAGCCAGTCTATGCTGAACGTTCTCTGTTAGCTCGACGATTTCGGTAGAGCAGATGCACTCCCAGCAGGCCCAGCCCGAGTCCCGCCAAGATCGATTCCAGAGGAAAACCAGGTATGGGCGGAGGAGTAGGCGCCGTAGCTCCCGTCACAGTGTATATGCTAGTTGTAGTGACGCCTTTGGTCGTGAGAGTTGTTGAGGTTACCGTCTGGCTCGCTGTGGCTGTCACCGTTTGACCAGTTGTTGTAGCTGTCACCGTCGATAATACTGTGGTAGGAACAGTCGTCGTCCCACTAGTCGTAGTCGTGACGTAGGTTGCCACTGTTACTGTCGTGGTTACGCTGGTGGGTATAGTCGATAGTGACAATCACGTCGGTGAAACTAGGTATTCGTATTCGTAGTAGTGAACACGGTTGTTGTGCTAGTCGTTGTTATATTCGAGAAAGTGAATGTGAAAGTGATAGTAGTTGAACCTGATATTGGCTGCAGCGGTCGTAGTGACAAGTAGTAGTCACCTGCATTGGGTTTACTGCAGGTGCTTTCACCGGAACAAGAACCACAAGTGCGGCAAGGGTCGACGCAGGCGATAACAAGGGCTCTGATTACGTTCCGTCTCTTCAAGAGCGTTCCGTCTAGATGTTGGGTTTGACGTAGGATATAACCCTGAGGCTCCTCTCCCCATGTGCCTGTGGTGATGAGGCTGTCTTTGAGCAGCTTCCGTCGTGCATCTCTGGCCAGCGCTCTAATGGGTTGGCGACACTATTTCTAGATGCAAGACCTAACGTAGCCGATCGCTAGATGGGTTGACTATGGGAAACCGGCCGTTTGCGGGGCTTTTGCCGGGGCTGGTCTTCGGTTCGCTCTGCTTCGTCTGGGGGTCGACATGGTTGGCGATCAAGGTAGGATTGGGTTCTCTACCTCCAATCACATTTGCGGGGATTCGATTCGCCATAGCTTCATGCTTACTCGCCAGCTACATGATTGCCAAGAGGATCGAGGTACCGAAAGACGTGGGGACTTGGCGAGTCATGCTCTTCCTCAGCCTAACCCAGATCGCCGTGCCATACGCCCTCACCTTCTGGGGAGAACAATACATGACAGCAGGCCTGACCTCCCTCCTGTTCGCCACCTTGCCTTTCTTCGTGGTGGTCTTCGCTCATTTCATGATACCCGGCGAACACCTGACGCCACGGAAGGTGCTGGCATTATTGGTATGCTTCGTTGGCGTCACGATAATCTTCTCCAAAGAGTTGATGTTTTCGCTCAACTCTCTTTGGGGGGGCATAGCTGTGATCGTAAGCGCCGGATGTGCCGGATGTGCGAACGTCGTCGGAAAGAAGTACTCGTCGTTCATCAACTCCACGGTCAATTTGGTGGTTCAGATGGGTGTTGGCGCGATTCTTCTAGTGGCAGCTGGGCTTGTCGTGGAACACGGAATCCAGATGAACTTCAACTCTACTTCGGTCTTCGCGATTCTCTATCTTGCCATAATAGGCTCAGTTTTCGGTTTCGTAGCTCTCTACTGGCTTTTTGGTCGCATGGAGGTGACACGGACTTCTCTCTTTACATTCATCACACCAATCGTTGCAGTCCTACTAGGATGGCTCATGTTGGGAGAGCGCATCGATCTCAACGTTGCCTTGGGCGGGTGCTTGATTCTGGTCGGAGTAGTATTGGTGAACCAAGCGCCGAGAACAGGCTAGAGTTCGACCAAGTACTACTTGCGTGGCTTTTTCGGAACAGGTTGTGCTTTGTCCCTGATTTTTCTCAGCACGCCCGTGATCAGAGACACCTCTCTTCTCGAAATGATCGACCTTGCTAGAATATTCCTGAACGCACGATCGGCTAAACGCCTTCTATGTGTCGGAAGATCCGCCACATGTGCCAGCTGAGCAAACATGGAGGCTAATTGCTCCACCGACTGCTGCGATGGTTCAAGCGACCGTGAGCGCACGTGCCCAACCTTATGGAGTTCATAGAACACAATCGACGCAGCGGTCGCAACATTGAGCACATTGTAGTCCTCGTTAGCTGGTATGCTGACGATCATGTTGCAATGTTGCAGCTCTATATTGTTGAGTCCAGTGCTTTCTCTCCCAAAGAGGAGCGCGACGGAACCATGGGTTCCTGCCAGACGCGAGGCGAGTTGTGCCGGATCGATTGTTATTCTAAGAATGTTCCTACTGCTCGTGCCTACGATCGCAGTCGTGCCGACCACATGATCAACTCCTTTCAAAGCATCTGAGAGTGTCTCGACTATCCATGCTTTCTCGAGAATCTCTTTGCCACGTGTAGCGTATCGGTAGGCCTCATCTCCGATGGATGTCTTCGGGGAGACAATCCAGAGCTGTGTCAGACCAAAGTTACTCATTGACCGCGCGATAGATCCGATGTTGCCCTCCTTTTCAGGCTCCACGAGGACTACGCGAAAACGCTCGCTGCGTTCGTAGACAGAGGAAGCTTCGTTTTTCGAAGAAGCCTGATCTCTAGAGGTGTTCACTCTTCATCATCTTGATCTCATTTGATAGCCGTTCAAGATCGCTGACCTTCAACTGAAACACGCGCACGTCTGGCGGAGAGGGAAATGTATTCATCGCCAGATCCTTGTACCCGAGGGATCTCTCAAAGTACTGGCGAAGAACCTTCCTCGCCCTTCTTCTCCTCTGAGTGAACATGAACCTGACCATATCCTCGAAAAGCTTCTCGCTCCTCACAGGCACTTCGGCACGTGTCTTTCGGATGACAACCACAGCGGAATCCACTCTAGGTACAGGCCTAAACGAGCCCCTCCGAATAACCCCAGCCAGCTCGACTGAGGCTTTGTGTTGCACCATAACACTGATCCTGCCATACTCAGGTGAGCCTGGCTTTGCTGCCAAGCGCTCAGCAAACTCTTTCTGAAGCGTCAGCACCACGCGGCGAAATCTCTTGGAAACGAGAAGAAGAACCAACCGCGACGAAATGTAGTACGGGGGGCTGGAAACGACCTTGTTGAAGCGAGGCAACTCCACTTTGAGTATGTCTCCCTGTATGATACGTAGTCTCCGATTTCGCCCATACTTGCTTCTCAGAATTGTTGCGAATCTTGGATCCTTCTCAACTGCGATGACCTTTCCGGCGTGGGCAAGAAGAGCCTCGGTCAGGAATCCTTTGCCAGGTCCAACCTCGAGAACGACATCCGATCTATCTAGATGGGAAGAGTTCACCATCAGATCGCGCGCGGTCTTATCCACAAGGAAGTTCTGACCTAGTCTTCGAAGCGGGGTGCTGTCCAAGTACTCGCCGGAATATCCTGGCTGCATGCTCAAGCCCACAATATGGGATCCGTAGCGGGGACGCTCTCGAAGCGTCGTCATTCGGAACGTACCAGTAGGCGACAGCCCTCTTAATCATTTTACTATGCACCTGGCGCCGAGAATGTGCTAGGAAATGCAGGAACGCCCGCTGGATTCGACAGCGTGTAATCCCGTTCATGGAACGTCTGAATCAAAACTCTGAATTGGAAGGCACGTGGCTTTCTCTATGGGAACTCTAATGCCAAGAATGTACACCCGGACGGGCGACAAGGGAGAGACTGGTCTATTTTCAGGGGAGAGAGTTCCGAAGAATTCTTTGAGAGTTGAAGCGTACGGGACTGTTGACGAGCTGTCGTCTTGGATTGGATACACACGATCACTGATCGAGAACGATGATGAGATCGATTCTCTATTGGGCAGGATTCAGCGGGAACTATTTCTAGTGGGCGCAGAGCTCGCCACGCGTCCCGAAGCCATCAAGTGCACAGAAGGTGCAGGTTACACCAGCTATGGTCAAGGTTCTCGAGGAAGAGATCGATAGACTCGACGCAGAATTGCTTCCATCATCAACCTTCATTGTTCCAGGTGGAGCGCATGCTGCCGCCGCACTGCAGGTGGCTAGAACCATTGGTAGGCGGGCAGAACGCAAGGTTGTGGCTTTGGCTCAGGACGAGAAACTGAATCCCATGCTTATTCCCTACCTGAATCGTTTGTCCTCCCTGTTGTTTGTGTTGGCGAGAGTTGTGAACAAACGTGGGGGCATTGAAGAGGAAAAATGGGCCTCGCGATCAATGAAAACTTGACTTGGTCTCTGCGATGGTAGCGGTCTAGGTCTTGGGTTTTTCCTCTTGGGATTTCTCATGGGCTCGTCTTCTTCTGCGAACAACAACTACAACGACAATTGCGAGCAGAACCACGGCTACTGCAATTAGCGGCAGCGGAAGCTCAGCAGTAGCTACTTGAAGTTCGACGGGGAGGGTGTCATCTAGGCTGTTGTCTGTTTGGGTCCAATCGAGGCGCAAGTCCATCTTGTACGTTTGAGATGGAGCCTTCGCATCCACATCAACTGTCAGATATGCTGTCTTGGATTCGCCAGGTTGCATAGTTCCGAGAAAATCTGTGAGCGTTCCGGAGAAGTAGTTTCCAACTCGAAGTTGGACTCTCACCGAGTCTGCGGTCATACTTCCAACGTTCTTGATGGTTATGCTTATGCTGACTCCTGAATCGCCAGCATGAAGAACCTTAGGCTCCACCTGAACAACTTCGAAGATTACCTTCTCACTCACGTAGATTGGGATCTGTCCGATCTCAACTTGTCCGCTGGATCCAGTCGAGCTTGTGACTAGTCTAAGGTTGTAGCTTCCGAACTTGGCAGTCTTGCTGATGTCGAGGTAGAAGTCTGCTTCGCTAACTTGGCTTGGCTGCATTGTTCCGAGGAAGAATGTGTCCGAGCCTCCTGATGATGGTGTGAATGGATCTTGTAGGATGAGGTGGGCTTGAAGGTCAGCTGTTGAACCTGTGCCAGAATTCACAAGCCAAGCCTTCACAGCGATCTGGTTGTCACCAGGGTACACTTTCGCAGGTAGTGTCAAGACGTTTTGAACACGAACGTCGCCTGTCCAAACGGGCACGTCCACGTTGAGAGTCTTCTCGACGGGCAGAAGCTCCGTCGCAGTTCTGTAATCGAGTATAAGCGTTAGCCTGTGAACTCCCGCGGCCGCGTCCGATGCAACAGTCAAAGCAAATCGCAGGGTGAACGAGAAGCTTGCTTGAATGTCACCGGCGCTCTGATCTATTGTCTTGGCGGTAACCGGGTTTCCGTTGACTCTGTAGACGTAACTGAACGGAGAGGCCAAAACGAGCCTCGCAGTGACGTCTCTGGCTGCTGCGTCTCCTGCGTTTGACAAGACAATCGATAATGGGATGTTGGTGTCTCCCGGATGTACCGAGACTCCTCCTAACGGATTGCTTCCCCAATACACCGACGTGACGACAACGTCCGGCTGAGCAACAGCTTCAACGTTTCCGACGAAAGGCGTGATCATAACCACGATCACTAGTATTGAGAGGATGAGCGCTCTTCGAGTCAAAATCCCGCCATCTCCAGAATATCTCGCATTGAGGCTCTTATTTCGCGTATATCAATTCTCCTGCCTTTTACTTGCATGTGATTCTAAATTGTTCGTTTTGATAACATAGTTGCAATTGGCAGCAAGACAAGGCTGCTCACCAAGAGAACCAGCAAGTCGGTCGTTATCGCATCGAGTCCAACTCCGAGATAGATTACCCGCCTTAGGGCGTCGTTCCCGTACGTCCACGGCAGAATTCCTGCAATCGCTCGCCCTCCAGAAGCTAACAACTCTGGAGCCTGTACTGCACCAGCGAGCTGGAAAAGCGGGAATGTAATTGCGATCTCAAGTATTGTTAGTGTGGAAGAACTGCGAATTCTCGTCGAGAGCAGCAGACCAAGAGACATTGTGAAAACCGCGATCAGAGTGGTTGTCACGTAGATGAGGAGTACGTTGCCCCTCACTGCCAAACCGGTAACAACAAAGATGGTGAGCATGAGCGTTGTACGGACCGCGTTGAGCGCGACTGTTGCAGATATCTTGCCGCTGTAGATTGAGAAAATACTCGTGGGTGTAAGAACCAGACGTGAGAATGTGCCCCGCTCGCGCTCCCTTGTCACGGCATTCACAATGTCATCAAATGCACCGAGAATTGTGATCATTCCCAACATGCCAGGCAGGAACATATCGCCTGTTGGGGGGCGACCTGAGACGGGTCTCAGTATCACCTGCACAGCCGGGCCGCCGGATCGGACGCTGGTTTGGCCCAGCAACTCCTGAGTACTGCTCGCCACAGCACTCTGGACCAAAGCAGAAGATGTGATCTTCGAGTTGTCCGTTTGCAAGATAACAAATGCTGGTCGACTATCGAGGAGCGCGTCACCGAAACCTTTCGGAATAATCACCGCTCCAGTCGCCGAGCCCGATTCAACCGCATGCAGGGCTTGCTCCTCTGTTTGAAGGAACTGCGTCACTTTGATTATGTACGAACTGGTCAGCTTGTCCACAAGATCCTTCGATGTTGGTGAGTTGTCCAAATCGGACACGACCACAGCTATGTTGTAGCTGGGCGCACTGAATGCTGTGACGATGACAATGAAGATCTGGATCAAGAGTATCGGAAACAGTATGGTTAGAGCTAGGGATAGTGGGTCGCGTAGGAGCTGTTTCAGCTCCTTGACGGTGACAGCTGACGTGTCGCCGACAAAACGACTCATTTGACGAGCCTCTGCCGCGACGCTTTGAGAAAAACATAGCCAATCCCATAGAAGACCGCGATCGATGCGATGATGAATTCCAGTTCACTTGCCAGAGTGAACAGGGATTGTCCTACGAGTATCGTGCGCTTCAGTATTTCGATGCCATATGCCCATGGCAACACGTACGAGATCGTGCTTGAGATCCCTCGGAGGAGTTCTCTGTCTATGACGAACCCGCTGAATACAAAAAGGAACAACACAAGGAAGAACTCGATAATGATCACTGCCCTCATTCCAATACCAAGTGAAGAGATAGCGAATCCAAACCCCATAGTCAACAAGGCGATGAGAAGCGAAATAGCTAGGATTGTTCCGAAATCCGTGCTGGGTCTTGCTCCATAGGCAAAATACGCAAGCCCGAAGACCACAAGCGTACGAGCAACGTTCAGAGCCAGGTCATACAGCGTCTTGCCGAATATTAGAACTCCGAGACTGATGGGGCTCAAGAGCAGGCGGGCGTATGTTCCCTCTTCACTCTCGCGTGACATGCCGCCTGCGATTTCATAGAACGTTGCGAATATTATGACCAGACCTAGGACGATCGTTAGTCCGATGTTGAAGCTCGAGAACTTGGCGCCCTTTTGTATGATGTCGATTTGTGACGCGCCTTCACCAAGTGGCCTTGCCTTAGCATTTGGGCTGAAGTTCTGCAGACTGCTTTGTATGCTTGAAGCGACTTGCTCGCCAAGACCGTTGACGCTATCGTCTGCATAGACCACTAGACTAGTTTGCTGGTTCCCCGCCAGGCGACTCTCAAAACCCTTTGGCACTATAACGACTGCGTAGATCTTCCCAGTTCCTAGTGCTGCAATAGCATTCTCTTCACTGTGTCCCTGGACTAAATTGTTGAAATCTCCGGAACTTGACAGTGTGTCAAATAGGCGACCTGAAGCAATCGTTAGGTCGTTGTCGACGTAGGCGACGGTGAGGTGGGCGATTGGCGAAAAATGTTCGCCGGCTCCGCCACTTGCCCCGCCCAGCGACATGGTGAAGAAGACTGGCAGAATCACAAGTGAGATCATTATTGCCGTGCGATTGCGTCTTAAGAGACGGAATTCGTTGATCATTACCGCTAGAACATCGTTGACGTGACTCCGGATAGACATCGCCCTCCACCTGCTTGATGAGTCGCAGCTCACCTGTTCAGTCTACTCTGTTCGGGCTTTCTCGAGAAAACGGTCGATCTCTTCTTCGCCGCCTGTCAGCTTGATGAAAGCTTCCTCAAGAGTAGGTCCTTTCGTGTTTATCGATCTGATCTTCGCTCCCTGAGATAGAAGAATTCTCGTGACATCTTCCGCAAGGGCGTGACCATGCATACATGTGATCCGCAGGATTGGGTCATTATATGAGATGTTGCACACATCTCCGATTTCCCTGACTTTCTCAACCTGTAACGCTGACAATCCCGGTGTTTCCACTTCCATGGTGGAGAGTTCGCTGACCTTGCGCTTCAGCTCATTCGGGGAGCCCACTTGGATGAGTCTCCCTGCGAAGACGATCCCGACTCGATCGCAGATTTTCTCCGGTTCTGCCATGTAGTGTGTGGTCCAGATGACCGTGACGCCCTTCTTGCAGAGGTTTCTGGTGAAATCTTGAAGGGCAGCCGCGGATTGCGGGTCCAGGCCAGAAGTCACTTCGTCCAAGAATAGGATCTTCGGGTCGTGAAGGAGAGCTGCACAAATCAATGCTTTCTTAGTCCAGCCTGACGAAAGGGCTCCTACCGTTCGTTTTGCTTTGTCTTCGAACCTAAACATCTCAAGCAAATGCGCTATCCTGTTTTCAGCTTGTCCATTCGGGAGATTGTACAGTCTGCCAAGAAACTTCAGGTTCTCTTCTATCGTGAGCTCCTTGTAGAGCATGACACCTTCCGAAACAACGCCGATTTCGCGTCTGACTTTTGCCGCTTCGCGCAGGAGGTCGTGACCCGCTACCGTCGCCGTGCCGCTTGTCGGTTCGATCAGGGTGCAGAGCATGCGCACAGTTGTGGTCTTCCCAGCGCCGTTTGGACCAAGTAATCCAAACAATTCGCCTTGTTTGACATCTAGGTTCAAGCCGTCTACAGCCGTGAATTTTCCAAAGACCTTTGTCAGCCCTCTTGTCGTAATCACGTATTCCGACGTGCGAGCTACCTCCTGTTCCATTCTGTTGAGTTGCAGCGTTAGACCTCTGCACATTGTCTAATAAGTGAAGTCACTGTTAAACGGAGTTTATTGGATTCTAGTGTTCGTGAGCTGCCTTCGGGTAGTTTTCATCTTCTATTTGGATCGTTGTATGGTCAATCCCGAACTCCTTGTTTAGGATATCAATGAGTTTCGTTACCAATTCTCTTCCGTTCGTTTCGTCTTCCACGACCACGTGACTACTCATGCAGCAGGTGTTGGTGTCAGCAATAGACCACACATGGAGGTCGTGGAGATTCTTGACTCCCTTCATTCCACGTATCCTGCGCTCCACCGCAGATAGATCGATGTTACCTGGGACTCCTTCGAGGAGAACATTCACAGAGTCGCGAACTATCTTTCCGGAGCTGTAGAAGACTAGCACGCCTATCATGATGCTGGCTATAGGGTCCGCTTGGTACCAGCCTGTGAAGAACATGACAAGTCCAGCCGATATTGCTCCTACGGAGCCGAGAGCATCGGCGACCACGTGTAGGAAGGCGCCTTTGAGATTCAAGCTATGATTTCTGGATCGTGAGAGGACTGCGGCAACAAGCCCGTTCGATACTAGCCCAAAAACTGCTATAACAAGCATGTTTAGGCTTTGCACGTTCGCGGGTTGCTGGATGCGTTGAATGGCCTCGTAGAACACGAAGATAACAACGGCCCACAGCAGAATTCCATTCAGGAAGGCTGACAAGATCTCAACGCGATAGTATCCATAGGTTTTCTTCAAGCTGACAGGTCGCTGTGAAAGCCAAACGGCGACCAACGCGTATGCTAGAGAGACAACATCGGTCAGCATGTGGAATGCGTCAGTCTGCAGAGCTAGACTGTTTGTGAGGATTCCTCCGACCAATTCGACAACAAAGAAAGCCGCTGTGATGCCCATTGCCACTGACAAGACTCTAGTGGTGGAGGAAAGGGAATGCATGTGCAGCATGGACCTTGGTTGGAATGGATAAACGACCGGGAATTGTTGTCAAGCTCTTATACCTTGACGTTGTCACGGATAAAGTTGTCAATGGGTGCACGGATCAAACTAGGAAGCTTGATGCAGATGACCAATGGCAAAACTGCGAAGCCGTTCTTCGACATGGGCTCACTACGAATCTACAATACAGACATCCTGCAGATCGATGCGATTGAAGAGGAAAGCATAGATCTGATTGTGACCTCCCCGCCCTATGATATCGACGTGAAGTATCAGAACTATGACGACAATCTGCCGTATGATCAATACTTGGATTTCACCAAGAATTGGTTGTCGAGAGTTCGCAATCTGGCGAGACCCGATGGACGTTTGTGTCTGAACATTCCACTGGACAAGAACAAAGGTGGTCAACAGAGCGTCTGCGCCGACATCACAACCATTGCCAAGGAGGTCGGATGGAAGTATCACTCAACGGTCATCTGGAATGAACAAAACATCTCTAGGCGTACGGCATGGGGATCATGGATGAGCGCTTCCGCACCGTATGTGATCACTCCGGTTGAGACAATACTGGTCATGTACAAGACCAGATGGGAGAAGATACAAAAAGGAAAATCGGGCATCACTCGAGATGAGTTTATCCAATGGACATAACGCGAGATGAGTTATTCAATGGACAACGGTGTCTGGAACTTCAGCGGCGAGAGCAAGACTAAGATCGGGCATCCAGCACCGTTCCCGATCGAACTCCCGAAACGGTGCATCAAACTGTTCAGCTTCCAAGGAGAAACCGTGTTGGACCCATTCCTTGGTAGCGGAACCACGCTGATCGCCTGCCTTCAGACAAACAGAATTGGGATAGGCGTTGAAATCAACAGAGAGTACTGTCAACTAGCAGTAGAGAGGTTGAAGCAACAAAGAACATGACCGATCTTCACGAGGGCTGCCATTATGTGTGAGGTTGGGCTGATGCAACACGTTGCCAGCAGGGATGGGCGAAGGTGCGACCTCACCAAAGCTTAAGTGTGAATGAATCAAGGGCGTTGTGAGTCGATAACAGTTGGGTTTCTTGGGGAACAGTGCGCCCGACGCGGCTGATCTCAATCTGATTCTCCAGCTAAGCATACTTTTTCTCTTATTGACTGGGGCACTACTCGCGAAGGTCTCGTTACTCAAGGCTCATGGTTGGTTTATGATCTCGCTGATCGCTTTTCAGTTTGGCGCGGTTTTCATCTGGATGTTGCCGTCCTTCCTTCGTAATCTTGGAGCATTAGGCTCAAGCGGAATTGGAACGGGAGTCACTCTAGTGCATGTTTTCGCGGGAAGCTTCGCATTCGCTGCAACGATCAGCGCTGCCGCTCATTGGACGGAAAGTCAGCTTAAGATGACTATGAGGTTAGCTCTTTCGGCATGGTTCTTGGTGGCAATTCTTGGAATCGCGTTCTATGCACACTTCTACCTCGGACTCTTCTGAATGTTGATGCGTCGCTATTCTTCAAGATCTGCGAGGGCTTCGTGACTCGACGAGAAGCAAGACGGTCATGGAGTTCAGGTCATCATCATAGATGTCGCGTTGGAAACTGTCAGGTCTTGGTAATGATGGAACGTCCCTTCATTGTCATCCATATCACCACGATTTCCAACACTAGAATGACGTCGATTAGTGCTCCGGGAATCCCTGTAAGGTTTGGCGGATTGTTCGCGAACGGGTTGAATAGGTAGTCGGCGAACTGAGCGGACGTCAACCCGAATGAAGGACCGAGTGCGACGTCACCTATCTGAATGACAATGCGAAGCAGACACCAAACCCCTACCAAAGTGAAGCCTACCTTGGAGGGTCTCGCAAACACAAACACACAGAGGCCAAAATCTACAATCACAAAAACGATCAGACCATAAGCATGCAAGGGGGCGATCTGCCAAAGCAGATGATCAGCTCCCAGAATCAGGACTCCCAGCAATCCGATTACTGCAAGCAGCCCGCCTGTAACTTTTTGAAAAGCAGCCGATCTCATCGCAGACACCAACAATTCCTAGCTTCCTTTCGAGAATTAAGTATTCCTAGTTGAAGTGTGCGGAGCCTCTCTTCCAATTCAAAGACTAACCGGTTAATCGAAGAGTGTTTTTCCGAGTACTTCTATCCGCAAATCTCAGAGAGAAAGGGCACCAACCTCACAGATCGCCTTTCTCAGAAGCGTAACTCCAACGACAACCCAAGCAACTATAATGACTGTTAGTACCGCGCCAGAGATGTCAGACTGCAACATGCCAAATGAGGCTGCAACCAAAAACAAGTGTAGCTGAGTCGTATGTTCGATCTATGAGTTGTTGAGGCATCACAAGAAAGAACATTTCCAAAGGCTTACTGTGAAAGATAGCAAACACTAGTGGAAGCAGCCATGTCGCAGTAACCCATTTCCTAGACCAACCTTGACTGATTGAAGCTAGGAGTACAAGAGGCAACACGAAGTTCAGGTTTTGTTCAGAAACCCACGATCTAGACAGTGAAAGCCCCAACATTATGGCAAGAGCCGAAAGCACGAGATCCGATGATTTGACGCCACGTTTTCTCATGAGTAAGTAATAGATCAAAGCCAGAATAGGAAGCCAAACGTAACCCAAGAGGCTGAACTCATTCGTGGAACTGCTGACCCCGAAAAGAGCCAAGAGATACATTGGAGAGAAGGCTCCGACGCGGACGAATTGCACATTCCAATTGTCAACGATAGGAGTGATGCTCCAACCGAACAAGAACGGAGCAAACGATACTCCAACAATTCCCACTGCACACGCGAAGTATAGGAACGCACGTTTCCAACCTGCACGCTTTCTCACATAGTAGACCAGAAGGGGAAGCATAACGATCGGAATCAGTTTAAGCGCGATAGCCCCGCCCAGAGCCGCAGCTGAAAGCCCATGTTTCCCTTGTGTCAGCTCAAAGATGGCGAACAGCATCAGAAACATACTCAGAGTGTCGAATTGTCCCCAGATTGACGTGGTGTAGATCACGAACGGGTTGAACAGCATAAGCCTAATCGCGTTCTTTGATAATGCGGCGTTTGAAGTTTCAGACCGAACAATTCTCCCTACGAGTAGTGCAAGGAGTATGTTCCCAAGGATAATTGGCACTTTGATGGCAAGGTTGTAGAGGATTACACTTGGGAACAGGTTGTAGCTCAGAAGATATGCCAGCCCCAGCACCAAGCCCCAGGGCGGAGGATATCCAATCCCCGGGTATGCCTCCGGAAAAAGGGTGTGTCCGAATACAGCGGAAACGTCCGTGGGAGTGTAGGGTGAGTTTCCGTGAGCTACAGAATACCCGACCGTAAAGAACACGCGTCCATCGTACCAATGAGCTGTGAAAGCTCCAAGTGCCAGCTGGATCCCGACACTTAGAAGGATCGAATAGCGGATTCTCGATAAATTCACCCGTTATGCCTGCCAATTCTTGATCTCGCTATTTCAGACTCCTGAATGCTAGATCGGTAAGTGCTTCGAAAGGTGTCCCGAACAATGTGTACGCCCACTTTCCACCATGTTTCCACACTCGATGTTGGACAGCTGCCTTGGCTATCGCGAACTTCAGCTTGAACTCCGAGAACTCTGCGTCATACAGCAGCGCATGGTCAATTAGTCTCCAAGACGAGTAGCGCCAATCCTGTTCACGAAGTCTGTCCTTGACTTTATCGTAGAGACCGGTTCCGGGGATCGGATATGGAAGACTGAACGAAGCATAGTCAAGAGGAAGCTTTGTGGCAAACTTGATCGTCCGCAGTATCGTTGAGTTGGTCTCTCCAGGATAACCGATGATAAAGAATCCCGCAGCTTTCAAATCGGCCTTCCTAGCTGCCTCAACGGCTTTCCGTGCTTGATCAACATCGATACGCTTCTTCATTTGTCTGAGAATTCCATCGTCACCAGACTCGATTCCGAAGAACACTCGTTCGCATCCAGCCTCTTTCATCTCCTTCGCCATCTCGAAGCTGAAGCCATCTACCCGTGAGAGGCACTCCCACTTCAATTCAAGACTTCTATCCTTGACTCCTCGACAAATCTGTAGAACTCTGCTAGGAATTAGTGTGAAACAATCGTCCGAGAACCAAACGGAGTCATATCCGAGTCCAGCTATTTGCTCCAGCTCATCGACCACATTCCTAGCGGATCTAGCTCTGAATTGGTTTGAGAAGATTGGCCTGCTGCAGAAGTCACATTCAAAAGGGCATCCTCGAGTTGTGATAATTGAAGTCTCTTTGCGGTCGAAACGGTCCCTATAGTACTCCATGTAGTCGTCGTTGTCAAATAGATCCCTTGCAGGGAATGGGATAGAATCAATGTCGCGAATCGGAGGGCGAGCAGGCGTTCGAATATTCGACTCGTCCGTAGTGTTCGACTCAAGACTTGTTCTAATGCAGATTCCCTTGATGTTCGTCAGTTTCCCCTGCTTCAAATGTGCCTCTGCTAGTTCCAGCATCGTCTCTTCTCCTTCTCCGATACAGACAACATCAAACGCTTTCAGGTAGTCTTCCGGGAAGATTGAGGGAAGCGGGCCGCCAGCAACAAGCAGATCGCAGTCCTTTCTCAACAGTCTAGCTAGGCGAAGGGCGGATGTACTCATTGAGAACATCGAGTAGATTCCAATGATAGACGGGTGCAAACCCCTAACCGTTTGAACAGCAGAATCTTCTGATCTGAATGTGCAGTCGACGAGCTTCACTGACAATCCATGATTCCTAAGTTGTGACGCGATGTACCCAAGTCCTAGAGGAGGGAACCTGAACGGCGATCTATCTCTTGATGATCGAAAGTACGGATAGATGAGAACCACGTCAGTCAATGCGAAGCGTCTCCGGAAATCTCGACTGAATATTCCAGCGCCTGAGGAAGTCCCTCACAGTATAAGTCTAGCCCAGACCAAGAAATGCGATTTCTGACTACCTCTCTTCCTCTTACTATGAGCCAAGGGCTCGGCCGACGTAGCGTGAATTCTACGCCTGACGCTTGAGAAAGTAGGCTCGCCCATTCCGCTTGTGTGACTCGCCAAGGTTCGATCTGGTCGTCATGAAGTCTGGTACCAGTTGAATCCTCGTACTCGTTGAACAGTATCCCACCTTGTTCATTTGCAAAGACAATGCTCTGTAGACCTTGACAAGACAGTTCGTCAAGAGTGGCCTTGATCTCCAAACCCATACGGGTCCTGCGATACGAAACGGCGATTCGTCCCTTCGAGCTAGACATCGAGTACTCGTTTCTCATCCCGAGCATGCTGAGAATGTCTAGCATGAGAGTTGCTTCGGTCTTGAACCTGGGCAACCCACGATAACCTTTCTCCAGAATCTTGAGGAAATGTGCGAGGTGGGTTCCGCGTCGTATCAGCATTTCACGGAATCTCTTTGAAGCCATCCCATTCATGTCATAGATCTTGACTAATCTTGGATTCTCGTCGGAATCGTCGACAAAGGTGTCTGCACTAAGTGAGAAGCGCGTACCATCTTGATATCTGCACACCGGAACACCAATTCCTAGACCCTCTTCAACTAATTCCATCCCGTTACACACGACGATGGCCCCTTTCTGGAGTCTTGCTGTCTGATACGCGTGTGGCCGAGAGTCGGCGTAGAATCGGAGAGCAATTCTCCCGTCAAACACGAGATCGATCTTCTCGTCAAGCCGCAGCCGTCTCGTTCCACCCACTCTCCGAAGGACTTCTGGAATCCAGGGCGCCATTGGGGTTAAGAGACAATGCAAGAGCCATAGTAGTAGGTACAGAAACTAATTCCGAGGATCGTTGAAAGCCATGGAGGTTTCACGATGGACAAAGCGCTAGAGGACAGGGTCGCGCGGCTGAAAGACGTAGGGAAGCAACGAGGTTTTTCTGGATTCATTATCGCCACCCCTCCTAACCTGCGATACTTCACAGGCATATCTGTCCTGGCGATAGAAAGGTTCGCGGCAGTCATAATATCAATCGATTCAGAGCCCGTGATCGTGGTTCCTGAATTGGAAGAAGAGAAGGTCAAATCACTGTCTCCGTTCAAGAGCGTACTGAAGTATGACGACGCGGAGGGTCCCAAGGGTCTGTTAAAGTCTGTGTTGGAAGAGCTGGACCTAACCCGAGGCAAGTTGGGAGTTGAAGGCTTTTTTCCTTACCGATTCTCCCAGATGGTGAGTGATGCCGCACCGAAAGCACAACTGGAAGAAGCGTCAGATATTTTCATGGAATTCAGAATTATCAAGACCGCAGACGAGCTTGAGCTAATGCGGAAGGCAGGAGAAATCATTACCAAAGGCATCGATGCTGGCATCAATGCTACACGAGTCGGAGCAACGGAGCTTGAGATAAGCTTCGAGATAGAACGTAGAATAAGAGCAGTTGGGCGGCGATTCGGTGCCCTACTGCATCGTTCTTAGTGGTGGGAACGCGGCGTTTCCGCATGGTTCTTCTTCAAAGGTTGAAATCCGAAAAGGCGATGCGCTCGTAATGGATGTCAGCGCAACGTATGAAGGCTACTTCGCGGATCTAACTAGGACAACGTTTGTCGGGAGCGCTTCCGCCAAACAACGCGAAATCTATGCTACAGTGCTTCAGGCTCAGGAGAATGCAATCGAGTCGGTAAGGCCAGGAATTCGCGCGGGTGAGATCGATAAAGCTGCCAGGAATGTCATCAAACAGGCAGGCTACGGGGGGCGTTTCATACATAGAACCGGGCACGGGCTAGGTCTTGAAGTCCACGAAGACCCGAGCATAACGGAGAATTGCGCGACGATCCTGAAGTCCGGAATGACCTTTACTGTTGAACCGGGAATATATCTGCCACAGGAGCTTGGTGTCAGGATAGAAGACAACATCGTAGTCACCGAGAAAGGGAAAGCAACGATTGCTGCCTGTGAAAAGAGTCTGACGATAGTCTAGTAGTTCAGTCACGGGCTGCCAGAAGACGCAATAGTCTTCGAGAATGCAACCTGGCGATGTGAAGGCAACTAAGAAAACACTCTGCGAGGTTAGAGCGAGGGTAATCGGCAACATTAAACGGATGGTTTACTCAAGTCGAAAGATTCGCAGATGGTCTCGAGTTTGAGCGTACTTGAGCGTGCAAGGGCTGCCCGATCAGCAGCTCTGAAAATGGCCAACGTCAGTATTGAGATAAGGAACAAGGCCATACTAGCGATTTCTGAGGAGATAGACAGGCAGAAGGTGCAGATCGAGGAAGTTAACTCTAGAGATGTCAGCGATGCTTCAAAGAACGGCCTTCCAGTGCCCTTGATCAAAAGACTCAGGCTGGATGACTCAAAGATTGGTGATCTAAGGAAGGGCTTAGAGTTGCTGGCTGAACTCGAAGATCCTGTTGGAAAAACCCTCTATTCCTCTGAGATGGATCATGGACTTGAGCTCTACAAGGTAACTTGTCCGATAGGAGTCATTGGTGCCATTTTTGAATCCAGACCCGACGTACTGGTCCAGATAGCCACGCTTTGCATAAAGTCAGGCAACGCAGTCATCCTAAAGGGCGGAGCAGAAACCGCCAGAACCAACCTGTTCTTGACGGGACTGATACGAAAGACTATCGGATTGTTTGCGATTCCAGAAGACTCGGTTCAACTTATTGAAACGAGAGATGATGTCTCGGAACTTCTGAAACTTGACGAGTACGTCGATCTACTAGTTCCCAGAGGCTCAAGCTCATTGGTCAAGCACGTCAAAGCAAATAGTAGAATCCCTGTCCTCGGTCATGCGGAGGGCATCTGCCACGAGTATGTTGATGCTGATGCGGACCTAGACATGGCAGTTGATATCTGCTATGATGCGAAGGTTCAGTATCCTGCCGTATGCAATGCCATGAATACCCTCCTCGTGCACAAGGATGTGGCTCTTGCATTTCTTCCGAGGATGAACGAAAGATACGGAGAAGCTCACGTGGAATTGAGAGGAGACGAAAGAACTAGGAAGATCCTTCCACATGCGAAGGAAGCCGGTGACAGAGATTGGTCCACCGAATACCTCGACCTGATCCTTAACATACGGATTGTGGACTCACTTGAACAAGCCATAGCGCACATAAACCACTACAGCTCACATCATACAGATGGAATAGTAACAGAAAACGAGGAAACCGCAAAGAAGTTCCTCAGCGAAGTTGACTCGTCAGTCGTTGTGCACAATGCATCCACAAGGTTCAGCGATGGTTACAGATTTGGTTTCGGTGCAGAGGTCGGAATCAGCACAGGAAAAATCCATGCCAGAGGACCGGTTGGCCTGGATGGACTCGTAACATACAAGTACATTGTAGCTGGAACAGGTCAAATCGTATCTTCCTACGTAGGAGAGAGCGCGAAACCTTTCACTCATAAAGCACTGAACAAGAGCTGGAGCGCCTGACATAGCTCCGAGTGCGATCACATGAGCAGAGATTTCGAGAACGTAAAGCGAATTGTAGTCAAGATTGGGACATCAGTTCTCACGAAGCCAGATGGATCTCTTGACAAGGAGTACATGCAGGAAGTTGCGAGACAGTGCTGCGCAATAATGGCGCAGGGTAGAATAGTGACTATTGTAAGTTCAGGCGCTATAGGTTCCGGAGTCAGAGAGTTAGGACTCAAACAACCGCCGAGGGATATACCAACTAGGCAGGCAGCTGCGGCTGTCGGCCAAAGCATACTCATGGAAAGTTGGCGAGATGCCTTCAGGAAATCCGGAGCGAGAGTCGCGCAGATACTTCTAACTTATGAGGGCTTCTCAAACAGAAGAACATACTTGAACTTGAGAAACTCTATGGCAGTTCTAACAAAGTGCGGGACGGTACCAATCATTAATGAGAACGATCCGATCTCGGTCCATGAGATCGAGGCGACCTTCGGCGACAACGACCAATTGTCAGCCTTGGTTGCAGCTAACACTGATGCTGAGCTACTCATACTCCTAACCGATGTGGACGGACTCTACGATAAGAACCCGAGACACAAGGGTGCTAAGCTTGTTCACGAAGTAATCGAGATAACTCCAATAATCGAAAAGATTGCTGGCGGCCCTGGTTCATGGAGAACGAAAGGTGGCATGAGAACAAAGATTGAGGCAGCAAGAACAGCGACCAGATCGAAATGCGCCATGATAGTGGCTAACGCCAGAGTAGACGAGATCCTCACAAGAATTCTCAAGGGCGAAGAAATTGGCACGCTCTTCAGAGCCCAAAGAGCAGGATACACAAACAAGGAGAGATGGATAAGATACTCAAAAACTAACGGGATAATAGGAATCGACAAGAAAGCGAAGGATGCGCTTCTCACAGGTGCGGGTCTCCTGCCATCAGGCATTCTTAAGGTTCATGGGGATTTCACGCCTGGTGCCATCGTCTCCATAGCTCACCGAAGAGAAGAAATCGCGAAGGGCGTAGTAGAGTACTCATCCGAAGAGCTGAACAAAATAAAGGGCAAACATACGGACGAGATAGAAACAATTCTCGGATACAAGAACTATGACAATGTGGTCAGAAGAGAGAACATGGCCTTCGCATGAGCTGGTTACAGTTGATGGACCACGGGAACCTGCGCTTGGTGCTTGGTGGAAACGGCTCTCTGCCTACTAGTCCTTGATCGCTTCGAGTATGCTCACGGCGTTCCAGAGCTTCACTCTAGTATACGGCGGCATGTTCGGGTCCTGGCTGATGTCATCAAGCATTGATATCGCGTTCGCCGCTCGAACCCCCAAACTATGGCCTGGAGTCTGGAGTGAATCCATAGCGGTCTTGGCGGCTCTTCTTATGTTCCTCGGGGTAGTCGTGTCGTTAGAAACCTCGTTTAGTACAGCCATCGCTTGCTTGGTTCGGTCCTCGTACTCTTCCTTGCGTTTTGCCTTCGACAATACCTGTCGCCCCGCATCGCTAAGTCGCTGACTCACGCATTTTATAGGTCCCGCCCAAAAACCTTCCCTTAGTACAGGCGATTCTGGTGGGCGCAGAAGTAAAACGAATGGCTGATCTACTCAGATCAGGCGCAACAATGCTGCAGGAGACGTGTCCAATATGCGCGACTCCTCTCTTTAGGCTCGGAAAAGACACATTCTGTCCAAAGTGTAATCGTCCAGTAGCTATCGTCAGATCAGCTGAGGAAGGGGTAAAGCTCGCCAGTCAACAAGTGCTTGACAACATCGAACAAGCAATTCTCGAGAAAGTCGCTGAACTTAACACCGCTATAAGGAATGAGCATGGACTCGCACCGCTTCGGGAACTCGGAGAAGCAATTAAGACGTATCTTTCTGCCTTGGAACAGGTCAGAAGGCTCAGATCTGCCTAGCACATGGCCCCAAGCGGGCCTTGCTCTAGTCGACCTCACGGCGCTACACGAGGCGTCAGCATGTTGTTTATCGCCTCAAAGAATTCGTTGAGTTTATCCAGAGGAACTCGTGCGCCGCACGCCTCAGCATGTCCCCCTCCTGAGGCTCCGAGCTTAGGGGCGACTGTTCGAAGGATCCTGTTCAAATCGACAGATTTGTCTATGACTCGGAACGAAATGTCAGCCACATCGCGACGTGGGTCCTTGTCGACGTAGGCTCCGATGCCGACTCCCGTGGCAGCGGCGGCGTAAGTTGCCCCCTTTCCGGCCGGACCGTTCAAGTCGTATGCAACGCCTATTATTCCCAATTTCGTCGCGCTTTTCTCTACGCGTTGTCTGAATGATTCCTCTAGCTCACTCGCCTTGACGGCTGATGCAACGATCCTGCTGTCTTCGCAAGGTGGCCTACAACTGGCCAGGAGATCAACAATCTGCCTGTGAAACTCGTGGTCAGGTCGTGTGACCTCCAATGCTCCGCATAGGAAGCCTGCTTGGAGAAAGACGGAGCGTTTATCCCACCTTTGTAGGCGGTCGACGCACAACGGAGTCAGATCCGCATAGTCGCCGATTGCACCCATTAGCATCACTCTCTCAGCCTCTCTCTTGAGCCTCGGCGCTAGGTGAGTGAACGTCAGCTCTGAAGCCGATACTGTGCCCGCTATGACTTCAACACTCGATTGTCTAGGAAAAGAAGTTGCGGTATCAGGATGATGATCAATGTAGAGGACTTTGCCGCGCCATCGCGATAGTCTGCTCACGATCTGCTCCTTCGCAAGCTCGCATAATGCTAAATCGAGCACCATGAGGTCTCTTCGACTATCCATCTGATCGAGGTCATGCAACAGGCTACATGGCTTGCTGAAGAAGATCTTTGAGGCTGGATCACTCATCCTCACAAGTGCTGCGCTGCAGATTCCATCAGCATCTTCATGCGCTATGATCTGCATCGTTATTCTCGGATTATGATGGAGGCCTCGAGTATTTCAGGCAGGATGTTTCCCAAACATCCGCTCGGCAATTCTTAATTCGCTCGCTCTTACGCTCTGAGTTGATAACCTTGGCTCCCCCCAGCCTCTATGATCATCCTCTGATCAATGCAGAGTCGATCGAGAGGCGAACCTATCAAGAAAGGGTGGCCGAGAATGCACTTCGCGGAAACACTCTCGTCTCCATACCGACTGGACTAGGGAAATCCCTGATCGCTGCCTTGGTTGCTGCAAGGAGACTGGATCAGTATCCGGAAAGAAGTGTGGTAGTCTTGGCGCCGACACGCCCACTGGTAGAACAACACTACAATACATTCAAGCGATTGCTACGACTCGATCCCAGAGAATTTTCCTGCATAACGGGGCAGATGTCTCCCGATGATAGAAACCAGGCCTGGGCGAAGCGGCTGATCGTTTCCACGCCTCAAGTCTTTGTCAACGACCTAATCTCCGGAAAGATTAACCTCGCTCGGATCTCTCTCCTCGTGTTCGATGAAGCCCATAGGGCTGTGGGCGACTACGCTTACACCTACATCGGAGAAAGGTACGCCAAAATTATGCATGGTCTTGTGTTAGGACTGACAGCATCTCCAGGATCAAGCAAAGAGGCAATACAGGAAGTCTGCAACAACCTCAACATCAAACGCGTCGAAGCTCGGACGATCTCAGATCAAGACGTGAAACCGTTCGTTGGAGGAATCAAGGTTGACTGGATCGCTGTGGAACTGCCCCCTGTTTTCCGAGAAGTGAAGCGGTTGCTCGGTGACTATGCGAAGGATGTTCTGAAGGGAGCCAGAGACTACGGTTATCTGCCAACCGCAGATGCCGACAGAATTCGACTACGCGACATCCTTGCAGCGAGGGAGAAGATCCGTCATGACATGATTCATGAGCCAGCTGCCAAAGAGTTGCTTCGAAGAATATCGTTCGGTCTCTATTCATCCATACATGCGCTTAAGGCCACGGAGCTCCTTGAGACACAAGGATTCTCGCCACTGAAGGCTTACCTTGATGGCCTTCAGGAACGTGCGCAGAAGCGAGCTATGCCTTGGCTTAGGGCATTCCTTGAAGATCCTAGAATCGTGAATATTTCAGGCATTGCATCGCAGGAAGTAGAGAAGGGTAACGAACATCCAAAATTGCAGGTCCTCATCGCAAGGGTCAAGGAAACATTCGCGCTTGGTTCTAGGCGCGTCATGGTATTCACCAACTATAGGGCAACCGCGGCTAGGCTAGTTGAAGAACTAAGCAAGGAGCCCGGGGTCTCAGCCGTTCGACTTGTGGGGCAGCAAACGAAGAGCGCCGACAAGGGCCTCTCTCAGAAACAACAGACGATGCTCCTTGAAGATTTCAAGTCAGGTCAATACAATGTTCTAGTCGCCACCCAGATCGGCGAAGAAGGTCTTGACATCGTCGAATGTGATGAGGTCATATTCTATGACACGGTCCCGAGCGCAATCAGATTCATTCAGCGGAGAGGAAGGACTGGCAGAAAGGGGCCTGGGAAAGCAACCGTACTGATGGCTATCGGAACCAGAGATGAGGCATACTATTACATCTCGCGACGACGAGAAAGAATGATGGCTATCGCTCTGAAGCAGGTCGCTTCCCAGGCGACCGAAATGGAACCCGAGCAGCCTAACTTGGAAGAGTTCCTGAAGGAAGAGCCTATGAAAGAAGCTTCGCAGAAACCCACGATCATTGTAGACTCACGTGAACTTGGCTCACCAACGACGAGGGAACTCTCCAAATACGATATCCTCATCACACAAGAGACCCTAAGCATAGGCGACTTCATCATATCAGATCGAACGGCGATAGAACGAAAAACCGCCGAGGACTTCGTTGCCTCGATAATTGATGGGCGTCTATTCGAACAAATATCCAATCTCAAGTCCGCCTATGAAATGCCGATCCTGCTGATTGAAGGCGAGAGTTTCCAGACATCCCGCAACATCGCACCGGAAGCTGTCATGGGAGCAGTTGCAAGCATCATCATAGACTTCAGCGTACCTGTGGTGTGGACGAGAAGCCCCTCAGAAACTGCTCTTCTGCTGCTTTCGATCGCAAGACGTGAACAATCAAAGGGAGAACGCCGGCCCCGGATAAGAATGGAGCGTAGACCCGAGTCGCTTGCGCACGAGCAGGAATTTGTCGTCGCAGGTCTACCGTTAGTTGACAGAATCATCGCTAGGCGGCTGCTCAAGGCCTTCGGAAGCGTCGAGAAGGTCTTCGTGGCTTCCGAGAAGGAGCTTCAAAACGTGGAGGGAATAGGCAAGAAGATTTCTGATCGGATCAGAAAACTGCTCACCACCCCATACAAGGAAAGCGACATGACCTCCCATGACTAGCTGTGGCTTGAGTTACAGCAAAGACCTATTCTATCTGGCGCAGTTAGCTTATTGCCTCAAAAGTGACGGTTGTTCATGAGCGAACTCGATTCTGTGCTCGAAAGATACGCGGCTACGGTGAATCGGCAAATCGAGAAGTATCTTCCTCGGAGCGGCCGACCAGTCACGCTTCACCAACCGATGTGGGAACTACTCGATCGTGGAGGAAAGAGGTTCAGGCCAGCCTTGACGCTTCTCTTCTGCAAGGCAGCGGGCGGCAAAGAACGAAGGGCAATTCCAGCCGCTAGCGCCGTTGAAATTCTCCACAACATGACATTGATTCATGATGACATTGAGGATCAGAGTGAACTCCGAAGAGGGAAACCGTGCGTTCACATAATGTTCGGGCAGTCCGCAGCAATCAACTCAGGCGACGCGATGCTGATCAAAGTCTTCGAAGCCGCCGCCGACGGATCACTTGAGGCTGCCACCAAGAACAGCCTCGTTCAACTATTTGCGAAGAGGGCCTTTCAGGTTACGAAGGGTCAAGCGCTAGAATTCGAACTCAACAACCGCGAAATCTTCACCGACGAGGATGTTATCGAAGTCTTACGAAACAAGACAAGTGCCCTCGTTGCTTTAGCATGTGAAGCTGGAGTGATCGTAGCTGGCGCAAAGAAGAGTCAGCTATCTGTCGCAGGCAAGTTTGGCGAAGCCACAGGCGTTGGATTCCAAATCGTTGACGATCTTCTAAACGTCACAGGCGATGTTCGAAAGTACGGAAAGGAGATTGGCGGTGACATCAGAGAAGGCAAACGAACCATCATGGCGGCCCACCTAGTCAAATCTGCCTCACCAGAAGACCGAGAACAATTCATGAAAATGCTTGGGAAATCTGCCATATCACAAGATGAGATCGGGAAAACAATCGAACTATACAAGAAATACGGATCGATTGACTACGCGAGGAGGCTAGCAGACAGATACATCGAAGAGGGACTGAGCGCCCTCAGGAGATTGCCTAGATCGAATGCAAGAGACACAATTGAGGCTCTTGCTGGATACATGATTCGAAGAGAAATCTGAGAGGTCAAGTCGCCGGTCTGTATGAATTCGTGCGCTTTCTTGACAACTTCCCAGGTGAGCTTTTCAAGTTCGGCGCGTCTCTCCGAGTACTTCGTGGCACAGAAGGCGTTCGCCTTCCAATCCGGTGTTCCACTAGCGGAATATGTCCCCGGCATGGTATGTGATCGCATCCTCGAAAGAGGTGCCGGCCTCCGGGAAAGAGGTGCCGCTTTGCGAGCCCTCATTAACGCCCGAAAGACGTGGATCATCGCCTACGATGAATGTGTGGCCATTGCGGGAGCTCTGCCGGGAAAGGGGGCATCCGTGCCCATAGTCTAGCCCCGAACATGCGAGCACGACCCAACGCTAAACAAATCCATCAGGAGTGCTTGACTCGCAGCTGCTTCATTCTCGGAAACGGTGGGATAGTCCCCTCGAGTCACCAAGAAAATACTTCTAAACTTCAAACTCTCGCAGTTTACTCATGACGAGATTCAAGACGTTCTCGCCCACTTTCTCGATAGTCTGAGTTGCGTCAACGAGTGTAAGTTCTCCTGACTCTGCCAACTTCAAGTATTCTTCTCTGACTCGCTCTTGAAGAGCCAGCTTCTCCAGGAGACTCTTCTTTCTCTTTATCCTGCTCATTCCCGTCTTAGCGGGAACATCAAGATACAAAGCAAGGTCCGGCTTCACGGCGAACTGGTTAATCTCTTGAAGCCATTGTGAATCCACATCTTGTGCACCCTGGTAGGCGAAAGAGGCGTAGACGTAGCGGTCACATACCACAATCCTTCCAACGGCAAGCGCAGGAAGTATCTCAGATTCAAGGTGCAGAAATCGGTCAGCCGCGAATAGAAGAGCCTCGACTTCCGGGCGCGTCTTCTTTCCGTGGAGAATTCGTCGTCGAATCAACCTGCCTACTGTGCTCCGGCTTGGCTCGGCTGTGGGATGAACCTTGTACCCCTCGCGTCTCAGCGCAGCGCAGAGCACTCTCGCCTGAGTTGTCTTTCCGGAGCCATCGCTTCCTTCGAGAACTACGAATGTCCCTTTGAGAGGTCTTCTCACAACTTGTCGCTCCCTGCGTTCCTTCCTTTTCGTTTGGAGGTCTCCGCCTCCGCCGCATAGAAAATGGTGTCGGTTTGTCTGTCAGTTTTCACGCACAAGAGTTCTACAGATCTTTTCCTTTTAAGGGCACGATAAGTAGTGGATGGCAGATGCACTCTGAGAGATAGAGAATCTTTGAACGAGAAAGGTTTCTGGGGGTTCATCAAGGATCCGATTCATGGTTACATTAGGCTCACAGAAACCGAGAGGAGAATCCTCGATACAGCTCCGGTTCAACGGCTAAGAAGGATCAGACAGCTTTCTGGAGCCGAGTACGCGTATCCTGCGGCAACACACACTCGCTTTGAGCACGTACTCGGAACAATGTACTTGGCCGGGGTGGTTGCGGAGAATCTTCCTGCAGATCTCGATGAAGACGAGAAGAAAGCAGTGAAAGTCGCCGCACTATTGCATGATGTAGGGCATGCACCATTTTCGCATCTCTTCGAGCCGATGCTGCAGAGATACGTCGGGAAAACGCATGAGGATATGTCAACTCGCATCATTCTCGAGTCAGAACTCTCCGGCGTGCTTCAGCAGGAAGGGCTGGATCCAGAGAAGGTCAGCAGACTGTGCGTTGGGAGATACGGGGACTCGAAACGGGCCTATCTGGACCAGATTATTCGAAGCTCTGTGGATGTCGACAAGATGGACTTTGTACTTCGAGACTCGTACCATACTGGCGCCGGGTACGGAGACGTTGACATCTTTCGCTTGATCTACACCATGGACATTCTGAACGGCAACTTGGCTGTGGACGTGACTGCACTCTCAACCCTTGAAAGCTTCATTCTAGCGAGACTGGAATCATTCAGAACGATCTACTTCCACAAAACTTCGCGTGCCGCTCAAATAATGCTGCTAAAGGCCTTGGAATGCGCGAAGGACGACCTAGGCATTTCTAAGCTCAGCTCCGTTGATGAGTATCTCATGCTTGATGACAACATCGTCTGGGCGACCCTTCGTAAGAACCCGAAGTCCAGAATGATCATTGAGGATATTGACAGGCGGAAACTGCTGAAATGTGCATACGAAAAGACATTCTTCGTGAAAGACGAGTTCCTTTCAAGCCTTTTCACGAAAGATGCGGTTCGTGACAAGATGGAGGAAGAGATTGCGTCAAAAGCGAAGGTTGATGTTGGGAATGTCAGCATAGATTTGCCGTCTCTTCCATCTGTGCCCTATCACTCTGCAGCGGAGCTGGAGCCCATGGATATTCCGGTATTCTACCGGGGATCGAATGGCGAGAAACTACCACAAAAGATCTCTGAGGTGTCAAAGATTGTAGACGTACTGACGGCCTACATGAACATCATTCGAGTCTACACGGTTGAACAACACAGAGAGCAAGTTCGAAGAGCAGCTGCAAGCGTACTCGGAGAATCCGCGCTATCGAGCCTCGTCTCATACTAACCGGTCGACTGAAGCTTCTTCAGATCGTCTAAGAGTTTCGCGTAGATTCTAAGCGCCTCAGACTCCTCGATCGACGTGTTTATCGACACGACGGCAAGTTTGCCAAAAGACCCAACCGCCCTCTCGGCGAGCGCTCTGCTCGCCATCAGATATTTACCGCCCAGTAGAACTGATGATCGCCCTGCTTTCTCTTCCAAGATTCCTGGCATGGCTAAGGGCTACTGTGCCAAGCTTGCTCGCGCCTTCGTAGAAGAAAATCAGGACAGCGTTTTCCAACTTGACCAAGTTCGCTTGGAATACGACCCCATCGCGCTCAAACTTTGCATCTAACGATTCCAACGCAGGCATGACATATCGTCGCCTTAGGCATAGTCCGGACCCATAAGCTCAGATTTCAATATGTGCATTGACGATAGATAACGCCAAAGAATCGAGAGGACAAGGAAAGTGCGCATCGCAGTAATCTCAGATCTCCACTCTAACTTCGACGCCCTACAAGCCGTTCTATCAGACATAGGCGATTATGACGCCCTTGTGTGCCTAGGAGATCTCGTCGGGTACGGTGCGCAGCCAAACGAAGTCGTCTCCGAGATCAGATCGCTGAGACCAGACGCGATTGTGATGGGGAACCATGACTACGCCGTCTCGACTGGTGACACGTCGGGTTTCGTGCGTCATGCAGTACAAGCGGTAGAGTGGACGCGCAGACAGATATCACCTGAGAATCTCAAGTATATCGCGAGTCTACGTTCAAAAGCAACTTTCGCAGTCGACGAAGTCAATATCGCTCTGGTTCATGGAAGCCCCAGAGATCCACTTAACGAGTACATCTACCCGGATGTCTCAGACTTCATCCTCAGAAGCCTGATCGAGGAATCCGGAGGAGACTCGCTCCTTCTCGGACACACCCATATTCCTTTCACTCACAGCTACGGTTCGAAGACTGATCGGAAATCCAGGCAGTGTAGGTCAGCCCAGAGACGGCGACGCTCGAGCAAGCTATGCTATCCTCGAACCATCCGCTGAAGTCGAATTCCAGATACGCAGAATCAGCTACGATATCGATGCGGCCGCGAGCAAGATAGTTGCAGGAGGGCTTCCAAAGTTGCTTGCGGATCGCTTGTTCAAGGGATTCTAGACCTAGATTCTAGCTTAGCGGAGCTCCAATACAACATGTGGGTTGGCAATCATATTTTCGCATAAATGCCCGATTGGCTCTTTGGAGTCCTCCGGAAATACATCAGGCGAAAAGAGACATCACGGTCAGCTAATTTCTCGCGAACGGCTAGAGAATACTCGCAATCAACATCACTATTCCTGCGCCAATTGGAATGGCCAGATTGTCGTCAAGAATTTCAAGAAGCTCGAGCAACATTCCAGCAACCGAGCCTGCTAACGCAAGATAGGGAGGAACCCACAGTAGCGCAACCGCAAACGAAACAATCACTCCGGCCGCAAAACCCTCCAGTGTCTTCTTCCTCACATGTATTCGACCAAACCTTCTGCCGAACGTACGCTGCCATTGGGTCGCCCACCGCGACAATTGTGATTGAAGCGTATGCGATGTTCTTCGGAAAAAGGAGCAGAGACATAATCACGCCGACGGCCAGGTAGATGGGTGCCGTAACCAGACGGGGTGTCTCATTCTCACGACTCATCCTGAGCGTGAATTTCGTGATTAGTGGTAGTTGTTTGCCTCTAAGACGCAATTCCTCCGAGAGAATGTAGGTGATGGTTACCGCGATGAGAATTGCCAGGATTATGGATTTGGAGGTTGCCTCCGCTAAGAAAGGGATCAGCAACGCTACGAGATGTACGACTGTTCTGAGTTTGCTCGTCAATCAAACCGCTCTGCCGACAGCGCTTCTGAGTTCAGCTTGGCTATGCGCCCTTATCGCTCCTTCGGCAGAGCGCAGCACCGTGCACCGCTCTGGTATGATTCGCCGAGAAGGATCGCTGACATTATTTCATGTCTTTCTGTATCTCTTGTAGCTAAACACTAGAAGTCCCGAAATTGCAGCAATCACAACTATCGACCCGACCATTATCCATGGAGGTGTGAGTGAGAGTTCGATAGGTAATGTTGTAGCCGTGGTAGTTGTCACCGTTGAAGTTGACCATGGTGTGTGAAGAAGTCACTACAGACACTGTTATGCTCGTTCTATAGTCTTCCTCCTCGGGTCATTCTCTTCAGATCTAGGATTCGATCGACTTCGTCGTTTGGAATGCCCTCTTCCAACATTGCCTCACGAATTGTCTTGTTCTCTTCTTGTGCCCTCTTCACTATCTGGGCAGCACGGTCGTATCCAATTGTTGGAGCGATGGCAGTCACCAATGCGTAGCTTCTCTCAGCGAGGTCTTCACATCGACTACGGTTCGCCTTTATTCCGTCTATACATTTCTCGGCGAGAACGGTGGCCGCGTTTGCTTCTATCCCTATTGACTGGAGCAAGTTGAAGGCGATGAGCGGCATCATCGTATTGAGCTCAAGCGTTCCTGACTGGCCGGCGAGCGTGATCGTTAGGTCGTTCCCGATGACTTGTGCACAAACCATGTTCACAGATTCGGGCACCACGGGGTTTACCTTTCCAGGCATAATACTGGAGCCAGGCTGGATTGCAGGCAGCTCAATCTCGCCAAGTCCAGTTTTTGGGCCGGAACTGAGCAGGCGGAGGTCGTTTGCTATCTTCATCAAACTGACAGCCACAGAACGGAGGGCGCCGCTCGTCTCCACCGCGGCATCGCGATTCTGAAGTGCTTCAAACCTGTTCTTGGAAGGACAGAATTTCATTCCGGTGATATCATTGATCTTCTTTACTACCAGTTTCCCGAAATCTGGATGCGCATTCAAGCCAGTTCCGATCGCCGTTCCGCCGATTGGGAGTTCCAGAAGTGAACCTGCTCGACTTCTCGATTCGCTCGATTCCATGGGCGATCATGCTGGCGTATCCGCTGAATTCCTGGCCTAGTGTGATGGGAACTGCGTCTTGTAGATGCGTTCTTCCCGGCTTCACCACATCAGAGAATTCTCCAGCTTTCTTCTCAAGAGCCAAGGCGAGTTTCTTCAATGCCGGCAGGAGATCGGTCAAGATCGCTTCTGTGGCTGATACGTGAATAGCGGTTGGGAAGACATCGTTTGAGGATTGGCTCATATTCACGTGGTCGTTTGGGTGAACAACTCCTTTGTCACCTCTATTGCCACCCAAGAGTTCTATTGCACGGTTGGCAATCACCTCGTTCGCATTCATGTTCGTTGAAGTTCCAGATCCTGTTTGGAAGATCTCAACAACAAACTGCTCATCGAACTTTCCGTCCGCAACTTCCTTAGCGGCCTGAACGATTGCCTTTCCCTTGTTTTTATCAAGAAGGCCTAGCTGCATGTTCACGTCGGCCGAAGCCTCCTTGACAATTCCAAGGGCTCGGATGAACCTTCTAGGGAAGACCAGCCCAGATATCTGAAAGTTCTCGAGTGCCCTCTGTGTCTGAGCGCCATAGTATGCGCTCGCCGGAACCTTGACGCTCCCCATAGTATCTTGTTCAATCCTGAATGATTGGCTCAAGATAACCGACCCTTAGCTCCAATTAGAGCGATGACCACAATTAACGTTCCCATGAACCAAAGCCCAACGACTGCGGTCCCCTTGGTCAAGACTGCTAAGCCTCCTGCCAGATCCCCACTGACACGTGAGTGACGATCGTTGTCCTTGCCGTTGCTCAGAGACTGCTTTCTGAGACATGCCACATTTTGGGTACCTGTGATCTGGCCTTAGGACATGGAGACACAGCAAGGACGCTCGGTGAGTCTTAGCGAGGAATTGAGCAAGAAACCCCACAGCTCTTTAGGGGTGGGATGAATTGCGTGTCAGTCTTCAGGCTGACCGATTCCGCATGATAGTTTCACGCATCTCTTTACGCTTTAAGCAGTCACGGCGAGAAGGGTTGTGAAGTTGCAGGTCATCAAGACCGTTCGCATACCTGTTCACTACGCCGTCACGAAGCGTAAACGCTCTATTCTGGATTCGTTGACGGCGCGAACCACATACGGGGTCTGGTTATGGTCGAAGCTGTTCAAGGAGCATAAGCTGAAGGGCTCCTACGCGGATAGGCGACGATTCTACGAGCAGGTCAAAGCGGACGCGAAGCTTGGCTCGCTCACTCAATGCTGCTTCGATACAGCCTCGTGGATGTGGCGGAGCTACCATGAAGCGCACAAGGCTTGGCGTAGGAACGTTGCGATCGCCAGACGTGAAGGCAAGCATAGGTGGCTTCGCAAGCTCCTACGACGCGAACCACAAGAACCATTCACGAACGGCATGAACGGCAAAGTTCCGATATGGTTTGACAGTCGCTTCGGCACGATTGAACAGTCGAAGCACATCAAAATCTGTTCATATGTGGCGCGTGTCTCAACGCTCCGTCGAGGAGTCAAGCTGACGATTCCATTGAATCCTGCCAAGCATCATCAGGACATGTTTCAGCATGGCACTATGAAGAGCTTTCAAATCATCAAACGGGATGGCAAGTATTGTGTTCATGTGAAGATGGAATCCGTGGTTCCAGATCAGCCCGTCTATGCAGTACGTGGAATTGACCTTGGAGTGAAGCGGTCAATCGCATCCGTGATGCTGAAGCCGAATCAGCCTCTAAGGTCCAGTGACTTCACAATCCAGACGGACGGGTTGAAACGAGATCGGCTGAACCGCCTAGAGAAACGAGTAGCAGAACTACAGCGTGCAAAGAAGTGGGAACCACTAAAACGTATCCGACACAAGCGACTACACCTAGGCGAATACTATGACAGACTAGCAGCAAAGCAAATTGCCGTAACATCACAGAACTGTCTCGTCGCAGTCGGCTATCCGAAAGGCATCAAATATGAGAACTTCAAAGGCAACGATAAGGCAAAGCTTCGCAAAATGCTCGCCCGTTGGACGTATGGACGAGAAATCCGCTACATCCAGGAAGAATGCGCGAAAGTCGGTGTTCCAATAGAAGCAGCAGACGAACGTTGGTCCAGTCGAACATGTCACCGTTGCGGTTCACGCAATACCGAACGCATCACGCAGAGCATCTTTCACTGCTGGAACTGCGAACATATCTACAACGCGGACTTCAACAGTAGCATCAATATCGGGTCGCGTTTCTTGCCAAAGGCCACGACTCGACAGGCCACAGATGATTTGGCCTATACTGGGAATGAACAGGCAAGAGAAATAGTAGCCTGTGAGCCCAGAAGCCCACACCCATTCATGGGTGGGTAATCACGGAAGGTTTAATTCCTAATTTGTTCTGCGATAGCCGCTTGCCGGTTCAAGTGATGTCCAGAGAGTTCAGACACATAGTTCGTGTTTCAGGTACCGACATAGACGGCTCCAAGAAGCTCGTCTACGGTATTATGAAGATTCGCGGGATAGGTCCGAGCTTTGCCGCTGCGGTTGTTAAAGCGGCAGAGTTGAAGCCTGAGGTGCGGGTTGGAAACCTAACAGAGGAAGAAGTTGATCGCTTAGAGGATGTCGTGAAGGATCCCGCAAAGTACAGCCTTCCACCGAGACTATTCAACCGTAGGAAGGATTCCGATACTGGGAGAGATGGCCACTTGATCGGCCCCGACCTAGCCTTGCGAACTAAAGCTGACATTGGCTTCATGATGGAAATACGCACATGGAAGGGCGTGCGCCACTCTCTTGGCCTGAAGGTTCGAGGGCAACGTACAAAAAGCACGGGCCGGAAGGGCCGAGCAGTCGGAGTCAAGAAGAAGGCTGCGATTGAAGCAGCTAGGGCCGCCATAAGAGAAGGAAAGGCTGAGGACAAGAAGAAGTAACAATCAGACGGAGATAGCGTGATTTGGGAGATCCGAAGAAGCAGAGAAAGAAGTACGCGACACCACGTCATCCATGGCGTCGAGACCAGCTCGACGTCGAGCTTAGGCTCATGGGTGAATATGGACTCAGGAACAAACGGGAGCTCTGGCGATACAAGACCATGCTCTCCGAGATGAGAGGAATTGCACGCTCGTTACTTGCCAAGTCTGGCGCAGAACGGGAGAAGTCTGAACGAGACTTCCTCTCGCGCCTGAGAAGGATGGGACTAGCTGGGGACACAACAAGCATCGACGACACCCTAGACTTGGACATTCGGGACCTACTTGAGCGAAGACTACAAACAGTGGTCCTCCGCGGCGGACTCGCCGGTTCAGCCTCACAGTCTAGACAACTGATATCACACGGTCACATTACCGTCAGCGGACGTGTTGTCACAGTTCCCGGATATCTGGTAGCCAAGGCGGATGACGAAGGGGTGAGATACGCGGCTGAGAGTCCCATCGCGAAGAGCGATCACCCAGCACGTCAATCCCTCAAAGGGCAACCGACAGAACCAGCCTCACCAGTGCGCAGCTCTTAGCCTGGAACCGCGCAGCAGATAAGCTGCGTCGCGTCTCCACAAATCCGCAGAAGGCTGCAAGAGGAAGGTAGGCTGATTGGATCTTGGATTCTTTGTCCAAAACCTTCCATTCGTGCTCCTAGTTGTCGGGTTCGTCTGTCTTGCTCCCCTGTTCAGGGGTTCATTCAAACCGATCTCTCGCGTCTTAGTCATAGTGGGATTTTTTCTCGGAATCTTCGTGTTGGTGCTCGTATACGAGGTGTTCTCTAGCGGGCACTATGATGCGTTTAGCCTAGGTGTTCTTGGGGTCGCTGGTCTGATGCTGTTTCTGCGACCTGTTAGAAATGTCCGCTGGGCTGCGTTGGTAGGTTTGGCTGTGGGTTTGCTGGCATCATATTATGCATATAGCGTCGTTCATGTGACGACCACTGTGCTAATCATAGTGTTCGTCGCAGCAACGCTGCTGTTGTATTTGCTGTCCAAGTTCGCTGAGGATCTGCTCGGAATCATCGGAGGTATCTTATCATTTCCTCCGATCGCCATCATTATTGGCATAGTATGTATCGTGCAAGCCATTCTCATTCTAATGGGAACGAGCCTGATGGCTTACGTCCCACAAGTGCATTTCTGGCCGTTTGCGTAGGCTCATCTTGTGGTGTTAATCGATCAAGGCCGTAGAAGAATCGTCAACTGGACTCGAATGCATTGAGATCTCCAAAGTGATTGATGTCACTTCATTTGTGAGAGCAGTTGCTTCCGTATCTTCGCAACGAGAGTGTACAGTGAGTCGACAATCTGTGAGATCTCAAGATCGCCTGCGACACTGAGTAGCATGTAGGCCTCGTACTCTTCCGCTCCATAATCAGTTACGAGTAGTTTTATCAGCTCTCGAACGCTGTTCAGGCAGGAGGAGGATTTGAGATGGCTTCCGCAGGAAGCACCACAGTCAAAGATGCTATCCCGAAGTATCAATCCATGCTAGGATTGCATGGCCACATTCATGAGTCGAAGGGCACATCCAAGATCGGCCGAACGCTATGTCTGAATCCAGGGGCTGAGTACATGGAGGTGCTACGAGGCGTGCTCTTGAACAGCGATGATAACCGCGTCAAGGATTTCCTATTCACTTCAGGATGAAGAAGTCAAAGGATGCGTTTCGCATGGAGCGATATCACCTTCGCCGCACTGAGAAAGCGATGGACGACCAAGGAGAGATCGAGCAGGTCCTTGCATCTGTGAGGATCATGACCGTCGCCTGCTGCTTGGAGAACGAGCCGTACCTTTTCACGGTGGACTTTGCCTGGGATCAGCAGGCGCATGAGCTTTGGTTCCACTGCGCTACAGAAGGTCGGAAAATGAAGATCCTTCAAGCTAACCCTCGCGTCTGCGTTACTGTAGTCGAAGACCGAGGTTACTTGGAAGGCGAATGCGACCATGCCTATCGTTCATTGATTCTGGAGGGAAAAGCGTGCGTAGTCAGCGATCTTTCCGAGAAGCGACGTGCGCTCGAACTGCTCTCCCGTAAGCATGAACGCCAGCCAGAGGCTGTTCTCGCTCGACTTGCAGGCAAGGATGAAGAAGTGCAGAAGGTCGCAATAGTAAGGGTCTCCGTTGACTCTATCAGTGGAAAGCAAGGCCCGGCGCCGAAGGAATGAAAAAGCAAATCAGCGTGCGAGTATGTGAGACCACGTACTAGTCGTATGAGCGCACGGGTCGGGTATGGTATGCCGCAAGCTGCAAACCATAAATGAACTGCTTCTAATAGGTAAGGACGTGGATGGTTCGTACATGAGTGATGACATCCGGGTCGATGATGCCACAACCGCGGAGTTTGCGGCAAGGCGCTATCTTGAATCGCAGTACCCGGGCAAAGCGATCGATGTCAAATTCAGCAAAATCTGGTTCGTAGGAGGAAAAGGAAAAGACATCTGGGAGGTCGAAGGGTTCCTATCGATGAGGAAAGCAGCGATCTTGAAGGATCGAAAGTCGTTCAAGTTCCAGATCGACGCAGAGACGGGCGACGTGATAGGTTTCGAGAGCGTACGAAAAGGGTAATTTCAGTTTCCATTAATTCCCCAAATTGTCTGTCTGGTATCTGAAGCCCATGTGGACTACGTCGTCAATACCATGAACGTATCCTTCAGAACTCGAAAAAGTCTCGGGAGATCGCTATCCATCTTTGAAGCAGAATTGGCCTAATTCTGAACTCATTGAAGCATGTTCGGGCAGAAGGGAAAGTCAATTACTTGGTGGCCGAGCCCCCGGTGCTTCTCCACCCAACTAGATATCTCGCCAAGATACTCCTCGCAACTTTCGCAATACGACATTTCAATACCGTCCTTCATGAGAACCATAGCACCCTCGATGATATCATGTGACATTTCGATATGTACAAGCAACAGCCAAGGCTGACCTCACTAATGCTAAGCCTTCTGTCTCCTCATTTTCTAATTCATCCATAGCCGTAACTGTTGTTTTGCTTTTTCGAGGACGCGAACAACGCGCAACGAGCGTCGTGATGACCTGACAAGGACACTTGGTATAGTCTTCTTTGCTTTCCTTTCGACGGGCCTCTCGCTATGCCGTTTGCTCCAACTCATCCTCGTCGAACTCGTCCGCCAAATCGGGCGCCTCAAGCATCAACGTGACGACTGTATGGCCGAACCTTCGGTGTACATTCGCAGAATTAGTGCTTCCCACCTTGTGTCCGCAATTCTCACAATAGTAGGCCATCAACAAGATCCCTGCATGGTCTGTCATCCGCGTATACATTAAGGGCTTGAGAATCGGCGAACCAGAACAAGGTTCCATTCTGACGTGAGGGAAGCCGTGACAGAGAAGTCACTCAAGCGTGTCGTGGAGCTGTCTGTGCGCCTCCTCGGCTGAAACCTTCCGCATTCGTTTTCCGCGTTCCTCGTGTCTCACTTGGCCTGCTAGTATCAAGGCGTTGGCGGATGTGCGAAAGTAGCTTTCTAGCTCCCGGTCTTCCTACGCGTCAGTAGAAAGGCCGTCAGCGCGATTGCTGTGATTATCGAAGCCAATAGAATCAGCCAGTTTGATTCAGGTCCGTTTCCTAGGATTATCGGAATCGGCCCTATCAGGATCACCGCGCCTCCGCTCGTCGAGCCTTGACCCTGCATAGCGGAAGCGATCATCATAATGACCATACCAAGGAATACCAGTGCAAAACTGGCGAAGAAGATCCAAGAGAGCCCCGTCAGAGGCACGCTCCTCAATTGTGAGGCATCTGTCTGGATGCCCGGTTCGCAGGCAGCGCAGAGCCATCGTCCCTGCTGAAAGTCTCGCAGACATACTCGCCTGCCACATCTGCTGCAGACGAACCGAGCTTCTTGACTCCCACAGATCTCGCAGCGTTGAGACAAACCGCTACCTCCACACAATCGGGAGCAGCGAAAAAAGTAGCAGCACGATCATCAAGACGATGCCGAGGAGTACTAGCATTCGAGCGGATTTCTTGTCTGTTCCGAAGACTATTGGCACAGGACCTATCATGATGACTCCTCCACCGCGGACTCGCCCCGTTCCACTTGCTGATTTCAGGATCACGAGAAAAATGGCTAGTATTGCAAGCGCGACTCCGCAGACTGCAAGAATTAGCCCGATGTTGAAGAGGAGGTTATCTGCCAATTCTGGGTCGCGCTTGACAGTTTCAAGAGATGATATAGGCTTTCCTCGAACCGCTAGCTCGCTATTCGATGATCTCCCATGATGACTGATACTTGTCCAGCTCTGACAGACTGTACTCGTCAAGTGGATGCTCGCGTTCCGGTATTTCAACAGACTTGGCTTCGCCGCACAGCTCAGTTGAGAAGTATCTTTGACCCGTGTCGTTGATCATTGTCACGATAGCACGAAGCTTTGGATGCCTCCGCCCAATCTTGACAGCCGCTGCAACATTGCATCCTGAGGAAATTCCGCAGAAGATGCCTTCAGTTCTTGAAAGCCGTCGTGCCATATCTAGAGCTTCTTCTGAGGTCGTAGTCACCACACCAGTCAGCAGCTTGAGGTGCAAGTTCCGCGGAACGAAACCGTCACCTATTCCTTCGATCTTGTGAGTTCCCCATCTTCGCTTTGCAAGGATTGGTGCCTCAGTAGGCTCAACCGCGTACAGTAACACTCTACGGTTCTTCTTCCGCAGAAACTTGCCAACGCCGGTCAGCGTTCCGCCCGTTCCTTGAGACGCCACGAAACAGTCTACTTTGCCCTTGGTCTGTTCCCATATTTCGGGTCCAGTTGCCTTGAAGTGGGCGCCAATATTGTCTGGATTTGCGAACTGTGCTGGTTCCCAATACTTGCCAGGGTTATCTCGTTTCAAGTCCTCGATCTTCTTGATGCAAAGGTCCACATCGCTTTCGGCACCAGGCGTGTTGACTATTCTGGCGTCGTACGCTCGAATCAGCTTCATCCGCTCTTGACTCATCCCCGACGGAAGGACGATCGTTGCCGGATAGCCAAGCAATTTCGCGACAAATGCGCATGCAATCCCCGCGTTCCCTGTTGATGCCTCAAGGATCTCCATGCCCGGTTTCAGGTCGCCACGTGCGATGGCACGAGTTATCATTTCGTGGTAGATTCTGTCTTTGAGGCTGCCAGTTGGATTCATGTACTCTAGCTTCACGAGGATCTTAGGTGAGATCCCCTCAGCCCCGCGGATTTTGCGAAGCTCAACGAGAGGCGTCCTCCCGATACAGCCGAATACGTTTTCTTGCGCAAGTCGCACTCGGTCCCAACGAATAGCCATCTTCGTAACCAACGAAATGGGGACCCAAATTAGCTGATTAGTCTTCTGATTATCTTGTACCACAGCGCCGATGTGATTTGAAACACTTATGAGATCAAGTGGACTCGACCAAAGGAATAGTCTGCTAACGTTCTTAGAGGAAATACTGATCGAACTGCTGAGAGTAAACTAGGAAATCGAGAGTCGTCTGGCGTCTAGGCTCCGCCAATAATTTGACTTTGTACCTCATCAGGGAGGTCATTTTCTTGATCGGCGTGCACGGTCACCCATGACCAAAGCCATTACAGCTTTCTGCACGTGCAGTCGGTTCTCAGCTTCTTCAAAGTACAGCGAGTAGTGTTTGTTGTCGATAACGTCGTCAGTCACTTCTTGACCGCGATCTGCTGGTCCACAATGCATGTACTTGCCTTTGTTCGTCAGATCCATGAGCTCCTGCGTGCAGATCCAATCCTTAAACTGGTCCTGATAGGCAGCGGCGCCTGCTTTGTCTGGAGAACCGCTGTGTGGCGGAAAGAAGTTCTTTGGCGACCAAGCCTTCGGATAAACGATATCCGCGCCTTCAAAGGCCTTTTTCATGTCGTTGATGACGGTGAAGTGTCCTCCGTATCTATCTGCATTCGCCTTCGATGCTTCGAGCACCACATCTTCTAGTTCGAAACCTTTCGGATGCGCGAGCACGACATCCATTCCGAGTTGCGTTCCTATGAGTACCTCGCTTTGTGGTACAGCTAGCGGTTTCAATCCTCCGGAATAGGCGTAGGATACTACGAGTTTCTTTCCTTTCAGTTTCGGAATTGCTTGCCTCATTGCTTGAGCGTCTGCCAGCGCTTGGAATGGATGATACATGTCGTCTTCCATGTTGAGGACAGGGATCGTTGCGTGTTTCGCGAACTCCTGTACAACCTTGTGACCTCTGCCAATATTCCATTTCGCCGCGTCACCATAGATGCGGATCGCAATTGCGTCTCCATACCTGCTTAGAACTCTGCCAACGTCAGAGATGGCCTCAGTCTGATATGCCACCATATCTTCGGGCAACGCAGGCGTGTAGACGTCCTGCGGGCTTAGAAAGTGCGCGTGCCCGCCCAGTTGATACATTCCCGCCTCGAATGAGTTGCGCGTTCTCAGTGACCTATTGTAGAACATCATGAACAGCGTCTTTCCAGGCAGATAATGATGCTTCTTGTGAGCCCAGAACATCCGTCTTAACGCGTCTGCTGCATCTAGAATGCGCTTGATCTCTTCTTGCGAGAAATCGTTTGTATCGAGGAAATCCTTTCCTTTCCATAAGCCTACGAATGAAACCAAATTGAATGCAACTCGTGAAACATGCTTGAATTTTGCGTGTACTTATGGATAGCTCTCAGAGAGATTGCTTTGACACTCTGCAATTGTGAACTGTTGCTTTTGCCGAATCCCATCAAGAACGCATTTTAGTCTACTTGGTCAATCCTCGGTTGATTAGGCGCTCGCGTCCCCACGTTGCGAAGTCAGCCGGAGGATGAACAGCCTCGCTCTCTGGTTTTCGCTCTAGTCTCGCCACGTTGTTGGGGCAGCCTGTGACACACAGGCCGCAGCCTATGCAGCGCTTGCGATCTACAACGCTTACCCCATCTTTATCGGAGATTGCGTGCACTTGACATCTTTCTATGCAGGTTCCGCATCCTAGACATTCATCAGGATTAATGACTGCAAAGTAGTTGGCTTGGGCTACCGAGTTCTCGATTCCGTATTCGTTGATTCCTCGAAGGATGCCACAACAACAACCGCAGCAGTTGCACACGTAGCCAACTCCTTTCATGACATTGCTGACGGTATGCACAAGGCCGATCTCTTCGGCCTTGTCGATGAACTCAAGCGCCTGTTCCCTCGAAACATCAAGCGGACTGGGCGGACGTTCGAACGGTGAGAAGAAGAGGCAAGTTCTCAACGGAAAGTCACATCGACGATGATTGATGTTGTCTTGCTGTACTCGACAGATGCAGTCGCGGAGACCGAATGTCTTGGAAGAGAGTAGGATCTTGCGAACATCATCGTATGGGAGAATCCACTCGGATTTCACAGCCTTCTGGGCAGGGACGACACGGTGCAGGGCAGGTTGGGGTTTCATGATGCCGGCCGCTCCGCCGTTCGCGAGGTACTCCTCGACGAGATGGGCAAGTTCGTGATCCATCACGTCTACTTGTTCTTCGTAGATGCCGACAATGAATGGAGCCAGTCTGAATCGAGGCTTCTCCGCTCCCGAATCAAACCATACTAGGCCTCTCTGAGCCATCCTCAGTCAGGCTTTGCCCGGCCTCTTCCACAGGAAGGCCCACGCGTCTCGCTATGGCGTCTAGCGGCTCCTTATGGCCACTTAGTTGGCTAGCGAGAGACGCCTCGTCGCGCGAGAAGATTTTTCTTAGGATCGCGATCTCAACTTTGGATGCTGTCCTGGGAAAACCATTCGGAAGTCTATCCAAAGCATCTGCAAGCTGCTCGTACACATCAGTGGTCATCCTACGTCGATTCTCCCTCACCTAGACTTCAGAGTCCGCCTGAGTGTGAATAGAATGTCTTGTCTCAGTAGGAGAAAAGGTCTCCGCAACGACTGAAAAGCAGTTGCTGGCATTTTCACTAGCCGGATCCGCCTTGAACAAATGACATCTTCGCGACTAGACCCTTAGTGTAGGTCGTAGGTTCCAGTTCCAGATGTCGATCGAACATCGGGCCGAAAGAGGACGTAAAGTCAGTTGAATGACCTGTAGATCGAAGGGTAATCCTCGATTAGGATTAGGTTGAGTCTGAGGACGTTGACGTATGGTTCGCCGGCAACCCATAAAGTTCTCTCGACGTTTTCATCAACAATGTGTTTGATCGCGTCCGAGGAGATTCCAGTTGCCGCTTGTATTCTTGGAATCTGTGAGTAAGCGTCTTGAAGAGTGATGTCCGGATCCACTCCTGATGCTGAATCGTTTCGTGGGTGGAAGAACATAGGGGAACTGAAATTTTGTGCGATGAGACTGGAGCCTATGTCACGTCCGTGGAACTGAATTATCTGCCCATTTGCTTGGTAGGGCAGCATGATTTGCGCAACCGCTGTCACCACGAGCGGAAAGAATAGCCCGCATAATACGAGTGAGATTACCGCGAGTCTAACGGTGGGCCCATACTCGTGCTTGTTCAATTTGTCGATCTCCTAGACATGAATTGCCGATAGGGCGATGTCTATCAGCTTGATTCCCACGAATGGAACTATTACTCCGCCCCCGCCATAGATGATCGTGTTCTTCAAGAACAGGGTCATCGTGTCCGAAGGTTTGAAGGAGACGCCCTTCATGGCGAGTGGGATCAGGAGCGGAATTATGACTGCGTTAAATATTAAGGCCGAGAGCACAGCGCTATGCAGCCCGAGCCCAAGAATGTTCAACGCCCGAAGCTCGGGCACAAATGCAAAAAGGACGGGTATTATTGCGAAGTATTTTGCGACGTCGTTTGCAATGCTGAATGTGGTTACTGCTCCACGCGTCATGAGAAGCTGTTTTCCAAGCATGACGACTTCAATGATCTTTGCAGGATTAGATTCAAGGTCAACCATGTTTGCCGCTTCCTTCGCGGCTTCCGTTCCTGAGTTCATGGCAAGCCCCACATCTGCAACTGCCAAGGCGGGTGCATCATTGGTTCCATCACCGATCATCGCAACAATCCTAGTGTTGGCTTGTTCTCGGAGCACTATCTCATGCTTGTCCTCAGGCTTCGCCTGAGGCACATATTCGTCGATGCCAACTTCTGATGCAATGCTCTTGGCGGTGAGTGGATGGTCTCCGGTTATCATCACTGGGCGTATGCCCATTGCTTTGACATCTCGGATTTTCTCCTTGATGCCGGTCTTCAAGACGTCTCTCAGTCGAATTATTCCGATTATTTCACGATTCTTAGTGATGGCAACCGGGCTGTCACCTGCTTCTGAGATTCTGGTGATGACATTGTCGAAATCGGCGGAGCAAGAGTCAACGATCTTCCTTATTGCGTCTGGGGCTCCTTTGATTATCTCAGTCTCGCCTGCGCCGATGGCCCCGTTCAGGGAGTCCGCGAATTTTCGCCTGAATCTTGCTCTATCGGGGGAGCCTTTTGGTAGCATGAAGCCAGAGCCGACTGTCAACTTCACACCGCTTGTTCTGGTTGTTGCGGAGAACTCGTAGGCTTCCGAGAGAGCTAGATCGTTCAACTCTCTTGGTATCAAGCCAAGACTGTAAGCTAGCCTGATTATGCTGCGTCCTTCTGGAGTGTCGTCGTGCCATGATGCGAGAAACGCTGCTTCTCCAACTTCTCGTTCGGAATGACCTTCGAAAGGTACGAACTCTATCGCTTGTCTGCTTCCAACAGTAATTGTACCAGTCTTGTCGAGAAGGATTGTATCCGTGTCGCCAGCAGTTTCGATTGCTCTGCCTGATTTTGCAACAATTCTCCTCGCATACAGTCTAGACATTCCGGAGAGGCCGATGGCTGGAAGAAGCGCCCCTATCGTAGTTGGAAGAAGACAAACGTACAGGGCAATTATGACTGAAAGGTCTGCTCCGAGGCTGAGCTGCACTGCAATTCCTAGAAGTGCGAGAATGATTATGGTGAAGATGGCAGTTAGCCCTATTAGGACTATTACTACTGCTTGCTCGTTTGGAGTCTTTGGTCTCTTTGATGATTCTACCAATCGGATCATTTGGTTGATGTAGCTGTCTTCAGGATCTATTGTGACTCTGGCGGTTAATGTATCGCTGATCAGTTTTGAGCCTCCGATCAAAGGGTCACTAGGTGCTTTTCTGACAGGGGTTGATTCGCCTGTGAGAAGGGATTCATCAACCATTGCAATGCCTTCGGTGACTTCGGCGTCTATCGGAATCATGTCGCCCTTCTCAAGCAGAATCATGTCTCCTCGGCGCAACTGAGTGGAGGGAGTAAGAACGACTGACCCCTCTGTCACTAGCTTCTTCGTCATGGCCTCAGTTTCGAGCTTCCTGAGACTGCTAGCAGTGTTCTTCGCTTGAGTCTCAGCAAGAGAATCCGAGAGTGTACTAAACCAGACTGTGATGAGCAATATGGCTGCAACTTCGATGTAGAAGATACGGTCATTTGGGCTAGCTACGGGAAGGAAACCCTGGGGGTAGATGGCCATCGCTGTCACGACGAAGAATGTGACTTCAACAATGAACATGACTGGATTTGCCATCAATGAGATCGGGTTGAGTCTCACCACTGAGTCGACAAGTGTCTTGTTGGAAATCGCTCCTGACCGCAAACTGGCCCGATGATCGTTGGCTGGCAAGTCTTTTCGCCTTACATAGCTAGCCGAAACCGTTCACATGTCCTTGGAAGTAGGATAGGATTGGACCGAGTGCAAGGAATGGAAAGAACGTTAACGCAACAAGGATCAACGTGGCACCTATGAGAACAATGGAGAATGTTATGCTGTCAGTTCGTAGTGCAACCTCGGCGCTTCTCTTTCTCCCGATCATTGAGCCCGCGAGTGCAAGCAACAAACCCATCGGGGCATATCGGCCCGCGAACATCACAAGGGCAGTTGACACGTTGAAGAAAGGTGTATTCGCGGATGCACCTAGGAAGTCCGATCCGTTGTTTGCTGCGGCGGTCGTGAACTCGTATAGGATTTGAGTGAAGCCAATCGAGTTGCTTGCCACTCCGATTGCGTTTGCGGCTCCGGTCGCGTATGCAAGCACCGTTGGAATCAGAATTATGATGGGGTGGACTAGGAAGGCAACCATTACTAGCGTAACGTCTCTTCCGTTGATCTTCATTCCCAAATATTCAGGAGTTCTTCCTGACATGAGACCAACAATGAATACTGTGATTACGACATACATGACCATGTACATCAATCCCACACCCTTTCCTCCTGGCGTTGCCTGAATCAGCATCCCCATGAAACCAGAGAGTATGACGAGTGGGTGCATCGCGGAGAGCGAAGCGTTGACTGAACCTGTGGTTACGGCTGTCGTGACAACGGTCCAGAAGGCTGAGAAGAATCCTCCAAACCGAACCTCCATACCCGGACCCAAAACAGGATTGGGAACAAATGCGATGATGAGATCAATTACGAAGAGTCCGTACGAGGCCCAGAGTATGGGTCTGCTCTCTTTCCTCTTTCCAAGGATCTCTCCATACACAAAGCACAGCACTGTTGGCATGAGTAGCATTAAGATGATTTCAAGAACATTCGATGCAGGATTCGGATTTTGGAACGGATAGGCGGAATTGGCCCCGTAGTATCCTCCGCCGTTAGTTCCAATCTGCATGATGGAGACTAGGGAGGCGACAGGGCCGACCAAGATCAGCTGTGTCGCGCCTTCTACTGTCTTCACAACTGAATATCCGCTGAGAGTCTGAGGCACGCCGAGCCAAACAAAGCACAAGGACGCTACAAAACATAATGGGAACAGTATCCTAGTCAGGGATTTCACGAAGTCAACGTAGAAATTGCCCAAGTCTTTAGAGCCGGTCTTGAAACCTCGTACCATCGCTATCGCTGCGCAGAGTCCGGAACCGGCTGACGTGAATTGGAGAAACTGAATTGCCGTCATCTGGCTCAAATACGAAAGGGTACTCTCGCCGATTGTAATGCTGAAGATTCGTATTGGTACCGAAGGAGATGACTGTATTGAATGCAAGATCCCACGTCAGACCAGGAAACCCTTGAGGATTAAGCGGAAGTCTATCTTGGAAAATGAGTACTCGAAAGGCGAGGATCATTTGGAGCATGTTGAGCATGATCAACGAGAGGAAGTATTCCTTCCAATCCATTGAGCGGTTTGGATTCACGCCACCGAGCTTGTAGATCCAGCTCTCGAGTGGATTCAAAACTCGGTCAAGGCGGCTTGGAGCCACGAGCAAAGACCCTTGTGACATATGGCGCCAGAAGGCGGCCCAAAGCAAGCACTAAGGCCAAGATCAGAATTATGACCGACGCTTGAATGAGATCTATCAATGCGATTCAGCACCATCAAGCTCTTCCAGAATTCTCACGATGTGAATTGACAGAATCAAACCTCACTAAGGAGGCGGGGAGGTCGTTACTGCGGGGTCGGTTGTGATACCGTCTTCTTTGTGTTGTTTCTAGGACCTTTTGGAGCGTTTAACACTATAGAAGTTACTGTGCTCTTCACACCCTTTATTTTGAGAATCTTGTTGTTCAGGAGGTCCCGGAATTCCTCTATATCCGCTACTGAGACAAGCGTGACAATGTCGAACTCCCCTGTTACCTCGAAGAGTTCTTCTACGTTAGGCAATTGGGCGAGGGCGTCGAGGACATCTACCAAACTAGGTGACTCGACAAAAATGTTCACAAAAGCCAAAAGACGTGCCAAAGTCAGTCATCGATCCTGGACTCCGCTGCTAGAGTTGAAACGCCAGCACCGTTCAGCAGCATATTAAGCGTTACTCTCCTTTTGCAGTCATTCTCGGTTCAATCGGCCGTCAATGCGAGAATGAAGATCGTTGTGTCAATAGCGGACCATTGCTTTCTCGCTGTTGAATATCTTGACCGCAACTGCGAGTGCAAGGATCATGTACGCGAATGCGGACAGCAGCTCAATTGTCAAGCTTGCAGGTGATACCCTGTTTAGCAGCGCGTCCCTAATGATGAGCATGGCATTGAATATCGGCGCGACCGCAAAAGATCGGAGCGTTTGATCGCTCATATACTGCATAGCTAACGCCGGAACAATCACAACTATCGAGAGAGGAGAAAGGAAGTTCTGTGCCTCCTTGAAGCTTCGTGCAAAGATCGCGACCATCATTTCAAGCGAGGCACTTGTCATGGCAAGCACAAGAGTCGCCAAACCAATGAGGAAGAGGTTAACCGGCGAAATGGTAAGGCCTAGAGCTGAAGTCTCACCGATTGCTCCTGAGAGAAAGAGAGCTCCTGAAGTCATTCCGAGAATTGCCAGCACAGACGAGAGGAGCGCTATCAGGACAGCGATTAGGAACTTTCCCAAGATGATTTCTGTGCGAGTTACAGGCATGGTCAATAATGTCTCCAAAGTCTTGCGTTCTTTCTCGCCCGCGGTAGTATCAATGACAAAGTACATGGCTCCAGTAACGGCGTAGACTCCGAGAAACAATGGCAGGAGTATTGCGAGGAATATTGCTCCGGTACTTGAGACCGTGACCGACCGGAGGTCGGTTACAATAGGGACTAGCGCTTCGGGAGGGAGTCCCTTGTTTGCCAGCCTCGCCGTGACTATCTTGTCAGCATAGGTTGTGATTGCGTCTCGGACCAGTGCGAGCGCGATTGTGCCTCGTGTACTACTTTGATCGACATAGACTGTGATCATTGCCTGCTGGTCTGGTGCTTCAAGTATTCGAGAGAAGTCTGGCGGAAGCACCATGCCGAGTTCGTAGTCCCCGTTCTGGATGAGTCTCGTCATGTTCTCCGTGGACTCCAATTCGGACTATGTGGATTTGATCTGATGAGAGGCTCGCGAGGAAATCATCAGACGTGCTGTCGCTTTGGATAACTGCCATTGTTACTGGGTTCCTTTGGGGGCTCGCCAGAAACGCTGGCAAGAACATGAGGACTGGGAGCACTAGTATGGGAATCACTATCATTGCGAGTATTGTACGCCGGTCTCTCAACGCGTCTTTGAGTTCTTTACCGGCGATCGCTGCAATTCTACTTGGATTCATTCTCCATCCCTTATTCCGTTACTAACTGTACGAAGACGCTCTCCAAGTCTTTCTGGGAGGTCTTCTTCTCCAGTTCCGCCACTGTTCCGACTCCAGCGATTCCTCCGTGATCAATGATCGCTACTCTATCGCAGAGTTTCTGAGCTTCAGTCATGTTATGCGTTGAAATCAGGATGGCTTTTCCCTCTTTCCGGAAACGGTCCACGAATGCATGAATGGAGCGAGCACTCATCACATCCAAACCCGCTGTAGGCTCATCGAGCAATAAGACGGCAGGATCATGAACGAAAGCCCGAAGCAGGGCAACTTTCTGTTTCATACCTTTCGAGAAATCCCCAACCTTCGTGTTCGCTCTGTCCCCCAACTCCATGATTTCAAGGAGTTCGTCCGTTCGCTTCCTCAGCAGATCTGCCGGCATTCCGTGCAGCTTTCCATAGTAGAGTAGGTGCTCTCTTGGTGTCAAACGGTCGTAGAGTCCTGAATCCTCAGGCAATACGCCGATCGAGGCACGCACCTTCTGAGGTTCGCGAATCAGATCATAACCTGCAACTGTGGCTGTCCCACTCGTCGGTTTCAACACGGTGCTCAGAAGTCGCATCGTGGTTGTCTTTCCAGCGCCGTTCGGGCCAAGAAGGCCGAAGACCTCACCGTCAGAAACCACAAAACTAACCTGGTCTACGGCCGTGAACTTTCCAAAATTCTTGGTCAGTGAAGTGCATTCTATCAATGCTTGCTCGCCAACAATGGAACTGAACGCCATGTCAGAGTTGACATAGGTAAACCAAACGGTTGTCTGGCCGTAGATGAGTTAAATGAGAGTCCTTATGAGCGCGAGAAAGTTCTTCCGGCATGTCAACTGATGTTGCAGAATCCGGGGACCTGTTACTCTCGATGAATATTCTGAATTCCCTAGAAGCACGCGTTCACATTCCGCCAAGCTCAAGGGTTTTCTGCATATCCCACAACGACGATGCTGATGGACTTGCGAGCGCCGCTCTTGTCCATCGTGCGACACGTTGTTCCTTCGGTCTGACGGGTTACGAGGATCTTGAGCAGGTTCTAGCGAAAGCGCCACGCGATCTAGATTGGCTCGTCTTGGCTGACCTAGGCCTTAGCGAGAAGGAAGAACTAATCAGGAGTCTCCCAGGTTTTGCAGAACACGTATTGTATCTGGATCATCATTTGCTCTCAGCAGGTTCTAGGAGATCGCTTCAGAGAGCAAAGGTGATCGTTCGCCATTCATTGGACAACTGCACGAGTGTGCTGGCATGGGCCGTGCTTAGGGATCAGCTTCCCGAAGCCGCGATCAATCTGGCCGCATATGGCGCAGTGACCGATCCGCCTGTGTCTGGTAGTCTAACCCGCGAAGTCCTCGCGAAGACGAACTGGAACCTCAATGGATACGAGGGCCACATGCTCGCGCTCGCTCTCTCTTCCAAGAAATGTACTGAAGTACTGAGACGGAGGATCGTGAGAGATCTCGCGGCACTTCGAATGCCTCATGAGACCGCCGCAGTGCATCGACTCGCTGATCAGCAAGCAGCAGCGATGTTGAGAATTCGGAAGCAGCTGCATGATCGAGCAAAAGTGAGAGGACGAGTTGCTATCGCTCAAGCGGGTCGATTGGCACTCGGAACATCAGCTGAATTACTCTTAGACGTTCCAAATGTAACTGTGACCTTGGTCTATAACACCACAGGGATACCTGGACAATCACGCGTATCAGTGCGAGGCACCGACGAATGCACTCAACACCTCGGAAAGATTCTCTCCAAGCTCTCCCGAAAGGTCGGCGGCGAAGGCGGAGGACACATGCTTGCCGCTGGAGCAATGGTGCCGACAAAACGATTGCATGAGTTCCTACGATTATTCGTCAAAGAAGTGGGACGTTGACTTTCTTACGCGACGCCAAGTCTGAAGTTTGCTTGGGAGCCGCACTTGTTGCACTTACAGTAGCCTAAGCCGTCAACCGCGAATAATGTATGTTGGCCGCATGATGTGCAGTTGCCCTCGAAAGTTCTCAGCATGGTGGCGCTTGAGAGGCCTTGCTCGCTATGCCTTTGCTGTCTCTCTTCGGTCTTCTTCTTGATGACCGAGGCGTGTATTTGCTGTTCTTTGAGCTTCACGAGGTACGATCTCGGCAACTTACGAGGCATGAACCGTTCTGAGCTAAGATAGGAGAGACTGGCGTATAAGCCTGAACCAAGTCATCTCTCGAAACCAAGTCTCGTTTGGTCTGTCGACAGTCAATTCGTCGCCGCTCCCCTTGGTGCAGGCATAGTACTTTGATCCGTCGTGAGGGATGCCGCTCGTGCTTCGAGAGAAGTGTCCTTATGCTTCCTGGCGGCGTGATTGGTGAGATGGCGCGTCATATGAACAGTGCCGCCGCTGTTGGGAGCCGGAGATCGCGACGACTCACGTTGGCAGTGCTGTTTGCTGTACTGATATTCATCTCGAAGGTCTTGCTGCCGACGCCATTTGATAAGATGGTTGTCGTGGTTCAAGCGCTCTTTCTCGGCTTGGGTGCAATAATGCTAGCTCCCTTCGGAGCAACCTTAGTCTCTGTGATTGCTGGTTTGTTGACTTCTTCTTGGAGGGCCCCATTTGCTCCTTTGACCTTGGGATTTTCCGTACTCTATGGTCTCCTAGTGGATGCGTTTCTGGTGCTCTTCAAGGTCAGAGTTGAGGATGGAATCGTTCGGATGAAGAGACTTGTCGCCGGGGTTGCCTTAGCCACGGCCGCAACGGGCATGGCGAGCTACTATGTCACTGTTCACGTTCTATCACTTCTTCCGCGGAACATTGTACTTGAAGTTCTGATCTTACTCGTCGGGATTGTCAATGGTCTAGCTGGAGGTTACTTGGCAGCAGTGCTATGGAGGAAGGCTTTGCGACACCTCCTCTCCTAGCTCGACGCAAGATTCGGTTCTGGTTTTCCCAGTTGCTCCCCGCAAATTATTCATGTGTTCGTGCCGAATCTTGTCTGTGCTTGCCGTTCCACGTGACACACGCCGATTCAATCCTTGATAACAAATCCTCGACTGCCCAATTGAACAATTCCCAGCATCTGGAATTTCGATTGCCTGTGGAGCTTACATGTGAAAAATAACGCCGCTGGTTTACGCGTGCTTTCAACATTAACTCCACGCATTATGATGTGTGTAAAGTGTAACGCGTATGCTGTACTCCTCGTAAGGACATCATGCTGAGGTCTCAATATGAGCGTGATGTATGCTGGATCGAGTGCGTGGCCAGATTTCGTCTACTGTCCTGGACATCAAGCGTACGAATACCATGATTACGGATATCCCCATCAGCATTGGTACGTCTATCCTTCTCTTGCTCAATACCCAATGGTTGCTGAGGGCTGGTCTAGGGTAGAGATGGCTGATAATTGTCAGTACTGCCTTCGACGACTTGACGAGACTTCTGATCCACAGGTGCACTATTGTCCAAACTGTCATACATTTCAGTGGCACCGCGCCTGATCTGCGCCACAGTTGACGGAAAGTTCGAATCGCGACGTTTGACTAGGTTGACCTGTAACCGAGTATGCTCGACCTGACTAAGCGCAAGATTTGGAGGTCGAATTTGGCGAGCTAATAGTGAAGGAGCTAGCTCGGCATGCGATCAATAAGCCGAATGGGCCTCTGAGTTATGAGAGGTATTCGTCCGAGCCATGTCTGACGGTCAATTCTCTTTTTCACAATCTGGCAGGATGACTGCGATTGCCATTATCATAGCGAACTCTGTCAAACCTTGCACCACAGTAATTGCTGTGAGTTCGTTGGCTCCTGCAATAGTTCTGTACGCAGATCAACGGACGGTGAGTGGCGTTCGCCCGTCACGGTTCACTCACCACTTTCGGCTCAACTGTAACTTGAGACCTGATTGAGTTCGCAATCAAGCTGTATTTCCGAGCCCAATCCAACGCTTTAGCCACTCGTTCCAGTGACTCACTCTTGACCTTGATCACCGGTCGCAGAATCGTTTGTTCGAACGTTGAAGTCCGATCCAGACGCTCAACCACACGACCTTCAGCTTCGCATTCGTAGGAAACCAACTGAATCTTCAGTCGTTCAGATGCCCAAATGAACATCAAATGGAAGCACATGTTCAACGCAGCGACAAAGGCATCCTCAGGCGTCATGACGCCGGATTTCCCTTGTAAAGCAGGTGGCGCCGAGAAAGTCATCCGTGGGCCGTTGCTGCATGTCAACTCGCCGTCATGGCCGCCCGTCCAAACAACCTTCGTCTTGTGTATGCGGCACTTCACTTACCTCCAGTGCTCTAGACTCTGGTCGACTTCTTGCGCGATCCTTTCAGCCACCTTCTCAGCCAAGACTAGAGCGTCACTATCCAGCTTTCGGCGAGCCAGATCTCGAGCAACCGGGACTTCTTTGTCAGGTCGGTTACGACTATTGATGATGCCGGTTTGCCGCTGTAACGTTCGGTGGCGATCTTTGCACATTGCTTCTCGCAGCCGTCAACCGTAATGGTCGGATAGCATTTTGCGAATGCTCTCTCTTCTTTGCCGCCTGCAAGAAAAAGTGGAAGGCAGATCGTCACGGTCTGGTCAGGCCTGAGTTGCTCCAGGAGCATCCGTGTGGCCACTCGTGAGATGGTTCCCTCAACGCATCCTTCGCCACTGCAAGATATGACGCCAACCTTCTTCTCCGGTAGATTCAACCATCACCATTCACTTCTCAAGTAACTCGTCCACCTTCTTCGCGATGTCCCTAGCAAGAATTGCCGAGAGTTGCTGACCATCGTGATCCAGGAAAGTGACGGTCTTCGGTTTCAGTTTCCTGTTCTCCCTGAGCGCATCAACCACTCTGAAGCTGGCTGCTAGGTCGCCACCTGCAAGCTTCACGTTCTTCTGTGCACATTGAAGCGGGCACCCGTCAACTGTGATGCATCTATTGTCGTGTATGAGTCGAAGCGTCTCCTCGTCCCCGCTAACGATGAGGGCAAGACAGGTGGTTTCAGTCACTCCTTTCCTCAGATTGTCGACAACTTCGTAGGTTGCGTCTCTGCCTATGCTGCCCAGCGCCTTGCCGATTCCACTGCAGGAGATCACAACTACTTTCTTCTGCGCTGTCGCGGCTTCCATTTCTACCTAGACTCCAGCTTCTTACTCTCGGTCTCCAGTTTCTTGAGCATCAGTTTGAAGTAGTCGTCAGCGCTCATCAGCGACTTCAGGTCGCCCTCAAGGCTGTGAGGTGTGAGGATGATCAACCAGCCTTCGCCGTAGGGATCTGAATTCACCAGCTCTGGCTTGTCGAGGAGCATGTCATTCGCTTTCTCAACCGTCCCTGATATGGGAGAGAGCAGTGAGATGGTTGTTTTCGCAGTTTCCAGAGTCCCAATCTCCATTTGCATCTGAACAGTTGACCCCGGTTTCACGACGAGATCGACAAATGCAGCATCTCCTCCGGTCCTCTGCAAATAGTCGGTAACGCCAACCCTGACTTTGGCACCCTCCACACTTGCCCAGAGCCCGTCTTCAGTGTAGTAGTATTCCTTGCGGACTCGAAGCTCGAATTTGTCGAAGACAGTCTGCAGGTATTCGCTCAAGCCATGTCAGCCTCGGTTGAGCGATGTGATTTGCAGGAGAAGCAGTAATCAGTCTCTCTGTTGGTCCAGTACTCCTTATTGCAGTTCGGACATGTCGTCTTTCGGAACGGGTCTCTCTTCGGACGAGTCGCACGTAACAGGTCGGTCATTCTCGAAGCGCAAGCACACTGCTTCAGGCTCGGTTCATCCTTGGACATTCCATACCCCTCTTTCCCAGTTCAGGTAAGCTAACAGATCCCGCCTTTGCCAACCTTCTGTGCCGGTTTCGCTTCCACCTCGATAACTTGAAGGTGGTTTCTTCTTCGAAGAGCCATCCAAACTATAGTGAGCATGACAGGAATCTCAATGAGAGGACCCACAACAGTTGAGACAGCTACCATGGGCATCGATGCGAAAGCTGTCAATGCTATGGCTATGGCTAACTCGAAGTTACGGCCCGTGCAGTGGAATCCCATCGTTGATGCGTCTTCATAGTTGTAACCCATTCGCCTCGTTGTATAGTATACTAGGTTGTAGAGCAGAAAGAAGAAGAGTACCACTGGAATGGCCATCTGCCAGATGAGGTTCGGATTATCAATTATGACGCCTCCTCTCAGAGAGAACATCACCACCATGGTGAATAGAAGCGCCACAAGTTGCATTGCATTATAGTAAGGAATCAGCTTCTTGTTCAGCCACTCCTCAGACTTTCGCTTTATGACTTCTCTTCGAGTAATCACTCCGAACAGCAAAGGTAAGCCAAGATACAGAAGTACACTCTGACCAATCAGCACGATGTCTATGGCAATGTAGGTTCCAACAAGCAACGCAATGTACAGAGGCGTCGTGAAGATTTGGATTATTGAGTTCCAAGCCATTAGCACTATTCCAAGCGGTCCGTTGCCCTTGGCCAAATCAGTCCATACGAGAACCATCGCAATGCAAGGCGCAACACCCAGCAGAATCAGCCCAGTCCAAAGGTACCGCGCGGTCTCAGCAGTAATCAAACCGAAGTATGGGAGAACCTGTTCAAAGAATATGAAACCGAGAAAGTACAGCAGGAACGGATTAACTGCATAGTTGAAGAATACAATAACGCCGACCTGTCTCTTACTCTTCAAAGCGTCTTTGAGTTCGCCCAACTCGATCTTGGTCATTGCCGGGTAGATCATGAGAAAGAGTCCAATTGGAATGCCAACCTCAAGATGTCCTGCAATCTGAGGTGCATATTTTCCAAGAGAGAGGCCAATGATTATGCAAAGGACAATCCACACCGCTAGAAGCTTCTCTATCCAACCAAGACCGCCACGGCTTTCGCTCATCGTGATCACGACGTCTCCGTAACCAACGAGATGGTCTTCGTCAGCAACTCTGCAACTTTGGGATTGGACAGTTTGTAGAAGACCCATTTTCCTTCCTTGCGAGAAGTAACCAGGCTTGATCTCTCGAGAATTCCCAGGTGATGCGATGTGGTCGGCTGCGTCAAGTCTAGTGCAGCCATCACTTCGCATGCGCAAAGCTCTTCCTTTGCAAGAAGTTTCAGAATCTTCACGCGGGTACTATCTGCAAGCCCAAAGAATGCTGATTCCAATCGTTTGAGGGTCAGGTCATCGATTTCTTTGGCTCTCTTCTTCAGCTGAGAAATTCGTTCGTTAGGTCGACAGGATCCCCGAAGGCCTGAGTCGACTAATCGTCTCAACCTATCCTCGGTAAGTACCACGCTCATCTGAAATCTTGGTGCAAGACTCAGATTCATAGTATTAAATATGTGGTTTTGGGAACTCCGCGCATCTAATCAGAATGTCTAAGGCTTATATGCCGACCGATCAAGGCATGATCGCGATCTTCATGACTCAATGTCCGAAATGCGGAAAAGAAATCCCATCTGGTTCACAGTTCTGCGTGAACTGTGGGGCACCGATTTCCAGTCCCAGTCTTGTTCAGGTGCCGTACAAGTTTGAGATCAAGTATCAGCCCTCCTATTCGATGCTAGTTCTCTCCCTCAATGAAGGGCAAGTGGTTGTCGCTGAGGCAGGTGCGATGACGTACATGACACCGAATATGCAGGTCAAGACTCGTGCGCGTGAAAAGAGCATTCTTGGCACACTTGGAATTTCGATTCTTGGCGGCCAATCACTTTTCGTGAACGAGTACTGGCCGAATCAGGGGCAAGGAGAGATCGGACTCGTTTCAGCTCCAGTTGGTGACATCATGAAGATCAATGTTGCACGAGATAGAGGCTACATAATTCAGAAATCGGCTTACATTGCCTCCTCGCCGAACGTCAGTCTTGACATACAATGGCAGGGATTCACGAAGGGCCTGTTCGGACAAGGATTATTCATGATCAAGACCACGGGAGAGGGAGAACTCTTCATAAATTGTTTCGGCGCGATCGACAAACACGTCTTGCAGCCAGGCGAGTCACTTGTGGTGGACAACTTCCACCTCGTCGGATTTAGCGACTCATGCCAATATCAGGTCCAGAAGTTTGGAGGATGGAAAGAAACCCTCCTCAGCGGCGAGGGCTTGGTCACGCAAATCACTGGTCCAGGCGAGGTTCTGATACAAACCAAGAACATACGCGAACTCGTTGAATGGCTCTGGGTACTGCTTGAACCAAAAGTACGCTCTACTGCCGCCCGCTGACCAAGTGCTGTGCTTTCTCGATTGATGGAATCCGCATGCATTGGACACACTGGCATGTATAAACAGAAACATTCGGCCCCTTTCGATTTCAAAAGAAAACCTGCATCTTAATGGATTTCAAATGCGCTATCTTGGGTTCGATGAGTTGATTGTCTATGGGTAAGGTTGTGCACTTCGAAATACCTGCCGACGATCTATCACGCGCGAAGAAATTCTACAGCACCGTATTTGGCTGGAGGGCGGACGAGATGCCTGAGATGGAGTATGTAATGATCGGAACCACGGAATCCGATGAAAACGGAATGCCGAAACAGCCAGGCGCCATAAACGGCGGCATGCTCAAACGGCAAGACCCAGTCAGACACCCAGTTGTCACAATAGACGTCGAGAACATGGATGACGCACTTGCAAAAGTGAAAAAGAACGGCGGACAGATAGTCCGAGAGAAACTCCCAGTCGGCGAGATGGGCTTCGCCGCGTATTTCAAGGACTCCGAAGGAAACGTACTCGGCCTCTGGCAAAATTCAGGTAAGTAAGCAAGGAACCCGTCGTTCCTTGCACCGTGGAGCTCCAGGTTTTTCCATGAAATGTAGACTTGTGAACTAGGCCAACGATGAACTCAAGATCGTGGTTTGACACCGCAAACGCTTATGCTCAAGACTGACCCTGCGAGGTCTTCTATCTCGTCGTGTCGCAGTCCTGACTTCTCAATGATCTCTTTCGCGGCTGGATCGTTACCTATGATTTCCGTGGGAAAAGGTGTCTCATCAACCGTCCTTATTTCATGAAATCCTGCTAGTCTTATGGTCTCAAGGTATTCTTCTTTCTTGATTGCTCCAGCGATACAACCCACGTATGCTTCCACCGACTCCCTAACAGCGCTCGGAAGCTCCTTCGTCAAGACCATGTCTGAAATCATGAACCTGCCACCTGGCCTTAGCACTCTGAATGCTTCATTGAACACTCTATTCTTGTTCGGAGCTAGGTTGATGACACAGTTTGAGATAACAACATCAACAGAATTATCTGCCGCTGGAAGGTTTTCGATCTCTCCAAGCCTGAATTCAACATTCGCATAGCTTCCTTTCTTGGCATTCTGTCGGGCTTTTTCTATCATGTCAGGGGTCATGTCTACGCCGATGACTCTGCCGTTCTTGCCGACTTTGTTGGCAGCAAGGAAGCAGTCGAACCCGGCTCCTGATCCGAGGTCTAGAATAGTTTCTCCTTCTTTCAGTGATGCGATGGCGACAGGGTTCCCACAGCCCAAACCGAGATTTGCGCCTTGAGGTACCGCTTTGAGATCATCATCTTTGTATCCTATTTCCTTGCTCACATTCTCTGGGCTGCAAGAACAGGCAGTACCAGCAGCACAGCAAGACTTCTCCGTTCTAGCTAGTTCTCCGTACTTCTCTCGCACAATCTCTCTAATCTTATCCTCTTTCATTTTCAAACACTTCTGATCCTATTTCTGTAGTATCCCGTTCATCATAGGCCCGAGCATATCTCGCATCATGACTGCCATGTCTTCAACCTTGACCAGCGAGATACAGCAGACTCTTCCTTGCTTCTCCCAACTCACGACGGCAAACTTGTCTCCAACGCGAACTCCCGCCTTGTCCCTCACGTCCTTCGGAAGCACCATTTGCCCTCTCTCGTCGACACTAACTACAGATTCCACCTTGCAGCAACCGAATTCTCCGCCTGATACTGAGCGAGAAGACCTATTCGCGCCTTTCTTAACCATCGCCAATCTGGCCCGAAGAACCACGGCTTGGCAGATAAGGTTTCTGATTTTTCAGAATAATCAGAATCACGGCAGCTGTGTACGTACCAACCGCCATACATAGAACCAAGGAAACTCACATCGTATTCGAGCGCAACGCTGGAGCGTTGACTTAGTTCCTCGGATTGAAAGCAGTATAACACTTTATGAATAGTTGCCACCTTGACATCAAATGTGTAAACGAGGGCGCAGAAGTTAGGAGCTGAACTTGGTTTGGATATTGGTGGAAATACGGTCCTCATTACTGGAGGCGCAACTGGCATAGGATTTGCCTTGGCTGAAAAGTTCGTCAAAGCAGGAAGCGAGGTAATTATCTGCGGGCGACGTGAGACTAAGCTTCAGGCAGCAAAACATGAACTGCCAACGCTTCATATCAGAAAGTGTGACGTCTCCGTAGAATCAGAGAGGAGAAGCCTGCTCCGTTGGACAAAAACGCGTCTTCCCGACCTCAATATATTGATCAATAATGCGGGAATCCAGCGGCAGATCGACTTCACATCACCAACAGTGGCCAAGCCGATATCTCGAAAGGACGATGAAGTGGCCATAAACCTCGGGGCGCTTGTACGCCTATGTGCACTCTTCACACCAATACTTCTGAAGAGAAAGAAGGCAGCCATCGTGAACGTCTCGTCAGGGCTAGCATTCGTTCCGATGGCAATGACCCCTGTCTACTGCGCAACCAAGGCCGCCACTCATTCCTTCACAATGTCACTACGCCACCAACTCCGGAACACATCTGTTCGAGTGTTTGAGGCTGCGCCGCCAACAACTGACACCGAACTTGACAAAATCTTCGCAGGCGAGGAGGAAGAAGCATACCGAGGAATCAGTTCACGGGAAGTTGCGGCGACAATTATTGAAGGCATGAAGGATGGCAAGGAACAGATACTTGTCGGTCAAGCGCAGGGCCTCTATCAGGCATCGCTACGGGATCCCGAAGCCATATTCAAACAGTTGAACGACTAGCCGCTACCTCTTGTATTATTGCTGCTTCCATTACGGTCACGGATTAAATTGGAGGAATGTTCTCATGTCCACGTTCAAGATTGCGTCGGACAAGCCCATGATTTCGTCTGAGATACTTGACAAGATCGACATCCGCGTTGGAACAATCGAACGTGTTGAAGACGTGAAGGATTCAGACAAGCTGGTCAAGCTTACCGTTGATTTCGGTGATCGCAAGAGAACGATACTAGTCGGGATGAAACAAGAACGCGAGAACCCGAAAGAGATCGAAGGCAGACAAGCATTATTCGTTGTTAATCTTGAGCCGAAGAAGATGATGGGTCAGATTTCTGAAGGTATGCTATTCGACATCGGATACGCTGACGGCATCAAACCCGTGCTCGCAGTGCCAGAACGCCCTGTACCGAACGGCGTTCGAGTTGGATGATCGAGAAGAGTAGAGACGTGGGATTGGTCACGCTACTCAGTTCCCAAGAATGATGAGTTAGATGGCGTGCTGAACCCGGAGTTCTTCGATATGGTACATGAACGTACCATTAACGGAACGCTAATATACCCAACTTCCATGCCATTTACAGACAAGGAAAGTGGAAGCAAAATGAACACACAGAAACGACAATTCGGACTTGCTCTGATGCTATTGACCTCATCAGTGCTAGCCCTCTACCCGACTCTAACGCTCGAGAAACCCCATCACGGATCCGCAGTTGTATCAATCAAAACCGGGGGCAAAGCATCCCCGGACGCGAAAGCCAAACCAAGCAGCACCCCACCCAGGAGCGCCCTCACACTATACGGAACAGTCGAAACCGAAGGCAACGGAGCACTCAAGCTAGACAATCTTGCTGGCAGTCTACAAATTGGAATCACATACTACCCAATAACAAGCGGCAAAGGAGAAGTTGACAAGAAAGGCAAAATCGAAATCAACGCCAAAACTACAAGTGACTCAAACAAGAAGCTCGAACTCATCCTCCACGGCGACTCAAAGGGCAAAAATGTAGCCTTCAACTCCAAGGAAAGCAAACTATCCTCACTATACTCGCTCTCCCTCAAAGGCCAAGCAACAGTCACCATGCCATCCACGACAAACACAAGCTCAACAAGAACCGACACAGAATCAACAAGTAGTACATGGCAAATTCCGCTATGGAATCTGGAACAGAGACAAGCTCCAACGCTGACAGCACCTCAACTGTGAAGAGAGCAAGCCCCTTCCACCTTTCCCACCTTTTTCTATCCCACGCCTAGCCGGCGACGCGGTCTTCGCCGGAGTGAGTTGCCAAAGGTGTTAAGGACATCAAACGCGCCACTCACTCCACATGCTCGCGTCATGGGAAATCAAGTTCAAGCCTGAGACTGAAGCCATTCGAAAGATGACGAAGGAGTTCGCTGAGAAGGAGATCGCTCCGATCGCGGATCGGATCGATCGCGAGAACAAGTACCCGATGGATCTCTTCGAGAAAATGGCGGAGCAGGGCCTGTTCGGCATGTGCACCCCGCCAGAATACGGAGGATCCGGCCTAGACCTGTTATCGTCAGCAGTCGCAGGAGAAGAGATTGCGAAAGTCAGTATGTCCGCGTCTTTAATGATCGATATTCAAACCGCCGTCACTGCAGCTCCAATCGCAAGATTTGGCAACGAGAAACAGAAGAACACGTACCTACCCGGCTTGGCGGCGGGGAAACGAATTGGAGCATTCTGCCTCACCGAACCTGTAGCAGGCTCGGACGTCGCTTCAATTGAAACGAAAGCCACCAAAGAGGGAGATGACTACGTTCTGGATGGAACGAAGACCTTCATCTCTCAAGGAGAAGTTGCTGATACCGCACTTGTCTTCGCGAAAACTCAGGTTTCGTCTGGAAAGGAAAGTGGAGAAATCACAGCATTCTTGGTCGATAAGAAGGTGTCACCCTTCAGGGTCGGCTCGAAGATTGAAGTGATGGGATGCAGAGGAACCGGAACCGCCGAACTAGTCTTCGAGAACTGTAAGGTTCCGAAAGAGAACGTGTTGGGCAAGGAAGGCGATGGGTTTCTGATCGCGATGACGATACTGAACGAGTCTAGGATCGGCGTGGCGGCGGGCGGGGTTGGGCTCGCGCAAGCCGCATTTGATATCGCGGTCAATTATGCAAAACAGCGGAAAGCGTTCGGCCGCCCGATCGGAAAATTCCAAGCTATACAGTGGATGCTCGCGGACATGTTGACTCAGATCCACTCAGCGCGACTGCTCACATACCACGCCGCCTACCTTAGGGATCAGCAACAGGATTTCGTGAAGGAAGCGTCGATGGCGAAAGTCTTCGCAAGCGAAGTCGCCGCTGAAGCCACACGGCGAGCAATTCAGATCCTAGGCGGTTACGGGTATTCGAAGGACTATCCGCTCGAACGGTTCTATCGCGATGCAAAATTGCTTGAGATCGGTGAGGGGACCTCGGAGATCCAAAGACTCATCCTAGCCAGAGAAATACTCCAACTCTAGGCAAACCGCGAAACATGATCCGATATGCCTAATGACTTACCTGTACTGGAAGGCGAGTGTCGAGCAACAATCAACACCGTAGGTTTAGAGCCGTCTGTAGGTTTCTTGCATGAGATGAGTGATTATCAGACGAAGCAGTCGCTTGTGTGACTTGCAGGTGCCGTTCAGCTAGATGGCGAAACAACAGATCCGCCCTTTGGAAGGATTGCAGTTGGACAGTTGCGTTAGGTTGGAATTTGCTTCTTGTTTCTCACGGTATCAATAGGAGCGCTGCAAAAAGCCATCAGGCTTGTTGGTTACCCCTAGTTGTCGCAGTATCCGAAAGCAACGTTTTTTATTCCAGTCTTTCCATCGGCTTCTGTTGCCTTTGAATGCAGCAAAAGATCACGAACCGAAGGTTGAGATAGGGATTATCGGCGGCACAGGAATATACGATCCTTTCCTTCTTGAAGACACAGAAGCGATCAGCATTAGCACACCGTATGGCCCCACGTCCGACGCGGTATACACTGGGTACTTCAAGGGTCGCAGAATCGCCTTCTTGGCTCGACATGGAAAGGGGCATTCCATTCCGCCTCACAAAGTCAACTACAGAGCGAACATTGATGCACTGAGACAGATTGGTGTTCATAGAATCATCGGTGCTTCCGCGGTCGGTAGCCTCCTGGAAAGCTACAGGCCGGGAGAGTTCGCAATTCCAGACCAGTTTGTGGACAGGACAAAGGGGAGACGCGACACCTACTATGATGGAGATCAGGTCTGCCACGTATCCTCTGCGGACCCATTCTGCCCAGAGTTGCGCAGTATCCTCATAGGCTCAGGCAGAGATCTTGGACTAAGCTTGCATGAGAATGGAACGTATGTATGTATAGAGGGCCCGAGGTTCTCCACTCGTGCAGAATCAAGACTTTTTCGCGAATGGAAGGCAAACGTGATCGGAATGACATTGTATCCTGAATGCATGCTGGCAAGAGAATTACAGTTGTGCTACGCCTCCGTAGCCATGATAACCGACTATGACGTTTGGGCCGAGAAGCCTGTCTCTGTTGCTGAAGTCAAAGAAACAATGAGCGGAAACGTCGCGAATCTCAAGAAGCTAATACTAGCCTCGGTGCCAAAAGTTCCTGTAACGAGAGGCTGTGCCTGTGCACATTCCCTAGATGAGGCACTAGTCTAGATCTCATCTTGAGAAGCGTCTAACCGTCTCGAGCAAAATGTCAACGACGTTATCAGCATCAAGATGAAATCTCTGCGCAATGCTCTCTGAGCCCAGCTTCAAGGCATGCCCAACGCCTACTCCTGCGCTCTCGCAAAGTGGGATATTGACCAACTTCTCTGCGACAAGACTAGTCTCATGAGAGGCCCCGTCAATATCGCTGTCTGAAGCGGAAGGATAGCCTCTGCGGAGTTTATCATACAAATAGGTGTGGATCTCTCGCCTGGACTCAGGTTCCAATCGAATTCGTCATCTGGATTCGGGAGTTCCAGTTAAAAGGCTTTCAGGAGCGCCTTCAGGATAAACGCAGCACGGCAATGACTTTCCATTTGCGTGATTCATCCGACGATAGGAGCTTTGATGCTTGATCATTCAATCACGTTGTGACAATGACTTGGTGCTGACTGCCCCTCTAGGCGAATCAATGATCTATCGCAGATGTTTCTAAGTCTATCAACAGAGACTGAGAGAGACCATGGCATAAGTGCTTCCGAGTCGGTCCCTTAATACCCGGTGGGAGGAACTCATGATAGAACAAGATACGCTTCTTCAAGCACCTCGTACTATTCATCTCTACTTGAATTGAATAGGATATTGCGTAGTGCACTGACATTACTATCAGAGAGACTTCTGAGACAGAGATCCACGTTGGCCGGTGATATTCCCTTGCTGGCATGCAATTCAGAAACTCGAAGAAAAAGTATTGAGTTCAGGAAACGGAATCTTGCAGGTCGCAACTCAGGAGCGATCTGGATTAATAGAGCCCGTTCCATAGCAGTTTCAAACTGGTGATGGAATGGTGCCAGAGGATACGTTCCTTTGCAAGCTTGTGACTTGGAACGAGATCGATTATTGGACGGAGAATGTTGTTAAGAAGATCACGAAGGCTGCCTTCAAACCCGACACCATCATCGCCCTCATTCGAGGCGGACTGGTGCCTGCGAGACTTATGTGTGATCATCTGGCACTCAAGAACCTCTTCGCGGTCAAGGTTGAGCACTGGGGCATCACGGCACAGCCCGACATGAAGGCAAAACTCATCCAGGGCGTCGGGGTCGATCTCAGCGGTCAGAAGGTGCTCGTGGTTGATGACATCACGGACACGGGCGAGTCCATGGCCCTGTCGATAGAGCACTTGCGTTCTAGAAACCCGAAAGAGCTGAAGTCGGCGAGTCTGCTGCATATCAGCCACTCAAAGTTCGAACCAGACTTCTACGATGTGTTCGTACCCAAGGAACAGTGGGCATGGTTCATCTTCCCGTGGAACCTCCATGAGGATATCAGGACCCTTATCCTGAAGACCATCGAGACCCCGAAGAACAGCAGAGATGTAGCTGATCATTTGAAGACCCAGTTTCAGATAGTATTCGACCAAGACAAAGTCGAGGAAGCACTCCTCAGGCTCAAGAGTTGTGGGCAAGTATTCTTCAGGGACGGCAAATGGTGTAAAGCAAAGTGATATGTGCTGGAGTAAGACGACGCATGCAAGCTCGACTGTTTGATCAAGGAGCTCATAGCCCTACTTTCTTAGCTGCCTGTCGCTGCTGCCAGACTGATCGATGCCGATAAGAAATGTCGCGAAGAGATGGCTTGATTTCTCCTTACCCAAATTCAATTCTTCTTTCTCGAGATCTTTTCCTTTTCTGTCAAGGAGTGTTGTGCCGCGACCCTCGTAATAGGCACCGTCGTCGTTTGGAGGTGTGCTGCACGTGGTTCAGAAGTGCCAGAACGGGTTCAGTGCCACAGAAAGGTCACAATCTTACATTGTTTTTGTAGCTCTGGCTGAGAAGTGGAACTAACATCGTTTGTGTTGTGTGTGCATTTGCTGATCCGCACATACTATTTGATGGGCGACAACTCACGCCCTTTCCCGGGTTGATGAGTACTCCCAAAGTGGCCCCTCTCTCCCGGAAAGCGGCCCCTCTTTGGAGGATATGATCAAGCACCTGTCTGTAGAAGGCCATAGACTCAATCCGTAGACAGCTCATCTCTAGTTGAGATGCGGCATGGAGCGCTCTTGCTTAGGCGTTCATATGGTCGTCGGGACGTTTGGTGCGCACACAAATATCTGTCGAAAGCTCCGCAGCATTAATATTAGGGTGGGCCTAACTTAGGCTCTAACTAACTGCGGGGTGATCCTATGAAGCGGCCGTACATCCTACTTATCGGAATAGCAATGGTTGCACTTGTGGCGCTCTCTGGTGTTTACCTGTATAGTCGGGGGATTCATGTCGTTGAGCCGGCAGGGGGACCAGTCAAGGTGTTGGCGACATTCTATCCGGTGTACGATTTTGCGGCGAATGTTGGGGGTAATCGGATTTCGCTTTCGCTGCTTGTGCCTAAAACTGTGGATGTCCATGAGTTCGAGCCGACGCCTCAGTCAATACAAGCAGTGGCTAACGCCAACGTGTTGATCTTCAGCGGAGCTGGGCTTGAGCCTTGGATTCCTCAGATTACCGCTGCAGCAGGCAATCCTGGATTAGTTCTAGTCGATTCTAGTCAAGGGATCCCATTGTTGCCGGTTCCCTCGCAATTCCAGAAAGGCAATCGTACAGTGGATCCGCACATATGGTTGGATCCACAACTTGCTAAGCAGCAGGTCACGAACATCCTTAATGGGCTCATAAAGGCTGACCCTAATGATCAGGAATACTTCGCCTCCAACGCAGAGAAGTATATCGCCAAACTTGACGCGTTGAATTCGGAGATATCTGATGTTGCGGCGCACGCGAAGACCCGATACTTCGTCACCTTTCATGAAGCCTTCGCGTACTTCGCGAAACGGTACAATCTCACGCAGATCCCTATTTCGGGACCATTCGAGGAAGAACCGACGCCAGGCGAGATAAGCAACGTAGTCGCCGCGATAAACGGGCACCACCTCTGCTATGTCGGGTATGAGTCGCTTGAGAATCCGAGCATATCACAATCAATTGCAGGTCAAACACATGCAACGCTGATATTGATGGATCCGATCGAAGGCCTCAGCCAATCTGATCAAGCGGCCGGTAAGGACTACCTGACGAAGATGCAGGATAATTTGGGTTCCTTCAAGTTGGCGCTCAACAGTGTCGAATGCTAGCCTAATCGAACTCAGCAACGTAGGGGTTCAGTATCCAAACGGAGTGTGGGCTGTGGACCACATCTCGCTCCAGATCTTCAAGAACGATTTGGTCGGATTCATTGGGCCCAACGGAGCAGGCAAAACCACCCTGATCAGCGTAATTCTTGGCTTGATCAGACCTACGTCAGGCGCAGTTACGCTGTTCGGAGAATCAATATCGACGAAGAACCTGCGAAGAGTTGGCTATGTTCCACAGGTTCTTGAGTCAACCATCAACGGATTTCCCGCGACGGTTTTTGAGACTGTCATGTTTGGAAGGGTTCCACACGCGGGATTACTCCGTCCTTTCGGCAAGGATGACAAGGTGAAGACTGAGGAGGCTTTGAGGCTTCTCGAGATCTCGGAGCTACGAAACAGGAAGCTAGATCAACTTTCAGGTGGGCAACTGCAGCGTGTCCTCGTGGCAAAGGCCCTTGCAACAGAGCCAGAGATCCTAATTCTCGATGAACCTACGAGCGGTGCTGACATTCACTCTAGGACGGAATTCTACACTCTTCTCGCTGACTTGAATAGGGATCGAGGAATCGCCATTGTCCTGTCTTCGCATGATGTTGTAAGCGTGACAAAATTGGCGAGCAAGATTGTGTGCATCAATCGGACTCTCTTCTATTACGGACCGAAGTCGGAGTTTACGAATGGAATTCTAGCGAAGACTTATGGTTATCAAATGGAGGTAATTGACGATTCCCACACTTGACGCCTTTTTCACAATGATGGCTCAGGGATTCATCCAAAGAGCATTCGTGATAGGGATCACAGTGGCTCTTCTAAGCTCGATCCTGAGCGTGTTCATCGTTCTGAAGAGAATCTCTCTCATCGGTGACGGATTAGCGCACACAGCCTTCGGCGGACTCGCGCTAGGCTACTATATTGGCTTCCTGCCGTTATGGGTTGCTGGCAGCATTGTCATACTGGGATCCATTGGAATAACTAAAGCGATGAGATCGAAGGTATCAGGTGACGCCGCAGTCGCGGTTTTCCTCGAGCTTGGCCTAGCGTCCGGGATCTTTCTACTCAGTCTGGCGCGTGGCTATGGAATAAACTTGGAAAGCCTCCTCTTTGGAAGCATCCTCCTAGTCTCCCTTGACCAGATATTCTACGCTCTGCTTGTTCTCGGAGTCACGTTTACGTTTGTGCTCGTCTTCTACAAGGAGCTAGCCTACAGCACGTTCGACGAAGTCCAAGCGAGAGCTGCCGGAATAAGGACATGGTTCTTCGACTACTCAGTAGGCGTATTTGCTGGAATTGCGATAATAGTATCCATACCAATCGTCGGCGTATTATTGATCTCAGCCTTGCTTGTTCTTCCCGCATTGACAAGCGTTCAAATCAGCAAATCGCTACGGCAAACAGTCCTGCTATCTCCAGTATTCGGGATTCTGAGCGTTGTGCTCGGCTTGATCGCGTCAGTCATTACCGATACAGCGTCAGGCGCAACAATTGTATTAGTAGGGCTGGCAATCTTCATCGTCACGTTAGCCACCACACGGATAAGAAAACGGCACGTTTCCCCGCGCTAGGGTTGCAGTAGTTTGAGTGTCCCTGAATTAACCAGATCTGAAGTCGCATACCTACAGACCATGCACCGTCTCAATGAAACTCGTCGCGCGACATCCGTGTCCACATTAGCGAAGCAATTTGGTGTGAGACTACCGACCGCGATAGGGATCCTAGAAAAGCTTGAGGAGAAAGGGTTTGTCACGCGCAAACCCTGGAAGGTTCCAAAGTTGAGCAAAAGGGGTGTCGTGTTGGCAGAGTCCATAATGCATCGACACAGAATTCTCGAACTCTATTTCAGCAGAATACTGGGCTTGAGTCACGCGGAGTCTTGCAAGGAGGCTTCGAAAGTCGACTACCTATTTGATAAAATCGTCATACAAAGGATGTGCAAAGCCCTCAATCGCCCCTCCCACTGCAATCATGGAAACCCAATCCAACACCCAAACCACTAGTCTGCCACTAAGTGAGAGCGATCATGGGTTTGCACAACACAGACCCCCAAGACATAACTGGCTCACACTGCTTGTGGGCACTTTCTCTCTAATCGTAGCCGTTGCAGTCATCGTGTATGCGCTTTCTGGACGGACTTGGTTCTCTTCCGCGCCGCATCTTCATGCATGGGTCTCTTCGAATTGGCAGCGCCGGCTGGTGATGCGAACTCTTCAGGCCCAAGAACGTATACCTAGCATAGGTTATCAGCAAAACCGATAAGGTTCAAGCGCTGATGCTCATCAGACACAATAGGAGGTGAGAACTGTTGGAACGTTACAAGAAGGGCGACGTATACGGCTGCGCCGAGCCTAAATGCGATCTTGAGGTGGCCGTGACAAAGGCATGCGTGTGCGAGGGCTGCAGCCCCCTGACCTGCTGTGGCAAGCCCATGGTCAAGAAGAAGTAGGCAAACCCCTCAGATTCCTTGTTTCTTTCTCTCATCATCGATTCTCGTAGCCGGCCAATCGGGTCATGATACTCACTGGAATTATCAGCTGAACCTTTGTTTAGAACTCTCTCTGCGACAAGCTCTGTGGCTATGACAGATTTGCTACTGTGGTGTGTGTGCGCACTAGCTGACGCACACACAATTCCCCGTTCTTCTCCCACCGCCTATGCTCTGTGATAATCCGAAGGGGTTGCATACTGTCTACTGACTTGTCAATTGACTATTAGAGAAGAATCGAGAGTGATGTGTACGCTAACTGAGAGTCCCAATAGTCTAAAATCGTCAGGCATCCGATGTCGAGCGGCATGCGAAATGTTGCAATTTCGTGGACTGGTGGAAAAGACTCTACATTAGCCCTTCATGAAGTAGAAGCGTCAGGTTGCAGGATCAACTGTCTTGTCACTTTCGCTCCGAGTAACGAGAAGTTTCTCGCCCATCCCGTCGCGTTCATGAAGTTACAGGCGCAAGCGTTGGGCATCCCGCATCGTGTAGCGGCCGCGCTCTACGGCCTTTACGGGCTCGCCGCGGGCAGTCGTGGTGCGCTTCGACCCCCGCCGGGCGCTCGCAGCCGGGATCGCGCTCGGGCTGCTCCAGGCAGCCGTCACGTCCGCGCACTGGAGCGGCGCACGACTGCGGTACCTCCTACCGCGACGCGCTCCCGCTGCTGGCGGGCTCGGGATCGTCGCCTGGCATGCCCGCACGACCCGGGCAGCGGTCGAGTGACGACGCTCGATGCCCTCGCCGGGGCCGCCCGCGACGTCCGCGCCGCGTGGCGCCCACGTTCCTCCGCTGCCGTCGCGGCGTTCGCGCTCGCCGCGGTCGCACCGCTCGTGTTCGGCACGGCGCGCACGGCCGACCTGGCAGGCGGCCTCTACCTCGCGGCGGCCGCGGTCGGCCTTGCTTTCGTGGTCGGCATCGCGGGGCTGCCGCTGCTCGCGCAAGGCGGGCTGGTTGCGGTCGGCGCGGTCGTTTGCGCGCGACTGCTGCAGCACGGCGTGCCGCTCGCGCCGGCGATCGTCTGCGGCGGCGTCGCCGGCGCGCTCGCCGGCGGGCTGATCGGCCTCGCGTTCGCCAGGCTGCCACGAGTCGTCTTCGCCGCCGCCACGTGGATCGTCGCATGGGCGATCGCCCTCGGCCTGCAGTCGCTTCCCTGGCTCGTCGGGGTGACGCAGGGCCTTGTCGTCGACGCGCACGGACCGACACCTCGGCGGCGGTTCGGCTGCCGCGCTGGCCCTCACCGCGCTCGCCGCGCTCGCGTTCACGGCCCTCGCGCGCTCCCCGTTCGGCCTCGTGCTCGCCGCGGCGCGTGAGCGGGAACCGGCGGCGCGCGCACTCGGCCTCCCGGTCGCGCGGCTCGCGCGCAGGCGATCGCAACGGCAGGCGCGGTCGCGGGGGTCGCGGGGGCGCTTGCGGTCCACCTCGCCGCGGTCGCCGACCCCGCGAGCTTCGGCCCGTACCTCTCCTTCCGGCTCTTCGTCGTCGTCCTGATCGGCGGGCCGCTCGCCGCACTCGGCGCACCGCTCGGGATGCTCGTGCTCGGCCTGCTTTCGCTCGCCGCAGACACGATCGGATCGCTCGAGGGCGTCTCCGCGGCGAGGACGCACACGCTCCTCACGTCGGGCTGCTGCTGCTCGCCGTCGTGTCGCTCGGCTGGGAGGGGATCCTGCGCCCAGCGAGGCGGGGCGCCACCCGGGCCCGGGCGACAGAGCCCTCGCCCCGCACGCACAAGCGTCGCTCACGGCGGCCGGGCTGCAGAAGCGCTTCGGGGAGGTCACCGCCGCGCGCGACGTGTCGCTCGACGTGGAGCCGGGCAAGATCACCGCGCTCGTCGGGCCGAACGGCTCCGGTAAGACCACCGTGCTGCGCCTGCTCGCCGGCGTGATCGAGCCCGACGCCGGCCGGATCGACGGCACCGCCGGCGTCACACGCACGTTGCAGGGCAGCGGGATCTTTCCGTCCCTCACGCCGCTCGAGCACGTCCTGGCCGCGTCCGCCCGACGACGCCGTTCCGCCGGCTTCTTGCGCTCGCTGCTGTCGACGCCGCGCTTCCGCGCCGAGGAAACCGTGTTCGACGCCGAGGCCGGGCACGTGCTGACGCGATTCGGCGTGCTCCGCGACGTGCCGGCCGGAGAGCTGCCCGCCGGCGCCCAACGGCGGCTGATGCTGGCCGCCGCCTACGCGACCGGTGCGCCGGTGCTCCTCGTCGACGAGCCCACCGCCGGCTCGTAGCGCGACGCGCCCGCGGCATGGTCGAGTTGCTGGCCGCGCTCCGCGCGGAGGGGCTTGCACTGCTCGTCGTCGAGCACGATCTCCCCGTGGTGCGGAAGCTCGCGGTGGGCGTGGTCGTCGCTGGACGCCGCTCGGTGATCGCCGACGGCCCGGCGACGCCGTCGCCGACGACCCGGACGTGCGGGCCGCCTACCTCGGCAGGCACGGTCTCCGCCGATGTGCCGCCACATCCTCACGCTCGGTCTCGCCGCGTCGACGCTGCTCCTCTCCGCCTGCGGCGGCCACCCAGAGCGCGCCAAGCCGACCGACGCTCCTGGTCGTCGTCAACGCGCCGTTCACGCGAACGCCGTACCTCGGGCAGGCGATCGAGAGCGGCGTCCGACTCGCGGCCTCGGAGCAGAACCACTCCGGTGTGCCGGTCGGCAAGCGACCTACAACCTGCGCGTGCAGACGATGGACAGCGCGCTCTCACCGGCGCAGGCCGTCGCCAACATGCGCCGCGCCATCGGCGAGCACGCCGTCGCCGTGGTCGACGAGGGCACCGGGATCGACGCGTCGTGGCGCGTCGCCGCGCCGTCGCACACGCCGATCGGCGTCGTCTTCGAAGGCGGACAGGGAGGTCGTCGACCCGGTCAGCGGCCGAACGTCTACCGCATCGCCCCGACCGACCACGGCGTCGCATTTCGGCTCGCCGAGTAACCTGATCCCGAAGCGCCTCCGGCTCGGCCTGCTGCACGACGACTCGGACTACGGCACGGCCGGCGCGGCGGCGCTGCGGAGGCGTTCGCAGAGAACGGTCGTCCGTCGCGATCGACGAGACCCTCCCCGCGAATGCGCTCGACCTCTCACCGCAGATCCTGCGCGCGCGCCAGCGCGCACGCCAGCGCTGATCGTCTGGGGGCGCCCCGCGACGATCGCGGCGGCGATCACCGCCGCACGCACCGCCGGCTGGCAGGTGCCCTTCTACACACCGCCGACCGGCAGCGATCCGTTCATCCGCCAGCGGCTCGCCAACCATCCGGCCTGGGTCGACGGGCTGACCTTCGCGAGCGGCAGGCTCACAGCCGAGGTCGGCGTCAAGCCGTTCCAGTTCGTCGAGCACCGGCTGCAGAGTGCGTTCGGCCCCGTGCTCGTCGGCGTGAAGACGAAAGCCGGGCTCGAGGTCGTGCAGCCGCCCGAGACGGCGATGTACGCGTATGACTTCGTCAACGTGCTCGCGGCCGCGTTGCGAAAAGCGTCCACGCCCGACCGCGCGCAGATCACGAAGGCCCTGAACGAGGTGGTCGTCGAGGGCGCGAACGGCGACTCGCGCGGCTTCAACCAGCACAACCACGACGGCGTCGTCGACGACGACGTGTACTTCGCGCGCTTCCACGAGATGACATACGCTCCGGCGTACCGACGACCCGCTGTCCGCGACTCTCCCGAAGGTTCCACAGACACGATGAGAAGGCTCTTGACGCTCGCGCTCGCATCGACGCTCCTTGCCTTTGCGCTCGCAGCCTGCGGCGAGGACGAGGACAAGGACGCGGTCAACAAGGACTGCCCGGCGGCGCCGGCCGCGATGACCGATCACACGCGCTCCCGGGCGACTTCCCGGCTCCTGCCGACATGGTGTTCACCAGCGTCGAGAAGGACAAGTTCCAGTCGATCGCCGAGGGCTACCTGAACGGCGACATCTCGGAGGCGCACACGGCCGTCGCCGATGCCGTGAAGGGCGCATCCGGTCGACGTCACCAAGGAGGAGCAGGACGTCGCCGACTCGGAGGTCAACTTCTCTGGCGCGGGGAACTCGGGCCAGGTGAAGATGAACCAGACGTGCCGCGACCACACGGACGTCAAGATCACGATCCGGCCCGCATCGCCCGCGGGCTCTGCTCGCTTGCCGCAGGCGCGGCCGTGCTGCTCGCGGCCACGCCGGCCGCTGCGGCGCCCGGGTCGATCGCGCTTCCGTCTCCGCTGACGCGGCTCAGCCCCGAGCCGCCGCTCGGGGGCGGTGCGTCGTCGTCCTTCGAGACGCGGCGACATCGCGTCGATTCGACGGTCCGCGTCCGTGTGTCGGTCGCCCCGTCGGGCGCGCCCTTCGCGGTCGTCGCCGTGCAGCGGCTCGTCGTCCGCGACCGCGGCGACTACGTGTTCACGATCGCTGCGCCGCTCGTCGACGTCGCGGCCGCGCCGGGCTCGCAGTCGACGCCGGGGTTCCGCGACACCGCCATCCTCTGGACGGGGTTCAACCCGGGACGGCGGCTGCTCGCCGCCCGCGCGACGCTCCGCCGGCGCCGCGCACGCCGCTGCTGCCGCTGCGGATCGAACGACACGGCGCGCGCACGACCCTGATCGACCGGACGCAGGTCTCTGCCACCGCGCTGGCGGCGGACGCGAAACCCGAGCCGCTGCGCACGAGGGACTCGAGCGCCT
>CAVPLU010000011.1:0-16866 GCA_963706285.1 Candidatus Bathyarchaeota archaeon
CAGTTCGTGATCAGAGCGCCAACGATTATCGTGCATCCCCCTACTATCGTAGTAGTGGTCGGAACATTCCCGAAGATCAACGCTTCTCCGATGAAAGCAACAAGAGGCTCAAGATACAGCCATACCGCAACTTTGACCGCATCAACCGTCGACAAAGAGAAGTTCCATAGCAAGTAGCCCACACAAGAGCAGCCTACAGCGAGATAGAATATGCTGAACCATTGCCCGGGCTGCAAAAACCCTACTGAACCCCAATCCGATGAAACCGACATAGGGATCAACAGTAACGTGCCAAGAACCATTACGTAGGAAGTGGTGAGAAGCGGTTTGCCAGTTTCCTTCATGAGTCGCCTACTCAAGGTTGAGTACAGTGCCCAGCAGACTGCATCTAGCGCGAGACAGAGGACGCCTACGTAGAAGAGCCAGTCAATCTTCTCTAAGAATAGTCCTGGCGCCGCAACTAGTGCCACGCCAAGAAGACCGAGGAGAGTTCCAAACACCCGCCAAATACCATATTCTTCCTTGAGGAAGAAGGCTGACGATACTCCTGTAAGAACAGGTATCAAACCTACGACGAGAAGAGCAGAGATACCCGCGCCAGCATATTTGACGCCGGTGTACTGGAGTACAAAATAGATCGAAATACTCAGGAAACCGAGAAACGCAAGCTCGACCAACTTGCCGAGTTCAGGATAGTTCCGGCGGTGGTATTCGACGACGATGACGGGGGCGAAGATCAATGAGGCAATCCCGAATCGGACGGTCGCCAAGATTACTGGTGATAGAGTAGAGAGAACGATTCGCGCTGCCACGAATGAGAAACCCCACATAACCGCCGTTAGGATCGCAGCGACTATGCCATACGAAGAAGTCCGCAGAACACGTCACCACCCATATGACACGCCGATACAGGTGACGTTATTGCTGATCTGTTTTGGCATTTTGTGACAGATCACGTCTCACGGAAGACGTGGTGAGATAGGGCGCATATTGTAGAGGCTTATCTCGTCTTCTCTGCATCGAACAACTACTTGAGAATTGAAGCGAGACGTGTTTCTGCAGCACGATACCTTGCGGTGTCCGCGCTTCTAGGATTCTGGAGAGAATTCAGGGGCTCAGGGAGGGGCAGTTATCTTGATCGCTTGCACTGGGCACTGAACTTCGCATGCCATGCATTGAATGCAGTCCTTCTCTCTAGCAGGGTCTGACTTCTTCACAGAAGTAGGATGACCCGGACTGTCAATCATCTCAAATACAGTTGTAGGGCACACGCTCACACAGATCTCATCACCATCGCATACGTCTTGATCTACTGCAACATTTGTTCCGTGAATTCCACGCTTCGTGGGAAGGCTGGTCTCACCCCAAATCTTGTGACCATTGTGATCTCCACTAGCCTTCAACTTACTTTGAAATTCAGGATCTATTGGCATGGCTTGTGATCTCGGGCCCTTAGTTCGACCGCATTGGTACTAGAACTTTTCTACTCGGGGATATAGGACCGAATGAGATGCGCTCCATGATATCCCTTCTATTCGTGTTCGTTGATCTTGTGCACATGCTTGACACTTACTACACACAAGCTGAGAGATTAAAGCGGCAAAGCTCCTTCAGAGTGACATGCCTGATCTGGGAATCATGCCTGAGTGAGATTGCAAGAGTGACAGCTTCCCAATCAATCCGGCGTTTAAGACGTGCACTCCATGGCTTATATGTCAACAGAGGCATACGTGCTCTACAATGTGATGGTTCATGGTGCATGAAGAACCGGTTTGGAAACGAGCAGTACTAGATTTGTCAGCCATCCTATTCTTGATAGGTGGCATTATTGCTCTGGTGAGCATCATTATGATGATCCCGATTTCTACAGTGTATCCGTTCATGCTGACCGCAAGCATCGGTTTCATCCTGATTGTTGTGCTAGTTGTGGGCGTCATCTGCGCCGTTGAGGCTCTTGAGTGCTACAGTTTCGCCTCGAAGCGAATGTCAATGAAAGCGGGAACGCGTGGAATAGTGGTTGGCGCAATTCTTCTTGTCGTGGGACTCCTTAGCGGATCGGATGTGAAAACTCAGATTCTTATCGGTAGTGCAATCCTGATCCTTGTCGCAGGCGCGATTAACTACGTCTATCGCGAATGACTCACTCGATCGTTTGTCCGTGGTCCTAGGTTCGGGAGCATCCGCTAGCCCGTCTGCTTGAGCCAAACGCTTCCGTGACTGCCGGGTTACCGAACTATCATTGTCGGATCTTGATGTATTCATAGGCTGAAGGTGCGGTCTCGAAAGCGTAGTGCACTTTCTGGAAGTCTCTGCGGAATGCTGATACGTCAGCTTTGATTTTTTCGGGAGACTCCTTGTCGATAACCACACGTTTGATGAATTCAGCTATCTCCGCCATCTGTGACCGTTTCATTCCGAGGCGGGTAATCTCGGAGACTCCAAGTCGTATTCCGCCTGGGTTGTGATAGTGGCGTCCGGCTTGAATGTCGCCTGGGAGTAGTTGTCGATTCACGATGATGTTCGCTTTCTCAAGGGTTTTCTCGATGTCTCCTCCGAGGCCGTACTTGGTCGTGTCAACCGCGATCTGATGCGACTTTCGTGAACCCTTTACTTTCAGCAAGCGTGTTTAGTCCGCATTCGTACAGCGCTTGCCCGAGCGCTTGCGCATTCGCAACTATCTCGGACGAATATTCGCGACCAAATTCAAGCATCTCCGCAAACGCGATGGCTTTCCCGGCGACGGTGTGGAGGTGATGGTTGCTCGTGTTCGATGGGAAAGTCGCCGTCTTGATCTGCGCTGCATATTTCTCGAACGAGACGACAGCGCCGCCTTGAGGGCCGAAGAGCGTCTTGTGCGTACTCATCATCATCACATCCACGCCTTCGCGGAGCGGATCCTGAAACTGTCCGCCAGCTATGAGGCCTGAAACGTGTGCAGCATCATACGCAATAGTCGTGCCAATTCCGTGGAAGTACTCGGCCAGTTCCTTGACAGGGTGGGGAAACAGGAAGAGGCTTCCGCCGAATGTTGCGAGCTTCGGACGCTTGCCGTCCTTGCTCAATTTCTCGACCTTGTCTTTAGTCTTGTCTACGTCGATGTTCATCTCGTTGCGGTCGAAGACGAAGTATTCCACATCGAGGCCGTGGACGCTGCCGGCGGTTCCGTTGAAGTCCTTCTTTGCCATAGAGATGTGGCCGCCGCTCGGAATCGCCAGAGCCATCATAACGTCTCCTGGCTTAGTGAAGGCCGTGTAGGTGACGAGGTTCGCGCAAACGCCGGACACTGGGCGGACATCGACAAATTCGGCACGAAAGAGTTGCTTTGCTAAGTCGATGCAGATCTGTTCCACTTGGTCGATGTACGTGCATCCTGCGTAGACGCGTTCGCCAACCCATCCTTCCGCGTAACGGTTGCCAAAATCGGAAACAATTGCTTCACGGACCGCTGGGCTCGGAATATTCTCAGACGCGATGAGCGGGATGCTCTCAGAGAACCAACTATGATGCTGCTTGAGTAGCTCGAACACCTTATCGTATGAGCCCTTAACTGAACTCAACACTACTTCCTCTAGTGCTAGAATGCATGGGATTGAACTAATCACTCTTTAGATAGCCTGCGTAGCACTGCTGGAGCGTTAGGGGGTTGTCTTGGAGTGCCCAAACGTCGACAGAGTCGAAGGCAGAAGACAGGCAGATCTACTAAAGACAAGGCAAAGGCGAGGAAGTACTTTGCCGCTGTGGCGAACCGCTGGGACAAGATGCGCGAAGACTTCTTCGATGAGACCGTAGCCGATTCGATACTGAAAGCCTCGGATGTGAAGCCAGGAAATACCATAGTTGATGTGGGCTGTGGAACCGGCTTCCTGACCCGGCGGGCTGCTCTGCAGACACAAGGCAAGGGAAGAATAATCGGCGTGGATCTCTCCCCCTCAATGCTAGAAAAGGCGAGAGACAACTTAGCCGAACTTTCACTACTCGATGCTGTAGAGTTACGAGCCGGTGATGCAGAAAATATCCCCGTTGAGGACGGTTTTGCCGACGCAGTTGTGGGCAATATGATTCTCCATCATTGTCCGAGACCGAAACGAGCGATCTCTGAAATGACGCGAATCCTCAAGAATGGTGGCAGGATCGCAGTCGCAGATCTGGAGAAGCATAAGGAGCGTTGGTTGCGGGGAGAGATGGCTGACCGGTGGCTTGGATTTGAATTGGCGAAAGTCCGGAAGTGGTTTGAGGATGCTGGCCTAGAAGATGTGAAGGTGGAGCTTGCGAGAACGAAGTGTTGCGGCATATCCCTGCATGGAAGGAAGGCTGAGATCGGAATCTTCGTTGCGAGCGGATCGAAACCTATACGTCCGTTGAAGCTGTAAGCGCTTATATTCTTCCATTCCGTAGCCGGAATCGTGATGGCGTCTTGGCACAATCGTCAGTTGCTGCTAAGTTCGCTGTTGCCGCTGCTTTGGCTGCAACAACTACCGTTGCGACTTTGATGGTTCGGGTTCCGATCCCGGCGACCAACGGATATCTGAATTTCGGAGATATCATGGTCTTCACGAGCGCTCTGTTGTTCGGGAGACTTGTTGGAGGTCTGGCTGGCGGATTAGGCTCCGCTGTAGCGGACATCATTGGATACCCGGTTTTCGCTCCCTACACGCTGGTAATCAAAGGCTTGGAAGGCTTTGTTGCGGGTTTCATCAGAGACGGAAAGAGCAACCGCCGTGATTTCCTTGGCTGGCTCGTTGGCGCGATCGTCATGGTTTCAGGCTACTTCTTGGCGGAAGCATACATAATGGGGCTCGGCGTTCCAGTTGCCCTTGTCGAGGTCCCCAGCAACATCGTTCAGGTTCTGTCAGGGGCCATCGTTGCTATTCCTTTGGCTCGCGGGATCAGAAATAGGATACCTAAGATTCTGATCTAGACTTCGAATTAGGTTCCGATCAGCGTCTTGATGTGCTCCATCTGTTCTCGGGAAAGTTGTTTTCGTGCCATGAATGATACTTCATCATCTTCTTTCCTCGGGATTAAGTGGATATGGATATGAGGTACGAGCTGATGCGCTGCCTTTCCGTCGTTGACGGAGATGTTTGCTCCTTGGGCTGACATCTTCCTCATGATTGTCTCATTGAGCTCCTGAGCTTTAGTGAAGAGTTTAGCGACTTCAGCTGGAGGAATCTCTCCAAACCGCTCGTAGTGGCGTTTCGTTACAAGCAGGGTATGTCCTTCCGCGATCGGGTGATTATCCAAGAAAGCCATTAGGTCATCGTCCTCATACACGATGTGAGCAGACGCCTTTCGAGCTATGATATCGCAGAAAACGCATGACAAGTCTAACAGCTTCCATCGAGATTCCATGATGTCTTGAAGATATTCTTTCCGAGAAGTTACCGTGAGGTTTGTACTTTCACTTTGCTCTCCCGCTTATCTGCTCCCCGCTGCTTCATATCATATTCTGATGATCAATGCCACCAAGACCTCCCCTCCTCACAATCATAGGCAACGAATCTAGACTCAGGATCCTTCTGGCTCTGGCCAAGCATGTCGGCGATCCGCTGAGCGTGTACAAGATCGCAAAATTCAGCGGTCTAGAAAGGAAAGTGATTAGGCCGCATCTGAGAAAGCTTGTTGAATCCGAATTGGTTCAGGCAAAAGCGTATGGGCCGATCTTTGTCTACCGCCTGAACAGGGAAAGCATGCCAGTACAACGCCTCTTGGACCTGTTCAACGAGTCAAGAATGCTCGGTGAAGCTCCCGTTCCATTGATCTGCTATCCAATGCGCCACTAGATACTTGCTGTTTCACTTACTTTCGGACCAGGCCAGCAGCGTTTCCTGAGACAAGTCAGTTCGCCTCAGGTTCGAGAGCCTGACTCCTACAAGACGGATCTTTCTGGGATCCTTCTCAAATTCGCTGAAGAGAGATTTCACCGAGTTCTGGACGACGTCGAGCCGATTTGTGTAATCGCTCCTGCTCTTCGCTCGAGTGAATGTTGTGAAGTCTTCAAACCTGAGCTTTAGGCCGATCGTCCTCCACAGAAACCCGTCCTGCACCGCTCGTGAGTGCACCTCTCTAACAAGCTTGTCCAGCGTTTCAGTAACCACAACTCTATCCTCGATGTCTTGCTCGAAGGTCGATTCAGTGCTGATCGACTTGATATCGTATGATGTCACGACAGGCGTCTCGTCGATTCCGTTTGCGATCTGCCAAAGCATGATTCCCCATTTTCCGAACAGTTCGACGATACGACCGGCAGGAAAACCTGCAAGATCCCCAATCGTCTTGATTCCTACTTCTTCCAAGATCTCGCTTGTCTTCTTTCCAACTCCACTGATTCGTGATACTGGAAGGGGACGCAAGAACGACGATTCTTGATCGGGAGCGACGACCGTAATCCCATCCGGTTTCTGGTAGTCTGAGGCGATCTTCGCTATTGCCTTGTTCGGCGCTACACCGATCGAGCATGTCAAGCCTTCTCGATCTTTGATCTCTTCCTTGATCCGTTTAGCGATCTGCGTGGCCTCATCAAAATCCGCTGCCTTATCAGACAAGTCTAGAAACGCTTCATCTAGACTCATCGGTTCGAGTTTCTTGGAGAAGCTACGGAGAATGTCCATCAAGCGTGCGGAGATCTCCTCGTAGAGCACAAAGTTGGGCCTAAGATACACTCCTTGTGGGCACAGTCGGTACGCTCGCGATATTGGCTGAGCAGAGTGGACACAGAACTTACGTGCTTCGTAGGAACAGCCCACAACTACACCGCGACCTTTGCCTTCTTTTGGATCTGCGCCCACTATGATTGGGAGACCAGTCAACGCTGGATTCTCTCGCCTCTCTGCTGATGCATAGAACGCGTCCATGTCGACGTGGAGTATTATTCGCGGCACCGAGGATCCAGCGCCCGATAGCCTTCTCAACACTGAACTATTAAAACGGAACAACAATTCGACAGCGATGACTGAGACATGCTCGTACCGCATACATAACAAGGTTGGAATTGCAGGTTCTGGTAACCTGTCGGCTCTTGCTTGAGGGTGTTGATTATCAGTGTACTGGGAAGAAGAGGCATCCACACACTGCCAAGGATCATTACGAGGATGAATCATTACATTTATTGCCTGCGTTCTCCCACTCGTGAGGCCCTGAACTGTAACTTGTATTCCATCTGACCAAGTTAGCATTGGAGGCACTTGAGACAGATTAGGGAAGAGCGAAACGTATTTGCGGTTACAACGCGATTTTCTCTCCGAACACTTGCATCGTTGGGGGTCTCGTCTGGTGCAAACTTGTAAAAGAGCACGCAGAGACGGATGTCTACCGGTGGGGGAAGCGAGCGCACGATCGCGGAGGGGAAACGATGATCATTGATGTGAATGATGCCACGCTTGCCTCCATCCAGAATCCTGCTCTGCGATCTTATGCCGAAGGATACGTCCGCAACTATCAGGACCTCATACAGCATATCCGTCAGATGGGTATGGAGATTGAGGAAGCGGACGACGGTCAACAGATCCGCGAAAGGATCGCGGCGCTGGGCAGGATGGGCGCGATCGTCCGCAATGACGGCAAGAGCGTATACGTCAATCGTATCTCTCCAAGTTGTCAGGCGTGTCAAACCGGTGTAGGAAGCATCACCTTCTCCGTGTCATTGAAGTGTCATCGTAATTGCTTTTTCTGCTTCAATCCCAGTCAGGAAGGGTACGAGTATCAGCACGACCACACGCGCGACACACTGGCTGAACTAGATACCCTGCACGCGAACGGGCAGCATCTCCAGCATCTAGGTCTGACAGGCGGCGAACCGTTGCTCCACAAGAAAGAAACCGTGAGTTTCTTCCAACGCGCCCGCCAGAATTTTCCGAACGCTTATACACGCCTTTACACCTGCGGTGATCATCTTGACCGCGAGACGTTGCGGGCTCTCAAAGACGCAGGTCTGAACGAGATCCGCATCAGCATTCGAATACAGGATCCCGAAAATGCACGACGGTACACGTTCGACCGGATCGCACTGGCGCGGGAATATGTCTCCAACGTGATGGTTGAGATGCCTGTCTTTCCCGATGCGCTGGATGAGATGAAGGATATGCTGACTGAACTCGACCGCCTAGGCGTGTTCGGCATCAACATTCTTGAGTTCTGTTTCCCCTTCCACAACGCAGATGAGTATCGTGCACGCGGCTACCGCATCAAAGCCAGACCCTTCCGCGTTCTCTACAACTACGGATATGCTGGTGGCCTGCCCGTGGCAGGCAGCGAGGAAACCTGTCTCGACTTGATCGAGTTCACCCTCGAGGCGGGACTGAAACTCGGGGTCCATTATTGCTCGCTGGAGAACAAGCACACGAGTCAGGTCTATTACCAGAACACATCATCGGACAGTCCGAAAATGCTGCACTTTTCTGAGAGAGACTACTTCCTGAAATCCGCAAAAATCTTTGGAGAAGATGTGGCAACCGCAAAGCAGATTTTCGACAAGAATGGCTATCACGATTATCGTCTCAGTAATGATTCCCAGTCCCTCGAGTTCCATGTCAGCAAAATCAAAATGCTGAACAGGATCCATGTCGAAGTGGGCATCTCAACGAACATTTTAGAAAAACGTGACGGCAAGACCTACCTGCACGAGTTGAAAGTTGATGTGACCACCCCGCAGACTTTCCAACTCTCGGATCTATAAGGAGTAATTCGGAGGATGACAAGTTTACCCGCTCAAGCAATCGTGAGAGACAATGTTCTCTTGCTCTACCAAACACCCGTGTCCACTCCATCAAGTATAGATTGTCAATCCGCTTGACAGCTGGTTCACATGACTACAAAGAGTCCGAAAATATTGTTTATTTCGCTCTCAGGGGATACAGATAACATCGGGATCAAGTATCTACATTCTGCATTGCTCAAAGCCGGTCATGATTCGGCGATACTCTTCTACACGTCCGAAGAGAACAAATATGACTCGCTCATCGCCGATTTCATTCGAGATAATGGTTACGATGCCGCGTGTATCAGTTTAATGAGCATTCATTACCTGAAGGCGGTTGCACTATCCAAATCCATCCGGTCTATTTGCGGTGCGGGTACTGTTATTATCTGGGGTGGTACCCATCCTTCAATCGATCCACAGAATTGTCTCCCATTTGCCGACTATGTATGCTATGGTGAAGGCGAAGGCGCTATCGTTAGGTTTTTTGACCATTGGAAGAATAGTGGGTTTCATGATAAGGTAATAGGGTTCAACACGCAGAATGACAAATCATTAACCGCATGTCCTGTAGTTGAGGACCTGAACAGCCTTGCGTTTCCTGAGCACTTCCCGTCTAGAGCATATGTTACACATCATTCATCAATCTCTAAGCTGGATGAGGAGCTCTTCAGGAAGTACAGTAGATACAATGGATCCTCAATAAGCATCATTACCTCCAGGGGCTGTCCCTATGAGTGCACATACTGCTGCAATCATATACTCAAGAAAACATTTGGCTCCAAGATTCGCTTTAGAACTGTAGAGAATGTACTTGATGAGATCGGACACAATATCGCGAATTCACCGGCCGAGACATTGATGGTGCATGTACGGGACGACAACTTTGCTAGTCACAATACAGAATGGATAGCCGCATTCGTTAGCGGATATATGCGGTTTGGTATTCCAGCAGTCATTCAGGCAATCCCAAAATTGCTGACGATGCCCAAGTTAGAATTGCTACGCCGGATGCCCGTCATAATCGGTATGGGCTTACAAAGCGGTAGCGATTCTACCAACAAGGAAATATATGGCAGGCAGTTTTCGAAGACTGATTTTCTGCGTATGGCAGATACCCTGCACAAGTATCACGTGCCAGCGATATATGACGTGATACTTGACAATCCTTACGAGGGACCGGAGCACTGGCGCGAAACAATAGACGTCCTAGCACACTTACCGCGAACAGCAATGCTGAACTTTTTCTCCCTAACATTCTACAAGAATACGAAACTGTATGAGAAGGCCAAGGCCGATGGATATGCAGTAGATGCTCATCTCACCAAATGTCAGGTAGGAGTCAGAACAGATAGTAAGGAGTATAAGCTGCTAGCCTCTGCCCAGTTCTGGCCTAGCGGCCTGATTAATTGGCTGAATAGCGGCGATTCAGCAATCAAGGGTATGACATTGAGCGCAGTACATTTTGTAACTCATGGCTTGTTGAAACCCCTACGCCAATTGCAGATAGGATTTATGCTCCAGGAGAAATCTCCTTGGAGATTATTCAGGATGATAAGAATATTCGCTGTGCGTCAAATTGTTACTGGGTATCTACATAAGGGATATAGAACTGGCACTAAGGATTCTGGACATCTACGCGCATCCAACACTTTTTTCGACTCTCCAAAGCGCGGTGCCGAATAGATACCTTCGACCAGTCAACGAGTCCTCATCGATCTCCATGAGAACGGCGAGCGTCGCGGGCCTCGCCCGAAATGCAGCTGGGCTAAATTCAGAAGCGTGAAAGGATGAGCGTCCGCACTCAGGGCAATTTCCCGTTTCTTGTACTGGAGCAATGCGGCTGGAAGCAAGAGCATCAAGATAACGAGGATCCAATAGTTCGATAGAGACTGAGAGCATTTTCACTCCAAGATCTCTCCCTCACATGTTGTCCCCAGACTAACGTTGCGCTTCCGCTCTGCGTCGGACCTGACCTGACCGAAACACCCTCAACCCGGCTCGGTTCTGGATGGCAAAACTTCTTGAGATCCTCATGCTCAACGTTGAGGCCGATGCAAACAACTAACAACTGTAGATGATTGACGATCAAGGAGAAGGGTGATGTCAGGGCTTTTCCTCGCAGCGAGGCACGTTAGCAAGAAGGTTCGCTATGGACAACTTCGTTTCAGAATATCCCACAATCCTTTTTGATCAAGAGTTGTCCCTCTCCAACGGAGCAGAATGTCGAGGTCAAGCGGTAGTTCAAAGGGAAGATCTGGCACCTCTAGGTCTGGTTCTAATCAGATTTGCAGGAGTTTGATCGTATGAGCATTCTATCTCAAGCTATTGAAGCTGCTAGGAGAATGAGGATAGTGCTGATTTTCGTTGCTCTGCTTTACGTTGGATCCTATCTCGCTGGTTGGTATTTGATCAGCATCAAGTCGCAGGTAGCGCTTGATTTGGCTCAGCTTGTGTCAGGAGCCGTTCTAACGGAGTCACCATTCACGACCATACTTCAGTCGTTAAGTTCAGGAGATCTCGTTCAGGCGATTCTGGTCACTTTCCTGCTGAATTTGTCGACTGGAGCGTTCTTCTCGACGACGCTTCCAGGGATTTTACCTTTGGTAGGAGCATTCGGTACTGTTGCGATTACGTTGTTTAGGGGTTTCATCATAGGAGTGACCTATCCGGCGGTCCTTGCTTCGTCGGGAGCTGGATTTGTTCTTGGAATGGGGACAATGGTTTTGGAGTTGGGCGCATATGTTTTCTCAGGTGCAGCTGGAATCAGCAGTGCTTTGGCTCCAATCTTGCCGAAAAGATATGGCACAGCAAGCAGATGGGTCGCCTTCAAGATGGCGTGGAAGGACGCTGCCAGAATCTACGTGATCGTGATCATACTATTGGCTCTGGGTGCAATATGGGAGATGGCTGGCCTCTTTCTGGTTCTCCGCTAAAGGTAGATATTCACCTCACTAACTGAAAATTCTATTTGACTACATGTAAGATGAGGGTCATTCGTGTGCAAAACATCAATGCGTTATACTTTCTCCAGCCAATCGTTACTTTGGCGTTTAGTGCAGGTCTAGTCATCTATTGGAATCGCAAACGAACTTTCACCAGAGCTACCCTTGTGCTGTCTCTGCTGGCATATGCGGGAGCGATAGCGGCGAAGATCGTGCTCCAGAACTTCACGTATGTTGCATATCTATCGAGCTTTAGTCATAGTTCTGTGGCGCTTGGAGCTTACTTCGGAATTCAAACAGTCATCTTTGAAGTTGGCGGAGCATACTTGGTAGCGGCATTGGCGTTTTCTCGAAACAAGCTGAACGTCAAAGATGCCGAGGGATACGGTCTCGGACTCGCGTTCTGGGAAAACGCGGGCTACTTGGGAGTTCTAAGCTTAGTCAACCTGCTATCAGTCTATCTGACGTTGGCGTCCAGCGGCCTAGCTGCGCAAGAACTCTATTCAACTCTAATGAAGCTTCGACCCGATCTCTTCTATCCCGCAGCGCAAGTCTTGCCCTTGCTAGGCTACGGCTTACTGGAACGGGTGACTTCGCTGCTGTTCCATTTCTCCTGGGGATACCTTTGCCTTCTAGCAGTCTGCTTACACAATAGGCGATATCTTCTGCTTGCCTTACCGATGGGCTTGCTGGATTTCTTGGTGCCTTTTGCCGGTAGTCTGGGACTTTTCGTATTCGAATTGTTGATCTTTGTGCTGGGATTAGTCGCTCTTGGATTGACGTGGTTTGTGACGAAGGACTCACGCCAGAAACTTGGCGCGACAAATCATGCCATTTAGGACTGGTTGGGATACGTTTCTTGCTCAGCCCCAATCTCCGTCTAGTGCACATGCGTTGCCATCGAGAATGTCGGGTTCGAGAGTCTGGGTAGGCGTCGCCACCTAGATCTCCGGCAGAAACATTCATACTCGTTCATTGGAGTCTGAGGCCCGTTGGGCTAAGTGAGGACACAGATGGTCAGTTTTCTCGGCACTGACGTTACCCTCTGGGTAGTCTTCAATGTGATCATAGCGCTGATCTAGCGTTCGATCTCGGCGTCCTAAGCCGGAAACCGCATGTAATATCCACTAAAGAGGCCGCCGCATGGAGCGCGGTTTGGATCGCTGTCAGCTTGACGTTCAATCTGCTTGTGTCCGTATGGCTTGGTGGGGAAAAGGCTCTAGAGTTCTTCACGGGATACTTGATTGAGAAATCACTCAGCGTCGACAACATGTTCGTTTTCGCCATGATCTTCTCCTACTTCAATATCCCCGCCATCTGGCAACCGAAAGTCTTGAAGTGGGGAATCTTTGGCGCCTTGCTGATGCGGATCATCCTCATTTTTGCTGGGGCCACTGCGTTGGAGGCATTTCATTGGATGATCTATGTTTTCGGTGGAGTGCTGATATTCACCGGAGTGAGGATGATGACTCAGAAGGAAACACATGTCGCGCCGGAGAAAAATCCTGTCGTGAGGCTTTTCAAGAGAATCGTGCCGATGACAGGAGAGCTACATAACGAGAATTTCTTTGTGAAACTAGGTGGCATAACGTACGCAACCCCGCTGCTGATCGCACTCCTGGTTGTGGAAACGACGGATCTTGTATTCGCGATAGATTCGATACCCGCGATCTTTGCAGTAACGACCGACGTCTTCATAGTCTACACTTCAAACATATTCGCAATATTGGGCTTAAGAGCACTCTATTTCCTTCTGTCAGGTAGCATCGAACGCTTCAGGTACCTGAAGATTGGACTTGCGATTGTTCTGCTGTTCGTAGGCACTAAGATGGTGTTGGCGGATTTCTATGAGATTCCGATCGTGCTTTCTTTGGCCATCGTGCTAGGAATCTTGGCAGCCTCCATCTTGGCCTCGTGGGCACCGAAGAGACAAGAAATTAGCATATGACCAATTCGAGCATGAATCGACCAACCAGGGATCCAAGAAAAGTGAATAGCGTGAGCACGAAGCACCGGATTTGCATGGGCGCCAATAGACTTGCGTGGGCACACCGCGCAATGAAAAGATCGCGAAAGATATCGCGAAGATGGCGAGGATCAGAGCGTTCATCCAATCGGCTGTTGGGATGATGTTTCACGCGAGGCTGCGAAGCTCGACTCGATGTCTTGAAGCTATTCTAGATTCTTGCTGTATTTTCTTGTACAAATGCAACAAGATCATCGCAGTTCCAGCGCTTGTTCAAGGAAATCAATTCCTTTTCACATCGTTCTGATGCAACCAGCCTAATGTCCTGGCAAAGGGATTGTTTGGGTAGGCAGACCGATAGTGAAGAGGAGTCTGCCGAAGAAATCGATTTGGAAGGTGGAAACAAATGCAGCAGAGCGAGTTAAGCAGAGAAGAGGAAACGGTACTCATTTACCATGGAACAGAACCTCCTTTCAGCGGCAAGTACAACGATTTCTGGGAAAAAGGCACATACATCTGCAAACGCTGCAACGCAGTGCTGTACCGCTCAGATGCCAAATTCAATGCTGGCTGCGGATGGCCTAGCTTCGACGATGAGATCCCCGGCGCCGTAAAGAGAACACCAGATCTTGACGGAGTTCGCACAGAAATATCCTGTGCCAGCTGTGGCGCACATTTGGGGCACGTCTTCCTTAGAGAAGGCTTCACCAAGAAGAGCGTTCGGCACTGTGTGAATTCGATGTCTCTTCTCTTTGTTCCGGCGGACAAACGTCGTGCCTAAAGTGCTTGAATTTGGGCTCTCATTTGTGCTAGGCTTTTTTTGAATGTCTAGCTCGAAGAGCGAACACTGGCATGGCTGAGAATACTAGATTCTTGACATGTTCGAGCAAGTGACTATGCAATCATTGGATCAGCAACTTGTTTTCTGCGTTTCCGCTTCACTGAATCAACAATCGCCAAAAACTCAGCTTCGGTGAGCAGTTCAACGCCTTTATCGCAGTATCGTCCTGTCCTTCGCTCGATCTCATGATCTATCTCTTCTCGTTGTTCGTGAGTCGTATCGATCCCTAGCTTTCGCAGCCACTCCTTCACCTTGATGCTCATTCTCGCCACCTCAATTATGGTTCGACATAGTCGAGCAGGGTTCTTCTGGTTCTTCTAGGTTTGAGTTTCCTGCTCTTCACGGTCTCCAAGAGGTGCCGCATTCGTTCTTCTTTGCGTCTGCTACTGTAATAATACGCCTCGTCGATTGTATCTTCAGCCATGAGCACCGTTACCTTTCCCACGTTCGTCCTGCCAGTTCTTCCTCGTCGTTGTATGGATCGTATCTCTGACGGCACAGCTTCATAGAAGATCACATGGTCCACATCGGGCACATGGAGGCCTTCTTCACCAATGCTGGTCGTTACGAGGACATTGTAGCGCCCTAAACGGAAGTCTTCCAGTATCCGCATCTGTTCGCTCTGTTTCAACCCCTCATCCTCAGCGATCCGTGTGGCTTGACCCACGAAACGAACAGGCATGACACTGTGGATGTGATTGAGGTTCGCAACAATGGTTTCGACTGTGTCTCTGAACTGCGTAAATATGATTAGCTTCGAATCGGCGTTTACTTCCAATTGCTCAGCGACTATCTCTCGAAGTCGCGCCTGTTTCGGATGCTCGACTTCCCCAAGAGATTCGCAGCGTTGCAGTGCGTCGATGATTCGTGGGTCCTTGGCTAGGGCACGGGTGGATCTGTTCTTGCTCTCCCCAAGCCGCAAGAGGTATTTTCTCAAGCTTGAGATTCCCTGTGTTTCAACTAGCTCAATCGCATGCTGTATTGAGATCGCTTGTGATTGGAGGAGTATCGCTGCGAAAAGGTAGCCTGCTCTACGGCTGGCGAGTCGTCGACGCAATGTTTCGCCCAGTTCGAGCAGCATTCGTTTCGTGATGTTCACATCGCGTGGCAGCAGATGCATGGCTCGTAGTTTACCGATCTTCTCGTCCAGGGCGCTGTGGAGGATCCGGCTTACCTCTTTGTAGCTGGCGGGTAGTGCGCTTCTGTCCCACCTTAGTAAGACCGGTTTGACATATCCTGCCACGTCATCGTCAGTCTCACTGCGAGCTTCAACATTCTTGATCGCGAGTTTCTCACAGATCTCGAGTATTCTTTCTCGGCGGGCGCTAGGGGAGGCCGTCAACCCTAAGATTAGAGGGTTTGATGATTCACGTTTGTAAGCCTCGGCGACCTCGGAGTAGGCGTACTCTTTCACGCATCGATGCGCCTCATCGAATACGATCAGACACACATCAGTCAGGGTGTAGCGACTCTCGAAGACGTCGTTACGTATCACTTCAGGAGTAGCAAACACGAGCCTTGACTCATGGAAGCTTGAACTTCTCAACTCGGGTGAGATTTCTCCCGTCAATGTCGCCGAACTGATGCCATCGCCTGCGAGATGCTCCTTGAAAAAACGAGCATGCTGCAACACAAGAGGTCTCGTAGGAGCCATAACCACAACCTTGCCAGTAGCAAACATTGAGAGCCGCTCAGCAGCAACGAGCAGCGCAACAATCGTCTTCCCAAGTCCCGTGGGAAGGACAACGAGTGTATTCGATTGAAGGGCAGACTTGGCTATTGTGCTCTGGTACTCACGGGCCTCAATTCCAAAAGGATGAGGCATGATCACTCACTGGATGTTCGAAGCGTACACGGGCAAGAGGCAGTGGGTCTGTGAGCTAGTCAAGGAGTCTTGAGGAACTGCTGTTTCAGTCGTTCAACTTTGGTCGCGATGTCCTTGAAATCAAATCGGCCTACGCTGAAGCGTGCGAGGTCAACCTTCCACGCTTCCTCTCCAGATTGCGCATTCTTTCGGAGTTGCCAACGGTAGAATCGAATATCCCGCGCACCTTGCCCTGTCTCCACCGCTACAACAGCCATGATCAAGCTGCTGGAACGGTAGATGTCGAATCCTCCTAGCTGCTTAAGGAAACCACCTTCACGGATGGGGTAATCTCTTCTGGGGTCCTCGCTCATCTAGTCGCGCCTCCACGCGTATCCCATCTCTTTCTCATACATTACAACTCCTACGATTCCTGACAAAGCCATTCTCCTAGCCCACATATTCTGTCAACGGAGATCCGTCACCGCTTTTTGAGCCAAAGCTATCGCGCCCAAGACTCCAGACCGATCGCCTAACTCTGCCGGCACGATATACTGGTCAATTTGTTCCAGAATTGTCGGCACTTGGAGGTACCCGTTCAGTAGTTGCAGAACA
>CAVPLU010000012.1:0-173343 GCA_963706285.1 Candidatus Bathyarchaeota archaeon
ACACTATTATATGTCCGACATAAACTCTGGATCGCAAAGCGCGGAACGACGAGAAAAAATGAGTGCCGAAGAAGCAGATCTGCAAGAGAACGACGACGAAGTCATCAACTGGCAACCGGAGGTTAACATCGGTACTCTCGGGCATGTTGACAACGGCAAGAGCACCCTCGTCCAGTCTCTAACTGGCGTATGGACATCAAGACACTCTGAAGAACTGAGACGCGGCATTACTATCAGAATCGGATACGCCGACGTCTTCATCTACAGATGCCCAAAATGCAAACCCCCCCATAACTACACGACGACCCCGAAATGCCCTCACTGTGGCTCGGAGACAAAGTTCAAGCGCGGTGTGAGCTTCGTTGATTGCCCCGGCCATCACAGTCTCATGGTGACCATGCTATCGGGCGCCGCCTTAATGGACGGTGCATTGTTCGTGGCTGCAAGTAATGTCAAGTTCCCTCAAGCTCAGGATCGTGAACACCTTCTCGCCGCACAAATGGTCGGTATTCAACGGATCGTAGTGATACAGAACAAGATCGACATAGTTGACCGCGCCAGAGCAATCGAGAATTATGAGGAGATCAAATCCTTCGTTAAGAACACGATTGCAGCCGAAAGCCCGATAATTCCGGTGTCATCCCAGCATGCTGCAAATACCGACGTAGTTCTATACGAAATGGAGAAACGTATCCCGACGCCAAAACGGGACCCGAACGCGCCCCCACGCATGTACGTTCTGAGATCCTTTGACATCAACAAACCTGGCACAGAAATTGACGACTTACATGGCGGAGTTCTCGGAGGTTCAATCATGCAAGGCACCTTCAAAGTAGGGGACGAGATAGAGATCAAGCCAGGGCTGCCGATCGAGACAGGCGGGAAGACCCGATACGAGTCGCTCACGTCGAAAATAACGAGCTTGAACATCTCAAAAGGGACTGTCCCTGAAGCTCGAAGCGGAGGTCTTGTCGGAATTGGAACGTCCCTAGATCCATCGTTGACAAAATCGGACGGTCTTGTAGGAAGTGTGGTGGGTAAGGTTGGAGATCTTCCACCTGTTCTCGACAAGATAACAGCTGAAGTGGCCCTCTTCGAAAGAGCGGTTGGGACAGAGCAGCTTGTCCCAGTCGACAAGATCAAAACCAACGAACCATTGGTCTTGAACGTAGGGACAGCCGTCACATCAGGCATCGTCACATCCGCACGAGGCAACATAGTAGATGTGGGGCTCAAGAAACCCGTATGCCCGATGCCAGGGTTCAAGATCGCAGTAAGCAGGCGAATCGGCGATAGTTGGCGTCTCATCGGGTTCGGCACGTTAAAGGGATAGCATGTGCCCGTCACTGTCTGCTTTGACACTAGCCTCCTGATGATGGCAGCGAAATTCCACATAGACGTTGTTTCAGAAGCAGAGAGGGTAATTGAAAAGAGAGTAGAGTTCACTGTTCCCGACCTGGTCGTTCGCGAACTAGAAAGACTTGCCAAAAGCCCCGGTCCTCCGGGACGCGATGCAAGAGTGGCACTGGAACTGATCTCAAGGCGACAGATCCACAGCATGACAACCGCAGAGCGCTCGAACGCTGACAGAGCGCTGATCGAAGCCTCAAAGCGCCCGAACTTGGTTGTCGCGACTGCCGACATGGATCTCCGAAGAACGATAAGAGATGACCGAAAACCAGTGATATTCCTCAGAGAAAAGGCTAAGTTGGAGCTTGATGGCATTGAGCCAAGCTACTGGTAGAAAACGGAAAGCATACTGCAACAAAAAGCGGAGATAGTCTTGTTCAGAATCTTAACGGTCGAAGACATAGTCAGGATCCCACCAAAGAGTTTCGGGAATCCGATTGACAAGGCCGCGAGGGACCAGGTGAAGCTCAAGTACGAGAACATCGTTGACGAGCAACTTGGATACGCAGTCTTCGTGGTAGACGTGACTGTAGACCCAATAGGCAAAATTCTTCCGGGCGACGGGTCCACTTACCATAGGGTCACCTTCAAGCTCCTTAGTTTCTATCCTGAGATGCATGAAGTGGTTGAAGGAGAAGTTGTTGAGGTCACTGATTTCGGTGCATTCGTCAGGATCGGACCAGAAGACGCGCTGCTTCATGTTTCACAGATCATGGATGACTACATCTCATACGACGAGAAACATGGCGTTCTTGTCGGAAAAGAGAGTCAGAGAAAGATCGCCAAAGGCGATTTTGTGAGAGGCCGGATAATCGCCGTTAGTTTTCCGCGTGGAGGTATGGGCGGCAAGATTGGAATAACGATGCGGCAACCGTTCCTAGGAAAGATCGACTGGATCGATCAGGATATTCGTCGAGCAAAAGGACCTAGAGAGGAGAAAGCGGCTTGAGGGAGAAAGCCTGCAAGAACTGCAAATACATCAGCAACGGACAGGTTTGCCCCAACTGCAAATCCACCAACTTGAGCGATGACTGGACCGGACTAGTGATCATTATGGACCCAGGAAGATCAGAGATTGCTAAGAAGATGGGAATCAAGTCGCCCGGACGATATGCCGTACGAGTCCGATAGTTCGCAAATCTCGAAAATGCTGGTCACAATTTGCCAAAGCTAGTCCTGACCCAGGACTTGCGAAATTCTCTCAAGAAACCACTTGGAAAGCTCCTCCGAGGATCAGGCCCCGACATCTACGACCAACTCGCAGCAACGATATCGGTGAAGAACCCACCATGCGTTATCTTTGTTGGAGATTCAGTCTCACAGAAAGCACACAGCAAAGGAATCCGCAGAGACGTTATGATCATCGACAACAAAGAGAAGAGAGGCCAAATAGAACCTCTCGAGGCCGTCAAGACTAGAACATTCCGCGTTCGAAACGATCCAGGGACGATTGGCTCAGAAGCATGGGCGGCCGTCGACGAGGCAATTGAATCCAAAGATGCAATTATGATCGTTGACGGAGAAGAGGATCTCCTAACCCTAGTCGCGATGGCAGTCGCCCCTCTTGGATCCTTTGTAGTATACGGTCAACCCAACGAAGGGCTAGTAATAGTCGAAGTTGACGATACAACGAGAAAGACGGCTTGGTGCTTCCTAGAAGCGATGACGAAAACCGCTTAGACGGAGCTCTTTTTCTCCACGTAATCAGTGAAACTGCAGGATCCGCATGTCCATCGTTCCACCGGACTCTTGTGGTGGGCCATGAAGTTACCACATCTCGGGCATTTCTTGTTCTTGAGCTTAGCCTGTCCTTTCACCGCATCAAGATCATAGAGCTTGGAAGCTCTAGCCTCGTGCTCCTTTTTTGCAGCTTGCTGCTCACTCATTGGTGCTTACCCACTATTTGGCCTGCTTCGCGGCCTCATCCTTCTTTGCTTCCGGTTTCGCCGCAGGTTTTGCTTCGCTCTCTTTGGAGGGCTTCGCCTCTCGCTTCTCCGCAGGCTTAGCGGCCTTTTCTGGCTTCTCAGCTTTCGCTTCCTTCAGCTTGGCGCGTTCCTCAGGCGGCAGGTTCCTAACTGCCAGGTACTCAGGCACAGTCGATGAGGCGACGCGTGGATCTTCGTAAACCTGCAGTAAACAGGTGCTCCTCTGTAGGCCGGTTGATGCATCAAGAGACACCACGAAAATGTTCTCGATCTTCGTGTTCAGCTTGGAAGCCATTCGTTTCCTTATCTCAAATCGCTGCGGAGTTCCCTCTCCCGTATGCTCGATCTCAAGTGTAATGTCCTTTCTCTTTAGCACGGGGTTGTAGGACTCATTGTTCACTTTGATTTCCATTGTCGTCACAGCCTACTTTTTCCTTTTGATTTTCTTGGGAGGCTTCTTGGACGGTTTTGGCTTTCGCACCTTGGCCTCAGGGGCCTTTGACGGGGTTGGAGCTGGCTTGACCTCCGGTTCCTTGACTGGGGCGGGTTTCTCTTCCGGTGCCACTTCTCCGGTGAAGATCATGGTATTGACTTGGTACGTTTCATCCGTTATCATTGACCCTCGGATGAGTTTTCTTCTGCGTTCCCCCTGACTCGTTGACCTAAACCCAACTCCGCCTGAGAGAACTACGTATTTCTTTCCGCCGCCATGAACGTCTGCTCGCATGGGAATGCCATCCTTGTCGCATCCACCCGTAATTTTCAGTTTGGTGCCGGAGAATCCTATCTGGGACCCGTCTACGATGTCTCCGATGTTCCGACCAACGAGAATTTGAGCTCTCGCTCCTTCAAGCTCCGCTACGGAAGCTTTTCGTGTCTGCGGGTCCGACACAATCATCTTGAACTTTGCCATGATGTACACCAAACCGGAGCGAAGTTGTAGATACGCAAAGTCAGGCGTTTCGTCGCCTTTTTCCATGTAAACGGGGCTTTCTGAGCCGTTTTCTTCATATCCTATTACCCCATTCCTGCTTTGGTACTACCCTTCGCGTTCCTAGACGGTGCCGTAGATGCTCCAGACCTCTATAAGCATTTCAAGAGATCGTTGTCACCTAACCACCTCACCGCACACGAGACATAGGAAAGCTACCGCATGTTCGCTTTTGAATCGGACCATCTCCTGAAGCATGGGATGCTCACACCCACCCAAATATGGAATTGGAGTCATACGAACGAGAATTGTCTGACTTCAAGAAAAGCCGATGACGCGACTGGAACTGCTAAGTGACTGTGAAGGCAGTTTCACAGGTGTTAATTCAGCTTCGGTTGCTTGCGCGTTTCGAGTTCCTTGATTGCACTTCCGGACTCCGCGTTTTGATAGCATTGTATTATTTGTTGAATCTTGGGATTGGAACCGCGACGGTCATTGTTAACTTCACTTCCGCTCCCGGACGTGCGTCTGCCGGTTCAGTATCTTACTTTGACGTTGCAAGCGTTGGTTCTTCAAGTTCGAATAATGGGGCAGGTAGTCCGGCGTCGATCGATGTGAGTTCTAATGCGGGCCAGCTTGTTGTGGACATCATTAGTGCCGGGTTGAATGCTTCGCCACTTACTGTTGGGTCAGGTCAGACCTCACGTTGGCAATGGTCTACTGTTGGAGCTATGAGCGACAAGATCGGGGATTCACCTGTTACGACGATGACGTGGACTCTTGCAGGAGGCACTCCCGCACCGCCCGCGAAAATGGGTCCACCAGTCGGCGGCTTCGTGGAACCCGTCAACAAACTCGGCATAGTCGCGCCATACTTGGCACTATTCGGAGCTATTGCAGCCGTCGCAATCGTTGTCGTGAAACCGTCGAAGAAACGTGGCAACTGAGAACTCCCCTGTCGCGCGAGATCCGCCTCTCGCGCATCGTTCGCTATTGTTCTTTCAAATTCTCTCCAATTTCTCGACGTTGTGACATCCAGGGAATGTGTATAGGAGTACTAAGGTATGTGTGGGAGCGTACGGTAGAATCTCAGTTTCTATGATTCTATTATGCTTGGGTTTTTTCTTCGATTGCTTTTCATGTAGTGTTCCGCTTGCTGTTTGGTGTGAAGCATCTGCCAGAGATGTTCCTCGCCTGCTGTTCTCATTGGTGTTCCGCAGTGTGTGCTTTATATTCAGAGTCTAAGATGCTGCTATCATATCGTCACTGAGCTTGGCGATGATGATGCTAGCGATTATTGTTGTTGCGAGCTTCTTCCTTACAAGCAGGTCCTTGTCGCTGTTAGGAGTTTTCTTCAAGCTGCTCTAGGCCACGCAATTGATTCTCACTATAAGAACCATCCTATTGGAGTCCGTAGCTCTAGTGGCGATAGTAACCATATTCGTCTCGACCTGTGTTGGAATAGCGACGGCTAATGTACCCACCATCGTCAGCGTTGAGAACACCTCGTACCCGTATCGGGGTGAATTTTGGATGTGGCACAAAGATGAATGGCTTGTCTATGTCAAGGTTCAGATTGATCATGCCAATCCAACTCCTGCTCATTATGTCGATTGGATAGAGGTCGACTTTATGGGAGACCCCCAGCAGTTCCAGATGGATCCGCAACCTAGTAACCCATTCAGCGTGGAATTGTATCTGGGAACTCTTCTAGAATGGCAACTTTCGAATGAACCAGCGGCCAAGGTTAGGGTACACTGCACTACGCATGGATGGAGTGCTTGGTCGAATCCAGTGCCTATTCCAGAGTTCCCAGCAGCAACCATTGTGGCTTTCACAGCACTAGCCGCGTCATTGTTCATACTAGAAGGAAAGCCGACCATGGCTCAATTGCGAAAAACAACAGGCAAGCGTACACGTGTAGCTCTTGCCGCGGCTTATATTTCGCGCATAATCAGAGAATCAAACGCGGCATGATGCAGAGGATTGGCCTTTGCTTAATCTTCAATACCTTACCACAACTACTGCATCGCCACCTATCATAGACGGGCAATCCGAATGCCTTTCTTAACTCGTCTTCAACCCTATTCACCAACGAGTTATCGACAGCCTCGAAAAGGGGTCTGGCACAGCAATTGAGAGAACTCTTTTCGACGGTCAGCCTAATCACCAAGAGATGAACCGGCGAGTTCACGATCTTAAGATTGACTTAACACATGCACACAGATACAGCAGCCTACCATTGCCTCTCTATCCTAAAGATACAACGCTTTGTGCTCAGCGTCGATGCTACTGCAACACACACTCACAGCAGCAGTCAATCTAGAAAGCTAGGTGTCAAGGAACTGCAACCTAGATCGTTTATCCACATGTGTCCGCAAGTATAACATTGGAGTAGTGCCGGCGAATCCTCATGAACGTCACCTGAATCACATTTGGGGCAGTGCTCTTTGAAGTCGACAATGTTCAGGGACAAGATGCGACTCACGTGCCAAGTACGCTCCTGTCGGTGCGGCATAAGGCATCCGTGACACTATCCAGTCATTGTATGACAAATGTGTAAAAGGTCAGAAATGTCCCGCATTTCTTGCCAAGTTGTGTAGGATCAAGACGAGCGAACAGCAGGAAACGTGTACAGCTGTAGGAAACGAACCCCAAAAACCAAGCATGAATCTTCTCGCGCCGTGTGCTTTATCTGGGGTTTCTGGTGATCTAGGCGGAGGTAAGTTTGATGACTGTATGGAAATGTTCAGCTCCAATGTGCAGCAAGGACGCGGAGGTCATGGCTGCCGGTACGTCCTTATGTAAGGAACATGGTGGCGAGATTGCCAATCTCCTTTACACGCTGATGGGGGCGAGGTATCAGAGAGAAATGATGCAGGGAATGCCACAAGAAACAATGATGGCGAAAAGGATGGAAGAAGAGGACAAACGCAAAGCAACGGAGAAAGCGACAAGCGGCCCCGCTAAGGAGAAGGTATAGCAGCAGCCTAGAGTACATGAACAGCAGAAGAATACATGAGCGATTAGAGCAAGGTACGGGAAGCGTCAAGCGAATCCACTTTAGCCATACTCGCCTACCCTTCCAAACCCTAGACCGAACACTAGCTGCCGAAGTCAATAACGGAGATGGGTCTCGCCCATCAGCCACTTGTCGATACCCCGCGCCGCGGCACGCCCCTCCGCAATGGCCCACACTACCAAGGACTGGCCACGGGCCATGTCGCCTGCTGTGAAAACACCTGGACTGCTAGTCATCTTGTTCTCGTCTGCCCACACGGTGCCCCGGTCAGTCATCTTCACATCCAGCTGCTCGAGCAGTGCGTTTCTCTCAGGGCCGAGGAAGCCTAGAGCCAGCAGAACCAGGTCAACTTCCACCTCGAACTCACTGCCGGACCTGTCCTTTGGCACCAGCCTGCCCGAGGGATCCTTGGTCCAATCCAGGCGAATGGCATGAAGCTTCTCAACATGGCCATTGCGTCCGGTGAAGCTCTTTGTCTGGATCGAATAGTCGCGGATTCCTCCTTCTTCATGAGCAGAGTGTGAGCGCATGATGTTCGACCACTGGGGCCAAGGATTCTCCGGGGCTCGCAGGTCAGGTGGACGCGGTAGCAGTTCGAACTGGTGGACAGTCTTAGCTCCTTGCCTGTGAGCCGTGCCCAGGCAATCCGCACCGGTGTCGCCGCCGCCCAAGATGATGACGCGCTTGTCTTTGGCGGTTATGAAGTGGTCGTCAGAGATTATGTCGCCAGCGTTGCGTCGGTTCTGCATTCGTAGGTAATCCATGGCGAAGTAGATTCCTTTGAGGTCTCTCCCCGGAATCATGAGATCGCGCGGCTGCGTCGCGCCGCCGCACAGGACGATGGCATCAAAGTTCTTGCGCACTTGCTCGACTGGATAGTTCACGCCCACATTGGTGTTCGTGCGGAACACAACTCCCTCGTTCTCCATGAGTTTGAGTTGGCGTTGCACTACCCACTTCTCGAGCTTAAACTCCGGGATGCCATAGGTCAGCAGGCCACCAATCCGGTCGTCGCGTTCGAAGATCGTTACTTGGTGCCCCACGCGGCGCAGCTGCTGGGCACACGCAAGGCCTGAGGGTCCCGATCCGATGACTGCCACGCGTTTGCCGGTTTCCACCTTTGGGGGTTGTGGAACCAACCATCCCTCTTTGAATGCGTGTTCGACGATGTTCAACTCAATGTTCGCGATAGTCACTGGACTCTTTGAAAGAGCCAGCACACACGAATCCTCGCAGGGGGCTGGGCATACCCGGCCAGTGAACTCGGGAAAGTTGTTCGTGGCATGGAGTCGGTCGATGGCATATCGCCATCGGTCGCGGTAGATGAGGTCGTTCCATTCAGGAATCAGGTTTCCAAGCGGGCAGCCGTTGTTGCAGAAGGGAACGCCGCAGTCCATGCAACGTGCTCCCTGATCTTGGAGCTCCTTCCGCTGAATTTGAAGGTAAACCTCCTTCCAGTCTCTGACGCGTTCTGGGATGGGGCGCCGGCGAGGCGAGACACGCTCAATCTGAAGAAATCCTTTGGGGTTACCCATTATGCATCCCTGATTTTCGGAGTCATATCGCTCGCCTTCATGCCGCTGTGCGTTGGATCGTTAGCATCTCTTGCGCTTTCCTTGTTTCATTCAGAGCCCGACGATAGTCGCGCGGCATCACCTTGACGAAAAAGGGCACCGTCTCGTTCCAGCGATCCAGTACTTTTCTCCCAACAGCGCTGCAGGTATAGCGTACGTGTTTTTCGACAAGCTCACGGACCGTTGTCAAGTCCTCGGGATCTGTGAGGGGTTCCAAATCTACCATGTCTCGATTGCAGTGGTTCTCGAAGCTTCCATCTTCGTCCAAAACGTATGCGATTCCACCGCTCATGCCTGCTGCAAAGTTGCGACCGGTTCGCCCAAGGATGACAGCCCGCCCGCCGGTCATGTATTCGCAACCGTGATCTCCTAAACCTTCGACCACGACCCGCGCCCCACTATTGCGCACGCAGAAGCGCTCGCCGGCTATGCCCCGGAAGAATCCCTCTCCGTCCGTAGCACCGTAGAGGGCTACATTGCCTATGAGCATGTTCTCCTCGGGAACGTAGGTGGAGTCCGCTGGGGGAATCACAATAATGCGACCACCGGATAGCCCCTTGCCAAGATAGTCATTAGCGTCTCCCTCCAACACGAGCGTCACTCCCTTCACGGCAAACGCGCCGAAGCTCTGCCCCGCCGAGCCGTGGAACCTAAGCTGAACAGTGTTCTCTTCAAGGGCATGTGACCCATGCACGCGCGTGATTTCGCTGGAGAGGATGGTTCCCACTGCACGATTGTGGTTGCGAATCGCGAGGGTTGCTTTCACTGGCTCTTTGTATTCCAGCGTTGGTCTGCAAATCTCAAGGAGATGCTCGTCGAGACATCCCGCCAGCCCATGATCTTGTTCCTGGACGTGGCGGACGGCGATGTTTGAGGGTATATCGGGGACGCGAAGGATTGCCGAGAAGTCGAGTCCCTTGGCCTTCCAGTGGTCAACGGCCTTCCGCACGTCGAGCCTGTCAACGCGGCCAACCATCTCGTCGACAGTGCGGAAACCAAGTAGGCTCATGTACTCCCGTATCTCCTCGACGAGGAACATGAAGAGATTGATCACATGCTCCGGTTTGCCGGAGAACAGTTTGCGCAGTTCGGGGTCCTGAGTGGCGATGCCTACAGGGCAAGTGTCAAGGTGGCAAACTCTCATCATGATACACCCCAGGGCAACGAGGGCGGCTGTGGCGACTCCCCACTCCTCGGCGCCAAGCAGCGAGGCGACGATCACATCCCGCCCGGTCATGATCTTACCATCGGTCTGGAGGATGATTCGCCCCCGCAAATCGTTCATAACTAGAACTTGCTGCGTCTCAGCTAGGCCCAGCTCCCAAGGGATTCCCGAGTGGTGAATACTGCTGATGGGCGAAGCCCCAGTGCCGCCATCATGTCCGGAAATCAGGATAACATCCGATTTGGCCTTCGATACCCCGGCCGCAACGATTCCCACGCCCACCTCTGCTACAAGCTTGACAGAGATCAGAGCACGAGTGTTGGCGTTCTTCAGGTCATAGATCAACTGGGCCAAGTCTTCAATAGAGTAGATGTCGTGGTGGGGCGGCGGTGATATGAGCCCAACAAACGGGGTTGAGTGGCGGACCTTGGCGATCCATGGGTAGACTTTGTGAGCGGGAAGCTGGCCACCCTCGCCGGGCTTAGCTCCCTGGGCCATCTTGATCTGGAGTTCATCCGCACTCACCAAGTACTCGCTGGTGACGCCGAAACGAGCTGAGGCAACCTGTTTGATGGCGCTGCGCTTCGAGTCCCCGTTTGGTAGCGGCTTGTATCTCTCAGGGTCCTCGCCCCCCTCGCCAGTGTTGCTCTTGGCACCAAGGCGGTTCATAGCGATGGCGAGTGTCTCATGGGCTTCCTTGCTGATGGATCCGAAGGACATCGCACCAGTGGCGAAGCGCTTGATGATTTCCCTTGCTGGCTCCACTTCCTCTAGAGGGATAGGTTTCTCAGCGATCTTCAACTCGAAGAGCCCGCGCAACGTGCACAAGTGCCGGCTGTTCTCGTCTGCGATCCGGGTGTATTCCTTGAAGAGTTTATAGTTCCCGCTCCGGACCGCGTGCTGAAGTTTTGCGATTGCGTCAGGGTTCCAGAGATGATATTCCCCGTCCTTCCTCCATTGGTGTTTGCCTCCGCTGGGAAGCACCGACCTAGCCAAAGGGCGGTCGGGATATGCGGCCCGGTGTCGCTGGAGCGTCTCACAAGCGATGACATCGAGAGAGACGCCGTTGATGCGAGAGACTGTCCAAGTAAAGTATCGGTCAATAACCTCCTTTGCAATTCCAATAGCCTCGAAAATTTGTGCACCACGATAGCTCTGAATGGTCGAAATCCCCATCTTAGCAATTACCTTGAGGATTCCCTTGCTTGTTGCTTTGATGAACCGCTTCTCCACCTCGGGGCAGTCCATCCCCGGCGGAAGCACCTTCATCTCAGCCAGCATCCGGTAAGTGTCAAGGGCGACGTAGGGGTTGATCGCTCCAGCCCCGTAGCTAATGAGTAGGCAGAAGTGATGGATCTCTCGGGCCTCGCCAGTCTCGACGATGAGCCCAACGCCTGTTCTGGTTCCCTCGCGGATGAGGTGGTGATGGATACCGGCAGTTGCCAAAAGTGCGGGTATAGGCGCGTTCTTTTCGTCTACTCCACGGTCCGACAGGATCAGGATATTGGCGCCTTGAGCGATGGCTTCGGTTGCACTTTTGCAGAGTTGCTCCATGGCGGCCTCTAGGGCCCGCTCTCCCTTGGTCACCGGGAAGAGCATTGGGAGCGTGACTGATTTGAATCCCGGCTGTCCCATGAACCGGAGTTTCTCTAATTGTTCGTTGGTGATGATGGGTTGCTTGAGCTTGATCTGTCGGCAGCTGCTGGGCTCGGGGTTCAGCAGATTCCTCTCCGGTCCGATGGTGACTCCCGTTTGCATTACTAGGTACTCACGGGTCGAGTCGATGGGCGGGTTGGTCACTTGGGCGAAGAGTTGTTTGAAGTAATCGTAGAGCAGTCGTGGCCGGTCAGAAAGACAGGCTAGGGACGAGTCGACTCCCATGGAGCCGATCGGTTCCTCTCCGTCGACGCCCATAGGTACCATCAGGAGTCGAATATCCTCCTCAGTGTAACCGAAGGCTTGGTGCAGTTGTAGCAAGCCTTCTGGGTTTTCAGTGTGGACTTCGCGGCCTGGCGGTAAGTCATCAATGTCGATAGTGTGCATGTCTATCCACTTTCCGTACGGGTGTTTCGTAGCGATGAGCTGCTTGAGTTCTCCATCTTCGATGATACGTTTCTGTTCAGTATCGATTAGGAGCATCTTGCCGGGCTGCAACCCTCGTTTGGCGGCAACCCGTTCAGGGGGTATGTCAAGCACTCCAAATTCGGAAGACAGAACAACGAGGTCATCCTTCGTGATGATGTAGCGGGCAGGTCGCAGGCCATTGCGGTCCAAGACCGCTCCCACGCGGACGCCGTCGCTGAAAACGACGAAAGCAGGGCCATCCCAAGGTTCCATAAGAGATGCATGGTACTCGTAGAAGGCTCGCTTCTCAACATTCATTCCATTATGATTGTACCAAGGCTCGGGAATTAGCATCATGACGGCGTGGGCTAGTGGGCGACCCGCCATTACCAAGAACTCCACCGCGTTGTCGAGAGTCGCGGTGTCGCTGCCGTTCGGCGTTAGAATGGGAAACAGTTTCTTCAGGTCATCTCCGAAGAGGGCGGATTTCATTATCGACTGGCGTGCGTTCATCCAGTTTATGTTGCCCCGCAATGTGTTGATCTCGCCATTGTGTGCAATGTATCGAAACGGGTGTGCCAGATTCCAGCAAGGGAAAGTATTGGTACTGAAGCGCTGATGGGAGATGGCCAAGGAGCTTTCCATATCTGGGTCGTTCAGGTCTGGATAGAAAGCATCCATCTGATGGGATATCAGCATCCCTTTGTACACCACCGTTCGCCCCGAGCAACTGAGAACGTAGAAATGATTCTTCTGGGCAAGTTCGCTTTCCCGGACAGCATTCTCCACGCGCTTTCGTATCACGTAGAGTTTTCGTTCGAAGGTGTCGTGATCCACAACATACTGGCGGCCGATGAACAGCTGCCGGATTACTGGCTGAGCGGATCGGGCCACATAGCCGAGGGGAGTCTTATCTGTAGGGACGTTTCGCCATCCCAAGACATTTTGGCCCTCTTCTCGAACAATGTGCTCCATTAGGACCTCACAATATTTCCGCTGGCCATCGTCAACGGGTAGAAAGACCATTGCGACGCCATATTCTCCCAACTCGGGCAACGGAATTCCAATGCTGGCGCATTCCCGGGCGAAGAATTTGTGAGGAGTCTGGAGCAGGATGCCCGCACCGTCGCCCGAGTTCGGATCGCAGCCGCAAGCCCCGCGGTGGGCAAGGTTCTTGACTGCCGTAATAGCCTTGGTGACGATATCGTGAGATTTCCGACCGTGGATGTCGACAATTGCCACGACACCACAGGCAGCTCTTGCAATCGGAGGTTCGTAGTCGCATTCAATGAAACTATGATGCTCATCCAATTCTGTTGTTTGCCTCTTGAACCAAATCTAGAAGCTTCTTCAGGTTTCTCGTTCCAGAAGCTCTAAGGAACTCACGGTTTCCGTCGCCAAAGCGTAGGTGAACCGTTCTCCCGAGGGCGATTGTGTACGAATACAAACGATTTCACGTCGATTGCATCACTCGTGGTCATATCGTGATCTTAAGGCATGTCTACACTTTAGTGCGCACTTTCTGATCCATTATGCTGCATTGAGTGCCGCGATTTGCAAACTGCGCTCATTCTGCAGCCTGTCCTATGTCCGATTTGCCAGAGGACCAAATCACTCCTGATCTGTTCACTCGGTTTGAGAGGTGTGTCGGATGTCGGAGAGCAATCGACACAGTTCGCTTGGAGTCTGAATTGATCATGTTCACGATTTCTTCTGACTAGTCACGGCGGAAGCTCACACGATAGAATAGAGAAGATAGGGGTCAGAGGAGTGTCAAGCGCTTTAGCGTGGCCCGTCTCTGAAGGTCGTGACCTTGCCCTACTGTCCCAAATGTGGAAGATACGATCAGACCCAGACCAGACCTCCCTGGGCGAGGGTGGTGGAACCTTTGGATATTGCCAGGCAGAGATTGCTCTACTGAATTGTGCGCTATGCTTCGTGTTTTCTCAAGAATTCCTGCAATTCCCTAAGACTGAGAAACACCATTTCGCGACGAGGCTCCGTTCTCTTTTCAAGCCAGACGTGGCGAGTCCTCATTCCTCTCAGCCCATTAAGTAGAGTATCGAGGGTTACAGAATCGACGTGTCCTTCGGTTCGAGATGCTTTCGCAGCTTCCAGCATCATTCGGCGATCCTCTGTCGTGCGGGCTGGACCTCTCGTTCTGAAATACGCAGGCTCGGACTCTGCGTCCTTAGCGATTCCAAAGATCGTTCCATCTTTGAGTTCCACTAACACTACATCGTACTGATGGATCTCGCTGACGATGTGAAGGATCTCAGCCTCCGAAATCATCGAGAACTCAAACCCGGGCGAGCAGAAGTATTCTCAATCTAGAGCTTAAGACTGTTGCCGATTTGTATCTAAGATACAGCTCGGATCGATCGCGAGCGCCGATTTTTCTTACAGAAACATTGATTAAAGGAGGCCGGTGGCATAGGAGCCGCTGGCAGATGAGCAGGAGAAGCGAATGCCAAAACCGTCTTACGTCAAGTTCGAGGTCTCAAAAGAGACAATCGACAAAGCGTACCAAGTTGTGCAACTAGCAAAGGATTCGGGTAAGATACGGAAGGGAACAAACGAATCAACAAAAGCGATTGAGCGTGGGATCGCGAAACTTGTGCTCATAGCAGAAGATGTGGAACCACCTCAAGTTGTAGCTCACCTTCCGATCCTCTGCGAAGAGAGAAAGATACCCTACCTTTTCGTTCCAAGCAAACTAGACCTAGGCAGATCAGCTGGCATCGATGTAGGATGCGCAGCTGTCTCAGTGCTTGAGGCAGGAGAAGGTGCGAATACACTGAAGGATATTGCATCATCAGCTGAGAGCTCCAGGTCTGGCAGCGGGGCCAAAGCCTAGAAATGTCCTCATCACGCGAGAAATCAAGAGAAGAATCCATTCCTGCCGAGGTAACGCAGGTAATTGGAAGAACAGGCGTCACAGGCGAAGTCATACAGGTACGCGTGAGGCTCATGGAAGGCAAAGACAAAGGTCGAATCATTACTAGGAACATAAAAGGCCCAATCAGAGTAGGCGACATTCTCACTCTTAGAGAGACTGAACGCGAAGCCAAGAAGATCAGGTAGTGCAGAGATTGCCGAGGACGAACAAGTGCTCCTTTTGCGGCAAGCCATTCCCATCAGCGACGGGAATGATGTTCATCAGAAACGATGGCACAATATTGAACTTCTGCTCAGCGAGATGCCGAAAAGGTCTTCTCATCTACAAGCGAGACCCGCGGAAGCTGAAATGGACAACGTACTACGGCAAGAAGGAACGCGGCTAAGCAAACACTCAATCGTCACTGCCACGGCCAGACGTTTCTTTCAGTGAAGATCTCTAGAGTAACGTTCTGTGAACGCGAATTCTAGCCATAACGGTATGAGATGCCGGCTCCGCCTTTCGGATTGACCCACTCCACAAATGGACATGCTATACGGCACGTGCCGCATTCGACACAGTTCTCATAGGCAATGAAAACCTTCGGCTCAATGTATGAGTAGACGTTCGCAGGGCACACGTCGAGGCACATCTTTTCCGTGCATCTCGCGCATGCCTTCTCGTCCACGTGAATGTGCGATTCCTCGTCCACAACGTGCCTTAGCAGATAGAGCTTCTCTTCGAGCCTCATATCATTCTCCTCCCAAACGCATAGGCATCCCTTAGGATTCTCGTGAATCCCCGTTTTGATGTGACAATGTGCCTAATTCTCTTGATTTTCTCACTTCTTGTGGAACCGTCAACTCGGAACCATTCCTCTAGCGCGGAGTTCAAGGCCTCCGGATATGCGGTCATAATTTCGAGATTCTTCTCAATGTACCGGAGTAGGCCCGATTGTTTCTTCATGTCTCTAAGCGCGAACGAGTCTAGAAGTAGCTTTTGATATTCCGAGAGCGCGTTTGATGTGTAGTCATGGACGCCGTATGCTCGAGTGGCGACTTCTCCTGCTAATCGTCCTGATAGGATCGCCAAGTCTGCTCCCTCTCCGGTAACCGGATTTGCCAGCATCGCGGAATCGCCAACGACAAGCGCACCATCAGTAAACAACGTAGGCATGCCGGCAAACCCTGATTCAGGTATCATATGCGCTTGGTATTCCTTTACCTGACCGTCGCGCAAGAAATGTCCCACCGACGGGTCTGCTTTGAATAGCTCCATCAAATCATAGGGCTTGATGTTTTCTTCGACCATTGTTGAGATGAGTGCGCCGAACCCGACGGAAATTGACTCTTTGTTAGGGTAAACGAAACCGAATCCCACAAGCCCTCCAAACAGTGCTCCTATGTAATGTATCGCTGTGCCCTCGCCTTCTTGAAGTCCAAACCTTTCTTGTATCCGATCGGACGGTAGGGAAACAATCTCCTTAACAGCTATCGCCATTCCATTAGGGGAGGGTTTCTTGATCAATCCTGCTTTCTCGCAGAGCATTGTGTTCGCTCCTTCCGCCACTATCGTCACGTCACCCCGGAGATCTCCACGATCGGTCCGCACTCCAACTATCTTACCGTCTTCTTGGAGAAGCTCGGTGACGTTTGTCTTTGTGATCAGAGTAGCGCCCAAGTCCTGTGCTTTTCTTGAGTACCATTTGTCAAACTTTGATCTTAGGATCGTGTATCCATTTGGCATATCGGATTGCGTTGCGTTTCTGTGAGTGATTAGAGTGTGATCATTCTTTCCCATGAGGCAGTAGGAGTGTTGGACGATTTTGCGCTCAAGAGGGGCTTCCTTCCAGAATCCCGGTATTAGGTCGTTCAGGGTTTTGGTGTAGAGTACGCCGCCTATCACGTTCTTGCTGCCTGGGTATTCTCCTCTCTCGATGACCGCCACGTTCATCTTTCCTCTGGCCATAACATAGGCAGCAGTGACACCTGCTGGTCCAGCTCCCACCACTACAGCATCAAATTTCTCGGTCAACTCGACCAACCTTCTTTCCTGAGTCTATTGTTTCATTTCGTGGATTAGGAGGGGCAATACTGCGACCGCGTCACCGATCACGCCGTAGTTGCAAGAATTGAACATGGGCGCCTCGGGATCAATGTTCAATGCAATTACAGTCTCGGCGCCCTCTATTCCAACCAAATGTTGAATGCTGCCCGAGATCCCGACCGCAACATACAACTTCGGCCTGACTGTCTTTCCTGTTTGGCCGACTTGGCTTTCCTTGTCCGCGAGACCCGATTCGACCGCTCGTCGGGAAGCACCAACCGCCCCTCCCAACGCGCTAGCGAGATCATTCACAAGTTGAAAGTTTTTCGAGGAACCAAGACCGCGCCCCCCTGAAACCACAATATCTGATTCCTGCAACATGCTGCGCCTTTCGATCCAGTCAAAACTGAGTATCTTCGTAGGTATCTCGTCTTCTCTGAAGTTCATCCTGACTCTCTCGATCTCTGCTTTGGCGTCAATCCTTGGCGGCTTCGGGAAGACGCCGGGCCTAACCGTACTCATCTGAGGGGTGTGTTTCGGCGTCATAATTGCGGCAAGTTGTCTCCCGCCCCACGTCGGCCTTATCTGGAGCATCAAGCCTGTGTCTGGATCAATGTCAAGTGATGTGCAATCGGCCGTTAGCCCCGTACCAATATTTGTTGCCACCATGCCAGATAGGTCTCGTCCGTTACGAGTTGCTCCAATCAACAAGATCTGAGGCCGATGCGAGACCGCGACATCGCTCAAGGCACTCGCATATGGAGCGGTGCGGTAGTGTCTCAGAAGAGGATGATCGATCAGGTAGCTCTTGGAAGCGCCGTAGCAAGCGGCTTCACCTGCAATACCTTCCGCTTGATCTCCAATCACAACCGCCTCAAGCTTCACGTTCAGTTTCTTTGCCAGCGTCGCCCCTGCACTGTGCAGCTCCCAGGAAACGTCTGCAACGCGCCCCTCGTTCTGCTCTACGTATACCCATACCGGGCCACGATTCGGACTCTGGATTGGCTTGGCTGTGGATTCGATTCTGCTCTCGGAACTTGCGGAGGCAACGGTCGGTTTCCCACTAAATGCCCTGCTTGAAAGGATCCTCTCCTTGAGCCAACGTGCTGCACCAGCCGGGTCTTTTCTACCATCAAATATTTCTCCTCTTCCTCTCGGTTTCGGAATAAACATCTTCTTCACAATTGTCGGAGAACCCGAAAGTCCCAACTTCGTTGGATCAGCATCAATGGTATCTTTGTTCCAAAATTCAACTGTTGTCTTGCGTGCACGAAGAATCCCATCGATAGTTGCACGTCGAGGTTTGTTCACTTCCTCGACCACAGAAATCGCGGCGGGCAGAGGCACTTTCACAGTTTCGACTATTTCGTCAGCCCTTCTTGAAGCGGACAAGGTCCTCTCCTGAATGTCGAGCTTGACGATACGAGTCGCGTAAGTTATGATCGGGATGTGTAGTCTAGCGGCTACTCCGGGTCCAACTTGGCCGGTCTCACCATCCAGAGCTTGCTTGCCAAAAAAGATTAGATCTGCTGGCCCCTCATCCTTCTCAAGCCTACGAATTGCAGTAGAGATCGTGTAGCTTGTTGCGTAGGTGTCAGCGCCCGCCATTGCTCTGTCCGTTAGAAGTATTGCGCGATCAGCTCCCATCGCCAAGAGTTCTCTTAGCGCTTCCTCAGCTTGAGGGGGCCCCATGGTTAAGACAGCAATCTTTGTGTTGTATTGATCTTTGAGCTTCAGGCATTCTTCCATTGCAATGACATCAGTGGGGTTGATGACCGATGGTATTCCTTCTCTAACGAGAGTACCGGTTTCAGGATCCATCTTGACCTCCGCGGTATCCGGGACTTGCTTGATGCAGACAACCGTGAACAATGGGCAACGCTTCGCGCAGGTATGAGATTCTGTCGTATTTATCGAGTTCTGCAAACTAATTACTATCTCGCCATGGAATGAAGAAACAAACGCATGGTCCGATAGATTCTACGCAGCAAAGATCACTTCGATCTCCATCAGAGGCTGGGCAGCTGCAGAAGCACGGTACGTGTCTTTCCTAAAGTCCCCAAATCGGATTCTGGCGACGTTTGAGTTGGACCAAGTTATTGATCAGTTCACTTTCTTCAGGATTGAGCTCAGCTGCAAATCGGGATTGAAGTATCTTCACATGCTTCTCTGGTATGTCAACTACCAGGTTCTGTCCCTCAATCAAATTTCTTCCAAAGACTCCTTTGTCAATTGAGGCGGCAACTTGCATGCCCTTTGTTGCCTCTTGAAGGTCCTTGCCTTTGTCTTGGATTTGTTCGACTTCGCCAACACGTCGTCCATTCTCGTCCATGAGAGGGTATTTTGGTCGGATCCGACCGGCTAGCACCTCAACTCCAACAACGGCTGGTTTACTTCTTCTGAAGACGAAGCCGGGAATGACTTTGACGGATCCTGGTCTGATAAGGCTGTTCAATTCGGCTTTTACGCCGGCCGCGCGTTGCTGCTCATACCAATTCGTGTAGTCCTCGATCAAATGATAGATTATGTCCGCTTTGAAGATTGGAATGTTAGCACTAGTAGCCTCCTCTTGAGCATCCGGCAGAATTCTAACGTTGAAGGCAAGTATTGCAGCATGCAACCTGTCGTCAACCCAGACAGCTTCGGCCTCCGCGATATCGCGTTTCGAAACGTCTCCCACATCGGCAAGTCTAAGCGGAATTCCATAGTTTGACAACGATGTGGTTATGGCTTCAAGTGAGCCCAACGTGTCCGTCTTGAGAATTACACCGTCTCGATCTGTTTGTATTCGGAGTTTCTCGACCTCTTCCTCTATCATCCGAGCGTACTCTTTGACGTTCTTGCCGTGAGGGATACCGTAGAGCGCCGATCCCGCCAAGGCGTTGTCGAGGTTTGGCGCCGCGATCTTCACTCCGGATGCGGCGGCTATTCGCTCGGCGCTCAGGAATTTGTCTCTGGGATCTCGTATCTCATCAAGAGGTTTCGGAATGAGAAGAGCCCGGACTTTTGTTATGATTGGCCCCTGCCTTCCTCCGAGTGCGATCGTGTCGTTGACTTTGAGAACTCCATCATAGACGATGGCGTTTATTGTCATGCCGAGGCCAGGTTCCTCTTTGACTTCGAGAACTGTCCCAAGCGCAGGGCCGGCTCTCACCTCCAACTTATCATGCATGTATGCCTGTGTCAAACCTGCGACAACCGCTAGGAGTTCTGGTATTCCCTCGCCCGTGCGAGCGCAGGTTGGAATTATCGCGACATCTTTCGTGAAATCTGTAATCCTATCGAATCGCTCCGATCTGAAACCGAGTCTTGACAAAGCGCCCATTATCGTGTAGATGCGATTGTTAAGCTCGGTCTGGATCTCAGGTGCCTGCTGCTTGTAGGATTCAAGGAACGGAGCAGCTAGGCGCGGACTTCCATCCTTTTATGAGGTCGACCTTGTTCGCGGCGACGACGAAAGGCGTCTTCCGACTCTTCAGGATATTCAAAGACTCGCTTGTCTGGGGCTCGACGCCCTTCGAGACATCGATGACCAGAACGGCTATGTCAGCTGCAGATCCGCCTCTACGCCTGAGATTGGAGAATGTCTCATGCCCAGGGGTATCAATGAACAGTAGCCCCGGCACTTGTATTGTGATGTGAAATTGATCCAGCAGGGTTCCGCATGTCTCTTTGATGACGGCTGATGGCAGCAGACTTGCGCCTATCCACTGAGTTATCTGCCCCGGTTCTCGGGATGCAACAGATGTGCCTCTGATCTTGTCAAGAAGTGTTGTCTTTCCGTGATCCACGTGACCCAACACGGCCACGATTGGTTGTCGCAGAGGCATCTTCCATCATCACTGGCTAGCCATCGCTTGATGAAGACCGATCTCTCTTAAACGTTTGAGATAAAGATCGGAATACGTGATAGGGCGGACCTGCGCGTGTTTGCACTTTGCACTTTTATTCGGCGATGCATTCTAGCAGCCAAGGTTCCGTTCTTATGAGCGCTGTCGAGGCGGATGCGTTCTCTCTACTCGCAAAACCGGTCCTCGAAGCAGTGCATGAACGCGGTTTTGCTTCACCAACGGAGTCGCAAGCACAAGCTATCCCGAAAATCCTCGACGGCAACAACGTCCTGCTGATCTCACCCACTGCCTCCGGAAAGACTGAAGCAGCAGTACTTCCCATTCTGAGTCGCTATATCACCTCGAAGACTGATGAGCCCGGAATTGCTATCTTGTACATTTCCCCGCTCCGCGCACTCAACCGTGACCTGCTCCAGAGACTTGAATGGTGGTGCCACCGCGTAGACATTAGGGTCGCGGTCAGACACGGCGATACCGAGACGAAAGAGCGCGGAATGCAGTCACATAACCCCCCCGACATGCTGATCCTTACACCTGAAACCTTGCAGGCCATCATGCCCGGCAGGATAATGCGGAAGAATCTTCGCAAGGTTGCGTACGTGATAGTGGACGAGGTACACGAACTTGCGGAGGACAAACGCGGAAGCCAACTAGCACTTGCGCTCGAAAGACTCCGATGGATAATAGGAAGAGACTTCCAGATAGTTGGGCTCTCAGCGACGATCGGAACACCAGAGAGAGTTGCTGAATTCCTCGCCGGAGCTAATCGTCCAGTCAACATAGTTCGTGTTCCAGTAGGACGCAGGATAAGCGTGAAGGTGGAGCTGCCTCAGTCTAATGCTGAGAGCTCTCGACTTGCGAAGAGACTATTCACTCATCCTGAAGTCGCAGCACGTTTGAAGCTCATGCGAGATATCATCGACAAACACCAGTCAGTGATCCTGTTCACGAACACTCGTGCGGTCGCGGAGGTCTTGGCAAGTCGATTCAAGATCTGGGACATGGACTTTCCCATCTCGATCCATCATGGGTCGCTGGCCAAACCATCACGCGTGACAGCCGAGCAGGGGCTAAAGACTGGTGATCTGAAGGCACTTGTTGCGACATCATCGCTTGAACTTGGGATAGACATTGGAAGAATCGACTTTGTGATACAGTACATGAGCCCGCGTCAAGTGACGCGACTCATCCAGCGAGTGGGAAGAAGCGGACACAGCGTTGGCCGCGTCGCGGAGGGAGTGATCATCGCGATGGATTCAGATGATGCCCTTGAGGCGCTGGCAATAGCTCGACGAGCCATGCGAGAAGAGCTCGAGCCTGTCGAGGTGCCCGAGAAACCACTTGATGTGTTGACTCACCAGATCGTTGGTCTATTGACACAGAAGAGCCGCTGGTACATCCTCGAAATTCTCGACATCTTCAAGAATGCAGGTCCATACAAAAATCTCACGGAGTCAGATCTAACGAGAATCGCTGAGTATATGCATTCGCGTTTTCCGAGGCTTTGCTGGTTTTCCCCTCAGGATCAAATTATGCTTCGCCCGCGTCGACTCAAGGACATATACACATACTATTTTGGGAAGCTTTCTATGATCCCCGATGAGAAGCAGTACTTGGTCGTTGACAGTTCAGGTAACTCACCGGTCGGAGTTCTGGACGAAGCATTTGTTGCAGAATACGGCGCCCCCGGAACGAAGTTCATTGTGCGCGGAAGCCCCTGGAAAATGGAGAGCATTAGGGGAGAAACGATCTACGTTCGATCAACAAATGATCCTACAGGCGCAATACCAAGCTGGATAGGGGAAGAGATTCCGGTACCCTACGAAGTCGCAGCCGAAGTGGGAGAGATTCGCAGGCGCGTAGTTGCAGGACTCCGAAATGGGAAAGGCAGAGAAGCAATTTCGCTCGAATTGTCACAGCAATATCCCTGCGATGCAGATACAATGAAGGCGGCCCTGTCAGAGACATTCGATCAAGCAGCTCTAGACGTGGAAGTCCCAACAGACGCGATTATTACTCTTGAGGACTGGGACGAGTACGTTGTCGTCTGCTGTCATCTCGGGCTACTCGTCAACCGGACGCTTGCTAGGGTGGTCGGATACATCTTGTCAGAAGATGCCGGCTCTACCATTGGGGTTCAACAGGATGCATATCGAATCATAATTCAATCAGCTGGCGCTGCAGATGCCACTCGAATCGCAGATGTGCTTCGTAGGCTCGGCGACATGGACGTTGAGGATTTGGCGAGGAAAGCGTCTGTGAAGACTGGTATGTTCAAACGCAGAATGGTTCATGTTGCAAAGCGATTTGGGGCCATTTCCAGATGGGTAGACCTCAGCAGCGTGCGACTTGGACGACTGATGAAGACCTTTGAAGGCACAGTGATCGCTGAAGAGACGCTTAACGAGACCCTGAGAAAGGACCTAGACCTTACGAATACGAGGCGGGTGCTTCTTGCCATACGCGAAGGGACGATCAAGCTGATCGTGCATCACGAATTGCAGGAGTTGACCCCCGTAGCAAAACTCGGGATCGAACGCATCAGTATGAAGACGGATCTGATCCCTTCGGATAAGATGAAACGTATTCTCATCGAGTCCGCCCGCGCGAGAATAATGAACGAATCTAGAACGTTCGTATGCACGACATGCTGGAAATACAGCGAGATCAGACGAATTCGCGACCTAGACAGCACTGTCACATGCCCCAAATGTGCGTCCAAGTCAGTTGGCGTTCTCTCCTATGGTCCCGAAGACGTTGAATCCGTCATGAAAAGAAAGGGTAGAGCAGTATCAAAATTCGACAAACGTTTGGTCGATGTGCTATTGGAATCTGCAGAAATTGTTCGGAAATGTGGAAAGACAGCTGTGGTTGTACAGGCGGGACGACGAATACAACCCGGCGACGCTAAAAAGATTCTACGCAAGGAAAAGCACGTTTCAGACAGACTCTTCGAATTGATAATGCAAGCCGAACGTGACGCCTTGAAGAGAAGATTTCTATAGAATTGATGGATCTAAGTGCCTCAGCGAAGACCGATACCTTTAGACCGCATCCGATGGCATTATCGTGATACGATTCGTGAATGGCCATCATCTTGGATGGGACCTCTCTAAGAATCGAAGACGTTGTGCGCGTTAATGTCGAGACGCACGGATTTGTGAGGAAAGTCGTATCCAAACTTCAGGAAGACAGGGAGATATCGAGCGACATCAAGAACCTGACGAACACTTTGCGCGAGAACGGTTCACTTGAATCGAGTAGAAGCGAGGCCTTTCCTGTCTGACTTCTTAGAGACCTCTAATCTGCTGACTTAACTCGGGCATCTGATAGCTGAATTCGACTACGACGAACTGACTAAGAATCCAGTAGTCTTTCCCACCAGAGTACAGGTTCTTCACGGCTTGATACTGACTTCTTGCCTTGTCTTCACTATCAAATGATAGGGCAATTTGCGCCGCGACCGAACCGGATGTACTGCTCACGGTCTTCATGGCCGCGCTTGCTCCCTCGATTTGTGTTGGAAAAGCAGCAACAAAGAACGCCAAGTAGTCATCATTTCCTCCCGAGGCATATAGTGCAGTACGGGCAGACTCTGAGGAAAACAGTTGACTTGGTGAATAATCAGTTGTGTCAAGGATCTGGATCAGATAGTTTGTTGATCCGGTTCCCTCAGCGAATACTATGTGTTCGTGCGCTATTGCCAAAGTCGCGGATACTAGCTGAGTCTGTCGCTCCCTGTGGCGAATGAGAACATCGAAGATTGTGTAGCTATTATGGGATGTCCTCCGGAGAGTCGTCGATGATTGCAGGGACTCTTTGAAGTCCTGCAGCTCCAGTGAATCAATCTTGAGAACGCTGACCGTCGGCAACGCTTCTTGCGAGTCCTTGCTGGGAAGGGTCAGTGCGAGCTCATACTCAATGGAATTGGGATAGATGACAAGCGGAGGAGAGTATGTCTCAAAAAGAGGATCAGCTCCGAAAAGGCTCTGGTTCCCACTTGCCTCGATGCAAGCGTGATATTCAACATAAGCGACAAACTGAACGGAGCTGGGGACAAAAACCATCCAACTCTGATTTCTAAACGGAACAGTAGTTGGCAGAGTCTCGACCCTGGGCTGAAGAGCAACGTATGAGGCGACTACGATGACCGAAAGCAAGGTGAATGTGATGAGCATCGAGTACAATCTAACCCGGTGCCGCTGTTTCGGTTTCTCTTTCCTCGGTGAAGATGATTTCGCTGTCCGTTTCCGTCCAGCGACTGTTATTAGCAGGCACAACCACCCGTCTATCGATACTGCTTGTCGTATTTCAGATCAATCCGAAAAGGATTGTTGGTCGCGGGAACTATCTTCCTCGCTGATTTGCTGATCGGCGCGGTCCTCATTCCAGCGAGACTATTTGCTCTTGGAATTGTTGGCGACTTCCTGCTTGTAGAAGTAGGTCTGCTTGCTATCCTAGGCGGGCTCGTCGAATTTTCTAGGTCAAAAGGCGTCTACGAAATTCGCCGCATCACCCTCCTCTCAAAGGAGGAGTTTTCCACTCAAAGCATGATGAGGCTTCGAGGAGAGCTCTGGTCCTCTTCTCTGCGGCCTTGACTCTCTTCGTGCTCTTGCTCGTTCTTACCCTGATTGAGTCACAATTCCAGACTCTACGATAGTCGCTAACGAATCAGAAAAAGAAAGGGTAAGGGTGCCGGGAAGGCACCCACGTTCTACTTCGCGACTGTCTCTGGTGGTTTTCTTCGCCTCATCGCCAATACTGCAATGACGACGAGCACAACGACGATTGCCAGCACTCCTACTGCATCATTCATGACAGTAGATATGGCGATTGGATCGGTTAGTGTCGGAGGAACAAGTCCCAAGCCACCGCCCGCGGTCTGGCCTTCGTTGATGTAGGCATTGGCTTGATCCACGCTGAACGACTTGCCTGCGTAGGTTTCGTTCATCGCGTATCCTGTGAAGTTCGCTCTGTAGTAGGCTGAGCCGAAGAGTGGTCCGGGAACTGAGACATCGTAGTTGCCTGACATGTCAGCTGTTCCTGCACCCACGGGCTGCCAGTTCTGTTGGTCTGTTGACTCTTGTATCACAACGATCATTCCCGCAACAGACGTGTATCCCTTGACTCTCGTTCCCAAAGTCAAGACTGGTGTTCCAGAGGGCGCTATCAGTGCAGGTGGCGTTATTGAGACGCTATAGCCAGCGGCTTTCAGCAAGTCAGCTGCTGCTTGTGGGTCGTAGGTATCTGCTTTCAACGTGGGATCATAGAATGGGCCAAACCCTGGGCCAACACAGGTTGACACCGCAACGCCGGAGCCAGCCACTAGTTGGTCGATTATCATCTGCCTTGGTATCAGGTGGCTGATCGCCTTTCGGATGCTTCGTGCCGCATCTGCAGCTTTGGACGGATCCGCTTTTCCTGCAGGTGTATCAACGCCTGTGCCGAATACTGGGTGACGCATGTTGAAGCCCATCTCTTGCCAGCCCAATTCAACGGCAGTGATGAGGTTTACCCCCATATCCTGCAGTGTCTTCTTGTCGCGGGCAAGCTGGTAGTTGTAATCTAAGACGTTCACTTCATGATTCTTCAGAGCCGCAATTGCAGCGTCCTTGCTCTCTATCCAGACGACCTTGTAGGTTTCAACAGAGTACATTCCCTGGGCTTCGAGATTGGCTCTGTCCCAGAACTTGTCAAACTTCTTCATAGTCGCCAAGTTCCTGGTGAAATCAAAACTTTGCATTATGTATGGTCCAGCGCCGACGGGACCGACCGCCTTGTAGGATCCTGATCCTCCATACTTGTTGGTGTCCCATGTGTAGGTAGCACCTGCAGCCTCGGCTGTGCTGAATGGTTGAGAGTCCCATGTTGCAGGGTCGAATTTCTCGTAGATATGCTTGGGCAGGATTCCGGTTGTTTGCCCTGCATAGACTTGGTATGCGAAAGCATAAGGCTCCGGCATTGTGAACTGCCATGTGTATTTGTCGACGGCCTTCCAGGCACCTTTTCTGACCGGTTCGTCGGGTGTAGCCTTATTGTCATAGGTCTTCGTTGTTCCGTTCAACCATGTGAAGTCCACTACGTTTCCAAGATACTGAATGCCACTTCCAAGGCCTACGGAAGCGGCTGCCGGATTGAGAACCGACGCCTGGGTGAACAATACATCGTCGGCCGTCATCTCAACGCCGCTGTGGAAGAGCACGCCCTGCTTCATCTTGATTGTCCATGTCAGGCCATCAGGGCTACTCTTGATGTCCGTGGCAATCGCGTTCTTGAAGCTGTTATCTTTCCCGTCGATGTACAGCATTCCTGCGTCTGAGAAGCATATGGCACCGTAGATGTAGAGTGCGTAGAAGCTATTCGAACTCGCAGTCTGAATTGGATTCAGAGTGCTACCGGGGAAGACGTTACTGACTTCAGCAAAAGTCAGTTCCTTTCCACCGCTCCAGCGTTCTACGTCTGGGAATGTAACCTCGTTGTAGACGTTCTTGTCACCCCAGGCAGACCACGCTTGGTCGCGCGGAATTATATCCACAGGCGTGTAGATGTAGTTGTATGGAGCGTCGTCGAACAGTATTTTCGTCCATTGCTTTGTTAGGGCGACCTGCTTTGACACGTCGGTTGACTTGTACAATTCATCGAAGATCGCGTTCATTTTGTCATTGTTGTAGAGTGCGTAGTTGTTGCCGGCGGGAGCCAGATATGCTGGTCTGCCGTCGAAATTGCTTCTGAAGTCAGGCACTGGACTAGTGAATCCCCAACCAATGAATCCGATATCGTATCCGCCCTTGTCGAACGTATTGCCCGGGTCGGTGTTGAGGAAGAACATTCTGTTCTGTAGTTGGTCAAAGTTCATGTAGAATACCCTGGCGTTAATGCCCATGGACTGCATTCCACTCGCGATTATTGTGGCATATTGTCGACGCACCGGGTTACCGGTCGACGCAATCATTGTGACTGGGAACAGAGATGATTGTTGTGCGGCAACAGTTGTGAACATAACTGCTGCAGTTGTTGAGATCGTTAGAAACAGTAGTGTTCCAAGAATTATTCCCTTAGTTGTTTCATGGAAGATGTTTTTTGGCATTTTCCATCGACTGACGGTAGTCCCGGGGAGGCCTTATTATGGTTTGTCACGTGAAGCCCTTGCACTGCATTACCGTTCTTGGAATGCAGGTAGGTCTCCGCGCTTCTGATCCCTGAAATCTGCATGCCTAGGAACCAAGATATAGGAGGGCGCCAGCGTTTCCTAACCTAGCGGGGGAACACCTTTGGCTGGCTACACCCGTTACATTATCAGACGCTTACTTTTCATGATCCCGGTATTCCTGGGCGTTTCCATACTCACATTTGCAGTGGGCAACGCTGCAGGCGATCCAATTGCTCTGATCCGTATCGGACTGAAGAATCCTAGCCCTGTTGTCCTTGAAGCTCTGAGGAAATACTATCATCTCGACCAACCAGTGCATATCAGGTTTCTGATGTGGCTTTGGAACCTTCTGCACGGTGATCTTGGAACATCTGTAACAGGTAGGTCGGTGGCGAGCCAAATCGGAATCTGGACCTTTACCACACTTGAACTCCAACTGTTGGCCCTTATTCTTGCGATAGCGATTGGAATTCCAGTCGGCGTACTATCGGCTAAGCGTCAGTATTCCAAAGTGGATTATGCCGTGACGACTATTGCAATATTTGGATATTCAATGCCAACATTCTGGCTGGGAATTATGTTGATCATAGTTTTCTCCTTCACATTAGGATGGCTGCCAAGCAGCGGGTCAGTCGGAGTTACCTTTCTCTGGGGTGGAAACGCAATATTCGACCACTTGGCGCACCTCGTGCTTGCCTGTCTTTGTCCTGACGTACGTGGAGGTCGCTACTTTCGTTCGTTTGGTCAGAAGCAACATGCTTGAGGTTCTGAGGCAGGACTACGTTCTGGCGGCGAGGTCAAGTGGTCTGTCAGACAGAACTGTGACTTACAGATATGCGCTCAGAAATGCAATAACACCCGTCGTGACGGTTGCTGCGCTAACATTCGGAGGCTCACTAGGTGGAGCGCCTGCCCTCGAGACAGCTTTCAGTTGGCCTGGGCTTGGTTTCGCCTTTACACGAGCAGCACTTAATTTGGATATTCCTCTCGTGCAAGGAATCACAATAGTGATCACAATGATGGTTCTGGTGGCAAACCTGATCCTAGACCTGACCTATGCCCTTCTTGACCCAAGGGTGAGGGTTCAATGAATACACCAGATTCCAAACTGCCGGCTCAAACCATGGTAACCAAGGTAGCCTCGAAGACGCACCGTCGTTCTGCGTCGCAGTGGGCCGTTGCATGGAGAAGATTCAAGCGGAACAAATCTGGACTGGCTGGAATGTTCATTGTGGGATTCTTCGCGTTCGTAGCGTTGGCATCGCCTTGGCTTGCACCCTATCCACCGCGGAGCTACGCCTTACTCTACGCGGGACAAGGAGGAAACCCTCCATCGTGGCAACATCCTTTTGGCGTCGAACCGTCAGGCATTGACGTGTTCAGCGAAGTGATCCACGGAACCAGAAATGACCTCTACGTCGGCGTTGCAGCAACGCTTCTAACCGTCATAATAGGCGTCGGCATCGGTGCACTTGCCGGATACTTCAAGGGACTCGCTTCAGACATTATCCTCGGCATCACACAAGTGTTCTTCGTCATACCCACACTTTTGCTCATCCTGCTATTCGCGAGAGTTTTCTCAGTGCTTGTGTTTGCCGGCCTCGGGCTGACGTTAATCGTCTTGATTCTAGGGTTCTTCGGATGGTCCTATGTGACGTTTCTAGTTCGAGGAGAGATACTTAGGGTCAAGGAACTTGAGTTCATCCAAGCTGAGAGAGGACTTGGCGCTAGTACTTGGAGAATCATGTTCCGACATATCGTGCCAAACGTCTTGTCTCCAGTGATTGTCGTTGCGACTCTGAACATCGCTGGTTACATACTAACCGAGGTCGTTATCAGCTTCCTTGGTTTCGGCGACCCCAACACGTCAACTTGGGGGCTTCTGATCAACGAGGGATTCACTTATGTCCGAACGGAATGGTGGGTCTCAGTCTTCCCGGGACTAGCAGTCGTACTTTGCGTTCTCGGATTCAACCTAATGGGTGATGGCCTCTCGGATGCGCTTAACCCAAGGCTGCGTGAATAGAAATTGCAGACTAGCCTGCTTGAAATCCGCAGCCTCAAGACCTACTTCTTCACAGAAGCAGGCGTAGTCAAAGCTGTTGACAATGCAACCTTTGACGTGAAACCAAAGGAGACCGTCGGACTCGTCGGCGAATCTGGCTCCGGAAAGACCGTCACTGCATTGTCGGCTCTGCGAATTGTTCCGACACCAGGCCGGATAGTGGCAGGCTCCATCACTTTTGAAGGAAGCGACGTGCTCGCGAAGAGCGAAGAGGAGATGCGAAAGCTAAGAGGCCCAAAGATGGCGATGGTCTTTCAAGATCCATCCTCTTCGTTGAACCCCTTGTACACTGTCGAAAAGCAGCTTTCCGATATTCTCATGCTTCACCGCAAGCTGACGAAGAAAGAAGCCGCTCAAAGAGCCGAATACTTGCTTGAATTAGTCGGTATGCCTGAACCGAAGACACGACTCAAATGTCGTATCCTCACGAGCTCAGTGGAGGAATGAAGCAGCGAGTCGCTATCGCTCGTGCGTTATCGTGCGAGCCAACACTCCTCTTTGCCGACGAGCCTACCACAAACTTGGACGTGACAGTACAGGCACAGGTACTCGAACTCATGAAGAAACTACAGCGAGACTTGGGTATGTCGATGGTGATGATCACTCACGATATGGGGATAATTGCAGACATGACTGAGCGCGTGACCATCATGTATGCGGGAAGAGTCATGGAAGCAACCGAAACCAAAACGATATTTCATGAACCCAAACATCCCTATACAGAGGCTTTGCTAGCGGCTGTTCCCAGAGTAGATCAGAGAAAGATATTGGAAGTCATTCCGGGCAACATTCCGAACCTAATTGAACCCCCGGCTGGATGTGTCTTCCATCCCAGATGCAAGTACGCGAAGCAGACGTGCATCGACAACGTGCCACCACTCGAGGAAGTTGGAGCCGGTCACTTGGCCGCATGCGTGCGATGGAAAGAACTTCACCTCAAAGGTGTATGAACGTGCCCGAGCCACTTCTAGAGGTCAAAGCGCTAGTCAAGCATTTTGATGTAGTGCAACGCGGCGTCCTGAGGCGTAAGAGAACAGGCGTCGTGCACGCCGTTGATGGGATCGATTTCTACATCAACCACGGAGAGACACTTGCACTCGTAGGAGAAAGCGGATGCGGGAAGACAACGGCCGCAAAAGTCATACTTTACCTTGAGGAGCCCACCTCGGGCGACGTCAAGTTCGACGGGCTTGACTTGTTTCAAACATTCAGAACTGGCAACAGGACAACTCAGCTCAGACTCCGTCGAAATATGCAGATGGTCTTTCAGAACCCTTACGCGTCACTTGACCCTAGAATGACGATCTACGATATCATCAGTGAAGCATTTCTCGTGCATAAACACGTTCCAAAAGAAAAGTGGAGAGACCGTGTCTATGAGGTGCTCTCCATGGTGAACCTCGAAGAATACCATGCTGAGAGGTACCCACATGAATTCAGCGGTGGCCAACGTCAGCGCATATCCATTGCTCGCGCGTTGGCCGTGGAGCCGAGCTTCATCATATGTGATGAACCCGTCTCATCGCTTGATGTCTCGATACGCGCCCAGATCCTCAACCTGCTGTCAGATTTGCAGAAGCAGCATGGCATATCGTACCTGTACATATCACACGACCTCAGCTCAGTTCGACAAATCAGTCACAGAGTAGCAGTCATGTATCTCGGTCAGATCGTGGAACACGCAGACACTGACGATCTGTTCACGAAGAAACTGCACCCCTACACCCAGGCGCTTGTCGCTGCAGTTCCCATCCCCGACGTGGATAAGAAGACATTACGGATCATACTCCCCGGCGAAGTGCCAAGCCCCATCAATCCCCCCGAAGGATGCAGATTCCACCCACGTTGCCCGTACGCAACCGAACTATGCACACAGAAAGAGCCCCAGCTCGAAGAGTACTTGAAAGGCCACTTTGCAGCCTGCCACTATGCGACGAAGTTCATTTAGACTGAGGGAGTAAGGCCACGTTCGGCCTGAGGAAACTCCGCGTCCTCGCGGCAATCTTGCTATCTCTCGGTATAGGCGCACTTATTGTCGGCGTGATTCTTCCCGCCTTCAAGTCACAGCAGACTTTCACGGCTTCAGGCCCCCACGTCACGTTCACTCAAGAGAGAAACTACTGGGTTGACTTCTATCTGATCCCGCCAATAGATCAGGGAACACCAATCATGCTTTCGCTAGTGAGCAGCAAGCCTGGGTCAACCTGGGTATTCCTCGCACCTTTCGATCTGCAAACTGAATCAGTGTCAGGATCATCTGTCGTCAACGAGATGCTCGGTCCAAACGATACTGGGCTGGTAGTTTTCGGCAAGGCAACCAAATCGGCCGTGTACACGCTCAGAATCTCAAGCTGGAACAGCACATACTCCGTTCGAATAGAGTCGAGGTGGTCTCGTTTCTTTGATTTTCGCTATGGCATAGTCCTGGGAGCAGCACTTGTTCCAGCCTCGCTCTTCCTCTTCTACTATGATGGAATAGTCGAGAAACGCGACCGAATGTACGAGAAAGCATTGAGAGAAGCTGGAGTAGGGACATAGCCACGCTCCCCATAACACAATGCTTTGTTCGTGTGAATCAAAGTATGAAGAAATGCAATCCAATTTTCAAGCAGAGTCTGAAGTCAAGAACCATGCAACTGCCAATTGAAACTGATCTGCAACCGATGTAGACATTCGTCGTCAACCAAGCAAACGTCCCCGCTGACGGAGTAATGCGCCGAACGGCGGGCACATCACCTCGTTGTACTCGGCTTCCGACACCCTTTTGGCTGGACTAAGAAGTAAGCTGATTGGGGCGATGATGAGAGCTGGTATTGGAGACGCATGTGATCGATGAAACCAGAACCGAGCCCCATCTTTGAGTGAACGAGACACTACATACGACAGGTTGCTTTGACTGAGAAGCATCACAACAAGAGGAACGCCTCAAAGGATACAACACCCTACTTTGGCGCATTCGAACGATTGGATTGAAGGCGATCATAGAAGGATGCGAGCGTGATCTCACTTTGCTGCGTCAGCTTGCGAAGATGATGCGGACCTAAGCTCGGCCAAAGTCTTCTCAAAATCAGCTAGAAGACGCTTCGCTCGTTCAGAGTCAGCCTCCAGCAATTCAACTGCGGGATTAGACCAACCTGCTCTTAGAGGGATCACCCCAAGGAGGCTTGTTGAACACGACAATGTATCTTCTTTCAAGTTCCTTCTCTAAGCCTGCAAATCGAACGTATATTGTGGGGGGAAACGAGAAACGCATTCGATCAAGCTCTTCTTGCTCCGTCGGATCAGATGTTTTGATGGTGACCGTTCTGTCTATTCCCTCTTTGGCATCAAAGAAGAAGGTGATGAGGGTAAATCTCTTGGAATCGTGACTCAGTAGCGAAAGGCGCTTAGTCGGTTCTCCGCTTTTTCCAGAATCGACTTCTGTTGTCTGATATTCTCGAAGGTCTAAGTTAACCCACTTGATTGGAGAAGCGTATCCTATGGCTACTTGCACTTCTAGGGCATCCACTTTCTTTTCGGATGTTATGACTTCGAAATCGAACTTGTCTATGAAACTCTTCGGAAACCCGCTCACGTCGTGATGCTTATGAATGGAGACTTCAAGCTCAGGTTCAGTCTTTGGTTTTGCGCTTGATTCTGCTCCCTCTAGGAGGTCGCTTTCTGTCGCTGGACGACGAATGAGAGCGTAGTTCTCTCTAGTACACCATTGATCCAAGCGTGAAAACAAAAGCCGTTTTCTTTCAGATGCCACTTGTATTCTTAAGATCGGGAGAAGCAGTCGGTAGCTCCAACTACCGAACCAAAACGCCTTCTGCGTTTTAAGATTAATGATGAGTTTAACACGTGGAATATGGTGCAAATCTCTTCTCAAACCCAACTTTGTAACAAGAGGAAGGAAATAGTACCAAGAGTAGAACAAGCGCTTCTACATGCGCGAACGTTGTCTAGGGTCAAAGAGTTCTGATCGTCTGAGTAAGGCATGACCTTGGTTTGAGCCACGTGCTTTTTGATTATCGCTTGGGGCAGAATCGTGGTCGAAAACAGGACAAATGAACCCTCAAGCACGTGTCTTTCTGGTCTGTTCTTGGAGTTTTAGAAGCCTCTTGAGCGATGCGAGGTCATGTTCACACCCTACTATGATGGTTTCAGTCCTATCTTGCGTATGCGATGCAATAGCACGGTGTAGTCTTTGAGTCGTTCACCTTTCAGGTATGCTTCCAGGATGCGGCGTTCGGATGTGCCTAGTATCTCCTTTCGGACCATGCGATCTACGACAATATTGTCGTAACCCTTATATTTACCTTACGCTACAATATTGTGGTGTGGGTTGCGATGCGGTTCCAGCAAGAACCTGACGAGGGTCGAGTAATGCGTGGTCAAACGATTCCAAGCGGGAAGTCAAATCAAACGGCTCGACCATGACAGGTATGAAGTGGATTCTCAGTCAGGTCACGGTTTCTATATTCAGTTGCTAGACGGATGGCGTTTGGGATTGCAGTTGCCCAGACCACGTGTACCGAGACGCAAATGCAAGCACCTGTGGGCTGTCGAGTTTAGCCTCAAGCTCCGACATGACGTTAAGACAGAACGTGGTCATCCAGCCGTTAAGCCCAACATTTGTCCGTTCTGTGATTCAAGCGAGCTGGTTCAAGATGGACTACGCCATAACAAGAGCGGCGATCTTCAACGGTTCACTTGCCGATTGTGGAAAGCGGTACTCGCAGAACATGGGCTTCGAGCGAATGAAAGCATAACCGCAAGGAATCACAACGGCTATGCAGTTGTACTTCTCGGGTGAGAGCCTACGCAACGGCTAGAACTTCCTACGACTGCTGGGTGTGGAGGTCAGCACACTACGGTCTAGAATTGGATTCACAAGTATGTAGGCCTAATGGAGAAGTATCTTGACAAGATCACGCCGCAGGTCTGATACTTGGCGAGCTGACGAACTGTACGTCAAGATTCAAGGGCGACATGAAGTACGTTTTCGCCATGATGGACGATGAAACCCGTTCTGGATCGCCCAAGAAGTAGCTGACACAAAGGACACGCATGACGCAAGGCATCTATTCCAAATGGCAAGGGAACGTGCTGACAAGAAGCCGACCGTTCTCATCACTGACGGTCTCCGTCGTATCACGATGCGTACATGAGAGAGTACCGCACGAACAAGAACGTGGATAGCACAGTTCACATTCGAGAAATCACGCTGACGGGACACCACAACAACAACAAGATGGAACGGCTGAACGGCGAGATCAGTGACCGAGAGAAAGTCATGCGCTCACTCAAGAAGTCCGACACCCCGATTCTGACGGGTATGCAACTTTTCCACAATTACGTCCGACCGCACGACGGGCTAGCGGGACGTACGCCGTCAGAACTTGCAGGAATCCAAGTCAACGGCGAGAACCGATGGTTAACACTCATCCAGAACGCCGGCAGTCACCCGCAAGTCGACAAGCGACACCGAAAACGCGAGAGACTTGTCCCATAGATGCAACAGAACCAATTACCGCAATGTTTATTTTGATTCCGAAGGGTGACATCGAAAGACTCTGCTACCGGACCTCTGGAGCAAGCTACGGCTCGCAGCCAAGAAGGTACAGGTCATCTTGAGGAAAAGCGGATGGGTTTACGAATACGCGTTCAGAGAAGAGGACGAGGCGGCACAGTATTCAGAGCGCACATCTATCGGAGAATCGCTCCCGCTTGTTATCCTCCATTGACACCTGCAGACAATGCAGGTCGCGTGGACGGTACGATCGTCGACATCATGCATGATCCAGGCCGCGGGTCACCGTTAGCCTTTGTGCAGTTCTCAGACGGAAAGTCATGTTGCCTGAACGCTCCAGAAGGGATCTTAGTTAGCCAGACAGTCTCTCGGGGAGCCGAATCACCCCCTGAGATCGGCAACATTCTTCCGGTAGGCAAGATACCTGAGGGAACAATGATCTGCAATATTGAGAGAGAACCAGGAGACGGCGGCAAGATAGCAAAAGCCTCAGGCAGCTACGCGATGGTTGTCGCACACAGACCAGGCGGAACGGAACTGCGATTGCCCTCAGGGACTTCGGTCAATCTGACGAACAATTGCAGAGCCACCATCGGCGTTGTCAGTGGTTCAGGCCGTACTGAAAAGCCGTTCATGAAAGCTGGCGCGAGAAGAGCTTGGCTACTGCCAAAAGGAAGATTGTGGCCCATCACGAAGGGACAGGCCATGGTCGCCGCTGCGCACCCACACGGTGGCGGACGCCACAAACATGCTGGGAAGCCCACTACTGTATCGAGGAATACTCCTCCGGGACGAAAGGTAGGGCTAATAGCAGCGCGGCAGAGTGGACGGTCAAAGAGGAAGATCCGAACGGAGTAGATTCGAATTGACGCTACTTGATCCCACTTGCCAATGCACTCTCTACGATCAGCAACAACGAACGCAGGCACAAACGTGAGTGTCTCGTCTGGCCCGCATCGAAACTAATGGGGCAGGTGCTGCGGGTGATGCAGAAGAACGGTTACCTTGGAGAATTCGAGTACATCGATGATGGACGATCCGGCAAGTTCCGAGTCCAGCTTCTTGGGCGCATCAATAGTTGTGCTGTCGTGAAGCCTCGCTATTCCGTGAAGTCAAGTCGCATAGAGGATTGGGAGAAGAGGTTCCTACCCTCAAAGGAAGTGGGGTTGCTGATCATGAGCAGCCCGGGCGAAGTAATATCACAACGCGACGCAAAGGAACGCAAGGTCGGCGGCAGACTACTTGCCTACGTATACTAATTGATTGACGAGAGTGAATCAAGAATGGTCAGAGACTCACGATACAATCTCGCGTATCGAAGAAGAAGGAGCACAAAGACCGACTATGGAAAGAGAAAGCGACTTGTTCTATCGGGCCTGCCACGATTAGTCGTGCGACCTGCAAACAAGCACATCACGGTTCAAGTGATTGAAGCCACAGCGACGGGCGATCTGGTCCTCGCCTCTGCACACTCATCCGAGCTTAAGAAATACACGTGGAAAGGAACTGGAGGAAATGTTCCTGCCGCGTACCTTACCGGACGCTTGGCTGCCTATAGGGCCAAAGCAAAAGGGATCGAGAAGGCTGTACTGGATGTGGGAACAAAACGTGTTAGCACCGGATCGCGGCTGTATGCTGCATTGAGCGGAGCCGTGGATTCCGGGATGGAGATTCCTCACGGTGAGAAAACAATCCTTCCTAAGGAACGCTTACGAGGGGAACATATAGCAGCATACGGCAAACTGCTCTCCGAGAAACCAGACCTGTACCAGAAACGTTTCTCCGCCTATTTGAAACAAAAACTCAAACCCGAAGAGGTCCCAGCACATTTTGACGAAGTCAGCGACAAGATGGCGCATTCGTTCGAGAAGAAGGCGTAAAGATAGTTGAGCAAGAAAGCCAAAACAACACATCCGGCTCATGTGAAGAAAGCGGAAAAGACCCCAAAGAAACGAGCGAAGCCTCAACTCGCCGCCGCCGAAGGTAGCGCCTCCACCAAAACCAGTCGAGATAGCACCTAAGCAAGAGCAGGAGCCGGTCGAACACTACCTTGTTGCGATACGCCTTGATGGCAGCCCAACCGTGCGACATCCAGAAGAATTGACAATGAATGCCCTCAGGATGAAGAGTAGGTTCAGTGCTGTGCTGCTTCAAGACAACCCGTCAGTGAGGGGTATGCTTCGACGCATCAAAGACCACGTGACCTGGGCCGAGGCCAAGAAGGAGGATATCGCGACGCTATTGTCAAACAGAGCCATGACGACAGAGGGTCTCGGAGTCACATCCGATTTTCTGAAGAAGAACGCTGGCCTTGCAGGACTAGAGGAAGTAGTCTCCAGTCTCTACTCGGGCAAGCTCACGCTTGCGAAGCTATGGGAAATGGGAATCGCACCGTATTTCCGGCTTCACCCGCCAAGAGGCGGTTTCCCAAAGAGTTCAAAGCGTCCGTTCACAGATAGCGGCGAACTTGGCTTCAGGAAGGAAGGGTTGCACCGCTTACTGGCCAAGATGTGCTGATCGGCCGGACCAGCAGTGCGGACGACGACCCACTAATCTTTCACTAGGGATTTTATGGGACAATAGGTTTCTGTATCCAGAATATCCTTGATTTTCACGATATCTTCTGTTACTATCCGCGCGACTCTTTCTGAGACGGACGGGACAATTCCCTTCTCGAACTCCAGCACGGCAAGGACATCATGTTTTCCTAGAAGAAGGTGCGATTCCACGACATCGTTGTACTTCATGATCTCACTCATTACTGCCTGATTCTTACCCATCTTGGTATCTATGAATACGAATGCATAGGCTCGACGTTCTGGACGAACTAGATGCGACTCTCGCATCCTTGACATTGCCGGCACGATCGTGCTGGTATCCCTGACAAGCGCCATCCTTCGTATCTTCCCAGTTACAAGGTCGAGCATTCGTTCTCTCGGGTCCACAGGTTCCTCCTCGAAAGCCATCGTTGCCATAATATCCCAAGTCCCAGCAAGAAGGTGAGTCTCTTTGACTTGCTGGAGTTTCATCAGACGTTGCATGAGCAGCATCTTCCTTACCCGTTTGTGCTCGAACGAGCTCGAACGCCTTGACCATTCGCGGCAAAATCATCACTACGGTCTCAGAGCATGGTGTTGCAGCATATATGCTGGTTTCCCGTTTCGAAACTACTGGTACTTTTGACAGGCGGAGCAGTACCATCTGCTATACTGGCTAATCCAGGTCAGCGGCTTCCCGCATGTCGCACAATAATTAGCACTTTGAGGCTGCACAGGCATCATCGAGGATGCGCGTTTTCCTCTTCTTCGAAGCAACAGCCAAGCAACAAGTACACCTAGAATGAAGCTGCCAATTACCTCTATGACTGTCAAGACCCCGGCAGGTATGAAGCCGCCTGCAGCAGCGTTTGCGTTTGCAGCCGACTGTAATGCGTCGACTCCATCGTTCACCGCTTGTAGGTAATTCATCGTGGAGTACGCTTTCTCTGCGCTGTCAGCCTTCGATCTCGCTGCCGATAGGTCTCCTTCGTTGATCAGCACAGATGGTGTCTCAGAGAGCAGTTGGGCTGTCTCGCGGAGCAAAAGATCCGCCTGACCACGTACTAATGTGTCTCGGTCAAAGATGCTGAAACCATTCTCGTATGGATAGTATGCCATAACTGACGCGACGAAGTTCTCAGTTGGATCGAACGAAAAGGGATGCATCAGGCCCACCATGTGGCCGACCTCATGAATCACGGTATTGGTGAACCCAAAACCCTTGCCGGGTTGTGCCGGGTCTGAGTAGTCGCCTCTCTTGAAGTCGTATGTGGCGTGACTGATCAGAACAAGATCATAGAGCGCGACGCCCCAGATCGTTCTATCAAAGTCCACCTCCTTTCCTATCATCTCTTTGTAGGTGAAACCAAACTCATACTGACCGGAAAAGGCGAACGCGAACACAGGAATATCGTACTCTGTCGCGTCTCGCGTAACTTGCATGAAATCGTTGATGTGTCCCTGTCCGCTCTCGCTCAACCATTCATAGACCGGGCGAGCATCAACGGCGGGCGTACCTGGTGGCGAGCCGTAATATACGGGGCTCCGTGAGTTCACGATTATCTGCTGAAGCTCTGGGTAGTCGCTTACGCGTGCGTACTTTGTCTCTGCTGTCACAGTAGCCCAGGGGAGTAGCGCCTGCCATTCTTTGACGGCCGTTTCTTGGTCGAAAGTCTTGGTGATCGGTGGATCAGTGGTGTCGGTTCGATTATCGAGGACCACGGTTTTGATCTTGTATGAAGATGCGTAGCTAATGGGGTAGACGAAGTCTGGTGCAAAGATGTTAGGAACTGCCCCTGAAATGTAGTCTCCAACAAATTGGTTTAGCCAAAGTTTACCGTAGGCCGTGGAAAGATCGACCCCGTTTAAGCCATATGCAAGTTGAATTGGCAGCTGTTCAGCTGTCTGTTCGGGTCCGGCTGAAAGGTCAGCGTAGAAGAGTCTTGAATGACCGCCCCAAGCGGTCATGTATCTTCGGTTCAGCTGGATTCCAAGGTCGCCGTCTGCGTAGGTCTTGTTGTAGAAGTGACTCGTGAACTGAACATCTTTTCCTTGCAGCGCGAGTTTGTACTGGCTGAGCGTTGTGGATGGCAGACGAGTTGATAGGTCTGCGAGCACAAGCACGTACCCGTTTTCGGGTAGGCCGCCAAAGTCTGATTGGTGTTGAACTAGCCACGTCTCGACATTATCGGCTGGATAGTACGTGTTGGCGCTTTGCACGGGGAAGTGCGTGTAGTTCAGAAAGTGACCAGTTCCGAGGGGGCCTTTGATTTCCGAGTAAGAGATATTCCAAATGACGTTCTGGCGAGTCTCTTTCTTCGCATTGGATTGTAGAAACTGCACGAAATCGTTAAGGAAGGATCCGCTAGGAAAAACATACTCATAGTTCAGAAAATAGAAGGTGTTTGTACTAATTCCGGGTATCTGCATTAGCTGATACCGGGTCGAAGGAGAATTCCAGGTCAGATAGTTCTCGTCAATCAAGTTCTGATCGAATCCAAGCAGCACGACCTTAATGTCCAGCGAGGCGGTTCGTGTTGCTAGAGGACTAGTAGAGTTCTGTTGTGCGGCTGAGACATTTGCGATCGGATAAGACGATGCAAAAAGAATGACCATAACCAAAAGTAGACTTTTTGCTTTCAAGAGGAGTCATTTACAAGGGAGCAGTTCCAGCTAATAAATCGCATCTAGCTCGTTCAGCTAATGAACTACATCTGGATCGTTTCATAATCCCTGCTCGATCATTGGTGCCGTGTGAGATCCGTATGGAACTAGTGCAATCTTTGCCTCTTTTCCAGCATGTCGGATCGCTCGCTCCAAGGCGCTTCTCACGCTTTTTGCGTCAAGGAGTCCATACAATGAGGCTTGGTGCTCAGGCAATGTGGAGACTAGGTACACCCGGTGGTCACTTGAGACCCTCCTCAGAGAATGCTCCAGCAAAATATCAAGTGAGAAGAACTTTCGGGCGTGAGCTAGTCGAGCCTTTGACTCGACACCTCCAAGCCCGCCTGACGGGAATCCACCTAACCCTCCTGAACATTCGGCGACTAGGATCACTATGCCATGGTCTTTGCAGATATTCGCAGCCACGAGGGCGCTCGGAGAGGCTTCAAAGAGCGAGCGGTCCCACGGAGCACCACCAGCACTCGAAATCACAATGTCCGCCTTGCGACGCAACGATGGCCTGAACAGCTTTCCGGCCAGAGCACAAGCCTGCTCGAATGTTCCCATGAAATCACCTGCAAACGCCCCTGCGAGTCTGCCATCTGGATTCTCCACAAGGTGAACTGCAAAGTCAATTCGCGCTGTCTGCGACGCACGAAAGAGTGTTTCATACGTTGGGTTTCCGGATAGTATCCCGGGTAGCCTCTCACCTTTCAAGCACGGAGTAAGGCATGTCTTGATCGTTTTTTCTGACGCAAGTCCCGGCACCACAGAGCTCGGTCCACCGCTGTACCCCCAGAACGGATTTATGGAAACATCCGAGATTACGCATCGCACGTCAGCGTTTGCAAACGTTTCGTTGAGCAATATCTCGCTGCCATCGTCCAGTTGTCCAACTTTGGCAGCCTGGGAACCTCTAGCGTCATGTCTGGTCGGCATATGGAGGGGCTGTATGCTGCCATCAGTACGCATTGCACCTGACAATGGTATCGTCGGGTCCCACGCTTCTTCAAGCAACTCAAAATTCTCAAGACCCTGATCCGAGAGTTGCATCGCTAGCAGATTTGCGGCTGAGGTGCATGTACCAGATTTCCCTTGGAAGGCGATGACAATCCTCTTTGCTTGACGGGCAGCCTCAAGCAGGTTCTTCCCGGCTAAGGCAGTCGACACTACATCTTCAAGACGATTGCTTGTTGACTCCACAAGAGGCCCTAGGAAACCAAGCAGGTTCTCATCCTGCACAGCCACCGCGACATCCGTCGCTCCATAGGGCAACCAGAACTCCAAGTCGCATCAACTGATCAGGCATTGAACATGCATTGACGAGTCGCGAGCACTGAGCCACGACAGAACTAATTAAAGCACCGCACCAATAGCGCTATGGGCGCAGACACGTGGTGGCTCGATTGCGAAAAAGAAAAGCCCGAGCTCCGGCTCGGCGCGACCTCGAAGCCGAGCTTTCGCAGATCCTAGTCAAGACCGGTGCAACAAAGTTCGGTCTTTTCAAATTGTCCAGCGGAAAGCTAAGCCCATACTATATCGATCTCAGAATGATACCAGGAGATCCCACGGGGCTTCGTACTGTTATTGAAATCTACGAGATGATGGTCAAATCGAAGATACGGCTCACCTCTTTTGATAGAATCGCCGGAGTGCCGACTGCTGGTGTACCATATGCTTCGATCCTCGCTTATCGACTTGCGAAACCTTTCCTCTATGTGAGAAGAGAGGCAAAGACGCATGGTGGACAGAGAAGAATCGAGGGCCAACTACTTCCCGGCGAGCGCGTCGTATTGGTTGACGATTTGATAACAACGGGTAAGAACACGCTGGAGGCAGCAGAAGCTGTTCGTGCGGAGGGCGGGCAGGTCCAACACGCAATCGTACTAATCGACCGACAAGAGGGAGGGAAGGCGGCGCTTGCGGAAGCAGGATTGAAGTTGTATGCATATACAGATGTCACGAGGATCGCTCGTCGATTGCGAGACTCTGGGGTCATCGAGGAAGATCAGTACAAAGCGATTCTAGCGCAAATTGGGTAAGTATATGTTCAGATATCCCTACACGTAGCTGAAACCTTACACAATTCGGTTTCCGCCTCCCTTGGAAGACAAGAGAACATCGGACAGATTGTCTGCAGTGGTGCACCATTCCAGCTGAATAGCAGGCCCATTCGTCACTGAAGACTAATCCTCTTGGTAACGGAATGTCGATGTGCCCTGGCCTTCACCGTTCTATGTGTCGGCTTAGACGATGGAGGCTACTGTCAAGTCCAGACCGTGCTGCCCTGAATGTGGCTCAAGTGATACGCTACAGGACAGTGTGGATTTGTTCAGGTGCTACTCCTGCGGTCACGTCTGGACAAGCGATCTAAGTTTCGGTTCCTTGACACCTAGCGCTCTAGATTGACTGTCTGTTTCTTGCTCTTGCTGCTCGATCGTCTTGACTCCGCCTGGGCTCACGGCAGGAAGGAACATCTGTCATCCGGGTTTTCCAGCAAAGTGTATTATTCTTCAGAGCAGCAAGTGTCAGCTATCTGGGACGTGAGCTCGGGTCATGCGCACCTTCAGGCCTCTTGTCGTTTCGATTCTGGCTATTGCCTTGTTGTCACCTGCCTTCTCTACAGCTCAAGGTAACAACATCATATTCAGCCAACTGGTACCGCTGAACAGCCAAGCCGGTGTAGCCGATGTGGGACCCATCGACAGCCCTTCTATCAGACCGACAGGCCTTTCTCTCAAACTGATTCTTACCATCTCAGCTACGGTCGAACCCAAAACCTACTCTATGGAGCTTGAATGTCCTTTTTGCGAGATAGCAGCTCTATCGGCGGACATGACGATAGTGGGTGAGAAGCACATATCTTCGGACACTTGGAACTTCAAGGATGGCCCCTATGTCAAGGAGTACATCGTGGAACTAAAGGCCACAAACACAGATATGACTCTGACAGTCTATCTCGATTCCGTTAGATTCAGTGGCATCACCAAGGATGGAATCCTCGCAAATCTCGAAGTTCTCGTCTACGATATGGCAAACTCCACCGCCCAGACGGTGACCCAAAGTACCGCCGCGGTCCAGACAACCAAACAACTCATTCCCGGCTTCACCGCTGCTCCAGAATCAATCATTCTTGGCCTGGCAATAGGACTAACAGTCTTAGCCGTCTTTGGAATTGTTGTAGGCGTGAAGCGTAACCGTGCTCACTCGTCTGCGCCAGTACCGAAACTAATGTAAAGGTCCCTGATGTTCGCCAAAATTCATTATGTGTGATCGTTTTGGGCTAATCTCGCCTCACGCATGCTCCTTCTGAGATACGCGAGATGAGGAGCTCTCGAATGGTCGATGTGTGGATTTCCCGCTGCGCCCACGGTGGACGCCGTGCCAGTGACTTAACATCTTTCTCTGAAATACGTCAATCAGGCTAGAATGGCACCTGGCATCCGCAACCTCGGCCTGGAATTCCTAGCTCCCGAAACATGCGGGAATCTCCTCCATACATATTCTGAACTCTCTCGAGAGGAGGCTGATACATGTACTTCTGCCGTGGAGGTTGATATTCGTAGGTCTGAGCTGGAGGCTGATACCAGTACATCTGGGGAGGAGGTTGATAGGTGCATGTCTGAGTTGGGGGCTGATAGACGCGCTTCTCAGATGGAGGCTTGTAGGTGTATTCCTGCGGACGTGGCTGATAGTAGATTTCGGGCGGTTGAGGGGCTAGACGCTGCTCGGCCGTGTAGCATCGCTGTGGCACATAGACGGTGTATGCAACCGGTGGTCTCGGAACATAGTAGTATGACATCACTAAGTCGTTGAAGAGTAGACAAGGGAAGAAGGATAAACGTTACGCCACACCATGCAGTATTCACGGCAATATTTCGACCTGGAATTGCACGAAGATTTGCCGTTCATTTGAACACGCTAACGTCAATGGCCTGACAGATCCAAGTCTTGGCTCTTGCGCTGACTGAAATCTATGATTGAACTGAGGAGGATCCTACACACGCTATTATGGAAGGACGATACATCTACCGACAATCTTCCAGGTGCAGCAACTGTGAGGAGAAATATCGTCGGTCTCGTAGTTGTCTGCACAATATTCCTGTGGGCAGCCTTCCCCATATTCATTCGGAGTTCTGATTTCGTTCTCGTATTGACTGTAACCCCCAGCGTGAACACTGAGTGTGTCACCGAGTCAGCGTGCTACAAATTACAGTTGGAGAACCGTGGGCTTTGGCCTGTCACAATCGCCATAGCAGAACTGCAGGTATATCCTTCTCTAATCGGTCCGAGTTTGAATGTGAACTGGCTGGGGCCTGCGCCTGATAAGACGCTGTTTCTTGTGCCATTCACAGGGTTGTCGTACACTTTCTCAATCAAGATTATGGGAGGCCTGCAGCCTCCAGATACGGTCTACGTGATTCTGACCGCAAACGTGACGGTCCTCTTTGTGACTCAGCATGCAGTCTTGCACAGCGGCAAACGCTAGCACGAGAACCGATGTGATTCCTCGCCTCTATTCGCGTCTGAAAGAGCGAATGAGGTTTGAGGCAGCAGTGTAGGGATCAATCGCTCGGTTTGCAACCTGCTTTTCATATTCCGTAAAAGCCTGACTTCTTCGCAGATCGGGAATGAATTCGAGTTCTAGTTCCTGTTCAATAGCAGCCAGAAGTTGAGCCTCGCCGTCCATGAGCCCGCCCCTAGTGAGATGATATTTGGCAACGTATGCTTGATGCTCACGGATAGCGGCAACTCAACTCGAGAATTCCGCTAGGTTTGAGAGAATCTGTGAGAATCACTTGAGGCTGCCATGTTCGTTCAGAGCCGTAGGTTTGAAGCATGCCTCTGATGTCGAGAAGCGTTCTGTTTGCGCCTGGCAGGTCCGCCTTGTTTACAACGATTATGTCTCCAATCTCCATGAGACCAGCCTTGAATGCTTGTATCTCATCTCCCCATCCAGGAGACAAAACAACCACAACAGTCTGGGCTAGTTTCATTATTTCCAAGTCTGTCTGACCTGCACCAGCAGTCTCTACTACGATATGATCCCAAGAAGCAGCGTCAAGTATGCTCACAACGTCTGCAGCTGCACGGCAAAGTCCACCCACAGCGCCACGCGTTGCCATGCTTCTAATGAACACTCTGGGGTCTTCCGTTAGATCTCTCATCCTTATTCTGTCGCCCAATAGTGCCCCACCTGAGAAAGTGCTGCTTGGGTCGATGGCAACAACAGCGATTTTCTTCCCCTCGGCACTAACTCGTCTGGCCAAAGCTGCGATGAGGCTGCTCTTTCCGGAGCCTGGGGGTCCAGTGACTCCGACGACGGACGCCCGGCCAGTCTGTTGGAATAGTTTCCCAATCACGTGTTTTGCCGCGCTTCGATCGTTCTCAACTCTCGATATCAAACGCGAAAGTGACCTGCGGTTGCCGTGTGTTGTTTCTGCTATGAGTTCGTCCAGATCTTGTTCCCTTGACGAGTCCACTGTGGTCACGATACCTAGAGAGTTTATCCCATCCTCTGATCGAGACACTGTCTAGAACGATACTTTTGGTTTGTACTCCCCGAAGGCTTCCATCAGAACGCCACTAATTTCCCCGTTTGTTGCTCCTGATTTCACGGCATTCAGTATGCTTGGCATCAGATTCGCGGGAGTGGCAGCATTGGATTTCAAAACCTGCAGCGTGTCTTCGACTCTGTGCGTGTTTCTTGAGCTCTTGTACTTTCGAAGTCTCTCGAGTTGTCTAGCCTCTGCTTCCGGATCGACTCGATGGATCTTGAACCTTAGATCTTCCATTTCAGTGAACTTGTTTACGCCTACAACGGTCTTGTCGCCGCCATCTTGACGCAGTTTTGCGTCATACGCGCTGTGCCTGATTTCGTCTTGCATGTACCCGGATTCGATCGCTGCTAGGGCACCCCCCATGGCATCGATCTTCTTGAACTCCTGATTCACTCTCTTTTCAATCTCATCGGTCAAGTATTCGACGTAGTATGATCCCCCAAGAGGATCGACCGTTCTTATGACTCCCGACTCATGTGCCAAGATCTGTTGAGTTCTCAGTGCCACCTTCACGGCCTCTTCTGTAGGCAGGCATAGAGCCTCGTCGTATGAGTTGGTGTGAAGCGACTGCGTCCCCCCAAGCACCGCGGCAAGAGACTGCAGCGTGACTCTTACGATGTTATTGTGAGGTTGCCTCGCGGTCAGGCTCTCTCCGCTCGTCTGAGTGTGGAATCTCAACATCCATGATTCTTTTGCCTGAGCATTGAACATCTCTTTCATGATTTTGGCCCAGATGCGTCTGGCAGCCCGAAACTTCGCAACCTCCTCAAAAAGATCGTTCTGACATGCGAAGAAAAATGATAGACGAGGTGCGAAAGAATCCACGGTCATGCCTCTTTCTAGGCATGTCTTCACGTACTCGATGGCATTTGCGAATGTGAACGCGAGTTCTTGGATAGCATTTGCTCCGGCTTCGCGGATATGGTACCCGCTGATACTAATCGGGTACCATTTCGGAACTTGTTTCGCACAGTAGTCTATGAGATCTGCACAAAGTCTGAGAGAGGCTTTTGGAGGGTAGATGTACGTGTTCCTCGCAACGTATTCCTTCAGAATGTCGTTCTGAGTGGTTCCCCTCAGAAGCTCAGGCAAAACACCCCTCTCCTGGGCGACTGCCACATACATTGCCAAGAGTGTCGTCGCTGTCGAGTTAATCGTCATCGAGGTACTTACTTTGTCAAGGGGAATGTCTTCGAGTAGGGTGCGCATGTCATCAATTGTGCTGATCGGAACTCCGACCTTGCCTACTTCCCCCTGCGCTCGGGTGCTGTCGGCGTCAAGCCCAAGCTGGGTAGGGAGATCGAATGCGACACTCAATCCTGTCTGTCCATGCTGTAGCAGGTACCTGAATCGCTCATTGGTCTCCTCAGCGCTGCCGAAACCACTGTACTGCCTCATGGTCCAGACTCTTTCCCTATACATAGTGGAGTAGATTCCGCGAGTGAAGGGATACATTCCCGGCTTGAAATCGGGGCCACCTTCCGAAGGAGGCGGAGTTCCCGAGTAGATTACATCGACCGGGATTCCGGAGTCTGTACGCATCTCTTTTGCTAGACCCATCCTTCTCCAGCACACTGCCTTGACATGCGATGTCGAGGAGACAGCTAGAAAAAGCGCTTATAGCTTATGCGCTAGACTTGGAACTTGGAGGCAAATGCACCGCAATGTCTCCGACCGAGAAAATGAACTTCTGGAAAACCACTCTGAAGCAGCTGAAAGCGAAACGAAAGGCAAGGTCTCCAATGCTCTTGAATTCTCAAAGGAGAAAACTGACAGCTGAGGAGCGACGATGGGAGAAGAAGATACTGAGTCCTTGGCTCTCGGATAATCCGGAATCCAAGAGTGGATTCAGGAATGCTTCTGGCATCGCCCTGAATCGAATCTACACTCCGAAGGAGACTGCCTCTGACGATTACACGAAAGACGTTGGGTTCCCGGGCAATTTTCCGTACACTCGAGGAATCTACCCAACAATGTACCGTGGACGAACATGGACTATGCGCCTCTTTTCAGGATTCGGCACGCCCGAAGACACCAACAAGAGACTACGCTACCTTCTTGACCACGGCGAAACAGGACTGAGCATAGCCTTCGACATGCCCACTCTCTACGGGTATGATGCGGATCATCCACGTGCGCTAGGAGAAGTGGGAAAATGCGGCGTATCAGTCTCATCGCTCGAGGACATGGAGCACCTCTTTGCCGATATCCCTCTAGGAAAGGTGAGTACCTCGATGACGATCAATGCCCCCGCAGCGATCCTCACTTGTATGTACATTGCGGTCGCACAGAAACAAGGGGTTGCACCCTCTCAGATCAAGGGTACAGTTCAGACGGACATTCTCAAGGAGTACATAGCTCAGAAGGAGTGGAACTACCCCCCTGAGGCGCACCTTCGCATAATCCGAGACATGATCGCATACTCCACAAGAAATTTGCCGCATTGGAATTACGTCAGCGTCAGTGGATATCATATCCGTGAAGCTGGATCAAGCGCCCTCCAAGAGCTCGCCTTCACTCTTGCCGACGGATTTGAGTACATCAAACTCGGCGTAGAAGCCGGTCTCAAAGTGGACGACTTCGCTCCACGGCTCTCCTTCTTCTTCAATTGTGGAATGGATCTTTTTGAGGAGGTTGCGAAGTTTCGGGCTGCCAGACGCATCTGGGCTCACGTGATGAAGAACCGATTTCGGGCAAGAGATCCACGGTCTATGCTCCTAAGATTCCATACACAGACTTCTGGAGCTTCGCTAACGTGGCAGCAACCGTTGAACAACATCGTAAGGACAGCGATTGAGGCTCTTGCCGCGGTGCTTGGGGGGACGCAGTCGCTTCACACCAACTCATACGACGAAGCCTGGGCGCTGCCTACCGAGGAAGCCGCAACAATTGCACTTGAGAACTCAACAGATAATAGCAGAAGAGACGGGCGTCGCGGACGTGATTGATCCGCTTGGCGGATCATACTATGTTGAATACTTAACCGATGAGATGGAGAGGCAATCGTACGAGTACTTCGACAGGATTGAGTCTCTAGGCGGGGTCCTTCCAGCAATCAAAGACGGGTTCTTCCAGAAGGAAATCGCTGACACCGCATACAAGTACCAGAAAGAGATCGAGCGTCGCGAGCGGGTGGTCGTGGGAGTGAACAAATACGCGATGAAGGAACAGTCTCCTTTGAACACATTGAAAGTCGACATTGCCGGTCAAGAGAGACAGATTCGCAGACTGAAAGAGTTGAAGGTTCGCCGCGACAACTCGAGAGTCAAGACAGCATTGGACAACTTGCGCCATACGCTGGAGAATGATAAAGCGAATTGCATCGTACCCATCCTCAACGCCGTGCAGGAATACGCAACATTGGGCGAGATTACTGAGGTCGGTCGTCAAGTTTTCGGCGATTGGAAGGAGCCAGGCATACTGTAGAATCTACATTCTCGACGTTAATGTTATCAGAGCCGTATGAGAGATACAGGTCAAGGGGAAGCATTACGCAGGCCGTGACAGTGAAATCGATGGAGCCTAAGGCAGGCGCAGGCATCAGGATCTTGGTCGCTAAACCCGGGCTTGAGCGAATCTGAACAGCTAGACGGGCACGACCGAGGAGCACTGGTTCTCTGCAGAGCATTCAGAGACGCCGGTATGGAAGTGATCTACGCCGGACTATTGGCGACACCTGAGCAGGTGGCACAGATGGCAGTAGACGAAGACGTCGACGTGGTCGCGATGAGCCTGCTGAACGGTGCACATCTCACGGCCTTTCCCAAGGTCGCCAACTTGCTACGACAGAAGGGTGCGAGTGACATTGTCCTCGTTGGCGGGGGGATAATCCCCGAAGAGGATAAGCCACTATTGGAGAAAGAGAGGATAACGGGCAATTTCGGCCCTGGAACTCCTCTCAGCGAGATCATCAACCACATAGTTGAAAGAGTGAAAAAGGAAAGACGCCGTGGTTAAACGAGCGGTGCCTCTGCGTTTTCGGCGTACGACTGCCTTGCAGAACTTCACCTTCAGAGCATGCGTACCTGACGCCTTTCGAATAGGATTTTGGCGTATTGTTTTAGCCCATTCATGGCTTCCAAGGGCCACACTAACTGACAGCCCTGACTTCGGGCACATTAAGATGTGTACCCAAGAGCACACAAATATCTGGGAAGCAAACCACTGATGGATTCAGACCAGGGAACAGTCCACCGAAATTGAGATGTGGTCACCTCGGCCACATCAAATACCCCCAGGATCTACAGGCACGGGGTCATCTACTCTCTTCCGCGCTTCCACTTCACGCTAATTTGGAGACCACACATGGAACGCACAGCGCCGATGTTAGAGATTCCTCGAAAAATCCATTACAACCTCAAACGGGTGAAGGAACAAAGCGCTTTATCATAAGCAACCCACCTCTTCTCTTCGAGGCGAAAACTATGAGAAAGGTCGCAGTTGTTGCTGGTGGAATTTCCAGATATCAAAAACCGAGGCATGAAAACCAGGAGGAAATGGTTGCCGAGGCGATGAAAGAGGCGCTGGAGGACACTCCCAATCTCTCGATTCGAGATATAGACAATCATGTGTGTTCCTACTTTAGCGATCACTTTGAGCAGCAACTCGCGTTCTCATGGATACCTAATGATTACCTTGGACTTACGCCGAAGCCCGTCTTCAGAGTTGAAAATGGCGGAGCTGGACCTGGAACAGCAATCAGGACTGCTTGGGCGCTTGTTGCATCAGGCCTGTCAGATATCTGCTTAGTAAGTGGTTTCGAGAAGCAAGGTGAAGTTTCGTCAGCAAAGGCAAACGAGTTCATCGCTTTGGCAAGCGATACTGACTTCGACTTCCCAGTTGGCGGCTACTATACTGGCTACTATGCCGCGATGGAGGCACGTCACATGTACCTCTATGGCGAGACTGAGGAAGATCTTGCCATGATCGCCGTCAAGAACCGGAACTACAGCTTGGATAACCCATACGCACAGTGGCCGATTGAATGTGGAGGAAAGCGAATTACCGTTAGCGATGTCTTGTCGTCTCGTCTGATCGCATGGCCTCTCAAAGTACTTGACTGCTGCCTACTGAGCGAAGGAGCCAGCGTCATTGTATTGGCCTCACCGAAGTACGCCAAGAAGATCACGGATACGCCGATCTGGATAACGGGAGTCGGGCTTGGAAGCGACATGATGAGACCGGGGGATCGACCTGACAATCCAGGTTTCCATGGCATGTTCCCGAGCGAAGCCCGAGCGTACCCGAAACACGCGCTAAAACCACGAGAACCATACCCTGAGATGACAAACTTCGGAGCTTGCAAGGTTGCAGCGCGGACCGCGTACAAGATGGCGGGAATCAAGAAGCCAGTCAAGGAGATCGATATTGTAGAGATACATGACGCGTATGATTCGAGCGAGCTCCAAACATACGAGGATCTTGACTTCTGCAAGAGAGGCGAAGGCAAGAATCTCATTCGAGAAGGGCAGACCTACGTCGACGGTGACATTCCAGTCAATGTGAGTGGAGGCCTCGAAGGTTTTGGTCATCCTGTGGGATCGACAGCAATTGGCCAAACAGTGGAGCTATTCTGGCAGCTTAGACAGGAAATTGGTAGGAAGCATAAGAGTGATGCAACTCAAGTCAAAGGAGCCAAAGTGGGGCTCAATCACAGCCACGCAGGGACCGGAACCGCGATCGCAGTCATGATCATGGAAAGGTGAACCAAATGGAGCCTGACAAAGTCATCAAAGAGAAGAAGCCAGACTCAAAATGGTCAGAATGGGGTAGACTCGGAAAGTGGAATGTTGTAGGCTACAAGATCATCGAGGGGAACAAGGGCCCTAGACCAGACAAACTCCAAAGAGCTCGCTACATGCTCGTCAACCGTCCATGGGACGTGATGTATGAGCATAGCTATGGACTGGTCTCGAAATTCTTTGAAGGGCTCATGGAAAAGAAATTGATGGGAACCAAATGCCCGAAATGCGGAGACGTGTTCTGCCCACCGAGAGCGCACTGCTGGAGAAACAGCTGCAAGCTGGCGGAAACGGAGTGGGTAGAGATGCCAATGCATGGCATTCTCCACTGTTTCACAGTACTTGGTTTCGCAGGTGAGGCGTTTCTGTCAGATCTCCCATTCATACTCGCATACGTGAGAGTGGATGGAGCAAATACGATGATTGCAGGCAGATTTGTTGGGATGGATCCTGAAGACGTTGAATGTGACATGAAGGTAAACGTGAATTTTGTCGAGCATCCAACTGGAACTCCAATGGACATCTACTTTACTCCAGAAGGCCCACCGCTCGGCAGGCGCTCAGCGGAAGCAAAGGAACGGATGCGGAAGCAGCTTGAGCCAATTCGAGCATACGTGAAGGCGAAGTTCGGAAAATAGCAACAACCTACACCTCAAGCGATGAGTTATTAGGCAATATGCTGTGACAGCTTGGGCCTGTTCAACGATCAGTTGTCTTGTCAGTGGTAAGCATGGTAAGACCTCTCGCAAGTATTGTTTCCGTTGGCATCTCAAAATTCGGGATTAGAAAGGGACTGTACGCCCGTGAGCTTTTCCTGGAAGCCGCTCAAGAGGCCTTCGAGAGATGTCCGAATCTATCTCCTAGAAAGCATGTTGACGGCTTGTTTGTCGGTCAGATGAGTGAGTCATACGAGCATCAGGCGCACGTTGCACCTATGATCGCGGACTGGCTCGGTATTCTACCAGTGCCCGCATATCGCACCGAAGCTGCCTGTGCATCTTCCGGAGCAGCGATGAGATGTGCGATATTCGCGATAAAATCCGGCATGCACGACATAGTTCTAGTTGGGGGAGTCGAGAAGATGACGAACCAACCCACGGCAAGAGCGACTGAGTATTTGGGTATGGCTTCGGACTTTCCGTTTGAACAATGGCATGGGATAACATTTCCCGGCATATTTGGCATGATGGCTACGGCACATATGACAGAATACGGAACCACGGAAGAACAACTCGCCAAAGTCGCCGTGAAAAATCATGAGAACGGAGTATTGAACCCGAAAGCACACTTGCAGAAGAAGATATCCGTCAGTGACGTGCTCGCGTCGCGGCCGGTCGCGTGGCCTCTGAAGCTCTACGACTGTTCAATGATATCAGACGGCGCAAGCTGCCTTATCCTCACAAAACCCCAACTAGCCAAGAAATTCACCGATGACCCCGTCCACATTATCGGATCAGGGCAGGCCCAAGACACTCTCGGCCTCTTCGAGAGGAAGGATCCCGCGACGATGAACGCGACGAAACTGGCCGCAAGAGACGCTTACAAGATGGCAAACTTGGGTGTGAAGGATATTGACGTGGCTGAGGTCCACGACTGCTTCACAATTGCTGAGATCATGGCGTACGAGGCCTTGGGTTTCTGCAAGCAAGGCGGAGGCGGGAAGCTGATCGACGACGGAGTCACGAATATTGGTGGTAAGATCCCGGTCAACACGAGCGGGGGATTGAAATCCAAGGGTCATCCGGTTGGCGCCACGGGAACAGCTCAGGCCGCTGAGATCTATCTGCAGCTTGCTGGACAAGCAGGAAAACGGCAAGTAAAAGGAGCAAAGGTCGGCCTCACCCAAAATATCGGAGGCTCGGCCTCAACTGCTGTGGTCCAAATTTACCGTCGAGGGAACTAAAATGACGCTTGACCCGCCACCCACCATAGAGAGCTTCTACAAATTCTGCACGGAAAAGAAGTTGATGGGAGTCAAATGCGCCAAATGTGGAAAGGTCACCGTTCCTCCCCGCGCGATCTGCGTCCACTGCAGGAACACCGACCTGGGTTGGATAGAACTGCCAAGCAGAGGAAGATTGGTCACTTACACAGTGATACATGTAGCGCCTCCCCAGTTCGAGGCACTTGCTCCTTACGCGATCGGTATTGTTGAGTTTGCAGGAGGAGTGCGACTCCCAGGAATGGTGAAGAACGTGAAGCTGGATAGCCTGAAGATTGGCATGGAGCTTCAGACGGAATTCGAAACGTCAACTTCGAATGAATGGCCGCAGTGGCCGCGTTACTTCTTTCGTCAGCTATGAAATTCGGCCTGATTCATCGATTACCGCCAAGATTACGGCGGAGCCGGTCCTTCCTTCTGCTTAGCTAGCCCTGGCAGAGTTCCACAAGTGTTCCTCTAGTCGATTTAGGATGAAGGAAAGCGATCAATTGGCCTTCTGCGCCAACTCTCGGCTCCTTGTCGATCAGAGTGGCTCCAGCTCTCTGCGCTGCGTCCAGAGTGGCGCGTATGTCATCAACCGTGAGTGCAAGATGATGCATTCCCTCGCCACGCTTGGCCAAGAAAGCCGCAACAGTACTTGTGGGATCAGTCGGTTCAAACAGTTCGATCGAACTCCCGCCGACTTTGAAACTTGCCACGCGTATCTTCTGATCTCTGACTTCCTTGACGTAGCTTGGTTCCAGACCAAGCGTTGACCGGTAGGTCTTCAATGCTTCGTCGAGGTTTGAGACAGCTATGCCCACATGGTTGAGGCCTTTGATCAACTTCTGCATCTCATTCGTCTGTCGACGTCTCATGCCTATTACGCTTGCGAATGTCTAACTCGCAATCGATGCTTGGAGTTCCCCACGACTCAAAGGACAGCTACAGCTACCACTGGCACAATCCTGCAGATCTCGAGCGCCGTACACGCGTACGATCGGGAGGATCCTGCAATGGTCGGATCTATCCGACGCACTGACAGCTAACGCTGAGCGAACGACATCTCCGCGTAAGGTCAGTTCTTCTCTTCGGCCTTGGTTTCTGGGAGAGTCTCAGGCTCTAGCGGTGCGGGAGGAGGGGTCGTCATCATCGTCCACCCGATCCACATCGCGATCACGAGCACTGCAAGCACAAAGAGAAGCACAGGCAACCCTACAGCCCAATCGTGCAGCCACATGGGGAGAGAGAGTACCTGAGGGAAGAAAGCTATGAGGTATCCTATCGCAATGATCAATGAGACTACGAAAATGCCTCCGCCATACAATTGGTCTCGATTCACACGAAATCACTATCCAACTACTTCCGACCTCGTCATAGCATATAAAATGTTGTTCTTCCCGTCAGCGATAGGCGGGCCGAGTACTGACATGAAGGGGCAGTGTGAGGGGCCGGAATGGGTATCCAGCAGTTTTCTCCCTGATCTCGGCGGCGAGTCCTTCTACGGTCAATTTACGTTGGGTACCTGTTTCCCGCACACGAACCGGCAGCTCCGTTAGACCTTTCTCTCTAGCACCAACGACTATGATGTAGGGGATCCATAGACATCTCGGCCGTTCGCACTCTCTTCTCTACAGTCTCATCAGAATCATCAACGTCAGCCCTAACTCTCGCGTCGCTCAGTTTTCTTGCGAGCTCATCGGCATATGGTAGAGAATCTCGCTTTACAGGAAGAATCCTCACCTGACTCGGTGCCAGCCAAAGTGGGAGCTGCGGCTTCTTTCCTTGCCTTTCCATCCTTGCACAAGTGTCCAATATCGTGAATATGTAACGCTCAACGGTCCCGATTAGTGCCGTATGAATTATCGGCGGATACTGCTTTGTGCTATTCTGGTCGACGTATGAAATGTCAAATCTCTTGGCATTTCCCATATCAATCTGGAACGTAGCTATTTCTCTGGGTCGGTCGAGTTCGTCGACAATGTGATACTCAACATTGAGCACCCAGTAATAGATCCCCTCAGGGACAAAATTGAGGAGGATAGGCTTCCTTTCAAGCTTCGCCAGTTCAATGAAGTAGGACTTGTTACCTTCCAAGAAGCTCCTGGTTGTATTGTAGACTGAGACGTAGTCCCTTCCAAGTTTCGCTACCTCTTCATAGATTACCTTGTGTGCACCTATGGACACGTCCTTCGAGTTCTCCAGATCGCGGCAATAGATGTGAAGGTCGGGCATGTGCAGTTTTCTTACCCTGAAGCATAGAAGCAACTCCCCGCTCTGCTCAAGACGATAGCTGTCTGCAACTTCGAAAGTGCCGAAAGGTATATTCCGGTAGCTGATCGTCCAATCCTTCACCATTGCGAATTGTTGGTGACATGCAGCATAACGCATGACGAAGCTCTTTTCGTCCAAATCAATCTTGTATAGCCTTGCCCCGAAAAGGTCGGCGTGTTCCTTTACGGGTTTCACTGAAAGATCGAAAAGGTTGGTCCCGCGTACCTGGAGCACTGGGATGCCGACGTGGTTGGCGATAGCCCAAGAATAGTCGGCGATTAGGTCGAATATTAGCGTGGCTTCGGGACCGTATCTCATATGGCCAACGTCTGAGTACGGCTCCCACTCGATCCCGAATTTCCTGCAGTACTCCAGGAAACGGGGTTCGCCACCGCCTGCGAGTCCCTTCTTGAGAGCTTCTTTCTCGACGAGGCTTCTGAACTCTTCTTCTCCTTTAGAGTACCGATAATCTCCAGGACTGAATAGATGGCCTTCAAGATCCATTATCATGTATTCCGTCGGAACGGGCGCACGTTCCCCAGTCTTCTTCTCAGCGGTTATCGTTCGCGAAAGCTCTGCCAGAGGATGCCCCAGACAATGCAGTCGGAAGCTCTTGTAATACCCGAACGGGCTTCTCTGAACTGCGAAGCCTTGATCATGGAGAAGGGCTTCCATCGTGGCGAGCACTTTGATTGCTGGATCTCTTGACGCTAGGCTGCTCGAAAGGTGTGCGTACGGGTACAGCATTACATTTCTAGTTCTCACTCGATCCGCGACTTCTTTGATCGCCTCCGATCCGTTCGCGGCGATCTTTCCTGGATCCTTTTCGTCATCTTTTTCGATTGTACAGAATGCAACTAGGACATTCTCCATTTGACCATGGGAACGTGAATCCTCGAACTCTTCTGGTTCATTAACTGCTTTCTCGCGCACCTGATACTCGAAGGATTGGGAGTGGATTAGCAGAACTCGCAACTGTCTTTACTCCATTCTATCCCGACAGACGCCATCTTTCTATCTGGCGATCCTTCTTCGATTTCTTCTTCATCTCTCTGTAATGCGTTCGGCACAAGTAAGCGCGTTTAGCGCCACCAATATCCATTTTCGCCTGTGCCACAACATCCGGTGAAACGGAACGCACGGCTGTCTGCGTGCATCCTGCGACATTGCATTTGACTCCTTTCGAGATCCTTCCCAATTCTCAGATGACAGCTCCTACGCCGCCAACCTTCGTACCTAGGACCTATTCAAGCGTGTCTACGTTTTTCTTACGTAACGCGATCTAATTTTGGGGTTCTGTCTGCTCTTACTTGGCTGTGTCAGTGTGATCTATGGCACAATCTGAGTAGCCCCTCTATGTCTTCTGGAGTGAAGGTTTCGGGCAGTGGGGGGAGATTGGGGATTGGTGGTTCCGGTCTAGGTTCAGACCACTCACCGAAATACCTTGCCTGGATCTCCCGAGCATAGTGCTCGCAGATTCCGTAGAATGTATTCATCTTCTCGTCTGCGAGATCTTTGCCTCGGAGCCAGTCTGAATCTCTGACCCTGTTTCCTGTTAACGGAAAACCCATCTTGAATAGCGCAAAGTGTGAGACCTCATGCCTCACGCTGAACAGACTTGAGTTACGACCCAAGAGGATTACTTCAAAGTGAGTTGGAGAACGGACAACCATAGTGGCGTACTTGGAGTCGTCTAATCCTTCCTCGGGAATGTACTCGATCTCGAAGGTGACACTATCACTTAGGCCTAGCTTTTTGAGCGCTCTCTTGATCTCACGCTTGACTATCGACCTAGGGATCGTATAGAGTCACTTCTTTCTCTCAGTGTAGTCTATCCCTTAGCTTCTACCGTATGCGCGTTGCTGCTTGTTTCTCATCGTCGTGTGGGTGCTTGCACAATAGAGAGCTAACTCCAGAGGTCTAAGTTATCGAAGAAGTATCCGACTAAATGATAGCCAGATATTGTCGGAGAAAACAAAGGAAGACAAGTCCTAAACGATGCCCCTAGACCCTCGTTCATGGTCGACCAATCGCGCTCAATCAGGGGTTCAGGGACCTCTTGCGTGCTCCGCAAAGCGTATTCATATAGCCTTCCTTCATAAAGGACATCTCAAGTGTCAATCAGGTGTGCCCTCTGGCCAAACATGAAGCGTACATCAACATAGTGAACGTCGTCGCGTCAGCCACACTGAATCAGAAGATAGATCTCAACTCGATTGTCCGGCTTTTTCCTGGCGTCGAATATAGGCCTGAACAGTTCCCCGGACTCGTATACCGGCTGAAGAAGCCGAAGACCGCGACGTTGATCTTCAACTCTGGGAAGATGGTGTGCACCGGAGCGACATCCGAGAAGCTAGCAAGGAAGGCAGTCACGAAAGTTGTCGACGAACTCAAAAGGAATGGAATGGTAATCTTAGGAAAGCCGGAAATCCAGATCCAGAACATAGTATCCTCAGTGGGGCTGGGAGGCAACGTTGACCTAGAAAAGACAACATACTCGCTGAAGAGGACGATGTACGAACCCGAACAGTTCCCAGGCCTCATCTACAGAATGGATGATCCCAAAGTAGTCATACTGATCTTTGCAACCGGAAAGCTAGTGGTTACAGGCGCCAAGAAAGAAGCAGAAGTATCCAAGGCCGTCGAAAAATTGCAGGAAACGCTCGAAGAGAAGGGACTGATAACTTACCAGTAATCCGCGATAAGTTGAGCGCGGCCTGTTTTTCTCTTGGAGAGGCGGTTTCCCTAGAGCGTACCACAATCAATTAGTATTAATTATATGTTACTTAATTCTTGCACGCTGTGTCGAATCATAGTCCAGACTGATTGAACAAGAACTGCAACTTGGAAACCGAGGCTGTCCGTAGTCAGTCGCTTTTCTCAACTTTGATATCTATCGTGGAGACATTCCGCATGTCTCCCCCTTCGCCAAGCGCTTGCGTTCCGATAGTGACCTCCCTGACCGACATCTTGCCTCCGAAGAACCTTCTCCTCACAACCTCCACGACGTCGACTGCTCTGCTGATTGCTCTTCCTCGAGCCCTGATTGTCAGTATCTTTGCTCCACTCTGGAAGTGCATCATGACCGCAGTCGCGTAGGCCATCACGGGCTTCTTTCCTATGAGTATCGTATCAGGGGGGATAGGCTCCCTCGGGGCACTCGGCACTGGAGCTTCTGTCATGCAGTGTTCACCTCCGAAACAGGGTAATCCACCGATAAGTGCAAAGCTATACTTTCGAGAACTCGACTTAAGCCTTGCCATACTTACCCTCGCGAGCTTGGGAGCAAGAACTCAAAATTGACTCAGGCAAGCATCTTCTGCGACCGTCATGACCTCGCTAAATGGTCTCGCTCGATCGATTACTTTCAAGTTGCTCACGCACATCATCATTGAGAGCACAGATACTTTTCGAATGAAGCCACAGAACGATCACCATTCCTATGTGATTTGCACAATGCCTATGCGCCAAAACGCAAAGCTCAATCCTATTTAAGCCCCGAAATATCAAGCAGCCGCGGTTTTAGCTCCAGCATATTTTCCCTTCAATCGTTCCAGACCTCGAAGGGGCTTCTCATGAGAAAGCTGTTCAGGTCATCCCGCTCTTTTTGACAGATTTCTTTCCAGAAATCTAATGGCGATAGGCACCCCAAATGACGAACTCACAACTCAGTTTGTGGGTTGCACAATCTAGGAGGAGTAACAATATTGCCAAATGGCTTCAATGACTGGGATGGACGATCGCCGCTTCGGACACGAATAACGAATTCTGTGCACCGTGGTGCATCGTTGAATGACCGCCTCGCCGAGGCAATCTTCCGTCTACAGGCTCAAGAGAATAGGCTCGCGGGATCTGCAGCTAGGATGCAACAGCACGATAAGGAGATGTTCGACAAGTGCGTGCGAGCCCAAATTTCCAAGGACAATGCCCGAGCAGCAATGTACGCCAACGAGTGCGCACAGATCAGGAAGATGGCAAAAGTCACGCTGCAGTGCCAAATGGCACTTGAGCAAGCTGCTCTGAGGCTTGAGACTGCCCGTGAGTTTGGGAATATCGCGTCCATGATGGCTCCTGTGGCGTCCGTTGTCAAATCGGTGCAGGGGCACATAACAGGAATAATCCCTGAAGTGGGATACGAACTTGCCGAAATAGGGGAAGTGTTGAACAACGCCGTTTATGATGCTGGCGACTCTCTAGGCTCAGACACGGGAATCCAGACTTCAGGTGAGGAAGCCCAAAGAATCCTCACGGAAGCCAACACTTTAGCAGAGCATAGAATGCAGCAACATTTTCCTGTACTGCCGACAGCACCCGCCCCCATGGCTCAGAAGGCAACGGAGCAGGGATTCCAGTAGAGGTACTGAGCCTCTCAGGGTGTGAACTCTTGGTTATGCTCGTGGAGGATGTTGGAAAGTTCCTAGGTAGAACAATTCAGAGTCCTTACAGTACGCCTGTGGGCAAACTGATCGGAATGGATACGAACATCCGCAATGAGGTGACTCAAGTCAACATTGAGCAGGAATCAGGCATCTCTGGCGAAGTATCCATCCGCTCAAGTAAAGATAGAGAACGGTTCCGTGGTGCTCACTCCTGCGTGGAAGCACGATGCTGTGGACTTGCAGCGTGAGTACTTGACTGCATCAAAACGAATGATCGCGCTCAAATCGCTTCTCTCAGACGGAGACATCGATACGGTAGCATACAGAGAAATGGCCAGCGAATACGAAAACGCCATAAGCGCAATGGAAAGTCGCCGTGTTGCACTTGTTGATTCGCTCAAGGAAAAAACTCTGAAGCTTGAAGACGAAGTGCGAAGGCTCCAGCTGTCGTTGACAGACAACAAGCTGCTCTATTCTTCTGGAGTGGTCGAAGCGATCGCCTACAAGGACGCCTGCCAAATCATACATGAGATGATGAACGGGCACATTGCCGAGAAGAAAGACATCCAGGGAACTATTGAGAACTTGATTTCTCTAGAAAAAGGACGCTCGGAGCAAGAACAACCATCATCCCGTCAAGAACAACCAATATCCCGTGAAGTTGAACGAAGCATTCCCGATTTTGTCGTTGTGAAGATCAACGAAGAGATGCCAGCATAGGCAGTGACGCAACTTGTCCATCGTCAACAGAATCTTTCCCCACATCCATGAGGTTCCGCTGAAAGAGCAAATCATGAAAGCTAGTTCTAGACTCGAAATCCAGAAAGAAAGACTCGAAAGTATGGCAATCAAGATTCAGCGGAAAGATCGGGACCTTTTCGAACGATGCGTTGGTGCAGAGGCATCCAAGGATCTCGCACATGCAAGATTGTACGCCAACGAGTGCGCTCAAGTGAGAAGTATCGCTCACATAATCATGAGCAGTCAACTTGCACTTGAGCAGGTGATCTTCAAACTCGGCATGGCGCTTGAATTCGGCGAAGTCATGTCTGATATGAAACCAATAGTCGGCATTGTCGCCGAAACAAAAGGAAGGATATCAGGAATCGTTCCGCACATAGCGAGCGAGCTCGGGGAAATAAACACCATGCTGGAGGACCTTAGCGAGGAAACAGGTCCGGTTCTGGACAACACAGTAGATGTCCAGACCACCAGCGAAGATGCGAAGAAGGTCCTCGAAGAGTCATCTGCGATTGCACAAGAGCGCCTAACTCAGACGTTTCCCAAACTGCCAGAGCTAGCTCTCGAACAGAACAAAGCTCCATCGGAGCAACTGTCTATCGTTGCGCACGAACCAGGAGTAGAGCGACGCGTCTACGACTACATCAAGGCACACCAAGGAAACTTGCACCTCTCCGATGCAGCACGCATCCTGGACATACCGCCAGACAAAGTGAGGGAAGCCCTCGACCGGTTGGAAAGTGAGGGAAAAGTAGTTGTCGAGTAGCGCTCCTAACGGGAGCCAAAACACCTTACAGACGTTCGGAACTCCTCCACCTGTTCATTCGGGCACCGGATCGGGTTCTGCCTCTGAAGAGCTCGAGAGCTTGGCAGTACGTTATGCAAATGAGGCTATCCAATTTGATAGACAGGGTTCCAAAGGAATGGCCATCTCGCGCTATCAAAGAGCATCCGAGGTGCTGCTGAAACTATGTTCACTGTACCCCGAGGCGCCCACAAACAAGGTCTACATGGAGCATATTGAGAACTATCGGAGAAGAATGAAAGAACTCAACGACCAAGGCCCCCGAACTGGCTCGAATCACTCGTCACAGCTCGCAGCTGAACAGACCGAGCATTTTTCCCCGATTCAGAAGCCGAATGTTAGATGGAATGATATTGCGGACCTACGTGACGCCAAGATGGCCGTAGAGGAATCTGTGATCTACCCGGCCAGGCGTCCTGATCTGTTCCCGCTTGGGTGGCCTAGAGGCATTTTGTTCTTTGGCCCTCCAGGTTGTGGTAAGACCTTACTGGCGGCCGCAATTGCTACTGAAATCAACGCAGATTTCTTCTGCGTTGACGCCGCGTCGGTCATGGACAAGTGGCTGGGCCAGTCTGAGAAGAACGTCGCAAACCTCTTTCAAGACGCAAGACGAGCCTCAGCGTCAGGAAAGCCTGCAATAATTTTCATTGACGAAGTGGACTCTCTCGTGGGAATTAGAGCAGATGAAGTCGGCGGAGAAGTTCGCACGAGAAATCAATTCTTGAAAGAGATGGATAGCATATCAGACAAGTCCAACCCTACCCATGTGTATGTGGTAGGCGCCACGAACAAGCCATGGGCGCTTGACGAAGCTTTCATCCGGCGTTTTCAGAGACGAATTTTCGTTCCCCTACCCAACGTCGAAGCGCGTACTGAACTCGTCTCCATATACTCAAAGGAATTGACGATGAGTGGGGACGTGAGCACAGATGAGGTAGTCCGGATAACGGATGGCTATTCTGCAAGTGACATACGCGATATTCTGCAATCTGCACAAATCAAAGTCGTCCGGGAACTCTTCCAATCACAGAAGATTACCGAACGCTCTCGACCGAGAGCGATCTCCATGGAGGACATTCGTGAGACTCTCCACAGGCGACGTCCGAGCGTATCATCGGATACGCTCCGATTCTACGACAAATGGTACGAAAGATACAAGGCGCTGTGAGACCATGCAAGTGTCAACCGACTCGACCGATCTGAAGATTCTCGCAGAACTAGTGGAGAATGCAAAATCATCGTTTGTTGACATTGGGAAGAAGCTCACTCTTCATCCCAACGTAGTTGCCTACAGAGTTAGCAAGCTGGAGCGACTAGGCATAATCAAGGACTACACAACCAGGCTCGATCTGGAGAAGCTTGGGCTCTCAGAACAGATCTTTGTTGCTGCGAGTTTGCCAGGCAATTCTGAGCGAGAACAAGTCCTTGAGAAGATCGCCTCGATGCCTCAGACCATCCAAGTCGTGAGCTCCTTAGGCGAACCTGAAAGCATCCTGTTCTTGGTTGGCAAGAACAAAGCCGATGTCGACAAGACGATGTGGAAACTGAGAAACATGAACGTGAAGATCGAGTACACTGGCTCGATAGTACGCACGTACGACGAGGGAGGCCTATGCAACTTCCTGAAACTCCTCGCAAGAGAATTCGAGGAGTCAAGGGACCTCTCCAAGCAGCAACCCGTTTTGGAACAACAATGGGAAGGAGGGAAAGAAAGTGTTTAATGAAAAGAATTCGATGATGGGCAAATTCAAGGAAGCAATTCATCCCACGCCAATTCGTAGACGCATCATGGATGCGCTTTTGAAGCTGAAGATGCAGCTTTCACGGCTGGACAGAACGGCTCAGAAGATGCAACAGCGTGACACCACATTGTACAACAAGTGTGTAACGGCGGTACAGCAGAAGAACGCTGAACTTGCTTCGATATATGCTAGTGAATGCGCGGAAATCCGCAAGATTGCAAAGGTCATCCTACACAGCCAACTCGCGTTGGAACAAGTGGCTCTAAGATTAGATCTAGTTCTCCAATTCGGCGAAGTCGCACAGACCATGAAACCCGTTGCTGCCGTCGTTAAGACCATCAAGACACAGCTGCAAGGCATACTTCCAGAAGTATCCATGGAGCTTGCATCAGTAAACGAATCGCTCGAAGACCTAGCGTCACAAGTTGGCGACACCGCAGAGGAATCATTTGCCATACCGGTTTCCGGAGAAGACTCGCAGAAGATTCTGAGCGAAGCAAACGTCGTTGCAGAGCAGAAGATGCGCGAACGCTTCCCAGACCTGCCCCCTGTTCCGCTGCAAGAAGCAAGAATCCAGTGAGCTTAAACCGCTCCTGGATTCGCGTTCCCTTTTTTACGCGTTTTTCGAAAGCCATATAGCCTATTCATTCACGCTGCCCCACATTGTGGGGTCAGATGAAGAATTTCTCTAGAACCCTCACGCTATCAACCAGGGAAAAATATCAACTCATAGATATCACACAGGAAATCGAGGAGATCGTGTCGGAGTCTCAAGTTGCGGAAGGCCTGTGTTTGGTGCATGCTTCACATGCGACCGCAGCCATAATCTGCAATGAGCATGAAAACGGACTAATGCATGACATCCTGAAAAAGGTCAAAGAACTCTTTCCTGCAAGTACGGGGTATCTTCATGACCGGATCGATGACAACGCATCTGGCCACATAGCTGCAGCGTTGATTGGGGCATCATGCACGTTCCCGATTGGCAAGAGCCGGCTCGTTCGCGGCACCTGGCAGAACATATTTCTGCTCGAATTGGACGGTCCACGTTCCAGACGTGAAGTAACGATTCGTGTTATGGGCGAATGACCAAAGTCCAAGCCTACAGCCCCCGTTACCAGCAAACGACGCCCCTGCAGATTCGCCGATTCCAAACGCGCCCTCTTCCCCAACGGCAGGATAACTGGATCCAAGTTGAAGTTGTGGCGCTGATATCACGACTTTGACATATCGCTTAAAGGTAGCCTCATCTCAAGTCGCGATCTGTGTCACATAGCCTGAGATCTTCACAGACCAGTAGCAAATGAAGAGTGAAGAAATTGTCGAGTAAGGGTGAGGAGCATGCACTCAAACGCGAGGTCGGATGGTACGGCTCCTTTGCAATGGGCTATGCTGACGTTGGAGCGGACCTCTACGTTGCGATAGGGCTAGTTGCATTCTATGCTGCAGGCGCCTCACCGATTGCCTTCGCCATCGCGTCCATAACGTATGTTTGCACTGGCCTGGCTTATGCAGAACTGGCGACGGCTTACCCATACGCTGGCGGGGCTCACGTCTACTCGATGAAAGCCTTCAACGACCTGATCGGGTTCATTGCTGGTTGGGCCGTCATGCTCGACTATACTGTTGACATTGCCTTGTTCTCCCTTGCAAGTGCCGGGTATTTGAGCTTCTTTTTCCCATCACTTCACGGACATTGGATCCTGGCAATTCTGGGACTCGACATCAGGATTTCAAACATCGGTCTCGTTGCGTTCGCAATGGTGATCGCGCTGCTTCTTCTCAACTCTGTAGGGATAAGGGAGTCCTCCGCCTTCAACGAGGTGCTCGTATCCCTTGACATTGGCGTTGAATCGGTTATTCTTGTCGCGGGTATCTTGTTGGCTTTCAGCATGGCACTTTTTCTTAGCCAAGTTGTTGACTTTGGTGCGCCCTCTACGTTCGCTCACATTGACTATGTTATGCCGAGCCTTGGGACTCAAACGCAGAATTTCATTTACGGCATCACGCTCGCTATGACCTCATTCATCGGTATCGAATCCATTGCTCAAGCTGCCGAAGAAACCAAGAGACCGCAACGCTGGATTCCCCGAGCTAACAAGCTCTCAATAGTTTCTGTGGTGCTCTTCGCGGTTGGACTATCGACACTGAGTATGAGCCTGATGCCGTGGCAGGACTTGGCAGCTTCACAGACGGACCCCATGGCCGCAATAGCTTCTAGGATTCCATACATCGGGCACTTTCTCGGGCCCATTGTTGCCTTCACTGGATTCACCATCTGTTACGTGTCCACGAACACTGGCGTCATAGGTGCCTCTCGTGTGGTATTCTCAATGGGAAGATTCAATCTCATGCCGACATGGTTCTACAAGGTCCATGGGCGGTTCCGAACGCCCGTCCGTACAATCGCTGTCTTTGGTCTCATTGGCGCCACGATGGCACTCCTAGGTGAACTACGTTTCGTTGCTGACCTGTACAACTTTGGGGCCCTGCTTTCTTACGTGATTGTGAACATCTCGCTTATCGTTCTGAGAAACAAAGAACCTGATGCATATCGCGCGTGGAGACTCCCGGGCACCCTCAAGATTGAAGCTTTTGGTAGGAGAATCCTCGTCCCGGTGATCAGCGTTATCGGAGCACTCTCGACTGGCGCGATGTGGTTACTCGTCGTCGGATTTCACGCCGAAGGCAGAATTGTGGGGACTATCTGGGTTGCAATTGGAGTGGTCGGCTTTATCGCGTTCAGGAGATCGCGCAAGATGAGCGTCTTTGGAAACGAGGTGGGAAAGACCATCGCCCCGGGGGCCTACATGATGAACGCAACCGTGCTCATTAGGACTCCTGATGATGAGCGGGCAATCGTCGACGCTCTTAAGTATGAACTGGACAAGCGTTTTCGGATCCGTCTTCTGAACATCGTTGACCCGCGCGATTTTGGATTGAGCACTGAAAACATACGTGACTACTCCCAACTCAAGATATGCCAGGCTATTTCACAGAAGGAATTGCGATTTGTTGCAAAGGAGCTTGGTTCGGAAGGATTTGAAGTCGTGTCACACGCCGAAATAGGATCGACACGGTCTATTGTGGAAAGAGAGATGGAGTCAGAAGACAACGATGTGGTTGTCCTCATCAAGAGAAAGACGTTAAAAGGCAATCTGGAAAAGAGAGAAGACACGGCGTATGCAGTAGCTTCAAAATACTCGGGGAAGCTTATGATCGTTAGGAGAGGTGATTAGCATGGCAGCAGGCGTCGTTGTGATACTGAACATTTTCGTGCAGTCAAAGGAGCTGGATAAGGTCACGAAGAAGTTGCTGGCGCTCGCCGAGGTCAAAGACCTATACGAAGTCACAGGAGAGTGCGACCTAGTCGCCATAATCGAAACCAAGGACATCGCAGAATTCAGGACATTCATCAAAGACAGGGTACTCGCCATCGAAGGTATACGGAGCACAGTCTCATCGGTGATTCTTTTCACACACAAGAAAGAAGGCAAGGCTGTATCCTGATGCGGCAAAATACTCGGAAAAAGCCTCCGGTCAAGATACTCATCCCAATAGCAGACCGTGCAGACAGGCAGTTGATGACGAGAGCGCTGTACGCTCTATCTGCCTTTAAGGATCCCGAGATTGTTCTGTTTCACGTTGTCGAAATGCCCAGTCGCACCGTACCCATTGAGGTAGTGTCACACAAAGAAGAGATTGCGCTTGCTGACGAAATCCTTTCCCCGATTTCCGAATGGCTCAAGGAACAAGACTACGCCACTCGCAAGAAAATCGTAATTGCTCGTGACGTTGCAGAAGCAATTGTCAGCGAAGCGAATGCTGATGACTATGTCTTTGTAGTTATGACAAAGCGCGAGCCAAAGAAAGGCGTTGGCGGTCTGTTTCACCGCAGTGTCAGCGAGCGCGTGATTAGGCAGGCCAAGTGTATGGTATTGACGACATTAACGGCCGACTCAGGCGCGAAATGATAACGTATTCTCGGCGAAAACTAAATAGACGTGCGCAACCGTACACGCTGCCGTGAGGCGTTTGAGGGAACAGATTTGAAGTCGCTGGTTGTCGCGGGTGGCTCTGTTCCAGGGCCGTAAACCCGAGTTGCATTCTGACTCAAACGTTCCATCACATATGGTGTTCTGCAGTTGAGCAAAGAGATTGGAATCACTGTTACGAAGAAAGACGACCTCTCTGAGTGGTACACTCAGGTCGTCACGAAAGCGGGACTTGCTGACTACGCTAGCGTCAAAGGATTCATGGTTCTGATGCCCTATGGTTACTCGATATGGGAGAAGATCAAGGAATTTCTTGACAAGCGCCTCAAGACTATGGGCCATAGCAACGCCTACTTCCCGTTGCTGATTCCAGAGAGCTTTCTCAAGAAGGAGGCTGAGCATTTCTCGGGCTTCACACCTGAGGTTTTCTGGGTAACCTTAGCCGGGAACGACAAGCTCGGAGAACGACTAGCAGTCAGGCCGACTTCTGAAACTGTGATCTATGATTCATACGCGAAGTGGATCAGAAGCTGGAGAGATCTCCCGCTCTTGATCAATGTCTGGAACTCTGTTCTTCGAGCCGAGATCAAAATGACTAAACCGTTCATGCGGACCTCCGAGTTCCTGTGGCAGGAGGGGCACACTGTTCACGCCGACAGACAGGATGCTGACAAAGAGGTCATGGCGATTCTTGAACTGTACAGACAACTTATCGAAGAACAGCTTGCGATCCCTGCGCTCACAGGATACAAGACTGACCGCGAGAAGTTCGTTGGTGCTCTCTACACGACGACCCTCGAATCTATGATGCCCGACGGGAAAGCTCTTCAGATGGGCACATCGCACAATTTGGGACAAAACTTCTCCAAAGCTTTCGAGATCAAGTACCTTGGGAAAGACGAGCAGTCGCATTATGCGTGGAACACTTCGTGGGGGGTCTCATGGCGACTGATCGGTGCAGCTGTTATGCTTCACGGAGACGATCGTGGATTGATCATCCCGCCACGCATTGCACCGGTGCAAGTAGTCGTCGTACCAATTCCCTACAAGGGTGCTGAAGGAGTGGACGTTACGAGTCAAGCCAAATTGGTGGCAGTAAAGCTGCAGGAAGCTGGAATCAACCTCACCTTTGACGACCGTACGCAGTACACGCCTGGTTGGAAATTCCATGAGTGGGAGTTGAAAGGGGTCCCCCTGAGGATTGAGATTGGTCCTCGAGATATCAGCCGTCAACAGGTCACTATGGTTCGGAGGGACACATCAGAACGGTCAGTCATTCCTGAGGCAGACGTGATCAATGAGACAAAAAGGTTGCTTGATGCGATTCAATTATCCCTGTTCGAGAAGGCAAGCCATTTGCTCAAGGAGGCCATCTATGACGTACGTACCTACGAGGACCTGAAACAGGTCATCGAGACCAAGGGCGGATTCGCTAGGGGCTGTTGGTGCACGGAGACCGCATGCGAAGACAAGATAAAGGACGAAACAGGCGCCACAATTCGTGTCGTTCCTATACAAGACGAGCAAGTCTTCTCTGGATGTGTCTGTTGTGGAAAGCCTGCCAAGAAGGTCGTCTACTTCGCTCGGGCATACTAAGCAGCCATTAGGACGCCCGCCTTCTCGCGGGCACAACGTTTAAGCGAACTTACCTAGATCTAGGTCGCAGCTGTGAATACGAATGGGCAAGAAAAGGAAATCCGGAGGACGGAAGGGCGGCTCAAGAGGCAGCAGCACACTGGTCCAATGCACCAACTGTGGCATGCAAGTGCCGCGCGACAAGGCAAAGCGAGTGACCAGCTTCGTCTCCTTGGTGGAGCCGTCCCTAGCACGAGAACTACGTTCTCACGGGGCCTACATTGCTCGACAGAGAGTCTTCAAGTACTATTGCATCTCATGCGCTGTCCATTTCGGAGTCTCCAAGGTCAGATCACGTGACGAGAGACGCTCCACATACTGAGTGTCTTCGTGGCCAGACGCGTCTGCCCCTCAACGTTTGGACATCAGATGGGTCACGTTGCACTTCAAGAGCGCAAGTGCAAAACGCCAGAACCTAGGAGCGCTACGAACCTCCGCTGCATGTGAGCGCTCTTGTTAGGCAAGGCTTCTAAGTTAGTGGAACCTGTCTTTCGTTGGTTTGCACAGGCTCTTCACGAACTGGGTTTGAAGCCCAACCACATCACTGGCTTGTCTTTCTGTTGTAGCCTATTGGCCGCCTCTTCATTCGTGATAGTGACTGACCACATTCTCCGAGGAATCCTAGCAGCAATCTTCCTTTTGTTGTCCGGACTTTTTGATGCCACAGACGGATTGATGGCTAGGATCTACGGTGAGGAATCCCATTTTGGCGCGTTCTTTGATTCCGTGCTTGACCGCGTCTCTGAGATTGCTATCTATTGGACTGCGATATATTCAAGCCTAGTTGATTGGTCAATTGGTTTTATCGCTCTGTCAGGTTCGCTAATGGTAAGCTACTCCCGCGCACGTGCCGAGCAACTAGGTTCCGAAATGAAGGGCGTCGGCATCGCAGAGCGGCCAGAACGACTTCTCATCCTAGCAGCCTCGGCGTTTCTGAATCAACTGAACATAGGGGCACTTTTGATAGCCGTGCTTTCCATAGTAACACTCCTCCAGAGAATCGTCCACGCAAGCTCTACCCTGGTCGACACCCAAGATCGGAGTTATGAGCAAGAAGTAGCCGGCTAAGGTCTAGTCGGGACTTATTCTCCGCTCCAAAGACTGCACCTGACGATCATGTTGACCCCGAGCGAGTGTCAGGGAAGTACCTTGAATGGAAAGAGCACGTAGAAGCCTCCAATCACGGCAGCGATGTAGAATAGCACAATAATTCTTGGCGGTGCCTGGTCAACAATCATGCCCGCGACCGATGCAGCAACTGCTGGGACAGTGTTGAGGAAATAGAATATGTACATGATCCTATGCGCGATCAATGCGGCCGGTATGAAAGTAAGGTATGTTATTGTGAACCATGCGAGCATGAACAACGAAAATTCGTTTCTTGTCTCATAGTAGCGATATAGGTTGTACAACATGGCCGGAATAGTGAGAAAGACTATCGTTGGGTTCATTGCTCCGACGAAATCCACGCTCGGATATGTCCGGGCAACATTACCATCCGAATACACAGTAACATTCACGGTCGCATAGTGGATTTTCACTTCATTCAGGAGCCAATCCCAAGGGTAGCTCCAGATATCAGTCGGGCTACGCACGTCGGGAGCTCGGAGCGCAAAAGTGTAGCTGTAGATATGTGATAGATGCTCAAACGGGTTCTTGTAACCTGCCCAAAAGAAGTCAAGCAAGGCCATCAGCGCAATGAGCGATCCCACATACACGATGGCATATTTTTCGAAGACTGCTGCGAGACTCTGCCAGTCGACTTTCCTGCTTCTCGAGAGAAGTGCTTTCCCCAGGTGGAAAACGCCCAGAGTCACGGCTCCATATATTCCTGATATCTTGCAGAGTGTAGCCAACGCCATCCCGAATGCGCTGAGCTTCATTCTACCTGAGAAGTACCAATAGAACCCGAGCAGCATGAACCCTAAGACGAATATGTCCAAGGTCGCGATCCTACTATGAACAAAGACGAGAGTGTCGAAACTGAACAGAAATGTGCCCAATAGAGCGGTCATTGGGTTTCCTGAGACCTTCTTGAGAAGGAGGTATAGCACGAAAATTGAGAGAAGACCAAATACTACGCTTGGAAGTCGCCATCCCCACCCATTGTCTCCTATGATGCTCATTGAAAGAGCAATTAGGAGCTTCGCTAGGAGCGGATGCTCCTGGTTCACTGAATCAATCCCAGGTACGGCGTTTGCAAAAACGTTCGGTTGCTGAGGCAACCGGAGAATAATCCTCGCCACATTTACGTAGTACGTTTCGTCAAAAATCAACATCCCTGTGGGTTTGTCCAGCCAAATAAGTCTAAGGAAAGCACTAACAATGAAAAGATACATGAAGGCATGATCGTACAAGTTTTTCCTCGGGTGAAAATCAACCGCGAAAAGTCTTCTCAGGCTAGACAAACAGTCATCATTCCTTTCCGATTTGGGTTCTCCTAGGCGTTTCCCTTGCGGGTTCCAACCTGACGAAGACCATTCAGGTCACTACATCCTTTCCGAGAGGCGGATACCCAAGACTGCCATCGAGTTGGCCAAGACAACTCTGAGTGCGCGAATAAGCATAAGCCTCGAGGCTTTCAGCTCTGGTGTGTCTGCGCGAAGCACGTTCACTTTTTCGTAATATTCATGAAACTTCTCAGCAAGCACATTGGCATAGCTCGCGATCTGTTCAGGCCTTAGTCTATCTGCGGACTCCGCGAAGATCATCGGGAACTTCCCTATCTGCAGAATCAGGAGATGTTCAAGCGGGTCAGTCAGAGCGCTGTATTCGGGGGCCTCTTGGACATCGCCGGCTTTGGATAGAATTCCGCCTGCTCTCGTGTAGGCGTAGTTGATGAAAGGAGCGCTGTTCCTTTCCAGACTTAACACGCGATCCCAAGTGAAGGTAATAGTCTTCGTACTGGATGTCGAGAGCATCGCATATTTTATCGCCGCCAACCCTACTGTCCTGCTGATCTCTCGCCGATCCTTGTCGGAGAGAGTCTCCTCTCGGGACGAGATCTTCTCTTCTGCACGCGATACTGCTTGACTGATGATTTCATCAACACTGATGTATCTTGCTCTACGTTTGGACATCTTGACACCCGGCAACTCGACAATACCGTACGCGTAGTGAACCAGATTCTCCGCAATCTGCTTCTGGCCGAGCGCGTAGAGTGCAAGCTTCAGCTGCATCTGAGCCAGTTTCTGCTCAGATCCTATTACATTCACAACTACGTCTGCGTCACGAAACTTCTTGATTGAATAGGCGATATCGCGCGTGACGTAGAGCGTTGACCCATCGCTTCTCACAAGCGTCAGCTGGGGCACTTCGTAGTTCTCAGCAAATCCAAGAGCCTTGTCTAGTCCGTGTGCTTTCGCTATCTTGTCGACGTCTAGCGCGAGCGATGTTCCATCTGTGATTGCAAATGGACTTGAGGACAACTGCTTCATCGAATCTCGGACTTCGCCACTCCACACCAGTTCGCTTTCCCAATCCCACTTATCAAACCGCACTTCCATTTGTTCAAGAGTGGCACGAATGCCTTTAAGAGATAATTCGACAACTTTTCTCACGATGTCTCGTGTCTTATCGTCGTCTTTCTCGTACCGAATGACGATCTGCTCAACCTCACGCATCGGGGCCGTTCTTGACCGGACGGATTCGACGGTCCTGTGGAAGAGCGTTGAATCGATTGACTCAAGCTCCCCCGCGACGGATGTCCAGTCCTCCAGTTCGCCGGAAAGCTCCGGGATCTTCTGTGTAGGGTCTGAGGTTTCACGGAGCCGTGAGATCTCAGTTTTCAGGGTTTCAATCTGAACTGCACAGTTCACGCAGGCATAAAGGAGGCCCAGCCACTGGTCGGGTTTGCCAATGGGCGTTGGTTCACCTAGAAGGGAGTAACCGTAGGCGAGCATTGCCACTTGCTTCCCTACGTCGTCAATGTAGAACCTTGTCTGAACTTTGTTACCTCTGGCGCTCAAAATCCTGGCTAGTGCATCACCCAAGATTGTGTTTCTTGCATGACCCAAATGCAACGGTCCACTCGGGTTCGCACTCGTATGCTCAACCACTATCCTCTTGGGTTCCGGCGTAGTAGTCAGTCCATAGTGTCCTCCTGCGGATATCGAATCCGTAAGAATCTCCTGGCCAGCCTTAGTGAAGTCCAGATGGAAGTTCACGTACCCTGATCCAGCGGGTTCAACTCGATCTATAAGATCAAACGTAGACACGTCTATGCGATCTGCGATCTTCTTCGCTATCTCCATCGGGGGAGTTTCAAATTTCTTCCCAAGTTCAAACGGGACTGATGATGCCAACTGGCCGAATTCTAGTGATGGGGGTTCCTCGAGCATTGCGTCAGGCAAGTCCAGATGATAGAGCTCTTGAATAGACGACGCTAGGGCTTGCGTGCATTGTTCTCGGAACCTTGTGAGAGTTGGTGGCATCTTGAACTCCGCCAAGCTATCATGATATACGCAGGCATCGTACGGGCACAACTTACTGAATAGATTTGGGGGAACGCTGGAAATGTGGACCTACCTGATTGCGTAATGACGCAGCTTAAGTATCTTTCATGGAACTATCTGCCTGCAGCTGCAGGCGAGAGAAAGAATGTGTTCTTGCTCCCTGTTGGCTGAAATGTCGGGCGGGCTTGGGCGGGTATAGAAAGGGCAGTTTCTCCCGATGCCTAGCCAGGATAGGGCACAGGCCTCCGGAGCCTGGAGTCGCGGGTTCGAATCCTGCCCCGCCCGCCAAGTGTACAAGATACGCGGTACCTTTTCGCAAACGCATTCTTCGTGCAGTGAGTTCATCTCGGTTTTCGAAGGAAGAAAACGAAGAGCACTACGAGCGTCATGCAAGCGACCGTTCCTACTTTTGAGAACTCCGGGATAGGGATACTCACGGTAGTGAATTGAACGTTTGAATCCATATTCGGGCTGTCGAAGTATGCTTGGTAGCGCCATCCCTCGGTGGTTGAGCCTACAATCACAAAAAACGCCAGAATATGGCCTTTTGAGATTGTTCGATTGACCGCGAAAGTCAGAGTGTACTTCGTCGGTGATTGACTCAGTATACTGCCAATATCGTACTTGTACTGGTAGAATTGATCACCAATTGGGTTGCCTGTGGCATCGGTTTCAGTCAGACCGAATGCGTACCCAGACGCGATTGGCACAGGATCGAGCGAGCTCATCCAAACTGTCATGGTTGCATTTCCTTGGATCGTCATGTCCGCGGCGAGCGGCTGAGTGATCCATGAAACGCCACCAACCCAAGCGTCGATCAATGCAAACCACAACCGTGTACTCTGGTGGATATTGCAGGATACAGCAGCAGTTCGCGCAGTTGCATACGTGGGGGGATTTTCATCAGCGCCATCGTAGATCAATATCGACGAGTTTGAGCTCGCATAGACTGAGCGATACATGTGGAAACTCATCTTGACTAGTCCCGATTGAGAGACCTGTTCCTCAGCCGCAGCTGCATGTACAAACTGCACGTAGAGCACAAAATTTGCTGTCAGCATCAGGACCACTAAGGCAAGGGTGCACCAGTTCTGCCAACCGATAGGAGATCGCTTGAGAAACAATATCGGACGCGTTCGATCAGGCATGTCATGGTTGACTTAAGGCTTTCACTATGAGATGCCTGAACGGTTCCTTCGATTATGTGACTTAGTGCGCAAGCATGAAGCGGTACTAGCGTTGGAGCTTGGTCAAACAATTCATCATTCTTGGTCAGCACAAGACCGTCTTCTTTGCAGTGCATAGACCATAATCAGGGAAATGGCTAGGATGAGCCCGCCTCCTTGAAGCTCAGGGAGAGGTTCACTAGGATACTTCAGATTGATATCCATAGGCGTCACCGAGCCGAGGGACAATTGCACTTCAGCTCCTTGAGTTGTGTATCCTGGGGATGCTGCTGCGATCATGTACTTCCCGGTCGGTAGCCACATCTGATAGAAGCCGTCCAGAGAGCTTGTATAAGCTTCCACGGGACCATAGGCTGTCACTGTGGCCCATGAAATCGGAATCAAGTCTCCGTACATGTTGAATCCGGAGACGGTTCCGAAGACACGGCTTAGCTTCTCAAAGCTTACTGGGACAGTCACTATGCTTTCAGGGGTTGTTGTGACGGTTAATGTGTCAAGCTGCGAGTAACCAGGCACCCATACCACAACCCGATATGATCCAGGAGGTAGGCCGTAGTCCTTCTGCAATTGACGGTCCGTGGTATCATAGAAGTTCACCCACCTCAAGGCAGGATTTCCCGCGTAGTTTCGGAAGCCGGCCGTCCAAACCGTCGAGTTGGCAGGGATCCGTGTCGCATTCGCAGCTACGAGAATCCCGTGAGTATCGTAAAGCTCGATTCGTACTGGTGGCCCTGGTGGCTGCATCCACGTGTAGGGTGTCGTATCGATAGGCGCGATCAGACCCTCCGTCCTAAACGTCAATATCAGATTGATACGGGTGCCAGGTCAGCAAGTCCATCATCATGTCGCTCGCGCTTCCAAGCGACACCACAACCGTATACTCCCTGGCCTGAAGATAGCCCACCGTGTAAGCCCTCAAGAGATACCGGTCAGGAAGTAGACCTGTCACATTGACGAAATTTACAGTGCGCGTACCATTCTTGTAATACGTTACAGTGCCCGTACCATTCTGCCTTCCGTTTGCAGTATAGAGTACTCCAGCTGAGCCTATCAACTCGAACCTGATAGGCGCATTAGGATACAACCAAGCGACTTCTAATGGCGGAGTCTGCCAATTCACCGATCGCAAAGCAATGAGTAGACTGCCCGCCCTAACCAAATCGTAACTGAGACTAACCACCGTGCAGCCTCCCCCAATCGCTGCCTGAACAAGCGTTGTCTGCACGTACCCAGGAAAAGAAGCCTGAATCACATACACTCCAGTAGGCGGTCCGTAAACTCCTCTTGAACCAGAAACCCCAACCAGCACACTCCCGTTGATGCTCACCCGCACTCACAAGAGTACCATACGAACCCCCAAGCGATCCATCAGCAGCATACACACTAACCCTCAATACCCCGTCTTGCGGGACACCACAGTCCTCAAGCTTGACACCCCGGCACAAGTCGCCGCCCTCAGACTCACGGAAATGCACCGTAACAAGGAACGAGCCGCTCCCCCAAAGATCCATATTAACCACGATCTCACGCGAATAATCAAACACGTGAACACGAACCACATCATTCTGATAATACCCATTCACACGAGCATTCAGATAATAATCGCCAAGCGCGAAACCAGAAACGTAATCCGCATAATCCTGCGGAACATGACCATCCAACTCCACCGACCCATTCAACATGAAATGATAATACGAAAGCAGCGGATCGGTTCTACCAGTCACAGAAACTACAAGACCGCCAGAATAATCCGACAATTCTATCGTGATCAGCGACGAATTAGACACGCTACCCCAAGGAACTGGCCCGCTAACACATTTCGAAGTGATGAGGCCAGTTATTGTTGCGCTTGGATGCAAATAGATGTCGACGCCTTCCAACGATTGACCAGTAGAAACAGTAACCCTCTCACTCATCTCTAATGGAGTGAAGCCATCCGCTGAAGCATTCAACGTGTACGTTCCCGCCGCGAGGCCATAGATAGTGTAGGCACCATTCGCGGAAGCGATTGAAGTAAGCCTGCGCCGTGACGGTTCTACCTTGCCTAGTCGTACCTTCCGCAATAACCCTACCCGACACATCAACAGGCTCAGCGTACATTCCTTGCGTCCCATTCATCACGCGACCAGAAATGTACGCTGGATCCAAATCACATTTCACCACAACAGTCGGAAAATTCTCCGCACCTATCGACTGCCCATCCGTGAAGACCTTAACGAAATACCTACCACACACGGTAGGAGCTTCAACGTTGAACAATCTTATGAAGTAGCTACCGATCGGAATAGTACCGTTCTCGACAACTATCCTCCACCAGCCAGGCGCGATAGCATCCCTCGATCCCTGTCTGCCTAGAGATATGCGGTTGTAGTCATTCGTTATGCTGGTCCAAACACTCACGGTGCCCGATTGCTGAAAACCAAACTCAGGCGGCACATAAACCACAATCGAAGACACAACCTCGCTTAACGTGACGTTTAGAGAGATGTCGCCTGTCGAATTCTGCAGTATAGCACCCTTCGGATAATCCAGCTTCACCACGCTGTCAGACGTGCCCAAATCATGAGCATACATTCCAGGAGACATCTGCACCTTAGCCTGACCTCCCGGATTTGCTAAGGCATCTCCAGGGACGCAGCCGGTCTGCAATGACCAGCAACAGTATGATGAGCAATAGTCGCTTAGAACAATTCATCTTCAATCCGCCGGAAGGTCTTGAACAATCCAAGACCGACGTGTCGCCGAGCTAGGTTGTTGTAGGCGTCGATTCTTCCTCTATGGGCAGTTCCGACATATCTTCGACTTCTTCTCCTTTTCTCCGTCGAGCATACACCATAGCAATTCCCAAGACTGCCAAGACTATGAGAAAACCGCTCAGTAACGAATTGATGACTAAGATCTCGCTGGATGTCAACGGAAGTGAACTTGTTGCACGTGTGAAAGCAGTGAAAGCAGTGTTGGTTCCACGTGGAAAGGTTTGGGAAGGAAAGAACATGTCTTGGAGGTAGGCATATGCACCGTTCAGAATTCCTGCCACTAAGCTTGCGGATGCCAACCTCTTCTTGGAAATCCTCGGGCTCTTAGATCTGATTGCCGATCCCACTGCGAGGCCGGCAACGATTACTGGGATTATGATTGATACCTGTGCCATAGAGCTCGCCTAACTTTTACCTGAGCTTCGAACGCATTTATATAAGGATGCTAAGAGGCCGTCATCAGGGAAAAATAGTCTTGGTGCTTCCGAGTGTCCACAACCCCGATCCGGAGATGATGTGAACGTGAATGCTCTCGTTGTGTTGAAAGAACGAGCGATTTTCGCATTCGTATTGTTGTTGCTTCTTGCGCCGATCGGCGTTGTTGTCGGTCAGAGCGCTACACAATTGACCGTAACCGTTACTGGTCAGACGTTGACTGCAGGTTTCAACAATAATGTCACGATAACGGTTACGGACAGCTACTTTTCGGGGAACGTGTATCCGTCCTCAGCGATTTACGATGTGGACGTCGCCGTATCGTTGCCTACTCCGCTACAAATGTTCGGAGATAACCATTGGCACTACGGTACGATCGCGTTGAAGCAGTCTGTCACCATTAGCCTTCAAGTCTATGCGCCTATTTCAGCGATCGGCAGCTCGTATCAGGGCACAATTACTGTGAATTATCGAGAGCTTGGTGACATATCCTACACTACGGAGACTCATCAGGTTAGCTTCGCAGTTCGCGGCTGGATCAGCCTAGTACTCTACGGTGTACAGGTGACGGTGACCGCTGCCGTGCCTGGCGGTAACGCAACAATCTCCGGCAACCTCCTCAACAGCGGAAACCTAGCCGCCTACAACGCGAACGTGACAGTCAAGTCAGACGCGTTAGCGTCAACCAGCGTCTCAAGCCTATTCTTGGGTGAAATTGATCCTAACATACCTAGACCATTCAGCCTCCTAATCAACTTCAAGAAAACCCTAACCGAAGGAAACTACTCAATCACAATCAAGGTAACCGCAATCGACACAAACAACCCAGCCTCACCATACAGCGTCCAACAAACATCACGAATCCAAATAAGAAAACCCGTCGTGCAACCACCGCAACAGCGACAGCAGGAAAGTGGCGTCACTGGAATGGTTCTTGAGATCCTACGATTTCTCTATGGATTGTTCTTCGGTTTCTGGAGTCTTGCAACATCGGTCTGGCCGACCTACTCGTACTTCAGTGCTACAACCGCGTTCATCCTTGATGCCCGCCACGCAGGATAGAGTCCAGCCAGCGTTGCCAGTACGACAGGGAATACCAAAGAGAAGAGAATGAGCCCGCTTGAGAATACAGGGTGAATAGTCATAGTCGCGGCGGCGCTACCGCCCCCACCTCCACCACCGAAACCGGTGAATCCTCGTCCACCGCCAATGCCAAAGCCCGCGAACATTCCACCCATGAGGTAGGCAAGCATGAAACCAAGCACCAATCCGAAAACACCGCCGAGCATCCCCGTCAGGGCAGCTTCAGCTAGGAAGATGCTCATTATCTGCTTGGGCCTGAAGCCCAATGCCTTCATTACGCCGATTTCTCGCGTTCGCTCCATCACGGATACGAACATGGTGTTGATTATGCCCACAGCAGCGACGAATAGCGAGACAGCACCAATACTCCCCAAGAACAAGCTCAATTGGCTGGTGATACTCGTAATGCTCGACAGGATTTGCCCGGGGCTCACAACCCGCACGTTTGATGAGTAGTAGGTTTCGATTGCTGATTGGACGTTAGCGACATCGTCGGGCGTCGCGGTTATTACGTAGATGCCCGTGTAGACCGGGGTTTTCGCTAGAAATTGGACAGCCTGTATGGGTATGAAGACTGTGTCGTCTACGTTCGAGAACAACGCCGAACCGTATTGGCTCAAGATCGCGCTAGCAAGAACCGTGTAGGCAGTTCCTCCTCCCCTAGCTCCCCTGATGCCTGAAACTGTCATTGAAACCATCTGCGTGATTTGCAGGGGGGTACCCGAGGTCGGGTATGCAATCCCCCACCCCACGACCGCAGAGGTCGTGGCGCCAACGTCCGGTAAGGAACCGGCTGCAATTGTCAATCCGTTGTATAGCACGAACAAGGCGTTCAGATCTAACCCAACAAGAGTCGTCTGGAGAGAGGACCCACCGACGTTCATCGTTGCTCCATACTGGTAGTACGGATAAGCCGCAATGACCCCGCTGATTGTCCGTAGGTAGCTTACGTCACTGTCTGTAAGTTGGAAGGAACTCGAACTCTGCGAACCAGAAGCGAATTGTCCGCGTGCTGGCTGAATCGTCAGAACGTTCGCACCCGTTTTCTGGATTTGGCTCGTAATACCTGCACTGAGCCCGCTTGAACTCGCGACTAATGCTAGGATAATGGCTGATCCCACCGCAATTCCGAGCATAGTCAAGACGCTGCGGACCTTTCTGTCCATCAGAGCCTTGAAAGCTAGCCTGAATGTATCTGCGAGTCTCAATAGGAGTCACTTCCCTTCCGAGAAATCCTGCACAAAGCGCTTTCTATCCTGATCAAATCGAACATCATTCTTCCAAGTGAGAATGGCAAACATGTCGGCTGCCTTGCTACGCTTAACCGAGTCATCATTGCTTGCCCTGTCCTTGCCTTGAACTCATGTGCAAATACTCCAAATGTGAGTATTGGCGTCACGCTCCTGTGTAGGAATCCATCCGCTGAAGATACTGCTCTTTCTCAATCAGCCCATCTTTGATTGTGATCACGCGATGCGTCATGTTAGCAACATCTGGATTGTGGGTCACTAGAACGAATGTAGTGCCGAGGGTCTTGTTGACTTGGACAATGTAGCTGAGAACCTCGTTAGTGGTCTTCGAGTCCACGTTTCCAGTCGGTTCGTCGCCAAGAACGAGAGCAGGCTGAGTGACCAGCGCCCTCGCGATCGCGACGCGTTGCTGCTCTCCGCCGCTAAGTTCTGTTGGGCGCTTGTTCGCTTTCTTTGCCAGCCCAACTGCGCTTAACATCTTCAAGGACCTGCTCCTGCGAATCTTGTCTGATACGCCCCTTGCTATCAGTGGCATCTCCACATTCTCAATTGAAGTGAGTCTCTGAATTAGGTTGAAGGTCTGGTAGACGAAACCAATCTTCTGGTTTCGAAGGATAGCAAGCCCATCTTCATTCAGCCTCTTCAAGTCAACGCCATCGATGATGACACGCCCTGATGTAGGCGGGTCAAGCGCACCAATCAGGTTAAGGAGCGTCGATTTCCCACTACCTGAAGGCCCAACGATCGACACGAGTTCACGCTTTCCTATCTTAAGATTCACGCCCCTGAGAGCCGGATAGTCCATGTGCCCTACACGATAGACTTTCGTAACGTCGATCGTTTGAATCGCTGGAGGGCTTCGCGCTGTCAATTCTCTCTCAGCCACGTGTGGGTTCGAATGGTCGAGGATTTACGTGTTTTTCCTGCGTTTTCTCACATCAATCGTCCAGAACGATTCGAAAGCACACTTTGGAGCCGGGGGTGGGAGTCGAACCCACATTCTGCGGCTCTGCAGGCCACCGCCTGAACCGTTCGGCCTTCGGTGGTCACATCAGTTGTGACCAACCCCGGCATTTTCCCCGGCAGTCGAAACTTCAATTCTTGCCGTATAAGTCTATTGAACAGAGTATCAGTATTGACGCAACCGGCTTCATTTGGGGTGGCAGCATCTTTTTGTTTGATCACTGTCAGGCACATGGTTAGGAAGACCTCCCGATGGAACGTGGACAGGCGTTCATGATTAGGCTATGCTCAGATAAGGCAGCCTACGAAGCCGTTCCAAGAAGGAGAATCAAGGTGGATCTGGCAAGGGTCAGGCGCGTTCTCCAGTTGGCGGGAAATTGCGAGATCACTCTTTGGACTCGTCAGCTGATGGTTGTTAAGCGAGAGGATGCGATCGAGATCACGATTGTTGATGATGGTCGCATGATCATCAGGAATGTCACGGATGAACAGGCCGCTCGAAGCATCGCAGAGACTCTATTGCCTGAGCTGACGGCAGGGGAACATTGACCTAGGCTTCTAGTATCTCCGCATTCTCCAATGCGCGTCTAACCATGTGGTTCACATCCAGATGCGTCTCAGACTCTGCAATCTCGTCAGTTCGAGAATGCGTCCTTGGTTTACGCGTTGGGATTCCGCAGGCTGCTACGCCAGGGCTTATTGAGAGCTCGAATGTTCCGATGGTCTTGGCGACGCGTTCAATCTCGTCTTTGTTCATCCCGACAAGGGGTCTGATGACGGGAAGCCCCTCTGATGTCGAATCCGTCACGAATAGATTGTGCAGCGTTTGGCTGGCCTTTTGTCCCACGACATCTCCTGTAACTATGCAGTCTGCCATTTCTCTGCGTGCGATCTCGCTTGCGACTCTAAACATCATTCTTCTTGATATCACGCACGCGAGGTTCCGTTGGCAGGAGCTGACTATTTCCGTAAGGTCTGGAGAGTGTCCAATGATGTAGGTTCTGATTGGTGGAGAACGCGAGTAGGCCCTGACCTTTCTAATGCTTTCAATAGCGATCTCTTTTCCTCTTCGGTCAGCAAGCGGGTAGCTGTCAAAGAAAACGCTGATTGCAGCCATACCGGCCTTTATGATAAGCCATAGAGCGACAGGGGAATCGATGCCTCCGGAGATCAGACATACTGCTCTCCCTCGGTCAGCGCCCTGCGGCGAACTTCGGCTCACCATTTCTGTTGTTGTCAAGCGTAACGACCTGGTCTTTTGCCAACCTTGTCCATGATTTTTCGATATACTTCGATCGCTTCTTGTTCGGAACTGACTCCTTTTATCAGCATCCTCCCGTGAGCGAAAAGAGTGATCTCGCGACCTGCGTATTGAAAGACCAAGGCCATTGGAGTCCTTAGGTGGATGCGAGTTCCCTTGCCGAGGCGCTTTGGAACGGACCTGAGGTCTATCCTGAGTTGCCTCGATGGATTGATATTCACGGTTTCTTTGCCGCAGAGCCACGTGAGTCTCTCTTCAGCAGGTTGTTGAATTGGCTGGGCTACTTGGCACACTTTGCAGTCGCTTCTGATCTGAATATCTACCGTTCTAAAGTCCATCTCTCGAAAATCGCAAATGAGTAGCTTTCCTTCAAGTGAGGGTTGAATTCCAGCGAGCAATTTGATCGCTTCGGTAGCTTCGAGTGCACCGATGCTTCCGGTTGTTGTGCCTAGCACACCTCGCGTCTCACAGGTGGGCAAGTATTTGTCGTCGAGGCCTGGCATTATGCATTCCAAACATGGCGTCTTTGGCGACCTGAATACGGATATGTTTCCCTCCATCCCGATTGCACCCGCGAAAACGTACGGGATCGAGTGTTTCACGGCCGCGCGATTGATTACGTATCGAGTTGCCATGTTGTCAAGGCCGTCTACAATACAGTCGCAGTCAGCGACTATTTCGTCGACGTTTGCTTCACGCACATTTTCGGCAACCGGCTCAAGACGAACTTGAGGGTTGAGACTCTTGAGTCTTCGGACTGCCGCCTCGACCTTTGGGGTTCTCACGTCCTCTACGCCATACAGGATCTGTCTTTGGAGGTTGTGAGTCTCGACAGTGTCTTGGTCGACCACTCGTATCCTGCCGACTCCGGCCATTGTGAGGTATGCTGCAGCAACTGCGCCTAGGCCTCCTAACCCTATTATCGCTACTGTTGCGTGCCTCAGCTTCTCTTGCCCTTCGTGGCCCAGCTCCCGCATGACTTCCTGTCGTGAGTAGTAATCTCTCAGAGAGACATGCTGCTTCGTTCTCAAACTGGTTCGAGAGGCGATATGACAACTCGGCTATTAAGGCTCAAACCTATGCTTGACCCGGTCGGGTCCTAACCGCCATGTCTAGTCAGGGGAACTTGTAGCCTAACGAGTTGTGGGGGCATGCATCTGCGCATTCCCCGCACAGTATGCACTCTGGGTCATTGAATTTCTCCCAGGGTAATGACAGGATTCTGATCTGCATTGGGCAAGCTGCTTCACAGTGAGGACATTTGCTGCATTTCACGGGATCCCTCTTCATGCCCAAGAAGCTGTACTTCTGAAATGGAGCCATCTTGGCGCCCACAGGACACAGGTACCTGCACCAGAATCGTGGGACCCTGTACGCGCCATAGAAGAATGCTAGCAGAATAATCAGTTCTGCGTAGATCAAGACCGGAATTGAGCGGATCCACTCTAAGAACTGATTGGCAGAGAGCACCTCGAAGAATGTTGGGGCTACATTCACCTTGAGGTAGAGGAGGGCTCGGGGAATCGTTGAGAATAGGGTGCCTTCGGGCGCCAAGGGTATTAGAAGCCCGTTTGCAAAGACTCCCAGGGACGTCTTGTATTCGTCACCGAACCCCAACCAGAGAGAGATTGCCAGCGATATGCTGATCAAGAGAGCGATTGCCACAATGAAATACTTGAGGCGTTTTCCGCTCTCATGAGTGCGGACGTTGACTTGGCTAAGCGTTCCTTTCGCCGTTGTCACCATGTCTTGGATGAATCCCATCGGGCAGACCCAACCGCATAATGCTCTGCCCAGGAGTGCACCAATTATGAACACGAAGGCAAGTGCAAGCCACGGCATAATTGGGCTTGCAAGGGCTACTTGGATCACGTCCAAGCTGCCGTAGGCAAGATTCGTTGGCGCATCTACACTCAACAGTATTGGAAGAGGGATAGTGTATCGCTGAAGCCTTAGGTTAGGGTAGACTTCAGCCAGCAACAAACCGTTCAAGAATAAGATAGACAAGAGTTGCACGATGAAACGCGGTATGCCGTACATTAACTTGAATCGTTTCTTGTCTTTGTCAGCCATGTCGCTCCCAACTGTTGCTAAGGAAACAATACAGTATACGACTCAAGCAATCTTGCAAGAGCTTGTGTGTTTCCGAGATACAAGGTCAAAGTGACGAAGGTGAGCCCCAAGAGAAGTGTAAATGAGGCGATGACGCGCTTCAATGAGGTCCCTTCTAGATTTCAAGTTCTGCTAGAGTTTTAAGCGGATACGGATCTGACATAATTATGTCTTTCTAGACGTTTCGACCACGTAGTCGCGACTCTCACAACAGATCGGAATCTTAGGGATCGTGGCTGAAACGCCCGCATGCCGACGCATCTTTCCCATCTCTGTAGTCTGCTCAAGGCTTATGTGATCAGAGGCGGTCCACGATGAAGAATCTCGGGTTCGACAACTCGGATGCATGTGACAAGATATGCGTGCTGCTGTTTCACTCTGGAAAAAGATTCGGTTGACTGCGGGCCAAAGAACGAAGGGGAAAGCATCGCACATGCTTCCAATCCGGGACCCAGATCTGCTCGTGATGGCTGAAACGACACGCCGAAAGATGGAAGCCGAACGCACCCTGGAAACTGTTTTCGAAAAGGTAAAGCCAATACTCCGTGGAGAGGTAGAACCGGCACGTCCAGCTCGACCATCCGAGATACCGACCGATCTCAAAGCGCAAGTCTCGGCTATGACTGACCCCGAGCAGAGAATCCGCGCCATTGTAGAATTCAAACTGTCTGGGAAGATGCACCAGAATCATCAGGACTAGATCACAAACGCGCAAAGTTGACTTCAAGGTGCAACAACGTTACGTCTGGAAGTATATCCTCGCATTGCTGGACCGCCTCGTGAGTTGAGATTTCCGAGCGGAGCCCATGGGCTCGTAATATGGGGACCTTATGAGCTTCCTCCGCATCGTTTCTGTCAGCACCCACGGTGCAAGAGATGGCAAGTCTGGAAAAACCTCAAGGCCTTTTTGTCACAGCAGATAATGCGTCGATGTTCGCTGACCTCTACGAGCTCACCATGGCTGCAGCGTACTTCGAGAACCAAATCCCAGAAGAGGCAGGTTTCGAACTATTCGTAAGACATCTTCCGAAGAACTTCTCATACATTGTCGCGGCAGGACTCGAACAGGCTCTCGACTACATCCTTAAACTCAGCTTCTCTGACAAGCAGATAGATTTCCTGAGAGAACATCCATCTTTTAGTCACATTGAGCAGAAATTCTTCGAATATTTGAGAGAGTTCAAGTTCAAAGGCGACGCTTGGGCGGTTCCCGAAGGAACCGTCGTCTTCCCAGGCGAACCACTCTTTCAAGTCGCTGGGAACATCATCGAAGCACAAATTGTTGAGACGTACTTGCTAGCTATGATCAATTTCCAGACTCTAATCGCTAGCAAAGCATCTAGGGTCGTTGAAGCCGCGGCGGGCCGAGACATCATTGAATTCGGTTCCAGGCGAGCCCATGGACCTCAGGCTGCATTGCTTGCGGCAAGAGCGTCGTACCTTGGCGGTTGCGTCGGGACGTCTAACCTGTTAGCAGGATATGAGTTGGGCATACCGACTTACGGGACGATGGCACACTCGTTCATAATGACGTTTGACTCAGAGCGGGAGGCGTTCCTTGCCTACAAGAAGGCTTTCCCGGACAACATGGCGTTGCTGATAGACACTTACGACACGATTGAAGGAGCAAAGACGGCTGCTAGTCTCGGGGTCTCCCCAACGCTTGTACGCTTGGACAGCGGTGATCTCCTTGACCTGAGTGTGAGGGTCAGACGCATCCTTGACGAAGCAGGACATAAGAACACGAAAATCTTTGCGAGTGGAGATCTGAACGAGTACAAAATCCGCGATTTGGTTTCCAAAGGCGCACCGATCGACTCTTTCGGTGTGGGAACGGAGTTGGTTACATCAAGAGATGATCCTGCTTTGCCGGGCATCTATAAGCTAGTCGAACTCCGTCGAGGGTCACAGACCATTCCTAGGGTTAAGTTGAGTCCGGCCAAAGTCACGATCCCAGAACTCAAGCAAGTGTTTCGGGCGTACAATAGCTCAGGCCTAATCGAACAAGACATTGTCGCAATAAGTGACGAGCACTTCGAAAACGCCACCACTCACCCACTGCTCACGAGAGTGATCGACAAGGGGCAGATAGTGTACCGCTTTCCATCCCTGTCGGAATCTCGCGAGTTCGGACGAAAACAGATGCAGACCCTCCCGCGAGAGTTCAGAGATCTAACGGTCGTTGCCGAGGCACCAGTGCGATTGAGCCCTAAGCTCTCTGCCTTGTGTGAGAAACTTTACCACGGAATAGCCTAAGCACTATTGAGTAGGGACCTCAGCCAAGTGCCAAGCGACATCAGTCGATCAGGGAACCCACTCTATCGGAATGGGGCTCAAAGCTGAACACTTAAGTGAGGTGCCTAGCATCCAACGCGCGTCAGCAGAACCGAACGATTCGTGATCGCGATGACTTTTCTCGCCAGCATAGGTAATTACATTGAGGTGACAAAACCTAAGACTGTTGCCTTGTTGGTTTTCACTTCCGTTGCTACCACGGCAATAGCAGCGCTTTCTGCAAAATGGTTCGTGCCATCCGTATTACTGGCAGGCTTGATTGCGATAACCGCCGCCTCGGCCGGATGCAATACTGTGACATGCTATATCGACAGGGACATCGACAAGGTCATGCGCCGAACGAGTCACAGACCGATTCCTACGGACCGTATCGAGCCCGCAGAGCGTGCACTGGTCTGGGGCCTCGGCTTGATAGCGTTGGGGCTTGTGATCGGTTTGTGGATCAATCTTGTTTCTTTCGTGATTCTGGCGCTTGGTGTGCTGGATAATGTCGTTGTGTATAGTCTTTGGCTGAAGAGAAGGAGCTCGCTCAACATAATCCTGGGCGGCTTCAGCGGAGGATTGCCAGCAATGTTCGGATGGAGCATGATCACTGGAACAATCAGTCTCCTGCCAATCCTGCTTGCCGCACTAGTGGTGTTGTGGATTCCCAGTCACATTTGGAGTCTCGCAATTCTCAGCAAAGAAGACTACGCTCTAGCAGGCGTACCGATGCTACCGGTTGTGATGAAGGAAAAGGTCGCATTGCGATGTATTGTTGCTACTGTGCTTCTGATGATTCCCTTCTCCTTGGCGATCTATTCAGAAGGAGGCTTTAGCTGGATCTACGCTGCATCCGCCAGTTGTTCTGGGTGCTGCCGTCTTGGTGTTGAATGTGTATTTGTTTTTCCGTCCGACGAGACAGAACGCCTACCGAGCGTTCAAGATTTCGAGCCCTTACCTATTCCTGCTGTTTCTCGCGATGGTCATCGACAGAGTTCTTCTCTGAGCGACGTTCACATCTTAGTATCCCAGTATTCTCATCAGGATATCTACTCCAATAGGAATCTTGCACGTGACGACCTTCCTGATTCCTGATGTTTGCAGAATTCCCATGGTGCGATCGAAGATCCTGTCGTGACGCATGAAGATATCCGCGAATCTTCTCATTCGTGCTGAATTCGCAAGTTGGCGGCCAAAGACGCTCTTCCATCTGGTCTCGTAGCGAGATAGCGGTGTGTCTTTCTTCACATGGAGAGCTGCAATTTCGCCTGCAATTCGCCCTGACACCATAGCGGTGGGTATTCCTCCGCCATTCGTAGCCATCACCATGCCGGCTGCATCTCCGACCAGAAGAAGCCTGTCGGAGTAGGTCTTGGATACGGCCCCGTCAATTGGCAGAGGATCCGCGATCATTGTCAAGGATGTTGCCTGAATGTGACTTGTCGGTTGTGAGAGAACACTTGTGAACAAAATAGTCAAGCCGATCCTTCGCTCGTCCGGACTTGAACGTGGTTCGAATTCCTATTCCTATGTTTGCGGTTGTGGAGCTCTTCGGAATTATCCACCCGTATCCGCCGGGCGCGATGGCGGTGCTCATGTACATCTCGGTAACATCAGGTTCTACGGTCAGATTGTCCATGACATACTGATAGTTTACAGCGACATTCTCCGGACGCATATAGCGATCACAAACGAGTCCTCCTGAAGTGGCCACTTCAGATGGAAAACCATCAGCGGCAATTACCACCTCTGCGTCTAGACACTCCGGTTCGGTCGTTCCAACTTCGATCTTGCGTTGATCTTCTGAGACTCGAACTCGACGCCCGAGCCTGATTTCCACGCCAAGCCTATTGGCTTCCCTTGCCATCTTCTGCTCTAGAAGGATTCGATCAAGCACGTATGCTTTGAACGGGAACTCCCAACATTTCCCACTCGGAGAGAACATACGAAGCGTTTCACAGGTGTTAGCTATGACATCGGGGGGCATTTCGAAAAGGTGTTCGAAATCCTCGGCTCCCGGTAGAAGGTCCAGCATCTCCTCTTTGCATGGGAAATACTCTCCACACTTTACGGGCATGCCGATTGTTGTCTTCTTATCGAGTAGTAGGACCGATGCTCCGCCTTCCGCTGCAGCGATTGCGGCCTGCAGACCAGCTGGGCCGGCTCCTACGACGACTATTTCGAAACGCTGTGAGTCCACCAATTGCCATTCAAGCCGTGATATGTAGTCGCGGCTCGAGCAGTAGGGGAGTTCATTTTTAAACACTCTTCCGGATTAGAATTGGTCAATTCATAAGGGCATGATATATAAATCAGGATAAGACTATGTCTAGTAAATACCATGAGGAGGAAATTGGTTTGGAAGCAAGAAAAGTACAACGCGTCGGCTACTCGACTCTCACAGTCTCTCTGCCTCGCAGCTGGGTCCAGGAAGTCAATCTCAAACAAGGGGACGTAGTTTCAATCAGAAGAGAGGATGATGGATCGCTTAGAGTGTTTACTGGTCTAGAGCAGAAGCATGAGGAAGCAAAAAAGTGCATAATTGACGCTGACCTGTGCGACAAACCCGACCTCCTCAGTCGAATCATCACAGGGAACTACATACTTGGCCATGACACAATCCAAGTGGTCTCCAAACGAGAGCTTAAACCCGAGCACCTTGAAGAAACCAGACGAGCAACCCAAAGGCTGACCGGTCTAGGCATAGTCGAACAGACTCTGAAGCAAGTGACGGTCCAAAGCTTCGTCGATCCCACGAAATTCCCTGTTTATGGGCTTATTCGTAGGCTCCACATAGTGGTTTCCTCGATGCAAGAAACCGCTGTCAAGGCACTCGTCGAAAAGCGACCAGATCTTGCGAACGAAGTGTCGCACATGGAAACGGAGGCTGACCGAATCTACTGGCTCGTTGTCAGACAACTCCTCCTTGCAATTCGCGACAGAAGCGTGGGCGCAAAGATCGGAATATTATCACCAACTCACGTCGCAGGAAATAGGGTGGTAGTGAAGACCTTAGAAGAGATGGCTGACTCCGCAGAAAATATCGCGAAAGAGGTGTTGTCCGTGAAGGAGCTAGGCGCCGCAAACGAGCAGATACTCGATGGGATTACGAAATTCAGTGTAATGGTTCAGTCCGTCTCTGAAAAAATGATGAAGTCATTGTTGACTCTTGACGTCAAACTAGCTAACGATGCGATTGCCGGCAGTGAGCTGGCCATGAAGGAGCAAAGGAAATTGACAGAGAAAATTCTTGGCTCGGTGAAGGACGTTGGTCTTGCGGTTTGCCTACGTACAATCGTTTGGAATTTAGCCGACATTGCCAAAGACGCTAAGATCATTGGCGAGATCGCAATAAACCGCACTCTAGAGGCGCCCAGCGAGATCTGCAGACTCGAAAAAGCCTAGAGCACGGTTGCGATCCGTAGCACAAGCGAGAAGAACGGTTCGGGGTAGACCCCGATCAGGACCGTGATTGCCGTCGACAACGCTAGCACTCCCACAAAGAGGCGAGGCTCTTTTACCGGGGTCATATCAGGCGCTTCGTCAAGATACATTCGTTTTATGACCCAGCCATAGTATGCAAGAGAGAAGGCACTGTTCAACACACCTGCTAGCGCCAACCAATACAGGTTTGAGTCCATAGCGGCGGTGAAAAGGATCAATTTGCTCATGAATCCACTAAGAGGAGGCACCCCTGCAAGCCCCAGCAATAATATGCTCAAGGTAAATGCCGTGTAAGGCATCCTCTTCCCCAAGCCAGAGTAACCGTCGAGAGTGGTCGTTGATAGCATCATCAAGACAGCTGCAGCCGCCAAGAAAGCTGCAGACTTCATGACCGAATGATTCAGTATGTGGAATAGAGCGCCTCCTACGCCAAGTGCGGTGGGCGCAGCTAGACCGATCATTATGTAACCTGACTGGGCGATGCTGGAATAGGCGAGCATACGAGTGAAACTCTTCTGCATCAACGCTCCGACATTTCCCAATGTCATCGTCAGCAAAGCGACCACAGCAAAGATCGTTGACCAATCACTCTTGAAGAAAACCAAAGCGACAACGAAGATTCTCAGTAGCGCCGCAAATCCGCCGGCTTTTGTTCCCGCTGCCAGCAATGCAGCAATCGTTGTGGGAGCACCTTCATATGCGTCTGGTATCCACATGTGGAATGGAACCGCTGCAACTTTCATTCCGAAACCGGCGACAAAAAGTGCTACAGCGAGAATGCTCAGCGGTTTCAGCAATAGATTCTGAGAACTCAAAGTCTCACTAATCGTAATGATATTAGTGCTTCCTGTCACTCCGAAAAGCAATGATATAGCATAGATGATCAGGCCAGATGACAACGCGCTGGTCAGGAAGTACTTGACGGCTGCCTCATTGGAAGCTGGGTCCTTCTTGAAAATGCCCGTGAGAACATATGTTGGGATGCTCATCAATTCCCATGAAACGAATAGTGCGACCAAGTCTACAGATAGCGCCACCAACATCATTCCAAAGGTAGAGAAGAGAAGTAGGCCATAGTACGCCAGATTGTTCTCGTCCTGCCTCATGTACGATATCGATGCAATGTTGACAAGCGTCGAAATGAACAGAAAGATAACTGCAAAGAACATAGAAAACGCATCGAAGTTGAGCACACCATAGACAAGTATCGGCTGTGGCGAATTTCGGAAGAGCACTACAAGAGCCGAAAAGAGTGAGATTACCAGCGCTGCCATAGTCCAGTAGGGCACAAGGTTCCTGGCGCCTAGCCGGCGGTGCAATTGACCGACAGCGGGGGTCAGCAAACCGAAGAGCGGAAGCGGCGCCAGTATCAGTACAGTAGACCAGTCCATGTCTGAACCTCGCAGATCCGTAGCTGTTCAATCAACGACATATTAAGACCTTAGTCCGATCCCCGTGATCTCACGGTCAGCTATGCGGTTCACAAAAAGCTATTTGCTGCTCCCACTTCACCTCAGGGCGGGAAGCTCAAGGACGGAGAATGATAGCTTTGTCATCGCTTGAAGTCATGAAGAAAATAGTAGATGCAGAGAAACAAAGCCAAGAGATACTCGAAACAAGCAAACTAGAGATCTCCGAAATGAAGAGAAATATTCCTAACAGAACCGCTTCAATGAGACAAGAGATCCTTCGCAAAGCAAATGAGGAAAGGCAGAAGGCACTCGCCGAAGCTGAGGGAGTCGGTGCTCAAGAGGCTGATAAGATAGCCTTGGAAGCGAAGAAGCAGGTTCAATCACTATCCCAGATCTCGAAGGACAAACGAAACCAAGCCGTGGAAGCAGCCATCAAGCTGCTCCTTTCATGACGCGTGAGGTGATTATCGATGAGTACCGGTTTAGACAGACTCGTGGAAGACATCATGAAGGAAGGCAGGGTAAAAGCCGAAGAAATCAAGAGAGAAGGCCTAGACTCAGATCGAGGATAGCGTCTCAAGAGCAAGAGCTGACGCCATCAGAGAAGCAGAAGAGATCGTTCGAAACACAAAGACTGAATGCGATGCTGCTGTCAATAGACGACTAAGCCAAGAGAAACAGAAAGCTCGCATAGCCTATCTGACTGAGAAGAACAAGGTCCTCGACGATATCATGAAAGAGGTGCGACACAAAGCTTGTCGAGCTTTGTAGCGACGAATCCCGATATCGCCCGTTTCTAGTGAAATCAATCGCCCGTGGAATTGAAGCAATTCCATCTGACAGGAGTCAAAGTTGCTTTGTCTGGATACAGACCTGCGTCGATACCGAGGCTCGAAGTTGCTTGAGGAAGTACTTGCCACTGTGAAAACCCCAAAAACAGCCGTGCTCAGCAGATCAGTCTATTGAGACAATAGGGGGAGCCATTGTTACTTCACAGGATGACAAGGTGCGAGTGGACTGTACCTTGGAGGCGAAGCTCGAACTGACCAAGACACAGTTGCTTACCGAAGTATCCAAGATACTCTTCACTTCCTAGTCAACGATCAAGAAGCTGGCGAAGTGGCAGTGTCAACGAGGCGAGCTTCAAGTTATGCTCAAGTCTCAGCATCCGTTCGCGCGATGAAGGCGAAGATGTTTGGCGCGAACGGCTACGACCGTTTGCTGAGATGTTCGACTTCATCTGAGTGCATATCGATCCTGCAGGAAGAAGACTATTTTGAGAGGTCAGTCAGCAACAGGCGAACTGTTGATCCAATTTCATGGCAGAGACTCTTCGATGCCAAGATGACGCAAGCTTGCAAAGAAGCTCGCCAGACTGTCCCCGGATGATTGCGCACGACTGCTGGATGAGTATGCGAGCCAATATCGTCTCGAATCTCTGAAAAGTCTAGCTTGAGGATGATGGTCGCGCATGAAATTGAAGGACTACAGTCAGATACCTGCGCGGTGATCTGAAAGATGACTCTCTTCGTAGCGCCGTGGAAACGCGGAACGTAGAACGACTAGTCCAAGCTTGCCGGGTGCTCTACCTCTCTATGGCGAGATTTCTTCTGCTTTGGCAGAGAAGAAGCCTCTGCCTTTCATCGAGGCGATCGTCGACAAGCACGCTGCTTCACACGCATTGGGACGCTACCGATATGCGCGATTGGATGGACAAGCAGTCTGTTCAAGGAGTTGGTTGGTGAGCAAATTGACTGAACCAATCTCCTCCTCATAGCTCGATCGAAAACGCTCGGGATCTCGAATGATGATCTTCAGCAGATGCTGGTACCCGTGAACTATCGCATTGGTGGAGCGCATCGTGGAAGCGATCAATGCGGGATCCACGACCAACGCCTTGAGAGCCTTTCTCAAAGACAGCCTACGCTAGCTCAGTGGAGAGATTCCTTGATACCTTCAAGGAGGGTGACTCGCTTTACCCGCTAGACGTGCTGCTTCGAAGACAACACGCAACCAGTTGCCTGTCGGCCTTTACCGGCTTCCCGTTCTGCGCTGGATTGCCGCTTGCGTTCGCATATCTCATGAACTACGAAGCATCAGATGTACAATCGATAGTGTTCGGCAAACGTGATGGCCTCGCGACTGGAAAGGATCGAGCAGTTTCTCATTCTCCAGAAAGTGTTATAATAGACTCGTGAGGTATCCCGTCAGCTCGTGATCTCAGTGCCGTCCAAGTCGAGACGAATGCTGCTTGCAGCTCTTCTGATGCTGATCGGAGTAGCTACCATTATCGCTCATGGCTGCAGTATCGTATTCTCAGCCAGACCTCACCCCAGCAACAAGTACCCGGCATCCCTGAGAAAGGACTCTTTCTGGTCGGTGCAGGAATTGCAGCAGGTCTCGCAGCGTTAGGAGCTGGCGTAGGCCTTGGAACCGCAAGCGCTGCAGCAATAGGAGCGATCGCTGAGAAAGCTGAGTTGTTCGGCAGAACTCTTCTCTACATCGTGCTGATTGAAGCCATCGCGATCTACGGACTCGCCATGTTCTTCATCATATTCAGCTTGCTGTTAGATCTGAGGCAAGCGAAACGATATACGGTGATCCAATTTCGAGCACGTCTAGTGTGAGTGTTGCGCTGGATATCCAAAGGGCTTGAACGCGTACGCCTGAATCCACGCGTAGAATTTCAAGAACCATTCGACCCAGTGAAGCCTTAGATCCTGAAGGAAAACGAACGCCGTTTCCAGGATCAGGATCATCATGAATGTCAGTACGAGCGAATATGGGAGCACCAATGTAGATGGGCGTCCCGAAGAGGATGCCAAGAAATAGGATGACTAAACACATCATGTATCATCTTCATCGCCATTATTCGAATGTAAGAGATCGTGTGCGAGATCGAGGCAAACATGGATTCCATCCAGTCACCAATTCCCTCGAATGGCCCTGCGATTCGAACTTTGCGCAGCTAACATCAGTGCAGAAGGCAATGCCCAGCAATCCAAGGACCAGAAGGAAGGTTCGACAAGAACATAGGATATCAGACCGAAACCATGCGCAAGAATAAGATAGCCAAGTGTCACGTAGAACCAAAGCCAGAGACCTGGGCCGCCGATCAATTCACCGTATTCCTTGATTCTTGACTTTGTTCACGATATCCAGCACTAGCCCAGACGATACGTGCACAATTCCGATGATGATCGACACTTTGACGAAGCGTTATTGGATGTTTGAAAGGATCAAACCAGAGCGGACCGCTCAGCCCTGTCAGTTCGACGGAACCATTCTTCGCTTCCCATGAAGCTCCCATACAGAAAACCGAAGACTATCGCCGCAAGCACCTCCCAATATCAGCAAACCGGATCCGTCGAGTATCATGTTGAATAGGCCACCGAGACCGGCGAATGCTCTGCTCCTGGAAACCGCGTTCCTTTCTTCTTTGCATAGAATAGTCCGGATCGAAAGCAAGACGAAGAGCAGCCCGTGCCCGACGTCTCCGAACATCAATCCAAAGAATAGCGGGTAGGTTACAATCCAGAGAATGGTAGGATCCAGTTCCGTGCTCGCAGGAGTCCCAAAACCTACGGTTAGCCGCTGGAAAGAGCCCTGTTCCGCGAGGGTTTCGAAGTAGCGTCGGGCTGCCTTGCCCGACCAGTCCTGCACTACGCAGTGACCGTCGGAGACTTCGTCTAGTGCGCTCGAAGCTCCTCGAATTCGGTTCGCGGGCAACCATCCTTCGAGCACGTAGGTTGATCCAGTCTTTCCGCAGACGTCCCTTCGCTTCTTCGACGATCTTTTCACCATCGACCAACTCGCCATTGATGCAGCCACTCTGACATTCTCGAGAAACCAGTTCGTTGATCTTTGCTCTTGAGTTCGTGTTCTCGCTCTCTTGTCTTTTCGATCCAGCTGTCCGGTTGGAATCGAATGTTCTTTGAGCTTGAACCTCTGCGACTTTCAGGTCTAGGGCTTGACTCAGAACGCTCAATTACTGCGCCTTCGCCCTTGCGAGCCGCAAGCACATCTGCCACCTGATCAGTTATCGCTCTCCTGATGGTTTCAGTCACGTTCTCTTTCTCGTGGAATTGTCTGAGCGATTCGATCTTGCTGAAGTCTCTGGTGGGTTCAGAGCCGTCGAAGATTCTGAACAGTTATCTCCTCAAGCCTGTGTCTGCCCTCTGGAGAGTTGACGTCAGCGATCTTCATCATTTCTCTGACACTCGCACCTAACTCGTGTCTGCAAACCTGTGATCTTCTCTGCGGCTTCCAGTCTCACGTGATAGCGCTCACGTCCTGCTCTAGAGCTCGTATACTCGATTTTCGATTTCACGAATCTGTTCTCGGAAAGCGACTCAGCTGACCTGAATGGGTTCGATCGTTACCGGCAACTGGTGGCAGAGCGCTGTGAGATTTGCAATCTTTGAACTAATCGTAACGAGTCGATAGAGTCTTTCGGATGTCGGGCAGGGAGAAACTGCACCCTCGTAGCCTTTGAGCATGTCTTTTACATCAAGCAATTCGATGAGCTCTGGCGTCACGAAGGTATCTCATGACGGAGTCGAAGTGGTCTTTGTGAACAATGATCTCAATGCGCTTCATTCTTGCGGGGAATAGCATGTTGGACACCTCTTGGCGAGAACTACCTCACGGGGTCCGTCGATCCTCTTAAGACTTAACCTTTTGAGTGCTCTGTGAAATCATCGTTCCGTAATGATTCCGATGGGCCGTCACTGCCCGTACTCGTGACTGGATCGTTGGTCATTTGAGGAGATGAGTTTTATTGCATCGAGTGAGTATTTCTACTCTTGAGGTCAACGTCGTCATGCCAAAATGCGACAAATGCGGCGACGAATTCAGGGACCTTCAAGAATGCGATTTCTGTGACAAGTATTTCTGTTCAGCAGCATTACGCGGATCATATGGCATGGGAACAAAGACACTCCGGATTAGCATCAGAAGAGGGCCGGTTCTGGAGAAAGAGGACATCACAGCCCGATTAGATCCGAGCATCCGTCTAGGTGCGCTACCCGAGGCCTAGGCTGGCTAGGCTCCGAACCGTCGCATCGATGATTGCTCAAAAGAGGAGCAGGATAGATTCCGAGCAAGAGTAAGCGGAACGAGAAAAGCAGCAAGCGCCAAGAGCTCGAATCTAGGCGCTTCATTCCTTGTCAGAGGACGGGCGGGTGCACTCATCAGAACTCTGCGAAGCATCCACACAAAGTAGCCAGCGGTTATGGCTGGAATGAGCACTACGAATGCTAGGAGGAGATTCACTTTGATCGCGGAGAGGATCACCATGTATTCGCTGATGAAACTTGCAAAGCTTGGAAATCCCATCGCGCCAAGAGATGCCAGTACTAGTAGAAGAGCAGTGAATGGCATCACTTTTCCTAGGCCAGAAAGTTCTCGGATCGTCCTGGTCCCCATCTGATGGTGTATCACACCTGACATCAGAAAGAGCATTCCAATGGCACAGGCGTGATTGAACATCTGGAAGACCGCTCCAGAGAGCCCCATTGCCGTGAAGGTGAAGGCGCCTAGCAGAACGTATCCCATGTGGTTTATGCTCGTCAGCGCAATCATACGCTTCAGGTCCTGCTGAACCATTGCCACAATAGCACCATACGCCATCGTCAAAATCGCAAGGCCGATCAGTGCTGGTGAGAGAACGCGTGATGCTTCAGGGAACAAGCTCAACAAGATGCGAATGAAACCGTATCCTCCCATCTTCAGCAGCAGACCGGCAAGCAGGACGCTGATCGGTGACGGTGCTTCAACGTGAGCATCCGGAAGCCACGTGTGGAATGGAACGACAGGAAGTTTGACGGCGAAACCGAAGAACACAGCGACAGCCATGGGTATCTGCAGCATCAAAGGCACTTTCATGTTCGACAGAGTCACAAGATCGAACGTGTGAGGTTGAGAGAAGACGTAGAGAGCGATGAACCCTAGAAGCATCACGGTGCTGCCAACGTGTGTGAAGATCAGGAACTTCATCGCGGCGTACTTTCTCCTCGGTCCTCCCCAGACTCCTATGAAGAAGAACATGGGAATGAGAACTAGCTCCCAGAATGACGTAGAAGAGAATCAGATTGAGCGAGGTGAAGACTCCAATTATCGATCCTTCGAACAGTAGAAGAAGCGCATAGTACGGGCCTATGGCGAACTTGATCTCTCGCCATGAACCCACTGTAGAGAGCGTCGTCAACAGCGTTGAGATTATCAGCAGGGGCAGGCTTATTCCGTCGATTCCGAGCACAAATGTCAGGCCGAATGATTGCGCCCAAGGAAAAGTCTCGACCATCTGAAATCCTGTGCGTTCTAGTCTGGAAGGTGGCAAATGCCCACAGAGCAAGAACGAGCGTAGTGACTGATATCAGCAGAGCAAGTGCCTTGGCGGCTTTCTCGTTGATGCGTGAGACCAGAAATACCAAGAGGGCTCCAGCTATCGGAAGCAGCACCATTGTCGAGAGTATGCCGACCATTTGAGATCACTTTCCCAAGAAGACTAGCGCGATTACAATTAGGAAGACTCCGAACGCAAAGAGCAGCAAGTATTGCTGAACCATTCCGGTTTGAAGCCTTGAGATAGCACGGGAGAAGCGTTTACCGGTCGCGGCTATGCCGTTCACTGCCCCGTCCACGACCCGGACGATCGAACCTGTCGCCGCCGCTTGATATGCCGACTGACAGTCCGGAGACTCCGCCGCTGATGCGGTCAAAGAATCTGGATTCGACCCACTTACCGAGAGAGTGGCTCAAGGCGATTGTTCCGTTCACGAAAACGACATAGTAGGCCGGATTCACGTAGAGTCTGTTCCACAGGAAGTTGTATCCGGATCTTAGCAGAGGGTTCTCGAGCATCTTTGATGCGTCGATCTTCCTTGAGATGTAAAGCCCGTATCCGATTGCTCCACCCACAGCGAGGACTAGGACTGTGGTAAGAGTAGCTGCCAATTCTGGAGAAAGATATTGAAGAAGGCTCTCATTGGGGATTCTCTCGGGCACATTGCCAACAAGGGTCAGGCCTCTGCTCAGAAATCCGGTGAGAGCTTCTTCAAATAGAGGCCCGGCGAGGCCAATGATGATTGATGAAGCAGCGAGTAGGAGGTACGGGATATACATGATGGGGCGAGCCTCGTGGATGACTACTCCTTCGTGTTCCAGCTCTTTGATGTGTGCACTTTTCGGTCCAAGAAACACCCATCCAATGATCTTGAGGCTGTAGACGAATGTGAGTGTTGCTGTGATCGCGGCGAGCACGTAGAGCCAGAGCTGTCCAGACTCCCATGTGACCGCTAGGATGGCGTCCTTGCTCCAGAATCCACTGAATGGAGGGACCCCCGACAAGGCCAGAACGCAAACCAGCATTGTCACAAAGGTGAGTTTCATGTTTGATCTGATGCCTCCCATCTCGTTCATGAATCGAGTTTCACAGGAGTGTATGACAGCCCCGGCAGCCATGAAAGCCGCGGCTTTGAAGATCGCGTGGTTCATCAGGTGAAACAAGCCCGCGGTGTAACCGGCGGCAAATTGCATGCCCATCCCGCCGACGCCGATCGCGAGCATCATGTATCCTATCTGAGAAGCAGTCGAGTATGCCAACGTCTTCTTCAGCTCTTTTGCAACAATCGCTTGAGCGGCTGCAGCGAGAGCTGAGATCGCTCCGATCCATCCAACAATCTCGAAGAATGTGAAAGGCTGACCGTACGCAATGATGGCAGCGAAGAAGATAGGTCCGGCGCGTGCTACCAAGTAGACTCCTGCCTTCACCATTGTGGCAGCATGGATCAAAGCGGAAACTGGTGTGGGGCCAGCCATTGCATCAGGTAGCCATTCGTGCAATGGAAGCTGAGCTGACTTGCCGATTGGGCCCCAAAGCATGAGAAGCGCCGTCGGCAGAAGGAAACCTGTTTTCGCCAAATCGCCTGCCCAGCTAGTGTTTCGGGACAGTTCAGCAAGATTTAGCGTTCCCGCAGCCGAGTAAATGATGAAGATTGCAACGAGCAGACCGATGTCCCCGATTCTTGTCATTATGAATGCTTTCAGTCCCGAATGACTTGGAGGGTAGGTCATCGGTATTCCCCAAGTTCTGTGCCCCTCGGAACCTACCCACTTGTCAGGCTCGTCAGTGTACCAGTAGCCTATCAACCCGTAGGAACATAACCCGACGCCCTCCCACCCAAACATAAGTTGCAGCAAATTGTCTGAGAGAACCAGCAATAGCATGTTTCCGATGAAGTAGTTGATGAAGAACCAGTATCTTGTGAGAGTCTTCTCTCCCTGCATGTAACCGATGCTATACACGACAATTAGGAAACTGACCCATGCGACTACATTTGACATCAAGACACTTAGTGGATCGACAAGCATGCCTGCTTTGATTCCGAGAGAGGGGATCCACTGGACCTGCAGGTCATATGTCTGACCGTCCAGAACGTCCGGAATCATCATCGACGCCAAGATCGCGGCGAGTAAGGGAAAAACGGCAGCGACTATGTTTCCTCCCTTGCGATTAATTCGGGAGACCGGCACGACTACGAGTGCGCCAACCATCGGGAGAATCCAAACGAGCCAAGGGACTATCGTGTTCATTGTTCAACCCTCATTTGATCATGGTTGAAATTTGCGTGAGTATTCCGCTGATCACGGTATCAGGCAAGATTCCCAAGATAATCGCCACTGCAGCTAGTATGATCAGTGGAACGGTCATCGTGAAGGGAGCTTCTACTACTTCCGTCAGTTCTGCAGGCAAGCGCCCGAAGAAGATGCGTTTCATTGTCCACAGAGTATATCCGGCCGTGAGCGCTGTCGAGATGACTGCGCCGATCGCAACAATCAGCTTCTGTAGCGTGAGAGGATGCATCGCGGAATTGATGGATCCGAAGAAGATCAAGAATTCTGATATGAAACCGCTGGTAGGCGGAACGCCCACTATCGTTAGGAACCCGATTAGGGCAGCTGTGGCGGTAATCGGCATCTTTCTTGCGAGTCCTCCTAGCTTGGATATGCTTCTAGTTCCATGCGCTTGCACTATGATTATTCCAGCAACCATGAACAAGATGCCCTTGCCCATTCCGTGGCTCAGATAATGAAACATCGAGCCAGAAACACCATCAATTTGGACTGAAGCGATCCCAAGTAGAATGTATCCCATCTGACTTACGCTGGAGTATGCCATCAGACGCTTTATGTCGTCTTGAACGAGCGCCATCAGTCCGCCGTACACCATCGTGATCAACGCCCAGATGCTAAGCTGAAATGAGATCGCGCCGATCAATTCGGGAGAGATTGTCATGAGAATTCTCACGATGGCATATCCTCCGATTCCGATCATTGCAGGGGAAAGCAGAGCACTGATTGGAGTAGGAGCCTCCGCGTGAGTGGAAGGAAGCCAGACGTGAACACCGAAGGTCGCCATCTTCACGAGGAGTCCCGTGAGGATCATGAGTGTAATCCAGAACCCGTAGGGTTTCGGAATGACGGCAGATGCCAGTGACGATAGGTCGAATGTTCCTGCGACGCCCCATAGTGTCAGGATCCCTGCCAGAAGTGTAAGTGCTCCGACATGTGTCCACATGAAATACATGAATGAGATCTTGTCTCTGTCGCCGTATCCCCATCGAGCAATCATGAAATACGAAGGAATCAACATCAACTCGAAGAATAGATAGAACTCGATCAGGTTGGTGGCAAGTACAGCTCCGATCATTCCAGCCGCGTAGAGTAGATACAACGCGAAGTAGAGACCGTACTCCTTAGATTCTTCACCCACCCTGTTAGATTCTTCACCCAGCCTGTGCCTCATGTACGGCATTGAATAAACTGAGATGACAAAGCAAAGCAGGCTGACTGTAAAGACGATGGGTACGCTTAGTCCGTCAGCCCTGAAACCGAAGTACCCGATTGGTTCCCATTGGAATTTCTCCATAACATTTCCTTGCAGAGCCGAGAAGATGACAGTCAGTGTGGAAAGACCAAGGGGAACCGAGGTGATCCATCCCACCCGTGATCCGAGTCGGTTCGAGAGGAACCAAACCACAGGGACAAATGCAAGCGGCAGGGCAACGCTCAGGAAAAGCAGTGAAGACATAGACTATCCTCTAAGACGATTGAGTTTCCGAAGGTCTATTGTTCCGTTGAGTCTAAACGCCACAAGTATCAAGGCCAACCCTACGGTGGCCTCCATTGCGGCTGCTGCGATCGAGAAGAAGACAATGTTCCAACCTGTCAGAATCGGCGGATTAGAGTATCGTGCAAATGCCACGAGGTTGATGTTTGCAGCATTAACAATGAGTTCCACAGAAAAGAGTAGGCGGATAGCATTCCTCTTCGAGACCAGACCGTAGATGCCGATTCCAAGTAGTGCAGATGATAGAATGATGTAGCTACTGAGTGGTTCCATTAGATTTCTCCTCCCGCTCAACTTTTACAAGTGTTAGGCCGCCAACAACAGTGGCTCCGATGAGGAGCCCGAGGATCACAAGAGGAACAGCATAGGATGATGCCAATAAGCGACCGAGTTCCCGCAATGTGACTTGATAGAGTGCTGGCGCTTCCACAGAGCCAGGCATGAGCATGATGACGGCGCCTGCCATTGCAAGCGCGACCAGGCCAGCAACGAGCGCTCCTCCACGACCGAGACGACTCGGTTCTTCTTGCTCCACGATCTTCCCAGACTCTCTTCTGACCAGCATGATCGTAAAGAGAATCAAAACTACGACTGCACCTACGTATACGGATATTTGGAACATCGCCACATAGTCAGCGCCAAGAAGTATGAATAGCCCAGCCACTCCGATCAGCGAGAACGCGAGGCCGACCGCACCATAGATCAGTTCTTTGACTTCTAATGCGAAGATGGCCGACACGATGATAAGACCGCTGATGGCAAGGAACGCAATGTCGACCATTTTAGATCCCCCAAACCCAACCTAGCCCACTGATGATCAGGGCAATGGTAACAAAGATATTCGCTAATGCTAGGAGGAGCAATCTAGTCCAGCCCGCCTTGAGCAAGATGTCCACTCTAACTCGTGGAAAGGTTCCTCGGATTATAATTATGACACTGGCCACGATGAATGTCTTCAGAACAACCCAGACGGGTTGAGGTACAAAACCGAAGCCAGACCATCCTCCAAGAAATAGCGTCGTGATCAATGCGGACATTATGTATAGTTTAGTGTACATTGCCAAGAACCCTAACATGAAAGCGGGGCCAGTGAGCTCAGTCATCCACCCCATAACCAGTTCACTTTCAGCTTCAGGCAAGTCGAACGGAGTCCTTTCAAGCTCAGCCAGCGCGGCTGTGAAGAACACTACAAAACCTAGTATTTGCGGTATCACGAACCATAGTCTCTGTTGAGCCTCCACGATCTTTGTGAGATTCAGTGTGCCTGTCATCATGACTATGCCCAGAACTGAAAGCCACATCGGCACCTCGTAGGCAACCTGTTGGAACAAAGACCGCAACCCGCCGAGAAACGGATATTTGCTGTTGCTTCCCCAACCGATCAGAAGAATGACACTTGGGAATAGCGACATAACAGCAAACACGTAGACAAGACCTACGTCCATATTTGCAATAACAAGCCCTTCACCGAATGGAATAGCTACTGCAGGAGCAAATGCGAGGAGCATCAAACCCAACGCGCAGAGCATTAGTAGTTTCATGTCAGCGAACTCTGGAAAAATCATCTGTTTGAACATCAATTTGGCGCCGTCGGCTATTGGCTGGAGTATACCTGAGAGACCTGCATACAAAGGTCCTATTCTAAGCTGGACGCGTGCAAGCACCTTTCTTTCCAGCCAAGTAAGAAAAGCAGCACTCAACATTACGTTGAGGAAACCGGGGAAGAAGACCAATTCGAGAAACGTGCGTGAAGTGATTATCCTCACAGCAAGGTTCACGATCTCTTGAGGAGCCGGAAGTAGCCAACTATGTCACCAGAACTCTCGTTTCCCTGATAAGTACAAAGCGTAGGCCAGTGGTGCGATGAGGACAGCAACGAAAATCATAAACAGGTAGTTTTGAGTCAAGGATACTGTGGAGAAGGCGAGCCCCCAGGTGAAGAGAAACATCGCCACGACATCGAAGGCGATGAACATGATCAGATACGGATAGTATTGCATCATGTAACGTTGTCTTGCTTCGCCCAAGCGAGTCTGACCAGATTCGAAAGGTGCATCTCTGATTGGGTCTCTTCCCTTTTCACCCATCAGCCAGCCAAAAAGCAGGAGCGGAAACGCGACTAGGAAGACTAGTATTTCGAATATTGCCACAAGACTCCAGACATCAAGCACCATTCAATTCTTCCTCTGCAAAGCTGTGGGCAGATCTTGCAGTGACTAAGCGGTACGAATATAAAGCGTACTGCTCAATTCACAAACTCGAAATACGAGCTGGGATCTGATAGTCTTCCCCCTAGAACAAGATGAAGTCACATGACTTGGAAATCGCCTGGAATGACGCACATGTGGTGCCCCAAGTGCAAGCAACAATATGGCACCGACGTAGAAGTGATTTTGAAGGATAACAAGATCGTCTACAAGTGGAAATGCAAAACCTGTGGAAGCGAGAACTACTCCGAAGACTAGGCTCACTAGATCTCTCGCTCGAGTGAAAAATTCGCGAGCTCTTCTAGAGCCGCCTTTCCTTCACCCTCTTTCAGGATAGTAATCTCAGATTTTGCCTTCTGGACATGTTCCTTTGACGCACGGGTTGCGAAAGCAATGGCCTTTTGCCTTAATGCCTCAGTTGCGTCATCCCTGTTCTTGTTCTCGTTCCGATCTAGCATCTCTGACACAGGGTTACGGAGTGCGGTCTCTCCTAAGTAGTGGGCAAGTACCAGGTTGGCTCGTTCGCGCTTTGACGAGTTGACGTTGCCAGTGAGGTCCAGTATGTCGTCTCGGATCTGGAACGCAACGCCCACAGCTCTTCCGTAGTTATACAAGGCGCTGATCTCTTCGCGAGATCCGCCGCCAACAATGCCGCCTATCCCCGCAGATGCACCAAAAAGCGATCCCGTCTTCAAGTCTGCGATGTTGAGGTAGTGCTCGACATCTATGGCGAGCTCTGACACTACGTCGAGTATCTCGCCTTTGCTGAGCTCAACGAGGGCCCATCCGATCATCTTCATAATCTTCGGATCCTTGTAGTCCGATAGAACGTGGACTCCTTCTGACGCCAGAAACAATCCCGCGCTGATCGCTTTGTCGTCGTTGAAAGCGACGTTTAGGGTGGGTGTGCTCCTTCGCATTCTATCCTTGTCGATTAGATCATCGAAGATCAACGATGCGGCGTGTACAAATTCGACGGCCACGGCCGCATTCAGCGCAGATTTTTCTTCACCTTTTACAGCCTGTGTGGCAAGCAGAACCATTATTGGTCTCAGGCGTTTGCCTCCGGTCCTGAACGTATACCTCACGAGTTCACTTGCCTCGCTCTGCTCGAACCCGGACGAGAGGATCTCGTCTATGCGTTCGTTCACGATCTTACGTTTCTCTTCTATGAGGTGCTGAAACTCCATTCAGTCCACATCTGGGAGATCCCACATTTCGATATCAGTCCTAGATAAGCAGACAAGTAGCTCACAACTTGGCCAGATTAGCCTCATTTTTGGCAGGCCCCGGCCAGGTCTTCGATCGCGGCCAACTGATCCTTTGCCTTGACGATCCCGCTGGCCACAAGAACTCCTTGAGTGCCGAGCCTAAGGGCTTCCCTAACATCCTCTCCGGAAGTGATTCCTGCCCCGCAGAGGATGGTGACCTCAGAGTTGATTCGCCTGATTCTTGCCACGGTGTCGGTGATTACTTCGGGCTTCGCTTTGGAGACGGCTACCCCGCTGCCGATAAGTTCGGGCGGTTCCACAGCTATCATATCGGGACCGAGCGATGCAATCGCCGCGGCAATGGGCGCTGAATTCGCACAAACCACGGTCGCAAGCCCAAGATCTCTGGCTCTTGTGATAGTGTCCTCGATTATGTTAGCTTCAAGCCTTCGCTCAGAATGATTGACGAGGATTCCAGAGGCGCCGGCTTCAAGCACCGACTCAGCCAGCACATGACCAGTATGGGAGCCAGGTTGGATCGGATCCATGTGCTGAGCGAACACTGGAACCTTTGTCTGTTGCGAAACGAGTCTAAGATCGGTCGCCTGAGGAGCGACCGCCACCGTTACGTCGAATCTTTTGCTCGCTTGCTCCGCGTAATTTGCGAGTTGGACGGCTTTGTTTCCCGTTGCTTCGAGATAGCACTTGAAATTGACCAGAACAAGCGGAAGAGAGATCTTGCGGCCGGTCATCAGATCCACCCTTGCACGAACACGCACAGCCATGCACAAACTTAAGCCTTCATAGAACGTCAGAACGGGATTTCAGAACTGTAATATATTCCAGGTCTGGGATAGCCTGACGCGAGGATCCATGTCTACTGTCCCTCGAAAAACCACAGTGTCTGTGATAAAGGCTGACGTGGGCTCCGTTGCAGGTCACGCAACGGTTCATCCTAAGCAGATTGAGGCCGCGCGCAAGTTCCTAGAAGAAGCGCGAGGGAAAGGAACGATCTCTGACTTTCATGTAACCCACGCCGGAGACGATCTAGAACTCATAATGACTCACACGAAAGGAGAGAACGCAACAGCCGTGCATGAGATGGCTTGGCGATGTTTCAAAGAAATCACGGAGAAAGTGTCGAAACCTCTCAAGCTCTACGCCGCGGGTCAGGATCTTCTTTCTGACGCCTTTTCCGGCAACCTCAAAGGAATGGGGCCTGGCGTTGCGGAACTTGAATTCGCAGAGCGACAGAGTGACCCTGTGCTGATCTTCATGGCCGACAAGACCGAACCCGGTGCATGGAACTTTCCCGTCTTCAAGATCTTCGCAGACCCATTCAATACTGCAGGCCTGACCATAGACCCCGAATTACATGATGGATTCATCTTCACAGTCCTTGACGTTGTTGACAATATCTCGGTTGACATCAAATGTCCCGAAGAGATGTACGACCTGCTTGCCTTGATAGGGACCCCAAGCAGGTACGTCATTTCGAAAGTCCGTCGGCACGACGGTTTGCCAGCCGCAGCTGCTAGCACGTCGCGCCTCTCATTGATTGCTGGCCGATATGTGGGTAAGGATGATCCTGTCTGCATCGTGCGTGCGCAGCATGGGCTTCCAGCAGCGGGTGAGATTCTGGAGGCGTTCGTTTTTCCTCACCTGGTTGCTGGCTGGATGCGAGGATCACATCATGGCCCCTTGATGCCTGTTAGTGTCGAGGATCACCAGAACAAGACCAGTCGTTTCGACGGCCCACCGCGAGTGGTAGGTCTCGGTTTCCAAGTGGGTGATGCGAAGTTGGTCGGCCCCGTCGACCTGTTTGCTGACCCCTCCTTCGACAACAGTAGAGAGACTGCCAACTTAGTTGCTAATTATATGAGATTGCACGGCCCATTCATGCCGCACAGACTTGGTCAGGAAGAGATGGAGTATACAACCATGCCCGATGTCATGAAGAAACTGAAGAGCCGTTTCGTGAAGACGTAGCTCTCCACTTCTTCATGTGCGCAGAAACGCTATTACATCACAAGGCGAATCTTCAACGAGGCTCTACGATTGAAGCTCAGAGTTCTAATCTGTGATCCAATTCACCAGGATGGCGTCAAGCTTCTTCGCGACGCGGGTTGCGAGGTCGTTGAGAAGCCAAAGATAACCCAAGAGCAACTTCTGCTGGAAGCCAAGAATTTCGATGTGCTCGTAGTGAGAGGGAGAACCAAGATTACAGCGGAGGTAGTCGCTGTGGCCCCTTCGCTTAAGGCCGTTGCCCGGTCAGGAGTTGGCCTCGACAACATTGACCTTGAAGCTGCCAAGAAACGCGGGATAGCCGTCTTAGTCCACGCCTGGCGCTCCTGTCGTGAGCGTTGCGGAACTTGCAATCGGCCTGATGCTCTCTCTGTTCAGACAGATACCTTTGGCGGACCAAGCTATGAAACAGGCTGCAGTGGACGAAAAGCCAGCTGATGGGACGCGAACTCCACGGAAAGACGCTCGGAGTTGTCGGGGTCGGCGGTCGAATTGGCGCCGAGGTGGCACGAATTGGAATTCAGGGATTCGGAATGAAGGTCCTTGGATACGACATCGTTGATGTGACAGACAAGGCCAATGATCTCGGTTTCGAGATATGCTCTGACCTCGATTCTCTGATTGAAAGAGCGGACATAGTGACGATTCATGTTCCGTACCTTCCGTCCACTCATCACTTGATAGATAGTTCACGGATCCGTCGCATGAAGCAGGGATCCATACTCATCAACACGTCGCGCGGCGACATTGTCGACGGAAAGGCTCTGCTTAGCGCCATCAAGGAAGGACGGATTTCAGGCGCGGGCCTTGACGTGTTTCATGATGAACCTCCTAAGGAGGACTGGGAGAAAGAACTTGCCGCATTGTCAGGCGGCATTTCCGTCTGCACACCTCATGTCGGTGCTCAGACCTCAGAATGTCAACGACTCGAAAGCACAACCGTGGCAAAAGATATCGTTAGACTGTTTGGAAGATGAATTGGATGAGTGCCACATTCAAGGACTTTGAGCGATTGGACATACGGGTCGCAAAGCTCGTTTCGGTTGAGAATATGCCAGGGATGAAGAAAGCTCATGAAAGCCAAAGTGGACTTGGGCGACCGAATCGCCAACGCAGTCTTGGGTGGCGCTGAATACTACAAGCCCAACGACCTTGAAGGCAAAACGGTTGCCGCAATAGCAAACATGGAACCGAAAACTGTCGCCGGAGTAGAATCTGAATGCATGCTATTGGCAGCAGATGACCATGGCAAACCGATCTGGATAACTTTCCCAGATAGCCTTCCTCCTGGCACCAAGATACGGTAGGAAGATTCTCGATCCGTCCCGGTCAGAACGGTTGAACTTTGTGTTTCCTCGTTTGATCCGTTTGAGGGGGCTGCTTCGCTGTAGAGGTTGTTCCGGCGTATGACTCTGAAGGTTCTCAGGGGAGAGTTGTATCTACTCAGGCGACAACGATTCGTGCCTTGGTTGGCATGTGGATGCGCGTCGATGAGCATCAGCGCTTAGATGCTCTTGAGGCAAGGATCAAGAAGTTGGAAAAGCAGGTGGTGAAAGGATGACCGACAAAGTCGAAAAGCTTTCCGAGCGCGTGTCCAGGTTGACTCCTGACGGTAACAGTCAGGCGCTGGCGCTCACAGCCGAAGAAAGGAACATGGTTAGTTACTTCTGGAGTCAGCTACACTGGATGCCTGATGAGTTTGAGGAATACTGGGCGATCCGGACCCGGATGGAGGACATTCATGCTGCTGTAGGTTCCGTCCATTTGGGCGCGGAAGAGAATCGGGAGTACATGAAGCTTAGCGAACGAAGCACAGAACTCGTTCACGACATACTTGGGAAGCGCGTACGCGCTAACAATGTCATTCGTGACATGATCTGGCCGGAGCTTGCTCCACGTGTGGTAAGATGCTGTAAGCTTCAGGAGAAACCGCAACTCACCGACGATGAGGTTGAAGAGTTGAAAGGGCTGATGGAATGGTTCAGCAAACTACGGCAGGAGGCTTTGAAGACAAGCTGTCAGGGGTTGCAAGCTGTCGGCGGAGAAGGCTATGGAAATGTTGAAAGAGACAGAGTGTGAGGAATGCGGCAATGCGGGAGAGCAAGCGAACGCCGTTGGCGCCAGCACACAATAGCACGCAAGACCCTGATGTTGTCAGGGCAATGAACCTTGAATAGAGTTAGCGTTCAACACTGGGTGGGAGAAGCGACGCTTGCCGAAGCCTAAGCCGCAACGGATTCGTAAACCCGTCCTGATCGGAATATCCGCCCTGATCGGTTTTGCTGCAACATTTGGTTTCGATATGATCTATGACGTCCCCGGATTGATCTACCCCGTCATTGATGGAGTAATCACAGCAACCCTCTCGGCTCTGCTGGCATTTTTCGGGTGGTCGCGAAGTGGGCAAAGGTTCAGAGAAGTTCTGGTGCTAATGCTTGTCCTGCCATTCCTTCAGTACATGTTGTCGGGCTTGGCATTGTCGATAGCTTATGGAATTCCTCTTCAGGCGGGTATGATAGTGCCATTGGATCCTAATGGTATTGCATTCCTTGTTGTCAACGGGGTGGTGTTTGCCGTGATTGGCGTTCTGTCGAGCTCCCACGGTTTATCGGTCCCCATCTCTCTCGGAAGCAAAGGAACAAGAGTCGAGTCGAGAGAGAGCATGGGACTAGGAGCTGCAAATGCTAGTTAGATTCAAAGGCGACTACGAAGCCTCCTTCCAATGACACGACACAATACACCAGAAGACCAAATACGGAACCTGTCTCTCACACTATGTTCATGTGACGACACATTCACGGCACGAGAAGAAGCAAAGAATTATTCTAGCGTGCAAACTCAAACGAACCTTATATATTCACGCGATTAATGGGTGCGCCACCTTACTAAGCAAAGCCACGGAGATCCCTTCATGGAAAGACGAGCGACCTTCACAATTTGCTTGTTGACCATTCTGGCATTCTCGTGGTCAGCAACCTGTGCACACGCTTCGTCAGTCAACTACGCGATTCATGGCGGAAAGGTGACCGTGGAACTTTCCCTGCAGTTCTTCCAGAACGTCACAGCAATGCCAAGCGTGAGCCAGACGTTCTCGGGTGCAGCGTCTCAGAGTCTTTCATCCGCAATAGAAGGCAGCCTCAGAAACGAGGCCCGCAGCGCCTCAGTTTCCTCGCTTTCAGGTGATCTGAAATCAACAGGTAACTGGATCAACACGACAATCCGATTCGATATCAGCGGGGTTTCCACCCAAAATGGGAGCCTCCTGAATCTGAATTGCTCTTGGATTCGCTTCAAAGTAGCCAACGATCTCAAGCTCGGAGATCTTAGCTACAACCTAATCGGAGCGACCTACATCAAACCAACATTTGAGAAGTATGCAGACTTTCAGATCGCTCCCCTCAATGCAACCGTTTCTGGAGTCGTATACAGACTTGACACATTGGATGTGACTCCTGAAGTCGCGGCTCAGAAGGCTGGCAACGCGACACTGCTTGACTTTAGCTACGTTTCACCGCCAGTTGAAGAGTGGAAGATGTCATTCAACTTAACTCAGGCTTCAACAACGTGGACTTACGCACCAGTTCCCGCTGTTGCAATGCAAATGGCGGTAACACCGAAAATTGGAGCGGCATTTCATCTGGATGCTTCGTATGCCTACAACGCGACCCTTTCAGTCGATGGATTCGCTCATGTGCACGCAGACACAATAACCACGGATGTTTCAAGTGGTTATGAACCGCTGCTCATGCTGGCTGTCGTGATCGCGACTTTCGCGGTCGCTGTGGCGACAAGTTGGGTTTACAGGTCTCGACGAAAGCAATTGCCTCGAAGACGAAAGTAGCGCCGCTAAGCGCTTATTCTGGCGCTCGCCATTTTGGTGAGGGCATCTTCGCCGAATGAGCTTGAGAAGTGCTTAAGCAATATCCCTCGATAGAGTGCAGCCTCGTCCTCGCTCATGTACTGGAACATGTACGGGCCTTGGTATGGCGATGGTGCTCCGTCTCTTGTTATGAACTCAATGTGCATGAGCGGCTCTCCGCATTTGATGGTTATGGGCTGGCGATCGTTGCTCAGATTCACAAGCTCCAGCGCCAATCGTCCGACGAAACCGCTGTGGACTTTGGCGGCGTTCAAGAATGATAGCCCCATTCTTCCATATCGACTCTTGGCAGTGAGGTGAGCCACGTAGTTCGGAGGAGTGAAAACCACCTCGTGCGAGATTAGATTCTTGTGCTCCAGATAGTGCAGCGTCGTCTCATCTCTGACGGTTAAGACATATCCGTCACCATCTAGAAGATCGAAATCGAACGGGTGAACGCACTTGAAGGAGTTGACGAGTTCAAGGAGTTTGTCTTTTCCCAGTATGCCCAACGCTCGTATCCCACCTGTCTGGTGAACTGCTCCATTCCTCTGTTTTGTGAGTTTCGGATCGCAATATGTCAGGCAGAAGGAACGGCTGTGAAGGGCAGTTTCAAGCTCGCGCCACCAGCGTTCTCCTGGACTTCCGGGGCAACCTTCAGCATAACGACGGTATTCGTGCCGAATTGAACAAGGAACGGAACAGAGACCGAGATCACGCTGGATTCTAGCTGAAGATTTCGTGAAGCGCCGTTGGTTATCATCGTCGCGTTCGTCACCTTCACGCGTATTGCTTCATACTGCCCGAGAGGCAGGCTACCCAACGCAACAACCTCGCTCATGTTAGTCATTGCCAGATCTACAAGAGTTGATTTGTTTGATATGGACTGCCAAGCCGACGGCCCGCTAATGTCCAATCGGTGGGCACTGATTTCCGAGATGGTGACGTAGAGATGGTCTGCGTGAAGAGAGGTTGTCGAGGACAAGGTCACCTTCACGCCTCCGTTTATCAGCGGCGGAAACACTATGAGAAATGCCACTACAAGCAGCACGATCACGGCGATGATTCGTTTTGCCCGCATCGTCTTCAGCTTCAAGCGGCTCTATCAGAAGTGAATTCCATATAATCGTATCTTCGGTCAAGATACGTTCTTGTACAGACTGCTCGCTTCCGAGCGCCTCGTCCTAGCCGACGGTGAGACGTGGAGAGAAACAAGCGAAACGTTAGCTGCTGACTTCACTGTATGAAGATCCAACCCAGTGACGCCATCAGTAGTATGCGAGTGCTTCACCTAGTCGATTAGTGCATTTCATGCGGAATGGTTATCTAGCGCCAGACGAGCGTCGCTAGGTTGATCTCTAAAACCATTGGAGACTGAGATAGGGTTTGCCGAAGAATATCCTGGCTCCTGTCGATGGTTCTACGTACATGGAACGAAACGTCAGATACACGTGTCACATCGCCAAGAGTATGGGTTGTGACATGACGCTACTTTACGTGGTGACGATGCCGATCGGCATCATGTCGGACTACGGATATGCACCTCCTGCATTTGTCGACATTGAGCAGTTTCGACGAATCGGCTCCGAAGTTCTTGAGAAAGCCAAGAAGATTGCACAAGAGAGCGGAATAGATGCCAAGACTAGGCTGGAGGTAGCGTCTGGGAACGCTGCACAGAAGATCCTTGAAGTCGCCGAGAGCGGAGGGTTCGACCTAATCGTCATAGGCTCCAAGGGCCACAGCCTTCTCAGAAACGTGCTCGTCGGAAGCGTCTGCGACACAGTTTTCCGCCACTCTAAGTGTCCGGTCCTGGCGATACGGTAGAGCCGAACAGCCACCAGCCGTACATGTGAAATATGCTGTTACTTAGCAGCCTTGGCTTTTCGTATTACGTCACCGTTGGACCTGGTGAACTTGATGCTGTCGCCTTTCTCAGCTCGGCTTCAACCCTATTCATTAACGAGTTATCTACACCCTCGAAAGGGGTCTAGCACAGCAATCCAGAGAACTCGTATCGATTGAAAAGAAAGAAACCAGAAAAAAGGGAAGTCGGCAAGAAGCGAACCCGAACTCCTTCTGGTCGAGTTTGCTTCTATGCTAACAGAATAGCCTTGTCGTTTTTGTCTAGTAGTGGTGGTAATCAGCGTGAGGTGGTATCATGTGACGATCAAACCACTTGTAGTCATAATGTCCTCCGAAGTACGGATAGTCATAGAACTGTACGGGGTAGTACCAGTACTGCGGATAAGAGTACTGAGGATAGTACCAGTATTGGGGATACCAGTATGACATACCTCTCTCACCTCCTAACCACTCATGAACTACTGCCTAGACGCTAGAGAAAGTGCGATTGACTGTCGACGAGTTTCTCAGGCTAAAGGTGGTGCCATTGAGAGCGTCCACAGTTCGGACAGTAGTCAATGCCTGCATCAGTTGTAGCAATCAAGGGCTGGAAGCAATACCTGCAATCCTCCATCCTCTCCACTTCTTGAGAATGGTTGGCAATAGTGCGGATCCATTCAGAGCCAGGCTTCGGATAGACGTACCAGTGCTCATGTGGAAATCCATAGTCGTGGTATTCATACGTCCGATGTGCTGGACAATAAGCCACATCCGGCAGAGCACTTAACCCTCTATATGACATACTCATTTTCATCCTTCCCTGCCATAATGGTAAAGCAAGGTCAGCATACATCTTTCAGTTTACAAGCGTTAGATATTGACGCCCCCGACAAGATGTGCACAGAAACATTGAGTTCTGGATCAATGTGGTGTAAAGCCTAGTAGTATTCAGCGTTAAGAAAACCTCAACCGAGGAAATCCGCAAGCCTCATGTGCTCGCTGTCAGCTTCAAGCCCTCGACGAGATGCGAGTGGCAAGGTCTTTATTGGGAAACAGAGAATTCACCAAGGGGTGCAACAGGTGCAGGTCTCAATCGATGGAACAACGATACACTACGTTGACTCCGGAGATCCTGCAGGCTAGACCCATCGTTCTTATTCACGGATTTCCGTTCAGTCATGAGATGTGGAGCCCACAGATCGCCTTTCTAGAAAAGAAGCTGCGTGTCATCGCCTACGACGTTCGAGGGCATGGCAAGAGCGATGTTGGCGACGGCCAGTACACCCTCGAACTGTTCGTGGACGACCTCATAGGTCTGCTAGACCATCTGAAAATAGAGAAAGCAGTCTTGTGCGGGCTATCGATGGGGGGTTACATTGCTCTGAGAGCGATTGAACGAAACCCTGAACGCTGGCATGCTCTCGTTCTCTGTGACACCTCCTCGCAGGCCGATTCGAATGAAGCTAAGCTTAGACGTGCAGCCACGATAAGGGCGATTAAACGTGAAGGCGTGAAACCATTCGCAGACACATTCTTGGAATCAGCCTTCGCTCAGACGGCCAAAGACGCCGAAGCTGAGACTGATGATGAAGAAGATCATCGAATCGAATTCGCCCATTGGAATTTGCGGAACCCTCCTTGCGCTTGGCTGGAAGAACAGATACAACAGCCGCGTTGAAAACAATCAACGTTCCAACGCTCATTCTTGTTGGAGAACTCGACAAGATTACCCCGCCCGTCCTCTCGCAGAGGATGCATGACGAGATCAAAGGGTCCGAACTTCACATTATTCCTCATGCTGGACATTTGAGTAACCTTGAAAACTCGGCGGAATTCAACAAGTGTCTGCTTGACTTCCTACAAGGACTGACTTAGAACCACTTAGCCATCAGATGATGCTTGAGCTTTGGCCTATTGCTGACTCTAATATGCTGGCATTTTCGAAGGCTGGCCCGCAGTTGATGCCAGCGCAAGTGCTCGCCAGACTCTTGGACGAGGCAAGGTATCTTTCTCACACTCAGGCGTATCATGTTTGGCGAAACCATTGATAGACCCTCCTTAGCTCTTGTCTCTGTTCGGAAAAGAGCCTACAATGGTTAGCGGTCGTAAACTGGAACACGTATGCTGGACTCGTCCATTCTCTTCTTACAGTGAAATTGAAATGAGCTACGTATACCAAGCGTTACCGGGGTACTGTCCTTGGCATCAGAGCTACGACTATGACTACCTGTACTCCTACAGTCCTCAGCCACTATCACATGTGGACATGCAGCATTATCCTCTTGTAGGTGAGCATCACGGCGGGGTACACATCTCAGAGAACTGCAAATACTGCTTTCAACGGCTGGTAGCCACCCAAGATCCAAGCATAAACTACTGCCCACAGTGCGGAAGGTATCAGCCGCATCGAATCTAAACATACTTTCCAAAACGACATTGGGGGCCCCAACGGCCCCCGTAGGCACAGTAGCTGAAACCTTCCACAATTCGATTATCTGCTTTACCCTTGAGATAGAAAATAATCGTTTCAATTCCTTTGACTAGGCAATGAGTTGGCTGGTAGACGAGGCGATCTGTATCGGCGCTTCGCCGCACAGTTGAGCGATCCTGTTCCAGTTATGTTCGACTTGCCTCCGCAATTCTTCAAGATCCTTGGTGAATTCTGGCGCGAACAGGTGCCTGAATCTGCCTTGGGGTTTGAGGAATTCCTCAAGCGGGATTGGTTTCGGTATTTTCATGCTGAGTTTGTACTTTCCATTTTCCACTTCGTAGAGAGGGAAGTACCCGGTCTGGACGGCTAGCCTGGCGAGCTTGATCGTCTCACTGGTCTCGAATCGCCATCCGAGAGGACATGGCGCCAGCACATGTATCACCGCTGGACCTTTGATCGCTGTAGCTCGCCGAACTTTGGTTATGTAATCGTTCCAATATGCAACGGAAGCCGTGGCGGCATATTCCACTCCATGTGCAACACAGATGCCGATGAGGTCCTTCTTCGCGTCTGTCTTGCCAGGGATCTTTGAGCCTGCGGGTGTGGTCGTTGTGGCTGCCCCATATGGTGTTGCGCCAGACCTCTGTATTCCGGTGTTCATGTATGCCTCATTGTCATAGCAGATGTAGGTGAAATCGTGCTTCCTCTCGAGAGCGCCCGACAGCGCTTGGATTCCAATATCAAATGTGCCTCCGTCTCCGCCAAACGCGACTATGTCAACCGCGTCGGCCTTTCCCTCTTTTTGTAGGGACGCTTCGATCCCCGACGCTACCGCAGAAGCGTTCTCAAAGAGTGTGTGAACCCAGGGCACCTTCCAGGCTGTGTCAGGATAGATTGTGGTCGCAACCTCAAGGCAACCGGTAGCGTTCACAATGATTGTGGGCTTCTGCAGGGCTTTTAGTGTGATGCGTGCCGTGGTTGCAGGACCGCAACCAGTGCACATTCTGTGGCCTGGACCGAAGGACTCTTGCGTTGAAAGCTCTTTCAGACTGACCACTAAGCTCGCACTCCCATGAAGGTCACCGGATCGTCGATCTCAGCACCATTGGCCTGATGTAGCGCGGTTTCGAATATGCCTTCGATGTCGCTTGGTTTGATGTCTCTTCCGCCTAAACCGCATATGACGTTGAAGATCTTGGTCTGAATACCTGTAAGTACTTTGGTTGAGGCGATATCGCTGCATAACGCACCGTAAGGTGCCCCGAATGATATGGCTCGGTCAATTACGCCGACGCTCTTCGCTTTTGACAGCACCTCGTGCAACTTCTTTTGTCGGGAAAGGTCTGTACTGCCAAAGCTTGACAACACCGACACGCTTGCCTTTCTGCCTCATCTTTGCTGCAACAGCGCGAGCTGTTCCGGCGACGCTGCCCATGCATATCACCGCGGCATCGGCGTCTTCCATGTCGAAGGCGGATAGTTTTGAGTATTGTCTGCCCGAGATTTCTTGGAACTCATCTGCTACTGAAGCAATAACCGGCGGTGCGTTCTTCATTGCCTCGACTTGCTGTCGTTTGAACTCTGTATAGTAGTCAGGGAGCGTCAGCGGTCCGAAGGTCATTGGATTCGTCGTGTCCAGCTTATAGAGTGGGTTCCTCTTGCCGAGGAAGGCGCTGACTCTGTCATCTTCGAGTACGGCTACGCCTTCCATTGCATGAGAGATCGTGAATCCGTCTAGGTTCACGGTCACTGGAAGCGATACCTTGTGATCTTCTGCGATCCTGAAAGCCTGGATAGTCCAGTCATATGCCTCTTGTGCGTTCTCCGCATATATCTGGATCCAGCCGCAGTCTCTGGAACCCATCATGTCTGAGTGGTCGTTGTGGATGTTGATAGGCGCGGAGAGTGCCCTGTTAGCAACCGCCATAACAATCGGCGTGCGCAAACCTGAAGCGAGGTAGAGCACCTCATGCATCAATGCCAGTCCTTGGCTCGATGTTGCCGTGAACACCCGTGATCCAACAAGGCTGGATCCAACGCATGCCGAGAGCGCTGAGTGCTCGGACTCAACGCAAACAAACCGAGTGTCAACTTCCCCGTTTGCCACATAGTCGCTGAATCGTTCAACCATTATCGTCTGAGGAGTTATCGGATAGGCGGCAACAACGTCAACTCGAGCTTGTTTGGCTGCAAAGGCAACAGCCTCATCGCCATTCATTCCGACGATCTTCTGAGAAATCGTCTTCGACAACTCAGCTCTCCTCCATCATCGTAATAGCTTTCATGGGACATTCGGTGGCGCAGATCCCGCATCCTTTGCAGTAATCATAGCTGAACTCGATTGTCTTCGGTCCGCGCAGGATCGCAGGTTCTGGGCAGTAGATCCAACATATCAGACAGTTTGTGCATTTTTTTGCATCCAAGGTCGGACGCTTGAGTCGCCAAGTTCCGGTCTTGTTTCGCTCAGCAGATCCGGGAGTCACAAGTACTGCGCCCATAGGCAGCGAACTCCATCCGGGCTTGTCTTCTGCTGCGCTCATTCCTCACTCCACCGTCTCATAGACACGCCGTATTAGCTCTACGTTCTTCTCTCCGAGGCTTCCCGAGAAACGATCCTTGATCGCCTTCTCAATCGAGCTTAAGGCTGCGAGTGGCGCAACCTTTGCGAGCGCACCCAGCATTGCAGTATTAACGATTGGCCGCCCAGCGATCTTCATCGCCAGATGTGTTGCGTCTATGGTTCGAACTTGGCTCTGGCTCAATGAGAGTGTTGAAGCCATCTCACTTGACCGCTTGGGAGAGTTCAGAACCACTTGCCCATTTTCTAACAGGCCCTTTGTGACTCTGACTGAAGCTAGGAGTGAGGAGTCGAGAACCACAACGAATCCCGGGTTGTAAATCTGGCTTCTTGTTTCTATTACCTCGTCGCTTATCCTCGTAAATCCAGAGATGGGAGCGCCAAGTCGCTCAGGCCCAAATTCCGGAAAGGCTTGGACATGTTTACCCTCAAGAAGGGCAGCCTGGGCAAGCAATCTGCTTGACGTGATCACGCCCTGCCCAGCCCGTCCATGCCATCTTACCTCATGAAGCAATGAGAAATCTCCCGAAACTCTCGGGCGTGTACGCGAAAGCTACATATTAACAGCACGCAGGTCAATTTTCTATATAGGTTCGACAATTCGCTGTGAGTTCATTGTTAGAAGGGACGAGTTGAATCCTCTGGAAATCGCGCGTCCTATCGGATTCTTTCACGCGGAATCGGAGCATCTCACTCACGCCACGTGTTTTCGCGATGCAACTTGCCGATCTTGGAGGGCGACAGCGATGTCTGAGTTCAGCTTCTGAATGAGCACTTTCAAGTAGCTTTTCTTTGATTGACCGGCAAATGATTCCGTCAATCGACTTATCCTTTCATGTGGAGCACTAGATGCTTACATGTGATCTCTGCAACACGCGACAAAACTGAGATATGCTGGGTCGCGACAGAACTTGGTCTGACAAGGCTTGACGTACTCCCCCATCATCGCAGTTCTCGTATCTGCATTGTTTGCGGCCATTTCCGATCTTGCTGGAGCTATACTCTTTCTGAAGTCGAGGTTTCGGTCTATTCAAACCAGGTACGCTGTAGGGTTTGCTTCTGGGATTCTGGTCTCCGCCGCATTCCTTGAACTTATTCCGCAGGCTGATGTGTCGACAAACGCGCTAATCGTTCTCCTAGGCTTCTTCACATTCTACTTGGTCGAGAAGGCGATAATGCTCCACTCTTGCGGTGAAGCTGAGTGCGAAGCGCATACTGTAGACTGGATCTCTATCGTCGGAATGGCTTCTGACAACATTGTTGACGGAATAGGTATTGCGATCGGTTACGCGACAAATCCCTCCCTTGGTCTCGTGATCACTTTGGCAGTAATCGCTCACGAGATCCCTCAAGGCTTCACGACAGCAGCACTCGCAACCAGATCGGGATTTCGCGTGTGGCGAATCATAGTTTTTCTCCTTATTGCGGGTGCCATGTATCCAATCGGAGCTGCGCTGGCGTCACTCATACCGGCCAATTTCTACACCATGGCAATAGCATTTGTTGCAGGTGACTTCATCTACATAGGCGCGGGAGACCTTCTCGGGGAAGCCCATAAGAAGTTCAACGCAAGAGTGGTCATCTCAGTAGTTCTGGGCGGCCTAATCGCTGTAGCTCTCAACTTCCTCGGCTAGAACTGGCTTGAGGTCAACCAAATCCTCTAGATCGAGACTCACGTTTTCTAGTCCATCACGACGACTCGCTACTCGCATGCATTGTACCATTCGCGTGCCCACCGTGGCCGAAACTGTTATCGTGATTGGAGCTTGAGTATGCCCTAGAGGCCGAAAGTGATGACACAGAAGATGATTCTCTACCACGAATCCTCGGGCGATGCTAACACCGAGGCCACGCTCCTTGCCGCTAAAGACAGAGCTGCAGCATTGGGGATTCGCGAGATTCTCGTGGCTTCAACGGTCGGCAAGACCGCTGTGAGAGCCTTGGAGATATTCAACGGATTCAGGCTGATCGTGGTGCGTCACCATACGGGTTTTCGGCGCCCTGGATCGCAAGAAATGACAAAACAGAACGAGGATATCCTAGTCAAATCGGGTGTACCGATGGTGACCGCAGGTCATGCTTTCTCAGGTGTCGAACGTGCAATGAGAATAAAGCGAGGCACAATAGGGCCTTTGGAACTCATGGCCGACACGCTCAGACTCTTCGGCGAGGGCACAAAAGTCTGCTTGGAGATCACTGTTATGGCTGCAGACGCGGGTGCGATTCAAGTGGATCAACCAGTGATCGCGATCGCAGGAACCGGCGAAGGAGCGGATACTGCATTAGTGGTTCAGCCTGCTCACTCGAACAACTTCTTTGACCTCTACGTGAAAGAGATCATAGCAAAGCCCTCAGCTCGAACATAGGGTCGAGGACACTGTCGGCACGTACAATAGAGGTTAAGATCGCAGTATCATCTACTTATCTGGGGGTCCGAATGCAGCTTCGTCAAATGCTGTGGGCTCCGCGTCGGGTTCCCGTATGCGTGTTCGAAAAGACTCGTGGGAATAGTCTGACCTCTGATCGTCGACTCATCTTCCTGGGAAGGATGACTGTCTCGCCTTTGCTATCCATCGGCGCTACAGGATATTTCGCCTATCTGGCTAACTGGGGGCGATTCCGCTCGATCGTGCTATCTGAGCTGAAACGTATCATGTCAGCTGCGGGCCTTGACAACTCGTATCAGATAGAGAATTGGTTCATGGCTAAGGATCGTTTGATTATTCATGTCGCAAAGAACTCTCAAGAAAAATGCAAGCCAATCCAATCTACTATACAATAGGGGACGACATTGGCTGAGACGAAGATTCCTCGAGACTGCATTAGGGTAAGATCAATGATGGGCGTTCCATTTTTTGGAAACGATCAGCTCTCGTCCAAGACCTCTCGCTATCGTGCAAGTATTGTGGTTCAAGCTCGCTAGTCAAGCGCGGAAAACGACAGACAAAGCTCGGCGTGAAACTTCAGTATGAGTGTAAGGCGTGTGGACGATGGTTCGTCCAGAACGGAACGCATCTTCCACGCGCACGAATAGATGAACGCTTACAAGGCATGGCTGTCGATCTCTATTTCAGCGGGTTCAGTGTTCGCAAGATCAAGCGGTTCCTAGAAGAATACTACCACGTCCACAGTCAGCCATGTTGCGATCTACAAGTGGCTTCGCAAATACAGCCAACTACTAGACAGACTACACGCGCCAATTCAAGCCTACAACAGTCAGGCGTATGGAACGCGGACGAAATGATGGTCAAGGTTTCACATGAGAAGGTTGACCCAGTTAAGGCGCATAGAGGACGCTACTTCTACCTCTGGAATGTGGTGGACAACCAAACACGGTTCCTACTAGCAAACAAACTCAACGCTCAATCGTGGCTATCCAGAAGCACGAAGCGTATTCCAAGAAGCACGACAAGTTGCCCGACAAGCTCCAAGCGTCGTCATAACGGACGCGGCCAAAGCGTACGAGGGCGCATACGCTGAAAGCGTACCCGAACTTCGCAAGATCGTTCACCTAAGCCGATGCAGTCTACGATCAGGCCACAACGCAAGAATCGAACGGTTCCACGGCTCAGTCCGTGAACGCGAGAAAGTCATGCGATCACTGAAGCATCAGAAAAGCGGTCAAGAACTCCTAAACGCCTACCGAGTCTGGTACAACTACATTCCGACCACACATGAGCTTAGGCGGCCTAACGCCAGCACAAGCCGCAGAAATCCCACTAGACCTCGGACAAAGCAAGATGCTCAACCTAATCCGCAAAGCACGAGGACTAATCGCTAGACATACGAAGAGTTTCTACTACGACACAGGGTCACTGCTGAAATATGGACATGGCTTGTGTGAGTGGCTGATCTCTTTCGGTCTCATAAGCATGTTTCCAAGTGTGCCGAGAAATCGGCCCGAATTGCTCGCATTCGACAACAGTCGGTGATGAAGGGAAGAGCTGTCGTGCAGGCAGCGACACGAGCTGTAGTATGCGACAGTCTACAAGTCATCAACGATGAAGGTGAGGAACGCTACGGATGGAGGAGCCTAGCGCATCCGCGAACAGCCTTGACAGAACACCGAAACCCGATTCAACTTACGTGACAAAAGTTAACAGAACCTGATTCTTTACGCTCCAAGAAATTGGAGCCTGCCCAGATGCTTCCGTGGATTTCGCGCGTTGCCTGAGATTACCTCAGCCGGCCTTGGGGTTACTCTCCATGATTCCGAATGCGTTCCCTTCGGTGTCGACGCAGTAGCAGAAGTATCCTATGCCTGGGATGGCTGTTTTCGGTGTGACGGTTTTGCCCCCTGCCTCGATGATCTTCTTGGCGAATTCGTTGACCGATGTAACTTCGATCGTGTTGACTGTGGTCTTCTGAGTTTCCCTAGTCATGATCGCACCGTTGATCCCCGGCTGGTTGTCTGGTCCCGTCGTGGCGAGCCAGTAATCGATCGGGCCCCATTTTTCGATCTTCCAGCCGAACACTCTCTCGTAGAACTTCACAGCTCGACCAGGATCGTCTGCGGGAATCTCGAAATGCACTACCCTAGGCAAAGAACTTGCACACTCATTGTTGACAACGTCCTTTCAGCTTCAAAAGCGTTGGGAGGTCCTTCTTGATGCAGGTCGCGGATCGATTATCCAATATGGGGTAATTCAACGACTTCAATACGAGCTTCAGCACGTAGTCTTGATGTGTTAGTGCACCCGGGGGCCCATTTACCCCATTTGGGAATACTTATCCAGACAGACACCATTCTATACTATGGGGTAATTGTACGTGTCCATCCCTGAGACGATCAAGGACAAGGAATACTGGGCCGAGTACATGAAAAAACATGGCTTCGCAACCCCCAAGATCGAGGCCGATCGCACCAGCATCGGCGACTTGAAAGTATTCTGCAGCATACTATTCCCATACAATCCAAGGAAGGCTGAGCTGGCAGAAGCGATCCTTCGAGAAATGAGCCGAGCTCGCCTCAGCAAAGTCGAACTGTACAAGGACCTGGCTCCAAAACTGATCCGAGAGAAGCATTGCTCTGCGAGAACGCTAAGCCAAACTTGGCAGTCGCTTCTAAGGAGCGGCCTCCTAAGCCGCGCAAGAAGAAATGAACCAGCACAACTAAGCGACAAGTTCTCTAACAGATTGGAAATGCTCGCACGCTATTGGCGCGAAAGGATCGTCGAAATACCCAAAGGAGAACTGGCCTAATCCTCGAATCTTGACCTCATTGAACGCAACGCCATCCTCAGTGAATGTGCTCATGCCCCCAATGGGTTGCGGGCTCTCCGGCACGTTGGCCGTTGCGAAAACTCGGCAATCCAATTTTTTGGATTGTTTCTGAACAATCCAGTTTTTTGGACTACGCGGTGTATCGATTGTCAGTCTTTGGAGCGGCTTGACTTGCAGCCGGACTGGGAAGGGGCGGCAACGGGGCCGGAATGCCAATCGTCTTTGAGATCAAAATCGCTTCCGCGATCGCCGTGCCTGAAATGGCTTGAATGACTTGCCCTGGAGGAGCTTTCTTCTCCTTCTGTTCCTGAAGGATCTTCTGCAGCTCATCCTTCTCGCCTTGGATCTTTGCGCGACCTTTGATGCTGATCTGCGCGATCGCAGGCGTGAAGTTAACAGTGAACACGAACGGCGACCGTAGGCTCCCGTCGCTCTGCTCTTCTATCCCAAGCACGTTGATGTTCACCCCTATCTGAATCTGCGACGGCAAGTCCTTCTCGACATCCCACAAACGCTCGCCTGTCATGTTCGTCACAAATACGTTGACCTTCACCCTGCAAACCTCAACCTACTACGCAGTCCCTCACGCCTCTTTAACCTTGTCAAACCACCCCTGTCACGACTCGGTTCGACTTGACAGAAAGCCTCAAGTCATGGTTTTATGCGTGCGTTCCATTTTCCTATCCATATTCCGTTCCGCTTTGGAACGGAATGCACATCGACTGACAGATGATCGAATTGCTGGAAGTTTTGGCAAATTACGTCGCGACGAGAAAAAGAGGAAGAAACGGAAAAGTGTACGAATCGCCGCGGATCTACCTTCCAACGAAGCTGACGTGTGATTCGGGCTTTCCGCTGGCTGGAAGGATGACTAGAGTGAGAGTAAGGGTAGAGGGAAGGCGCCTGGTCGTAGAGAAGGCGTCAAAGAAGGATCTGAGGAGATTCGGCGAGTTGCCTGTCAAACGGACCAAACGTAAGAAACGCAGGAAGAGGCGATAGTGCTCGTTACTTTGGGAGAGGATCGAGCGCGACCAGACTGATGGATACGTTCGAGGTAGCCCTCGCGGTCTATCTCCCCCGCCCTTATGCGCGTCGAGGAAATCGGCTCGAAGTCCTCAGCGACAACCATTCCGATAGAAAGTACCGGTAAAGGCCTGAGGCCACGCCGTCTCCTTATCGTGTTGATCCTGTCAGCTGTCTTCTTGGTCAGTCGGCTCACTATGAGCGCAGCAATTGTCGAGTCATTGATCGCGGGGCCGTACGGGTCGTCCAAGGGCACTATCTTTGCCCTATCAGCAAGCTGCTCCTTCTTGAGGAAGGAGATGAGTTCCCGTTTTCTTTTCGGGTAGGGATCCACTCGATGATTCTTGACGAGTCGTTTGACGAAACCGTTGCGGCTCAAGCCAATTAGGACTCGGTCGCCTGCTCGAAAAGCCGTTCTGAGGAGGATCTTGTGGCCCCTGTGAAGTGCATCGAAGGTTCCGCCAACGGCCACTTCTCGGAAAGGCGGCCTTTTTGAAGTCAGAGCAACCGAGCCCCTGCGAAGTCCAAGGAAGACGAGAATGCTTGCACTCTGGGAAAGCGTTTTTTGACGGCTGCCAAGACCCTGCCTGCCAAATCCTCGATGGCAATCGCGTGAACTGCTTGTCCCAGCATGTTCTGGGTTGCACCGATTGCTCCAGCGTCCTCCATCACCTCTATGAGTTGGGCAGTCTGAGGCGACATCAAGCCCAATCCATAGGCAAATTCCTTTGAGGCAGTCATGAAGTTGGATGGTCGAAGATCTCTCACGATCGATTGAAAGGCCTCCTTGCCCAACGCATTGACTTTCTTCCTCAGATCTCTTGATCGTAGGGCTTCCTTGGTCGGTATTGGACCAACACATGCGGAGACAACTTTCAGATCAGGCGGGACTGATACTCTGTCAATCACAGCAATACCGGGACCTCCACTCTTCCGAGTAATGACAAAACCCCCCGTGAGGATTGGACCTACAGTTCCCAAGCCCGTTCCGTTAGCGATCTCTGCTCCATGCACTATTCGTCCAATCTCGTTGACGGACATTCCAAGATCTGCACCTTCAGCGAACGCAAGAGCTGCTGACATAGAACCCGCAGCGCTGGCTCCGTAGCCTGCGCCAATCGGAACACGTACATCGTGCTCGACGATGACTTCGTACTTCTCTCCCGAGACCTGAAGAAGTCTTGAGATCGCTGAAATGGTAGTCCTCGCTTCCTTGGCAAGCCGCTTGTTGATTCGAACAGAAATCTGCGATGTGTTTGCGTGCTTCAGTCGCACACGTGTTAGCACGCCTCTGGATATCACCAACCCGCCACCTCGGGCGCCGGCGTATGAAGGATCTTTGAAGGGGCGCCCGTCGGGCCGCTTGTCGCGAATCTCGAAGAAGCTGCTGATCCCCGCAGGTGAGAACGCAGATGTCTCATGCATTTGCGTTCTTGCTCTTCGCTGCTCGCCCGATTCTGAGACTTGGCAAAGTCGCCTGTACTGCCTTGACTATGGGCGGGGTAAGCACCAGTAGGAACGGGATCTCAGACAAGTAGGTCCAGAGCGTGGTTCCGTATGCGAAGACGATCGGCAGAGGGCTAGAACCCAGACCCAGAACTTGAGGCATCACAAACAAAGAGCTGTACGCGACTAACCCGAATCCGATTATGAGGCTTCCTAACGCGAGCCCGATTGACGAAGCCGCTTGCACATCCGCCCAAGACGAGCGCGCCAGATAAGGCACGGCGACCAGCGCGACCACAAGGGCACTGATTCCCGGCGAGAATTGACAATGTTGACCCCGAAAGACGCGTACACGCCGTACGCCGCTATGATGATCGGAGCCGCAATGCCTGCAATGATATTTCCGTATCTTGCTGCACCTTTCAGCGACCTTTGGAGAGAAATCCTAGAACACTGAATGCGACAAAGTTCGATGGCACACCGACGAGAAGACTGAGGAGCGCGTCGTGATGACCGTAGACTACGTCGGCGATGAAGATTCCAACTGCTGCACCTACGCCGCCGACCCATGGCCCAAAGAGAACCGCGAACGCGCCAGGAACAAAGACTTGGGGCCAGAATCTAACCCCGAAGAGAGTCGGAAGCGAGGCTGACAGTACACCCAAAGCGGCGTATAGCGCCGCGTTGAGGGAGGCCGTGGCTACCTGTAGTGCGGTCTCTCTCATCTCAAATCGTCAGAGGCACGAGGCGCATATGCCTTAACACTTCCCTAGAGACACTGGGCATGTCTCCAAAGTGTATATAGAATGGATTTCAGCATTTCCACTGGAAATCGACGAGCGCTAGGACCACCGCGCCGCATCCTTTCTGTCTGAACTTCGATGAGCTCCAAGCGCGTTTTGATTACTTTTGATGGTGAGTTGCTGCATCTTCGCGACATCTGGAGCTTCCATGATAACAATTCCGAATTCTGCGAATCCACAGTGACCAGAGAGTGGACACTCGCTTTTTCGCGCCCAGTCGCAAGTCATCAACACTGCGGATCAAGAAGATCCGGATGTGAAGGTTTTTACGGGCACAAGCGCTCTCAACTGTTTGCGTAGCCCGGTGGTGTAGCGGTCAAACAGCCTAATGGACTAGGCATAGCAATGGCGCCAGACCAATGAGGCCACTAGATGGCTCTGGATCCCGCACTAGGAGAAGAAACCTGCCGACGGGAGTTCGAATGGTTCGTTAGAGAACCCGAACATCTCCCCCGGGCTACCATCAACCACCGCCATTAGATTAGAGGTGGTTTCTCATCAGGGCAATCAACGCCATGACCCACGCCTTTCCGGCGTTGATGAGAACTCTCAAAGCGGCCCCTCTTTCCCGGAAAGCGGCCCCTCTTTGGAGGATGTGATCAAGCACCATGCTAGCGGTCCACCACCTAGACGGCAACAAGTGCAATCTTCTACCCGTGGAATCTGGCTCAACTGAGGACTCTCCTGCTGTGACGAGCCTGGCGTGACTCAAATCCATGCATCTGAACCCAAAGACATCATTATGCTTCCAAGAAACCGATTAGCTACGCACTAGCCCGTTGACGCTTCTTCTTCATCACAAGTGAGAGGCCCGCAACACCCAATATCACTGCCACAATTGTCGCAACAACCATCGGCATTTGCAGCAGGTCTAGGGACCATGGACCACCGTTCGATGTCGTTCCTGTCTCTGTCTGAGTTTGATACTGACTTCTCACAAAATAGTAGATGCCGTCCGATCCTAGTGCGGCTACGATGCAGCATGCATTCCCTGAGATCGCGACGTGGCCACCACCCGTAACATCCGCTTGTCCCGGGTAAGTGTAGTTCCCCAACAAGTGACCGTCGTCGCTCAGAATTTGAAGCGTTCGAAATGTACCAGAATCAGAATAGGGGCTTGAAATAATCACGACGGAGACGTCTCCTCTGTCCGACATGGATACTGATACAACTGATCCGTTCACGTCCGTCTCCCAGTACGGTCCGGTCGCATTTCCAAGGAGCAACGCTCCTTCGGGGCTACCGGCAAGGAATCTTTCGCCACTCTCAGAAATCGTGACCATAGGTTTGTTCACGGACCTGCTCCATAGGATTCTCCCTTCGTGATCAAATGCATCAAGCTGGGAATCGCTCCCAGCCAGAACGTATCGGCCATCTTTGGATACAGCAACGTTCCAGACACATCTTGGAGCGACATATTTCCAAATCTGCTTTCCTTCTCTGTCGTACAGAACTACTCCATTTCTTCCACCGCAGACTGATCCGAAGCGGACGGACTGTTCTCTCATAGCGGCGGCCACGTACAATCCGTCAGCGGAGACTGCCACGTTACTGTGCACGTGAAGGAATTCATAGTATCCCACGAGTTCAGTTGCATTCGTGATCTGTTTCCACAACTGGCGGCCTTGCGAGTCGAATGCAGAAATGAAGGTATAGTTGCCCCAGACGACACCTGATACCGCCACCAGACTACCGTCATCAGACATTGATAATGAACTTGCGACTGATTTCGCGTCCAACGCCGTGGTCCTAATCTGGCGTCCGGTGCTTACGTCATACCAGGCTAGGACAGTCTGCTCTTGGTTCCCTGTTTCGGTCGAGTTGACTGTCACTAGAATTTGGCCGTTCGACGAAATTGCCGAGATACTTGTGGATCCGTAGATTCCGATTGGGCTTATTGTTCCAGTCATCATTATCGTTCCATTGTCATTGATGACAGCAGTGCCCAGTGATTCTCCTGATGAGTATCCGATGGCTATTCTTTTCCCGTCCTGTGAAGTCTGAATGTTGAACGGGAGGGAGGACCCGATCTCGGTGTGCATCCATAGGATATTTGCCCCTGCATCTAGCACGTACATCACGTTCTCGCCTCCAACCGCGGCCATTATTCCCGGCCCTCCTATTGCGACCGATCGCACTACCGAACGCAGATTTCTCCTTGACAATACGTTGCCAGATCGGTCCAGAACGTGGATAGTGCCATTCAAATCGCCTACAACGAATCTGGAGCCATCGTTGGCTACGGCGAAGGCTTCCACGCTATAGGGCACCTGAGAATCCCACAGTTTCTTGCCGTTCACATCGAACAATATGACATGAGCGTCGTTGAAGAGTCCGCCTGCTACAGCGACGTATTCTCCTGAATCAGACACCCAGAGGTGCGGATACGACTCAGCGTATTCGAAAAGGCGGGGTAGTGGTGCAGACCATAACGGATTGCCGTTCTGATCGAAAAGATAGACCCCTCTTGGGCCCGCGGCAGCAATCACCAGTCCATTCGACGACATAGCCACGTAGACAACAGCATCGTGAACGGTTGCATTCCATTTCTTTCCGGAATCAAGATTGGCAAAGTAGAGGAAGTGATCTCTGTCTGTCCTGCTCCATGTTCCAACCGCAACGTACCGTCCGTCCTTGGAGATGACCGGTGCGCTTGCAAGATCTGATTCGCTTCCGAATCTCTGATCTAGAAGAATGGCTCCACTTCTGTCCTTCACGACAAGCCGTTTTTGCCACCCGTTCGAAAGGCGATTGGCGCCCACTATCGCTGCCCTTACGCTATCCGTGGAAAGTGCAGAGTGATCGATCTTATCTAGGGTGTAGTTCCATTGCCTTTGCAGTGTGTCCGTGTCAATCAAAGACACTCCCTGTGCTCCCACCACGGTAGGGTATTCGGTTCCCAGAAGTGCTGATTTGCCATCAGAGGAGAACTGCGCGAAAACAGCATTACGATCGGGCAGATGCCAGATCAATCTCCCCTTGGAGTCATAGAGGTAGTAACCATCAAAAAGAACTGGGAGTAGGATCTTCTGGCCGTCTGGTGAAACAGCTGCCAACTGAAGATCTCCCACGGGGAGTTTCCAAGCCAGTTTGTAGTCATCGGAGACTTCGTTAGAAGCCACTGATAGTTGACTGCTTGATGCACAAGATACTAGGATCAGCGTCATTAGCAGCAGAGATGACAAAGATTTCATTTGGACTCCACCTCACACGACCAGAATTCAATCTGCCCAAAACGGAGAGCGGAAGAATAGTGTCTGCGCTCGCACAACACGATTCCTGCGACTAGAAGTGTGTCAGGCGGTACTCAAGCGCATCCATTTCAGTGAGGATCTCGCGTGGTAGTCGGTCGCCGAATTGTTCAAAGAATTTGCGCTGGTCAGTGATGTCTTCAAGCCAGGCGGATCTATCTACTTCAAGGAGCGCCTCCATGTCGTGGTCCGATATTTCAAGTCCCGTCAAATCGAGGCTTGACTTGTGGGGCAGGTAACCTAATGGAGTGGTGACCGCTTCTGCTTCGCCTCTACTCCGTGCGAGGATCCACTCGATGATCCTTAGATTCTCTCCGTAGCCTGGCCAGAGGTAACGTCCGTTGGCGTCCTGCCTGAACCAGTTCACGTGAAATATCTTGGGTGGCTCAAGCATTCGGGCGCCCATCCTAAGCCAGTGCACGAAGTAGTCAGCCATATTGTACCCGCAGAATGGCAACATCGCCATTGGGTCACGCCGCAACTGGCCCTGCTTGCCGTACTGAGCAGCAGTCAGCTCCGATGCTGCCGTCGCTCCGACATAGACGCCGTGCTGCCAACTGAATGCCTGATAGACCAATGGAGCCAAGTGAGCGCGTCGGCCTCCAAAGACGATCGCCGAGATCGGCACGCCGTGGTGCTGCTCAAGCCGGAAGGAGACAGATGGCACTTGAGAAAGAGGCGCAGTAAAGCGGCTGTTAGGGTGCGCCCCCAAGACGGGGTTACCGTTCTCGTCTTTCATTCTGAGAGTTCCAAGGGCGACCACGCCAATCGAGACCTTCGCTGGGAGGCGGATCGTCTCCGCCCTCCCACCACACTCCTCCATCCGATGTCAAGATCACGTTTGTGTAGATGGTGTTCTTTCTGATCGCGGTCATGGCGTTAGGATTCGTCTTGGTATTGGTTCCGGGCGCGACGCCGAACAGACCTATCTCCGGGTTTACTCCCCAAAGGCGCCCGTCGGTGTCAATTCTCATCCACGCGATATCGTCTCCGACGGTCCATATTCGATACCCTTTCTGTTGCAACCCTTTCGGGGGAACCAGCATTGCCAAATTCGTCTTTCCACACGCGCTTGGAAACGCAGCCGCTAGATACTCGATGCGGCCGTTCGGCTCTTCGACGCCCATGATCAGCATGTGTTCTGCAAGCCAGCCTTCCTGACGGGCTGTGTAGCTTGCCATGCGTAGCGCGAGGCATTTCTTCCCGAGAAGCACGTTCCCTCCGTATCCGGATCCGACGCTCCAGACAGTGTTGTCTTCGGGAAAGTGCAGTATTAGTCGCTTGTTGATGTCCAGCTCAGCCTTGCTGTGGAGGCACTTTGTGTACTCCCGGTTGCTGTCCAGATAGTCCAGCACCTTGCTTCCCATTCGAGTCATGATGTGCATGTTTTCGACGACGTATATGCTGTCGGTGAGCTCAACTCCAGTCTTGCCGAAGGTTGACCCGACCGGACCCATTGAGAACGGGATCACGTACATGGTGCGGCCCTTCATCGAGCCCGCGAAAATCTCACGTCCTCGCCGGTATCCTTCCTCTGGCGACATCCAGTTGTTGTTCGGTCCGGCTTCATCCTTCTTGCTCGTGCAAATGAAGGTCAGCTGTTCCGTTCGAGCTACATCATTCTCGGCGGTCCTATGCATGACGCAGCCGGGCAGCTTCGACTGATTCAGCAGGATCAGTTCGCCGGTCGAGATCGCCTCTGCGCGTAGCCGTTCCCTCTCAGAGTCAGAACCATCACACCAGTAAATCCGCTCAGGCTGACAAATATCCGCCATATCACGCACCCAAGCGTGGAGCTCCTTGTGGTATCCCATCTTGTCTTCTTCCTCTGTTTGACCGACCGGCTTGCGTTCCGGCGTAGTGATCGCTAGGCTCCGTCGTATGAGGTTTGTTCTTGTTCTCGGAAGGCCCTTCATCGCGAAAGGCACCTTCAAAGAAAGCTGATTGCAGAGATCCACTAGGCGAATCCTGCATACGCGCAACGCCAGATCTGACGAATCGGATTTCCTGTTAGGTTGTCCTGACGGCTTGTCTCGTTGTTCCACCCATCGCCTTTCTATATATCATCGGGGGACCAGTTGGGGAGAAGAGTGGTTCCACGCATGGATTTGGGTGAATATCCGAAATACGCCATCGTCACACTTGCTGGTCTTCTCCTTTTCTTCTTGGGCGCTTCTCTGCCCTTCCAGCCTAACACGGTGGCTCTTGTTTCGCTCTTCGCAATGGTCTTGTTGACCGTTGCCATGAGTTATGGGAATAGAAGTCCGTCGGGCGGCTTCTTCCTGGGAGTATTTGCTTCGATCACTTTCCTGCTTGGCTTCTTCGTCATGACTTGTGTTTGGGAATTGTACCAGCCTTTCTCCGTCACTCCGTCTCCATTGCAGCCTGGAGAACACCCCTACATAATTGGTCCAGTTGGATTCTCGGAGGGGAGCCTAGACCTCCTAACGCGGATACTGTCTTCTTACGGCACACAGATGCTCTCCGCGGTTTTCGCCTTTGCCTCAATCGGTCTCTTCTTCGGAACATTCGGGTACGTATCCAGTCACATATCCCTGCATGCCTCGACAACGCAACCTCGCATATTCAGAGATTACTGGTCAAGTGTTCTCCAATTGGGAAAAAGCGAGAAAAGAGAGTTCGACTCATTCGACAGAAAGCTCAGCACCTGGAGCTTCAGAAAAAGGGAATGGTGGAAGAGGATTCTTGAGAGGATAACAGAACCGCAGGCTGATCTCATATTTGTCCCGCAGAAGAAAAAAACACCCGAGTTCGGCAAAGGAGATCTGTTCGACTTGTCGTCTGGCCGAATGATCGGTGATGGCCTCGCAGACCCGTCTGATCTGGCATCTAGATTCAGGCCCTCTGTCCTCAAAATTGCAGAACTGTCGTCTGATCCGAAGGGCGTTAGAAGGGTTGCATTGGAGAATCTGTTAGCCAAGTTTCTGAAACGAGTTATGTTCTCTCGTGGAATCTGGGTTATCTATCTCCTGCTCTCCGCCGTTTTGATCTATGCAGTCAATTCTGCCTGGGCTTCCAAGTTGGCTGCGCAAGCCACACAACTTGCAGGATCATTTCGTTTAATCTCCGATGGGGGAGGCCGTGGCTCCTTCTATGATCTGATAGCGCTTAGCAATGGAACGAGCGCACAGGTCACAGTATATCCCGCAGCTGTGGCGTCGGCCCTTGTAGCGTCTGCGATGACGCTTTTCTTTGTGTGGCGCTGGCGCAAGGCTTCAAGGGAGCTCTTTGTCAGGCGCCCAGACGAGAGAGTTCTGATTTTCTTTGTGTACATAATCCTCACGCTTCTCTACGGCTTCTACTATGAAGTTATGGTGAATCCTCCTGCGATTCCCGAGAATTGGATTGGATCTTGGTTTGTGTGGACTCGGTGGCTTGTGGCTCTGACTGTTCTGTTAGGGGTGGGGTACATTTGCATACATCGCGAATGCGAGGTTGTGAACATGTACTTCTATGATAACCGACCATCCACGCCGAGCCTCTCCAAAGTGGCACCCTTCAAAGAATCTGATGAGGAGCCCTTCTGGCTGAAAGAAGAAGGGGTCAAAGCGTACTGGGTTCTCCGGTTCATGTACTTCTGGCGATATGAACTCACAACCGTGCCACACTCCGACTGGGAGCGTGTCGAGGTTTGGATTGATGCGGAGAACGGAGCAGTAAGATGGGTAGTAAGCGACTACCATTACAGAGAACTCTGGTACAAAGTGGAAGGTAATCTACCCTTGGTCTACGTGCGGTTCTTCATGAACTTCCACACGCCGATCCCGATCGTAGACTCTGACGAGGCCGGACTCCTCTCTGGAATATTCGGCCAAGAGGCTGGGAGACTGGTAAGGATAGCTACAAGTGGGAAAGCATCGGAGGTCGTCGAACAGTTGCGCTCTTTTGAGGCCTCCGATGAGGCAAAGCAAGATGTGCACCCGGCAGGTTGGATTCAGAGTTACGGATTGCCGCGCATGGCAGCCGAGTTTTGCAGCAAATTAGACTGGACCTACTGGCGGTATCCACACGGCCTCGACAAGCCAGAAAGATACGTCGAAAGCCCGGCTGCTACGGTCGAGGATCAGCCAAAGATCCGTGTTGGACCTCGCGGACCGGCCCAACGTTTCTGTGTTCAGTGCGGTGGTGCACTGGCCTCAGGCGCCGGATTCTGCACAAACTGCGGAAAGAAGACTGCCTAGAACGGGCTCCTGAATCTTACCGTCAGCTAAGAAATGTCAATATGGAGATTGCAGACCAGGCTAGTAGAAAGATAATCGGCAAGAACTGAGTAAGGTATGATGGGCTTGAAAACGGTTCTCGCGATGCGTGACTTTCAACTTGGGAATAGCATCGAAACGGATCCAGCTCCTCGTCAAGCCTTATGACCTGTTCCCTCCACAACTGAATCCACTTGATCGAGCTTCGCAGTACCAGCAACCAAAAGACGGCCGTGAATGCACCCAGTATGGGAATGACTCTCAGGACAGCAATGCCTCCCTTCAAACTGGGAAACGATACGGCAAAGGCTGAAAGAAGACCGGCATGAGCCAACAGGAAAAAGTTGGCTCTAATCCAGTACTGCGCTGTATCTTGCTTCAGATGGTCGGTCACAACTTTGAAGATCTCAATGTCACGCTTGAGGTTCTTCCGCCGCGTTGGCATGATTTGTCCCAGTTTCTGCAGATGCTCATAAGCAATTGAGCTTTGTGCAACCCTACGGATTCGCAATCCAGACTTCCCTGGAGAGAGCCATATCTATCCGAATGTTCTGGGAGCAACCACATCACCTGCGGAAACATGGCACAATTGAAGCGGTCCAAACAATCCCAAAACGTGGAGAATTCTGACGACCGCGGATTGGGAGCAGCTGCTTAGAAGAAAAATAGAATCTCATCAACTGCGCGGGTAGGGTGGCACTCGCAGAACCAGCTTAAACGTCACTCAAGGCTCCAAGGCTAGTAATGCGGCGCCAAGAGCTCCGGTGAGTTGTGGATTGTCGGGCAACCAGAGCTCGGTGCCAAGCTGCTTAGACAAGTAGTATCTGAAGGCGGGATTCAAGGCCACGCCTCCAGCACATGGACGATGAGGGCTTTTTCATGTTGATCTCAGACGAGAACATATGATGAACTAGGCGGTCTGTAAAGCGTGGTCCGCGCGTCAATCGAGGCTGACTTCATGAACCTCGCGAAAGTGAGAAATGGTCGCCGCACTCATTGTCGTTCCGCGAGCCAGGCCGAACCTAGCTACACTGAATTCGTCAAGGCCATCATCAATCAACAGACGGACCGGGTCAAGGTGCAACTCCTGAGGAGTTCATTAAGTTGGCGAGGGGAATGATGGTGGGATACAAGAGACCAAAGGAAGTCGAATTTAGAGATTCGTTACCAATAGCACAGGTCGGAAAGTACTGCATCGAGTGCTCAGAGAAGAGGAACTCAAGAAAAGGACAGCCAAGTGATAGCACAAAAGAGAACGACCTGCTGAATATTCCCAGCCATCGTCGCCTGTGTGCTCGCTTAGGTGGTCGTCTCCTCTCTAGTAGAGATAGGTCACAAACGAAATTCTGATTCGTCTACAGAAATCAGCGCCAGATTATTCACGGAAATCCAGATCGTTCTGGAAGGCGTTTCGGTTTACGAATAGAATCCATCGCTCGTCACGGGCTGGAGTCTTACTCGTAATTCAATTCATATATCAGCGATGACTAAAGGGCTTCAACTGACTCTACCAAGGTGTAATGTCGTGTTCGCGGATTTTGCGCTGTCGTTGCCGCCTCTCTGGTTTGATCCAGCCGTGTTCCTGATTAACCTGGCTTGGGTTCTCATACGCAGCTCCATCACGTTCATAATGTGTTTCTTTCTTGGGCTGGCGGGACTCAAGATTCTCGATAGGCTTACTCCTGGCATTACGGAAATGCACAACATCAAACGCACACCTTTGTCGATGGCTGCTTTTCGCACTAGGGATGTTCATATTTCTCTCGCTAACATTCGTCGGCTCCGTCACCGCGCCACTCCCTATCGGAGTCTCATCAGGTCTTGGTGCAACCGTCGGGCCCTTTCTTGTTCTGGGTTATAGACTCGTTGCGCTACTTGCAGGCTTCATGATCGCAATGGTCTTCGCAGGCATCTTCTACAGGATGCTTTCCAAAGCGGGACCATTTGGAGTAGATCTCGATGATGTGAACAAGGACCCAGTGGCCACAGGCATCTACGTTGTGGGGTATCTGATATTCTTGGGCGCGATTCTGTACGCCGCTTTGCTCATACCTGTCTAGGACATGAAGAGCCGACATCGCATGAAATTCATGCCGGGTCCCATTACGAATTGCCTCAGTTGTCTTTCTTTGCTTAGTATTCATTTCCCCTCTCATCACCGGAGGCACGGCGTGGAGTGCAGCCAGGTCCTCGACACATGCATCTGAGGTCACAAATGATTCGAAGCTCATGTCGATAACTCCATGGAAGCCGAGGCCAGTTCTGGGACCCCAGGACACCATCGTTCTCCTTGTGCAATTCCAGGACGTCAGGTTTCGGAGTTCGATCACAGATATTCATTCCCTGGTTGATCATGTTGACAAGTGGTTCAGAAGATCATCCTATGACAAAATGTACATCAACTACTCGATCTATGAGCATGTCCTCACGCTTTCCGACAGGATGTCCTCATACGGTGCGCCTAAAGCAGGGGACCAGCGAGGAGATGATTCCACTAGAAGTGAGAGGTATGTGAGCGACACACTCAACCTAGTCATGTCCCAGGAGAACTTGAATCTGGAAGACTACAAGCATGTTGTGCTAGTTCATGCTGGCGGCGATGAAGCAGATACCGGCAACCCAAATGAGATTTGGAGTCACTGTGACTGCGTGGGACCGATTGCCGATGAGGACCCCAGCAATGAAGCACCCTGGGTGCTCTCTGATTCTGGAAGGATAACTCACGCATTCTGGGGTATTTCGACTTTCAGTGAAGACGAGCCGTGGGCGGTCTTCGTGCACGAGTTCACGCATAGTCTGGGCGTGTCGGACCTCTATGTGTACGGTTCCGACGGATACTCGGAGAGTCCGGGAATTGGATTCTGGTCAAACATGGCAACAGGTGCTTTCTTGGACCCGCCTTCTGATATTGACGGATGGAGCAAATACATCCTAGGCTGGATCGATGCCGTCACGATCGGTTCGCCTCAGGGCGAATACACGATTCACACGCTTGACTCAGTCCAAGACCCCAAGGCACTGCTAATAGAGATCAAGGGCAACGAGGACGAATACTATTTCGTTCATGCACGTCGGAGGGCGGAAACAGATGCTGCCTTGCCGAGCGAAGGAGTCCTTGTCTTTAGGGTGAATCGTTGGCGTGATGTAAGTCTCGCAGGCGAGGAGTTGGCTGTCCTCTACGACGCAAACCCTGACACACCCCGAGAATGCAATAACTACGAAGGCGATGGACGTGAACTCTGCAAGTTGCTGGACGCTCCCTACAACGTAATGGGGAAGCAGTATCAATTCAGCTACTATGACTTGTCAGCCAACCTTCTTCTGAACGATAACGGTTTCTGGGACGAGAATGCCCGAATTGCGTTCAAGGTTGAGGCCTCTGGAGACGAGGCGTTCAAGATCACGTTAGGCGGCTCGCCCGATGAAGTGGGCATAACAGTAACAACGACTAGCACAACAGGAACAACTGAAGGAGGAACGCAGGGTTGCATCATAGCAACCGCGGCTTATGGTTCAGAGATGGCATCCGAAGTTGTCTACATGCGCTTCGTCCGTGACAAGCTGATAGGTTCGACAAGTGTGGGCAGCACGCTTGTCGGGGGCTTCAATGCATTCTACTACTCATGGAGTCCTCCAATAGCCAAAGCGATTGCTCCGAATTTCATTTTGCGAGCAATCTTCCGAGTCCTCTTGGTACCTCTTGTATGGATAGTACACGTTACAGCTGGGATTGTACACTGCGGTGGTGCAAATATCCGGTAGCGCAGACATCGCGTCTATGGTAGCGTTTCTGCTTGCAGCGTTCATGTCCGTGATGTGTTACGTCGCTTTGCCAATCTTTGCCACAAAGAAATTCTTGGATTCAATGAGGATGCGCCGTCTGAATCTACGACACTGATAGTGTCCAGACCATCCAAATCCGGTGCCTGTTGCGGACCTTTCCTCCGCAAATTTCGCGACTTGGCTGCTCGAATAGGCTCTGCAACTTCACCATATTCGCAAGTTGACTGTTCACAGCATTGTGGCGCTCAGATTCGATTTCTCCAGCCCTGCATTATTCGCCAGTAGATAGAGGAACTCCATCCCGACAAACGGCTAGTAGACTTTCTCTTCGGTCCGTTGCGCTTCCGGAGCATCTGCTTCAGTCTCCCGCACTTGCGATTTCGTCGCAAGAAGTTCGCGGTAGTACTCGTGTTGTATTATGAGATCCATGACTTCATTCGTTCCAGTCCAGATCATGATCAGCCTCGTGTCTCGCAGGAGACGCTCGATTGGGTAGACGTTGGTGTAGCCTATGCCGCCCATAATTTGCATGGCATGGTTGATCACCTGCCAAGCTGCATCAGTCGAGAATTTCTTTGCTTCGGAAACCAAACGTCGGCAGCGGCCTGGATCATCGTTCGCGTCTACGCAGCTGGCAGCAGCATGCACAAGTCCTCGTGCAGCATCAAGCAAGGTAACAGAATCAGCCACTTTGAAACTGACTGCTTGGAACCTGCGTATGTTCTCGCCGAATGCCTTGCGTTTGTCTGAATATCGTGCCGCAACTTCGAGCCCGGCGCGCCCCATTCCGATGGCTCCGGCGGCGCTGGTCATCCGCTCCGGAATCATCATACGGTAGAAGATGTCGCTCGCACAGTTCTCCTTGCCAACGAGGTTCTGGGCGGGCACTTCGACGTCGCGTAAGACTAGACGTCCAGTTCCGCCACCTCTGGTTCCCAGCAACCCGTAGAGGTATTCTGCGTCGACCCCCGTTCCTCGCTCGACAATGAACGCACTGATTGACTGGTGTGGTGGACCGTCAGGCTTGGTTCGGGCGTAAACTAGGAAAAAGTCGGATTTCGCTGCCCCCACAATGAAACGTTTCTCACCGCGTAAAACGTAGTAGTCGCCTTTTCGTCGGGCCTCGGTCGTTGTTCCGAAAAAGTCTGAACCGCCTCGTGGTTCAGTCAAAGCTTCAGCGGCAACCCTCTCACCAGCTACCAGCGGCGTAAGCCAGTGTTCCTTCTGTTCGTCAGTTCCGAATGCGTTAAGCGCCTCACCGACGATGCTTGGCATCACATAGGCGCAGGCAAGTGATGTACCAAGGACGCCGACTTCTTCTATTGCAACAATCTCGTCCTTCCACCCGAGTCCTCGGCCGCCGTACTTTGAGGGGAAACGTAAACCCAAAAGTCCTCGCCGTCCGGCTTCTCGAACATAGTCGCGCGGGTATTGTATTCGGTCAGCATCCATGTCTAGGATCAGCTGACGAGGCACAGACCGGACGAACTCTCGGACCTCATCCCGTAACTTCCGCTGATCCGCGGTCAATATTGGCTCAAACATGATCACCCATTTGCAGCTGAATCATATTTGTAGTAGTATCCAAGTCGGAGAGAACGATACGAGTGTGTACGAAGTAAAACCACAGCTGCAGCTAATGGTAACGATACTACAACCTTACCAAGCTTAGCGTGCCGCACTTTCAATGAGTTCGGGATGCATGAAAGATCTAGCAGGGGGAGGAGACTGACTCGAGGCTTGAGATGCCTCTTAGCAGCAACTCCTGGCAAATCTGTAGACTGCTAGGAGCTGTGAAGGAGCCCTGTAAGAGTGAAGGATAAAGACTCTTCCAAGACTTAAGAAGGGAATCCTAGGATACGTGAAACCATGCCCTCGAAAGTAAAGGATCCATCTCTTTCGCAACAAGGAATGCTCAAAATAGAATGGGCAGAATCTCGTATGCCTGTCCTTATGGCTTTGAGAAAGAAAGCATTGAGAAATCGACCGTTGAAAGGTATGAGAATCGGCGGTTGCCTTCACGTTACGAAAGAGACGGCAGTTCTGGTAAGAGCTATCCGAGATGCAGGCGCAGAGGCGGCTTGGTGTGGCTGTAACCCGCTTTCGACCCAAGATGATGTCGCTGCCGCATTGGCGAAGGAAGGCGTGTCCGTGTTCGCTTGGCGAGGATTGTCCACACCTGAGTACTACTGGTGCGTCAACCAAGTGCTTGACTGCAAACCTCAGCTCACGCTTGACGACGGAGCCGATTTGGTCTTCACGATTCATCAAGAACGAGCCGATCAGATAAGCGGAGTAATCGGGGGAACTGAAGAAACCACAACGGGCGTTCATCGCCTCCGCGCCATGGCAGATCAAGGCAATCTGAAATATCCGATTATGGCAGTGAACGACGCCAAAGTCAAGTCTGATTTCGACAACGTCTATGGAACGGGCCAGTCTTCTCTGGACGGAATCCTGAGAGCTACAAACGTGCTCCTGAGCGGTAAGAGTTTCGTGGTCGCAGGATACGGACACTGCGGACGAGGTCTGGCAACCAGAGCAAAGGGGATGGGATCCAATGTCATCGTCTGCGAGGTCGATCCTTTGAATGCTCTCAAGGCAGCAATGGATGGCTTTCGGGTCATGCCGATGGCCGAAGCTGCCGCTGTGGGAGACATTTTCGTCACAGCAACCGGCTGCAAAGATGTCATCACCGAGAAACAGATGAAACGCATGAAAGACGGATCCATTCTCTGTAACACAGGTCACTTCAATGTTGAGATCGCAGTGAAAGACCTTGAACGTTTGGCAAAGAAGAAGCGGGAAATCAGACCAAACAACGTAGAGTACACGTTGCGAGATGGTCGCAGGATCTATCTTCTTGCCGACGGAAGGCTTGTCAATCTAGGTGCAGCGGAAGGGCATCCTTCGGAGGTAATGGACATGAGCTTCGCTACCCAGTTCATGTCGCTGATCTACTTAGCTGAGAAAGGTAGAGACCTTCAACCCGGGGTGTATCCGGTTCCGGAAGAACATGAACGAGAGATCGCAAGGACAAAGCTTGCAACTATGGGAATGAAGATAGACACTTTGACAGGCGACCAAGATCGTTACTTGCATGACTACCGCGAAGGCACTTAGCTGGAACCCGAAACCTATAGCGTGACTTTGACTCTGCCCTCTTCAGATTCTCTAACGAGAACCAGCGAGACGCTATCGCCGGCTTTTCGCGTTCTTATCTCTTTCTGAAGATCTTCCATAGAAGTCACCTCTTTGTCACCAATTGCGACTATTACATCGCCTGAGCGCAATTGTGCGCGTTCTGCTGGGCTTTCTGGGATGATTTGCATCACGATCACTCCAGAATCAGCTGCCAAATTGAACCTTCGTGCGACTTCTCGGGAAACGTCGAGCCCAATGACTCCTAACCAAGGTCGGGTGACCCGACCATATTTCACAATATCTTCTAGCACCGCTTTTGCTGTATTGACCGGAATTGCGAACCCTATGCCTTGAGCTCCGGGGATGTGAGCGGTGTTGATTCCAATCACTTTGCCTGCCAAGTTGAGCAATGGGCCGCCGCTATTGCCGGGGTTGATTGATGCGTCTGTCTGAATCAAGTTCTCGTACACTCTTTCTGCTAGAATATGGCGGTTCAGAGCGCTGACAACGCCGACTGTGACCGAGGGACCGCCGACCAGTCCAAACGGGTTCCCGATAGCGATCACTGTTTGTCCTACTCGCAGTTCACTTGAATCTCCCAGCTCGGCGAGAGGCAAATCGCGTGCATTGATTCTCACAACGGAAAGATCGTTGGCGGGATCTGAGCCTACCAGTTTTCCCTCGAACGCTCTGCCGTCTGTCAAAGCGACCTCGATCTCACCTGAACCAATAGTGATGTGATGATTAGTCAGTATGTGTCCTTGATCGTCAATTATGAATCCTGAACCGAGCCCGCGAGCCGGATGCACATGGAGGAACGCGTCCCTTTCAAAGCGAATAGTATTGATGTTGACCACGCTTGTCTCAACTTTTGCTATCGCTGCGATAACATCGTCATCGTTTGGCACTAGCCATTCCTCGCTCAGCACATAGGGCGTCTGCTGAAAAAGGTGCCGAGACACTATCAGATCGGATCAGTCATGCTCAATTCTCATGCTCTTGCCCGAATAATATTGTCTTCACGATTTTCAGAACGAATACGCGCTTTTTGGGCGCACAGTGTTACCGATTCACGGCATCATTGACCTTTTAGGCCTATAAGTGCCTCTAAATCTGAATTAGATGCTATTTTACGAGCTAATGAGCTGCTACGAGGGCCTCAACTTCAGGGCTATATCGTCCTTTTGGAGAATATTTATATCAGACGATTATGACGCTAATATGCCTTCCGACCAAATGGCCGCCTTCCGTTCCCGAAAGCGTTGTGGAGGTTCGTTTTGGCGACAGATGGTGCAGGCACGTCATAGTATGAAGAGTGGAGAAGAAATGGCCGCAACAACCAAGAAGATTGGAAAGATAACGAACTGCCCCGAGTGCGCGAGCAGCAACCTTGTCGAGGACTTTGACCTAGGCGAGGTTATCTGTCAGAATTGCGGCCTCGTTCTGAGTGAGCATGCAATCAATCGTGGACCCGAGTGGCGGGCTTTTACAAAAGAAGAGAGAGATGAAAGGGGGCGCGTCGGCCTTCCGACTTCATTCTCTATTCACGACAAGGGCCTCTCGACTGTCATCGACAGAGTAAATCGAGATGCCTATGGACGTCAGTTGCCTCTGGCGACACGCCTTGAGATGCTGAGGCTTCGAAAATGGCAGATCAGGACACGCGTTCATTCATCCGCTGATCGAAACCTTGCTCAGGCAATGGCTGACTTGGACAGACTAACCGACAAGCTTCACATCCCCAACCCCATCAAGGAGAGAGCTGCCGTCATCTACCGGAAAGCTCTAGAGAGCGGACTTGTAAGGGGAAGATCGATCGCTGCAATCGCAGCAGCCTCTCTCTATGCCGCATGCAGACTTTCGGAGACACCAAGGACACTCAAAGATCTCGCCGCAGCTACCCGCATACGCAAGAAAGACGTCGCTCGATGCTACCGACTTCTCGTGAGAGAGCTTGACCTAAGAATGCCAGTCGAAGATCCGGTCAAATGTGTTTCAAAGATCGCAACGAAAGTCGATATCAGTATGCCGACACAACGACGAGCCATGGACATTATCAACGAAGCACGAAGGAAAGGAATTGTTGCAGGCAAGGACCCGATGGGTCTAGCCGCCGCAGCACTGTATGTTGCATGCGTGCTGGAGCAAGAGAAGAAAACTCAGAAAGAGATCGCTGAAGTCGCGAATGTGACCGAGGTCACCGTCCGCAATAGATACAAGGGGCTCAAGGAATCTCTCAAGCTCAACGTGTAACTGGGCAGTTCGTTATCACACCCTTTTTTTCTTTGGCATCCTCTGTTGCCGAGGAATGGAATGCCACACGTTGCCCGGCAAGTCAAGGATTTGTCATTCGCAACTGCTTATCGTACGAGCCGCAATTAGTCAGCAGGCCCGCTGACCGTGATGAACACCAGATGGATCCTGCTATGTGACCTGTTCTTTGTTATCGGAAGCTTCTTGAACAGAGTCCGGCAATTTAACCTCTAGAACTAGTCTTCCTGCGTAGCCGCATTGATTGCACAGATACAGTGGCGGCATGAGCCACCCGTCCATCCCGCTTGATTTGCGGATGTTCAGACTTCCACATCTCGGACATGCTGCGGTGGATTCACTGCGACCCTTTAGCGACTTAACTACCTCGATGAAACGGTTCACCTTTGCATCCCGGCAAATGATCGCTTAGTGTATCTCGATGCTTGTTTCAGGAAAGCCTTGTTGTACGAGTATTTTTCGAACTTTGTCGCGATGATCGCCCTGCAGTAGTATCAGGCTGTCTTTTGCAGTTCCTCCGCATGCACAATAACTCTTGAGTTTCCCAGCCAGACCGTTGAGGTCAACGCTCTTGGCGTCGATTCCTTCAATGACTGTGGTGGGTTTACCCCATTTCCTTGTCTCAAGGCGGACCTTCACAAGCTGTTGTTCCATGCTGATGGTGCCGCATACGCAAAGATCCTTTGGGAGACCGCAGGTCGAACAGACATCCGCCATTATGGGACTCTAATGCTCCTTGACTTGGTGACCAGGCGTTAGCACTTAGAACGTATTTAAAGGTACTCACATATTCAACCTTCACGATCTTTCCTGAAAAGTAGAGGTTCGAGATAGAATTCCTTCCACACGAATCTTTTTTCGAATCGATCTGAGGTTCTTGCTACGGATGTCTTTGCCTGCGAATCTCACGGCTGAAGCGAAAGCCAAGTGGAACAAGGCTCAGCAGGCAAGAACAATCAAAGAGAAGATCATAGCGCTGCAGGAATTCTTATCTGCAATTCCAAAACACAAGGGAAACGAACGCCTTCGTGCACAGACAAAGCGGAAGATTGCTCTACTGAAAGCGGAAACCCAGGCCAAGCGCAAGCCAGTAGGGATTAGGATTGCCGAACGAGGCATACAAGAAGGCTGGCGCCGCACAGATCGTGATCCTTGGGCTAACGAAAGTCGGACGAAGCAGTTTGCTAGGCGCCGTCACTGGCGCCAAACCGGTTGTGGCATCGTATCCGTACGCCACTAAAGAGAGCGTGCCTGGAATGCTGCGATTCGAGGACGTGCAGTTTCAACTCGTTGAGCTTCCGGCTCTCGTGCCAGGAAACGAGGAGGAATTTGTGTTTCAGGAAGGCTCCGCGGATCTAGTCCGCAACTCTGATGGCCTCATCGTGATGGTAGACCTAGGTGCTGATCCTGTCAAACAGTTGGACGTCATACTCGCTGAACTTGTGCGCTCGCAAGTCAGCCCAGAGAAGTTGGAATCGAATGCAGGCATTTCCAAAACGAGATCTGGGGGCGTGCACCTTGTCACCACTGGTCGCCTCTTGGCTGCACACGCGAAGAAATCGCGTCATTGCTGAAGAACTACGGTATCTCGAACGCAATTGTCCGAACAACGGGAGATGTGACACTTGACAATATCGAGGATGTGATTCTTGAAACCAACCTCGTCTACAAACCTACAGTTGTCATTGCCAACAAGGCAGATTTGCCGCATGCTTTGGAAAGACATAGACAACTTCTGGACATCGTGGGCTCGAAGATGCATATTCTTGCGGTTTCATCCCACACTGGGATTGGACTCTCAAGTATTGGAAGGAACTCTTTGAGGCCTTGGATCTTGTCCGAGTCTATACTAGAGAACCGAATGCCACTCGTCCGTCACCCGACCCCTTCATCATTGGGAAAGGCTCAACGGTTGGGGAGCTAACTCACAAGATACACAGCGCACTCTTCAATGATTTTGGGTACACGCGAATTTGGGGCAAGAGTGTAAGCTATGGTGGGGAACGCGTTGGAATCGGGCACATCCTCTCCGACGGGGACGTTGTGGAGATACACGCGTGAATGACTTCAGGAGCACATAGTCGCCGGTTAGATTGTCGAGCGACGACGTCTCTTGATGTTTTTTACGCGCCAGAATCCGCTTGCGTCGCGGTAGTATTCGAAAGATTCCATTGACATAATTTCGCCTCACACTATACTACGTCAAATTGTGACTTATTCCTTGGATCATCTTCTACAGCTGATCCGCAATCGAAATAGCCAGAAAACGCATGGCTCACCTGCACATATGCGTCAACGCAACTGGGAACGCATGCCTAGGATTCGCAGATGAGGCTCAACAACTAAACTGACTGAGCAACTCCACTTCGATGAATCAACGGTATTTTTGCTTATATCGTATGCTCACTTGATATGCAATCTAGGTCGGATAGGAACGCGGTGTCGCAGCGCGACCAGACACCTATCTCCTGAGGATCCCAAGTATGCCGGCGATGATTCCGAGGATTCCCCCTGCCAGGAATCCTCCACCTATGATGAAACTCAGCACGGCGAACGGGAATGTTATTAGCGCTCCAATTGGGCCGCGCCTCATTAGCATCATGAAACCACCGGTCATTATAGTGAATCCAGCGATGAGGCCGATGAGAAAAGCGATCGACTGTCCCAGACCAGATGGACCTCCCAACCACCAGAATATTCCGGACCAGTTGGTCGGCGCACCCCAGAAGCCAGGCGAGAGTAATGCCGCGGCATTAAGGAGTATCAGCACCGCGGACGCCATTGCTAAAACGAAAGCCCAAATCGCTCTCCTTCCGGTGAACGTTGGGAGCAATTGCCTTGAGACCACAGCGGGGCCCGCGACCAAGCCCGTGCCGACCATTGCTCGCCTGTATCTGCAGTATGGACAGTACACAGCGTGAATACCAATCGGTCTCCCGCAGCGTGGACACCGTACGCGTTGTGCATCCGCGGGAACAACATACATCGGCCTAGCGGGGACTATTACTGGCGCCGCGGGAACGCACACGGGTCGAACTGGGGGCGGTCCTCGCCGCCGTGATGACGCGGCAAATGCGAGAAGACCAAGTGCAATCCCCAACGCGGCCATCAGCAGAAGTAGCAGTAGCGTGATCAGTGGGATACCCCCCGGCGGCGGCACGACTTTCACAATAGTAAGAGTGAATGGCGTTGATCTCGTCGCGGTGCCATTTGAGCCAGTTATGATGAGCGGATAGGTGCCGTTGACTGCGTCTGGACCGACGCAGAATCTCATTATTGAGCTAGCGGTGCTTCCCGGCAAAGGCTTGGGCGCAGGAGGGTTGAAAGTCACTGTCACATGCTCCGGCACACCGGTCACATTGAGCGTTACATTCTGATTGAACGCCGCGATCGAGGTGACTGTAACGATCGCTGTCTTACATTCCGTCGCATTGATAGTCAGTAGAGTTCGGGGAGACGGATATTCCGAAATCGGTTGGGCGTCCGATCACATTCAAGGTGACAAGAGTCCATTTCGGTGTGAGAGATGTGGATGATGGAGGATATCCGGTGACATTGAGGACGTAGCTTCCAATCGGAGTTGCGATTGGCACGTTGACTGTCAAGGTCGAGGTGGCGATCCCGCCTTCCGGCGGCTGTGGCGCTGACGGGCTAAATGTGGCCGTTGCCCCAGCAGGAAGGCCCGTGACTCCGAGAGTTGTGGAAGAATTGTAGATACCGAATGCTCTGACGGTGATTGTGTAGCTTGCCGAACTGCCCTGAACAACTGTGACAGATGCTGGAGCAGCTTCCACTGAGAAAGTCGCTGGGCGGAGGACCGTGGACAAACTTGTTGCCGTAGATCTGGTGTACAGCATAGTAACCGTTGTCGCCAACAGTCGCCCGGTCCTGTTGTTGTGGATGGAAAGCGAGACCCTCCACAATCCCAGCCCCATATTGGAAGTAGAACGCTAGAATTGCGTATTCATTGCTGAAGACTGCCGAAGTTGTTCGAGTCGGCGAGGATCCGTACATCATTCACTCTGCCCGCTGGCACCGACGAAACAACATAACCCTGGGATTCGGTAAAGACGTTAATCTCATTGGGTCGCGGGAGAGGATTGTAGTATTGACTCGGAAACTCCGGTATGAGTCTGTCGGCCGAGGCACCGTACTTCGCGGGGTCGTACTTTCTAGGCGGATTATATGCGTAGGCAGATGCGACTCTGTCAGTCGGCTGGAGCCCTGAAATCGTTACGTATCCCGGAAATGTCGAGTCAAGGTCCAGCAATGCACGATCAGTGAAGATCACTTCGTTGCCAGTGGTGACCTGGCTTCTGAGATTGCTGGCAATCTGACCTGGAATGAAACCATTCCAACCATTACAGTCCACAACAATCAGCGAGTAGCTGAATATGATGTTTGGATTTGCCTCAAGCTCACCGTGACTGATAGCGTCATAGGGTATTTGCATCTCATCGAGGGTGACATCAGTTCGTTCCCCAAGGAGGGTTCGCCCCTTACGAGCGAGGATCTTCGTTGGCTGTCCTGACTCTGAATATGTTGTTCAACACTTGCTGTGATGTGAGCACCCCGACTGTTACAGTCTCAAAGCCCGGTGTGCTTCTTCACCTGGGCTACCTTTGCCGCGTCAGTCGGAAGGACTAGGAATGGCCCGCCAAGGAAGACTGCTGGCGATGCGGTCATGTTAGTGGATAGAGTGACGTTTGGCGGCTCTATCACTCTGAACAGCGGAATTCGGTTCGGATCACGCAAGAAGGGCGTGCACGAATCCGAAGACCAAGATCCTTTCTGCTTGTTTATCATCCATCGGAATTACGAGCGTGCCGGCCGGAAAAGATAGGCCATTCTCCAAAGGTGGAAGGGCAAACGCTACTGGCATAAGTGTGGAGGCTATAGCAAGCGCTATCACAAGAACTGCCACTACAATCCTACGTCGCATCTGGATACAAGCTCCAAACGTTTTGCTACTGGTAACCTGAAGTTCTGTCGTGTCTAGACTGGTTCTGGAAGTCATTTAAGACTTGACGAGTTCCGCCTACTTACCTAAGACCTGTTTTCGCCTGCGAACAAGTCATATTTCATGCTCGCTTGACTTGAATGTGCTGATCTTGAACCGTTTGGGGGCTTGCCATAGTCAGAAAAGCATGATCATTTGCGTCAATTCCCTACGCCACAGAGGCCCATTGGCATGAGAGCCTCTCAGGGTTGCCTCATTAATGAGCCGATCAGCTCCCGGAAGCCGTTCAGGCGAGAGATGGACTCCATTGTCCGCGTTCTTGGCTTAGGCCTTGAACCAGCGGAAGACCAGATAGTCCATCTTGGCTTTCTTCTTCTTCGGAACTGCGATGGTGAATTGTTTTCTCACAGTGGTCGCAAGTCTACCGGCTAGCACAATCTCGAACGGACCCATCTTGTCGTTCTCGGTTCTTCCGGTCACTATGAAGGGCGCATGGTCAATGCCGGGGCCATGCTCATAGACGGCAAAATCCGATCCGAATCGAATTCCTGGAGTAACGATGAATCCTTGATTGCGGAGGTCCTTGTAGACTGAATAGCCAAGTTCGAAGTTCTTGTATGTAACCGCAGCTAGCTTCATCAACCGAGCACGAGTTATCGGTTTTCTAGTTTTCGTGTCAATGACATTGATTCTCCTTTTCTCTTGAAGGTAGAGCGCCTCCATCATGTCCAAGACTAGGGGAGCAGAGAATTCCTGGTCCGGTTTGGGTTTTGGGATGCCAACCGGTTTTCCAAAGAATCCTTGTCGGTAGATGGCCACGCCGTCTCTGGGTTCCCATACAATGAGTCTTGTCCCTACGAGTTCAGCAACTGTCTTGCCAGGCAAATGGGAACCCTCTAGCCGGTCAACGCGATTACTCTGATGAGGTCAACAACATCTACGCCGAGGTCGGCAATTTCCTCGGCTCGTTCTACGATGTCGCGCAAAAGGAAGATTTCGTGTAGGGGAAGCTTGCCCGATAGTATTTCAAAGTCGAGATTTCTAGAATTGATATCGATCTTTCTCTCAAGCTCCTCCACCGATTTGGACGATTCAACTGCCTTGTCGGGATCGAACGCTAGGGAATGAAGAGTCTCCTTCATCCTTGTCACTTCGCTAAGAACGAGCGACAGTATCTTGGACAGGCTCTCCATGTATTTCTTCTCCAACTTCCAGTTCCTGTCCGTTGCTCCCATTAACCGGAATCCCAAAGCCTCCGCGTAGTCTGCGATTGTGGTCATGCAAAACATCAGACGCAGGAAGTCTTCCCGACTGGTCAGAAGCGAACCTGCGGAAGCAACTTCCTCCAGCAAAGTGGTTCGAAGCTTGTCATTGTCGGCGATGAGCTTCAGCATTCCTTCATAGTGCGTCTTCGTAGCCCTAGGTTTCCTTTCAGCGACACTGTCAACCATGAGGGCAAGTTCTCGTACAATATCAACAATCGTTCGCGCTTGGCTCTGGCAGACGTCAAGTATCCTGCGTTTGATTGTGGGTTGGTTCTCGATGGGAAATGTCATTGACGTTCATCCTTTAGCTTGCTCAGATGGTCGCTATTCATTGTCTCCGACGCCAAATTAAAGGTCTCTCCTAGATCAAGCGACGGTCCGCTCAGCGCTCAATGTGCTTGCTGAGTGGTATCGGCTATGGGCTTAGGAGTCAGTACCGTCTGGTAAGGGGGTTCCGAGCGTCAAGAACGGGCAGGATCTTTCTAGGTAGGCTCTCAGTTTGTCGACGAGCGTATCAATGGGAGTTCTTACTTGTTTCCATGTCACGCGATCCCGGAGCGTGACCGTCTCATCGCTCAGGGTTTGGTAGTCGATCGTCACGCCGATTGGAACGCCGATCTCATCGGCTCTAGCGTATCGTCTTCCGATCGTCCCACTCTCATCGTAGTCAACTTCGACCTTGGCGCGGCGGAGCATCTCGCACACTGACCGAGCTTTCACATCTAGACCATCTTTTGCCATCAGCGGGAATACAGAAGCTTGGATTGGTGCAATGTCGATTGGAATGTTGAGGACAACCCGGTCCTTCACTTGCGTGTACGCATATTCAAGAGCCGCATATAGGAGTCTTTCAGCACCGAAGCTTGGTTCTACTACTTTCGGCACGAATCTTCTGCCTGACTCCTTGGTTTCTATCCAGTCGAATCTTACATGTTCTGGAAGTATCTTGAACCCGTCTGCCGCGTAGAACCCCTTCTCTTTGATCGATTGTTCGACATCCCCACTCTTGGCGCTCTCAATCAACTTCCTAACAGTCGCAGCTTGCCCTCTGAACGCGGGTCCTATAGCCGAATCAATTGGACGTGCAACTCTCTCTTTGCGGATCACTGGTTCGTCGTACTTCTTGAATACCGTGAGATCGGAGCCTGATCCTTTGATGTGACTTGACAGGTCGTGGTCTGACCGGTTGGCGTGACCTGCCACTTCAACCCATCCCCACCGATCCAACAGAACCTCATGATCGTACGTCTGAGAGGAATAGTGTGCACGTTCGGTTGGCGACTTTTCCTGAAAACGCTGATTTGCGGCAGGTATCCCCAAGTCTGACATGAATTGCTGTGACAAACCCATGAAATATGCAGACCATTCAGATAGAATGAATTTCTTTTCGAGGGCTTGCCTGATCGTCGCTGTGGTTGGTTCCTCAATTCCTTTGTCTCGAAGCTGGAGCGGGAGAATCTGAACCTCCTTGTTCGCTACTTCATCGAGATATGGACATGATTGCTCTTCAGGATCGTAGAATAGCTCGAACTCCATGATTGTGAATTCTCTAAGCCTTATTGGGCCCTGACGCGGGGAGATCTCGTTCCTTAATGCGGTTCCGATCTGGGCAATAGCAATGGGCATCCTCTCTCTGAGCGACTCGTATACCCGTTTGAAATCCACGAACATGCCCTGAGCAGCTTCGGGCCGGCCATAGGCTACTGAATCGCTGTAAGGTCCAATTGTGGTTCGGAACATGGTGGAGAAGTGTTCTGGTTTGGAGAGTTGACCGCCACATTCGACGCATCTGATCTGCTTTTCCTTGATTGCTTGCTCTATTTCCGAAAGCGAGAAGGCTTCTGCCTGAATGTTGGCGGCCTCTTTCAGTAGGCTATCGGCTTTGAATCTGCGCTTACAGTTCAGGCATGCAACCATCGAATCCTTGAATTGGGCCACATGCCCCGAGGCTTCAAGGATACGCTCAGGAGTTATGATGGGTGTGGATATCTCGACGAAACCGTGCTTCCGAATAAACGTGTCGAGCCATTTCTCAATGATCCGTCTCTTCATGATCGTTCCAAGCGGTCCGAGGTCGAGAAACCCGCTGACTCCACCATAGATTTCAAACGATGGCCAGAAAAGACCTCGTCTCCTTGCCAGATCTGCGACCATTTCATACTTGTCCAGTTTCGCCATGTCGTCCATGTCACTGCCTTGAGTTGTTCGCGGCATCTTTGATTTGTGACGAGACTTAAGCGTAGTGCAGCAAGTACAGTGCTCGTGGCACCCACATAACCGTCGTTGAGTATTCTCTACTGCGCTCGCAGTTCCGTACGGGCAAGTTCAACAAGACAGCGAAAGAACTTCTCGCCTCTCTTCGGTCCAGTGCCTATTCCTGAACAATCCAAGTCCACTCCGATTTCAAGCGAGTCGGTTCCTGAGGGACGAATGCAGAATGGGTAGAATCGACAGATGAGAGGCCTTGCTCTATAGATGGAGCATGTTGAGCCTCGAAGGAAGATGCATCTTCCCTCTCGTTTCCTAATCTTCCTGGTGTATGGCGCCGGCGCTCGCGTTGATACGCTGAACTCCCTAGCCGTCAGCTTTGTCGCGTCGGTGATCCGCTTGACGTCAAATGGGGCAAGCAGCACGTTTCTTTTTCGCCCTGGAAGATCACTGCACGAGTTTGTGCATCGAACGCAGACCCACCGAACGCACGCAGGATATCTAACCTTTCCCTCTTTCGAGTTGAAATTGGCCGAGGATCGTTGCTGAGGATCTGGAACTACGAGAGTTGCTTCGAATCAGATGATCCAAGCTCGAGCCTTCGACCGGCATGTTAGTGCGTTTTGTGGGGAGATATGATCAGAAGAGGAGTCATGTTCGGTGGCGAGGTGGGTCTGGCAGGATCTATCTTGCCTTGACTCGCTTCACGACGGGCGGTCTCACTTTCTTCAGGACTCGGTAGCCGCAGAATGGGCATTTTGTTTCCGGAGTCATAGCCAACTGATCTAGAGTGAGCTTCTCACCGCAGCTGATGCACTGATACAGTATTCCTGTGGGAGATTGTTCTTTCTCTTCGCCCATCGCGATCACTGGAAGACACCGCACGCAGGTTAGATTAAAGTGTTGATCAGCAGGTCTCGACGTACTCGATCACGTGATTCGATTGGGAAGTCCTGCTAAAGCTCGATCTTTCTTGACCGTTGCTCATGCAAATCTACTGGCGTATCTCTCTCGGTTTCAAGCGATGCTCATTCGCGTTTGCTGTGCCAAACGACGACTGCCACTATTGCGAGCAGTGCCACTGACAGGGCCCCAGTTATCAAAGGCTCTTCCCTGGATTGCAGAATCATCGGCGCGAATAGCAGTGAGATTAGGTTGATCACTTTGATCATGGGGTTCAAGGCTGGTCCCGAAGTATCCTTCAATGGGTCACCGACAGTGTCACATGTCACGGCGGCTTTGTGCTCCTCGGAACCTTTGCCGCCGTAGAATCCATCTTCAATCTTCTTCTTTGCGTTGTCCCAAGCTCCTCCAGAAGTTGCCATGAAGACTGCGAGCAATTGCCCCGTGACTATGATCCCGGCGAGGAATCCTCCGAGGGCCGCTTCTTTCAGCAGGAAGCCGAGCGCGATTGGCGTCAGGATAGCTAGCAGAGAAAGGCTGAAGAGCTCTCGTTGGGCCGCCGATGTGCATATGCTAACCACTCTTGCATAGTCCGGAGGTTTAGTTCCCTCAAATACTCCAGGAATCTTGAACTGGGCACGGACTTCTTGCACTATGAGGGAGGCTGCGCGTCCGACCGCTCGAATTGAGATCGAACTGAACAGGAACGGGAGAGCCCCTCCGATTAGCACACCTACAAGCACTATTGGATCTGCAATATTCACGCCGACTTTCTGCAGGCCAGTAGTTTCTGTGTAGGCACCGAAGAGTGAAACCGCTGCAAGGACGGCTGAGGCTATTGCGATCGACTTTGTAACTGCCTTGGTTGTGTTGCCGGCGGCGTCCAGATCAGCCATAATCTGTCGCGCTTCAGGCTCCAACTGCGCCATCTCTCCGATCCCATTAGCATTGTCGACGATGGGACCGTACGTGTCCATTGAGACATTGTTTCCCGTCAGCGTCAGCATGCCGATTCCTGCAAGTGCGACTCCATATATCGCAAAGATTGTGGAAGAACCTGTGAAGAAGAGAACTGACGCTACGATCGTTATCGCAATCACCAAGAGCCCCCAGACAGTTGCCTCAAATCCGATGGCTAGGCCTTCGAGGATCTCGGTCGCGGCTCCAGTCTGAGAGGACTTCGCCAGTCGATCGATCGCACGTTTTCTCGGATTCGTGAAGTGATCGGTAATCTTGTTGAAACATATCGCCAGCAGCACCCCTACTGTCGTTGCAAGAAAGACCCGGTAGTCGTGAACGTAGAGCTCTGCTAAGACGAAGAAGCTGGCAATTGAGATCCCAGCGGACAGATCGTATGAAAGGTCCATTGCCTTGAAGGCGTCGCCTTTCGTCATGCTATCCGGCCAAAGTGAGACCGCATAGGTTCCAATTATCGTGCTAACGACTCCAATGCCACGGACAAGCAGTGGGAATAGTATCCATTTGATGTCGAATGGCGTAAGGGCAAGGCCTAGGATCATGCATGAGACTATGGTGACTTCATAGGATTCGAATATGTCAGCAGCCATTCCAGCACAGTCCCCAACGTTGTCGCCCACTAGATCTGCAACAACGGCCGCGTTTCTGGGGTCATCTTCAGGGATATTCTTCTCAACCTTCCCGACAAGGTCTGCTCCGACGTCGGCGGCTTTGGTGTATATGCCTCCGCCGACTCGCATGAACAACGCAAGCAAGGTGCCTCCGAACCCGAATCCCAGGAGAACTTCGGGGGCAGATTGACGGTATATCATGAAGATCATGGTTCCTCCGAGAAGCCCGAGTCCGTCCGTTAGCATGCCCGTTATCGTGCCCGACCGGTAAGCGATTTTGAGGGCATCACGGAAGCTCCGTCTCGCTGCCGATGCGACTCTAACGTTTCCTCTTACGGCCATGTTCATGCCCAAATATCCAACTGAGGCCGAGAAGACCGATCCCATCAGGAAGGCACCAGCTCTGCCGATGGAGATATTGAATGGGCCTCCTACAAGGGCTGAAGTCAGATAGAGCACAATCGTCAGAATAGCGATGAAGGGTATAATGGATCTCAGTTGTGTTCTCAGGTAGGCATTGGCGCCGTTCAGTATCGCCTGCCAGACTTCTTTCATTTTGCCTGAACCGGAATCTTGTCGCAGAATCTGACGCGCGAGAAGCATTGCGTAGATCAGAGCCGCTACTGCAATTGCCATGACGCTCCAAAGCGCCATTTCCTCAAATGACCATGCCAAAGCCATGCCCACCCCTTGTTTGTGAAAGTTCCACGTTCCACTGATTTGGTTCCATAAAAGCTCTTCTTGGTCTGGCACTCTTGCCGATCAGCAAATGCGGTCTGAAGCCCAGAACGCTTCCTGGAGATGAGCACCTTGAGTCTTCAGCGCAGTAAGCCCTCGGCCCAATTCGTTCTAGATCATTGAAGGGTCTTATCTAGGCGAGGAATATGATTCGAGAAGATTCGACATCGATTCGTGATTGGCATGAGATACGACGTGAGAATCCTCGGGCTGAAAGGCTTTCCACTGGTGAAACCCGGTGATGACATCGCGAAGCTAGTGATAAGGAGAGCAAGATCCCTTGGCATCTCAATCGCTGATGGCGATATCCTCGTGATCGGTCACAAGATAATATCGAAATCGGAAGGCCGAGTGGTTAGCCTAGCTGGGAGTCAAACCTTCTATTCGCGCGGCCAAGATCGCTAGAAGATGCCTAAAAGATCCTCGGCTTGTGGAACTCATTCTCAGCGAGTCACGCCGCATCATAAAGGTCGAACCCAAGATACTGTTGGTTGAAACGAAGCATGGGATTGTCTGCTTGAACGCTGGCATCGACAAGTCCAACGTGGAGGGCCCCGATACGTACTGTCTTCTTCCGAAGAACCCGAAGCTTTCCGCCTCACGTATTGCCAGGCGGATATTGGCGCAGACAGGAAAACGCATTCGGGTTGTCGTCACTGATACATATAGCAGGCCATTCAGGACGGGACAAAGCGAGTTCGCGATCGGCGTCAGCGGACTCGATCCATTCGTAGACTACCGCGGAACCAAGGACTTGTTCGGAAACATCTTGAGATTCAAACGTGTCTCGATCGCTGACGAGCTCGCTTGCGCTGGAGAACTTGTAATGGGTCAAGGCTCGGAAGGCGTACCGGTGGCAATCATCAAGAGCGCTGACAGAACCGGGGGGCGCAAACGTAAGGCTGGTTCTCGACTTACGATGCAGAGAAACCGAGATCTTTTCCGAGGGGCACTTTGAAGCGTCAGAACGGTCGTCCTGAGAATAATCGGAAACCATTTAAGATTCCAGCCATCCTCACGCGTCCCTATTCTGAGCCGAGCATCGTAGATCTAAGTGATCGGATTTGAGTGAAATCCCGGAAGACAAGTACCAGGTCGATGTGGTGGAGGTCCCGAAGGCGATCCCTGCACCCAAGGAAAGCCTCGAGGCGATCAAGGGCGCAGTGAAAGGGAAGGCCTTAGCCAAGATGAAGAAGGAGGCTGTAGATTGCCCAGTCAAAGGCAAGAGAGTATCATTCGTTGAATGTTTCACTTGCTCCAACTTCAATAGACGGGTTAGAGGCAAAGTCGGTTGCGCAGGCCTACCTCTGAATGCATCATAGAATGGATGCTTCGCATGCGATTGATTGAAAGAAAAACAACGGAAGTTGACGCACCGAAACCTTCGGTGACTACCGCGAGAGGCGTCTACTTGACGACCTCACCGGTTGCAAATCTTGGACCAACCTGAGTTATGCGCACCTTAACGTGCTCACCAGGCTTGGTCTCGGGCACGAAGATGACGAAACCTTCCACGCGGGCGACTCCGTCGCCTCTGCGGCTGGTCTCTTTGATGTCAACCTCGTACTCTTTGCCCTCTTCAACTGGCTTGTTGAAGGATCTGCCACCGGATCCACTTTCCTCGGAACTCAACAGATTCACCTCACGTCACAGTCGTTCTACGCTAGGACAGGGAAAAGGAGCGTCGGCCTACACGCATACACGTTACGGCTAACAGCCAGCCTTCCACCGTAGACCTAACAAGATCGGCCATGGCTCACAGATGTCTTATAAGTATTTTCAGATCGATTTGACACGCACGACTGTGACACGTTCGGAGACGCACGGCTAAAAGGACGAGTGCGCCATCTCAAACAATCCATCGTGCTGAATCCAAATGCACAGGCAACCATACGATCGAAATGCGGAACACACCACGGAGGAGCGCTCCGATCGCTCAGATGAAGCCCCGAGGATTGCTGTGGTTACGCCTGCCTACAAAGAGGAAAAAAATCTTACACGTGTTGGGGCGAGCGTGTTGGCGCAGAGTCTTAAGCCTAATCTGTGGGTTATTGTTGACGACGGAAGTTCGGATGGGACCTCTCGCATAGCGAACAAGCTGGCAGAAGGACAAGGTTGGATCAGCGTCACCAAAAAGGAAAGGGATAGTGGAATTACTGACGGGAGCTTTACAGCTTTCAGTTTTGGCGTCAGCAAGATTGGATTCGACTGGCATTACCTCATGAAATTGGATGCCGATACGGCGCTCCCGCAAGATTTCCTCACTCGACTTGTTGAGAGATTTGAATCGAACCCAGATCTTGGGATCGCCAGTGGTGTCTGTGCCGGAGAGCCCGGGTTGGGTTCGCACCCGCGCGGGAACAACAGGATGTATCGGCGCGAGTGTTGGGATGAGATCACTTTTCCGGACGGACGGCTTCGGCTGGGATACCGTCGATGAAGCATTTGCGAGACTGAACGGATGGAAGGCTGTCGCATTTGACGATCTTGTATGCGAGCACATGAGGTCGAAGCTTCTTGACGCGGACTACAGGTTCCATCAGGGGAGGCTAAGCCGACACGTAGGTTACTATTGGTGGTTCGCAACTGGCAGAGCAATCAAGATGCTCGCCTCCTTCGGCCCGGTAGCCTCGCTCGCCTATTTCGCCGGTTATCTGAGAGGGGGCTTCGATCACGTCAATCGATCGGTCAAACAGGCAGTCAGGACCGATCAACGCCGCCGTGTGATGAACGCCTTGGGGTTCAAATCAAGGTCGCCCGTGCGAGCAAATGCATACGTGCCGCGCTTGGACGGCCATGATCCACTGATCGCTGTGGGAATGCCAACACTTAATCGAGCGAAATATCTTCCAGGGGCTCTTGATGCCCTGCACAATGTCTCATATCCGCGAGATAGAATGCGTTTGATCTTCGTAGATGGTTATTCAACAGATGAGACATACCAAATCCTTCAGGATTTCCGCAAACAGCATGGCTCCGAATACAAGGACATCGTGCTCCTTCAAGAGAAGGGAAACATACCGGCGGCTCGCAACTTATGCATTCGAAACATCGGAAGCGCAGAATTCCTCGTCTTCGTCGACAGCGATGTTATCTTGACGCCAGACTCAATCAGTAGACTAGTCGGTCTTTCTAGCGTGGGACAGATCGCGTCCATTTTCTACAGTAGCTTCAGCTATCAGCGACCAGCAGCGACGGTGAAGTACGTTCATACGGTCGGCATGGGTTGCACGCTTCTAGGGAGAGCGGTCATAGACAAAGTTGGCTTTTTTGACGTGACGCTTCCCGTCAACGAAGATACGGACTACTGCCTCCGTGCGAATGCGTCTGGGTACAAGATCGTACAGGACACAACCGTCCAACTGCTCCACCAAGAAGAAGGGAGATATCGCCCTGAGCAGACAATTCGCCAGAGCATCAAGTACCGACGCGTATACGCGAAGACCTTCAGGCTGGGAATATATCGGAAACGGCTTGTCTTGTACGCCGCACTTGATGCCGCAACCATCTTGGGCTTTCTACTGCACCCTCTCTTCTTTGCAGCGATCGGTGCTTACTTCGCTGCTCAGTTGGCAAGGCGTCGGAATCTGAAGCTAGCTTTCTATCTTACGGTCAATAGCCTCATCATTGCACCTTTGGCTCTTGTAGGCCTCTTTGAGAGGGGGCTCTCTCGGCCCCAGTCCAGCGACGTGGACAACCATGGAAAGACTTGACATCGTCGTCTGTACGAGGAACAATGAACCAACCTTACGACAGAGCCTCCAAAGGATCCTCTCCTACGGAGCCCCCGCTCGACTGATAGTCGTTGACGGCAGATCAACAGATCGAACCACCGAAATAGCCACGGATATGGGCGCTCAAATCTACAGCGACAAAGGAAGGGGACTAGGATATGCTCGCAATATGGCCCTTCAGCTTGTGCAGACTCCAGTTTTTGGGTTCGTTGACGCGGACGCTTTCATACCGAAAAACTGGACAGATCTGCAGAGACACATGACAGATCCGACAGTAGCGGCAGCAAGTGCCACCACAATATATGGATACGGAAATCCACCGCTGCAGAGATTCCACGAGTGGATGGCAACAAGAGGTTCGGAGGACGTGGGTTTCGTCAGTACGATTGTCAGAAGAAACGCGTTCCTAAAGGCGGGTGGAATCCGAGAGGATCTGACGGCGTATGAGGACTGGGAACTTTATGGCCGACTCAAAGCGCTCGGACTCAAATGGATCTCCGATAGAAGCGTGGTAACCTATCACCCGCAGACCATGCTATCGTTCCTGTCCCACGCACGGCGGTGGGGATCTGGAGCAAAGCGGAGCGGAGTCGACGCAACAAGATTCGTGCGACCCTTGTTGACAAGCCCGTTTTGGGGGGTCAGAATGGCCGCTCGGGTGCATCCAATTCACGCGATCTACTACCCGCTCCTTAGACTCTCTTATCTCGTCGGATACATAGAAGGTTGAAAGATAGACCAACAGACACGCACTAGGTAACAACAGGGGTTGTCAGCAAACGCCCGACAGACTTGTAGTTCATGCACCAATGAGCGTCATGGGAGGCGCCGAACTCGTAAGCGCCTACATTGTGAAGACTCTAGTTGAGACCGGATTCCCTCTGACGCTCCTTTCCGACTCCTGGAACCCGAAACTGATCGAGGAAAGATTCGGCGTTAGCATATCGGGGAATGTTGCTTGGAGAAAGTTGGAGACCGCAGACTTCGTTCCCAGCCTTCGCTTCGCCAGTGCATATCAGAGACTGCAATTCATGCGATCTAGGCAATCGAAAATCGACAGCACCATAAACGATCAATATGACCTTGTTATTGATACTCATAATGGGTGGGATCTGCCTCGTTCAGTGCCCTCAGCTCGCAAAATCATCTACTTCCATGAAATTCCAGTTTTCAAGAGACCGCACGGATTGTTCTGGAACTTGTATTACTCACCTGCTGAGAGCATGTTTCGAGACTTCATTCGAGAAAATTCTGGATGCAGAAGCAATCTGTAACAGCAAATATACGAAGCAGATGCTACATGACGCCTACGATATCGAAGGGACTGTAATCTATCCACCAGCGAATGTTGAGTTCTTCGCGGAAGTCGCGGATCTGGAGCCGAGGGAGGATAGATTTGTCGTTTTGGCAAGATTCAGCGTAGAGAAGAGACTCGTCTCGGCCATCGAGGCACTTGGAAGGATAATGAATACAGTGCCCACTGCAAGATTGTCATTAGTAGGCGCCACCGGTAGCAGAAGCTCTGCCCAAGCCTTGAATGAGCTAAGCAGAGCCATGCGTCAGCATGACCTGGCCGAACGCGTGTCGATTATCAAGGATGCGGATCTAACTTCAGTGCGAGAAATCCTGTCGAGGAGCAAGGCAATCGTGTCAACTATGCATGATGAACCATTTGGCACAGCGATCGTTCAAGGAATGGCGGCAGGATGCGTACCGATCGTGCACAAGAGCGGCGGACAGTACGAGGATGTTCTCGACCATGGAAAGTACGGGCTCACCTACGAAGATGACCAAGAACTAGCTGAGAAGATCAAAACAGTTCTCATGGATGAGAAACGCAGACTTCAATTGAAAGAGCAAGCCCGAACCCGCGCGTCCATGTTTACCACTGAACGTTTCTCGAGTCAGATGCGGGAAAGGTTTGCAGAGTGAGCCACTCCAAGATCATTCACATCGGCAACATAGGCAATATCGGACCGCACCTGGTGAATGAACTACGCAGACGAGGATATGATGCACTGAGCGTTGGGTATGGCAGAACCGACTGGCCCCACGCCCTCATCCCTACTGATCTCCAGTTCCAGAGCACAAATTGGAGAGAGTTCTATTCGGTTGTGAGAGAACTCTCTGAAGACTACCAGATAGTACACATCCATTACTGCCATGTGAGTCCATCGGCGACTGCGATCCTGTTGAAGCTGCTTCACCACAAGATCGTGGTTATGCATGCACATGGAAACGATGTTAGGTTCAGTCTCGGCCGCGCCACACCGGTCAGAAACCTAGCTATGAGGCTGGCGGATAGGGTCATCGCCTCAACACCGGACCTACTCGAACACATCCCCCGAAACAAAGCCGAATTCTTAGGACAACCTGTGAATCTGGACATCTTCAAGCCGACCCCGTCGGACCTCTACGCAAAGCTTCACGACGGAGTGGATTTCGTCTTGTTTCACCCAGTTGACCCCAAGAACAAGTACACGACTTGGATCAAAGGAACACACCATGTACTTGAGGCCATGCAGTCGCCTCGAAAAAGAGTACAGTCGTCAGATTGATCATGACGCGAGACATCCTGTACTCAGACATGCCAAAGTTCTATAGCGCCGTTGACGTGGTCTTGGACCAATTCTTCTACGGAAGCCTCACCAATGTTGCGCTTGAGACGATGGCATGCGAAAGGCCTTTGGTCACCGATTTCAGGCACTATGAATCCTACACGATGAAACCACCATGCCTACCCGCAAGATCCGGCGACAAAATTCATGATGCCGTAGCTTCGATTCTTGATGACAAATCGTTGCGCCTCCGTCTCGGTCGCGAAGGACGAGAATTCGTATCCGCTGAACACAGCATCCAACACATTACAGATAGACTATTGCTCATCTACAACCGGATACTAGGTCGAATTGCCTCGCTCGAAACCTAACTTGCTCAAGTGAGCCACTATCTCGTCGGGTCGTTTGAAACTGAATCGTAGAAAACCGAACGGAATGTGCACATCTCTAAGCGACACATTCAGACGACAATCCACGTCAAGTCTTGAGCAGGCCTCTGTGAACCATCTTGGCGTTAAAGAACGATACGTGATGAGGATCACGAAGCGCATTCACGGAATAGCGATGCGGCGTCCTGATCTCAATATCTTGACTCGACACACGAACCAACTCCATGAGCAGCCCAAACGGATCGTTTGTATGTTCGATCACGTGATGGCAGAGCACCTTGTCGAATGTGCCGTCACGGAATGGCAGATGCTTGCCGTCACAGAATATGTCCGCCGTTGTGGGTACGCCTTCACGACCAAGGGCTTTGACATGCGGAAACAGGTCGATGTTGACATCTCCCTTCGGTTTGTCGCCGCAACCTACATCCAGAATGATCACAGACACCTCATAGCTACGACTCATTCTTCTGCTGATGCAAAACGAACATACAATCGTGAACTCTTCACTGCTTACCAGCCATTCCAAGTGGTGCATCATTCGTTTGAATCGGACGAATAGTGCGAGGTTCAGCTTGATAAGATAGGTTGCTTTCTCGCAAAATCACCACACGCTTTCCCAGTTGGCGGCCACGAGCTATCGGGTTGAAAAGAATCGTCTATTCCTATGTGAAGAGGCCCTTGTCGACTGAGCTATCAGTCCGCCAGTAAGAGAAGGGGATTGTCATAGAAACGGCCGTGGGAAACAAGCTGGCCAAACGTAACTGAAAATCGCGATCGGCAGGAGGCACCACACGTCTAGATTTGTCCGAGTAGTAACCTCCAACAACCTCCCAGGCGGTTCTGAAGAATGTGCTGCCAGAGTGGGTTAAGTTGAGATCGTTCGGATGGGAGAAATGGGGTATGTCCTTCGGCGCGTAGCGGGTAAGCGGGATCGCCGAATAGTCGGAACAGGTGTTGCGAATGAACAGATGGGGATCATCAGGCCGGGGATTTCGGTAAGTTTGACAAAGGTGCTGAAGTTGCGCCGAAAAGAAACAGGTCCGGGTTATGCTGAAGTATCTTGACTGTTGCTTCCACAGCGTCGTGCATCAGGTAATCATCATCGTTGAGGATCATGAATAGTGAGGCTTGCGAGCTGGATACGGCGAGATTGATGGCAAAGGCTTGCCCGGAGTTGCGAGGGGTCTGGAGTATCGTTGATTTGATGCCCTCGGGGAGCTGATTGCGAAGTTGCTGCAGATGAACAAGAGTGTCATCTGTGGAATGGTCTTCTACGAGGATTACCTCGAAAGGCCGATGGGTTTGCTGGATAAGGCTTAGGAAAGTGGACTCAAGGTAGGCAGAGTGGTTGTAGCAGGGAACCACAATCGAAATATCATCATGCCAATCACGACCCACACGGCAAGTCGGACTGATGCGTCTCTTGAAAGCGCCTCACTGCCGCTTGGTCAATTCTGCCAACGACCGGCTGCCGAGAACTTGAGCGACGGAAACGACTCATCCCTGCCGATATCACATTCCCTGCCAAATGCTTGCCTGGAAACAAGTCGGAAGACTTGCCTGTAATCTCTCTAACCAATCTAGATTGTACAATGCGCTCGAGGAAAGTGCCCCCAGGAAAGTCGCCATATCTGGTATTTGATTCGTGTCTGAGGGTTTCAGCTCCTCGAGGTTGAGTTTGATGAGAAAGACGCCTAACAGGCCGTGAAAGACACCCATGAAGAATGGCACGTACTGCGTGCACCTGTGGGAAGATTTGATATTGGATTAGGGCCGCACGCTGCATTGCTGCCGTGTAAGCTGGGATAAGAAAGATAGTGTGCCCGAGCGTGGAGACGTTCGCATATGTGTACATTGCAAGGAAGGCCGCGACGAATAGGATCGCAAGTGGTCTGAAACGACGTCTATCGATTCCGTAGTAGACGGCCAACATGGGCGTGATCCAGGTGAAGTGATACGGCTCGTACGTGGTGGCTGTGAAGTGTATCAGAAGGAAAGCTAATACGAGGCTGTCGATTCGGTGTCTCTTCCACAAATTGGTGGCAACGTACAACTGAAGAGGATACAAGAAGAGCGCTAGGGGAACGCCCAGCCTGTCAAATGTGCCCTGTATTCCAGGCACGACAATTATCCCATAGAAACGGAGCAACCATGCATTGCCGAAAGCTATCCCAACAAAAGACGATACAATTGCTTCAACTGATCCGAATATCCGAAGCAAAACGTAGAGTGCAGCAACAAGTGGTGCCAGAAAAGAAATCATGAAACCAACTGTCATTCTACTCGAACATTTACGAATCCAATACAAGAGAAAGGCGGGCAGCAAAAGCAGTGGGAAGATCCTGAGAAGAGTCGCTAAAGAGAGAGTTAGTCCTGAGGAGACCCAGCGTTTCCTCAGAGCAAGAAGAACAGCGAGAACAACAAACGCAGCGGGGATTACATCCATGGATCCCCACATCTCAATCATGAAAACATTGAACGGATTGAGATACCAAAAGAGGAAGGCTTTCCCCCCGCTTTGAGCGGAACCCGTGATGTCACGGACAAGAAAGAAAACGAAAACGCCAGCCAACACATCAAAGATCAGAATGGGCAGCTTGATTGCGAAGGTCAACAGGAACGCCTCGACGGACGGGTGGAAATAGTACATCCCAAGCATCGCACCAACTTGTGGATGTGCAACGGGAATCGCGTTCCAGAGCCAGAAGAACGGAGCGAGAAGCAGAGCAAGCCCGGTGTAGACGCCATGGAAGGACACTATTCCGTGGCTTAGACTATGATACTCACATGGAAGCGTAATTGAGGAATGTGATGAAGTCTGCGCCTAGTGGAGTCAATGTGGCCAGTACGGTCTTGACTGCGGCCACAGCGACCACACAGATGATCCATCTTCTTGAGAGTCCAAGCATAGCAAGACAACCCACTTGGCTGCCACTAGGGTTTGGAACTATCATCGTTCGGTTCGCGGCGAACCCAGAGTCGAAAAATCGCAATAGAATAGACCAAACTGGTCGCGGACAAGCTAGCCCTAAGCCAGGGCGTCACCAGCACACTGACCTCCCTACTAAACAGTGTCGAGAACATGGACTGCACATACCACGGCAGGGGCTCAACTCCGCCTACAGTGGGAAAGAGCAACAGGCTATATCCGCTCGGCGTGCTGTAGGCAGCAAAGGTCGTAAAACCCCAGCCAAAAGCCAAAGTCAACAAGATACCAAGAAGTGCCAGATGCCGCCGCCCGAACAGCACGAGATCAAGCGTCAGGAACGGCAAGACCCACACAAGGTACTGCGGATACGGATCAGTGAAAGCATAGTAGAACAATAGAATTGGCACTATCAAGCTGACGAGCGAAGGTTCATGAGTTTTGCCAAAGTGCCAGATGACAAAGTATACCACGACAAGAACTGCAGTAAAGTAGCTAATTGGGATCTGAGGAATCGCCGTGCTCACTTTGGCTATCTCGAAGAGGGCGCCTATCGGTTGCGATATAGGAGAATACTGAATGAGCGGAATCAAAGAGAGACTCCCTTTCAGATTCCAACTCAGATAGGCACTGAGCCCCAGAAACGCGAGACAAAACGTGAACCATTGTAAACGAGTTCTTACCTTATTGCGCTCCTCGTACAATAGTACGCAGGGAAGAAGAAAGATAGGATAAAGTTTCAGAGCGATCCCGCCTGCGAAAGCTAGGCTCGCGAGCTTTGTCCTTCCCTGCAGCAGCATCAGGACTCCAACTGCAACCAGCATGGAGACAGCCACGTCTGGCATGCTTAGCATTTCAATTGCGAACAGTGCGTAGGGATTGACCAGCCAAGCAAGCGTTGCAAGACGGGCAAGTTCAGTTGATCCCTTGACCCGCAAGACTGTGAAATAGAGAACGAAGGCGATCGCCAAATCGCATAACAACACCGGAAGACGCACGAGGACCGCCAAAAGACGCAGGTCCATGGGCATTGCCATTGGCGGAGTCTGCCACCACACTTCAGGTTTGGACGTCACAAAGGGCATCGTCGCCCACAAGTCTATGATTTGCTTGTTCAGAACTATCCATGGGGCCCATTGTGTGCGAGAGTCATTGGCTATTGCTAGCTTGAGGATATCCACAAGATCACTGCTCGCTGGAACAAGAGCGGAGACAACGAACTTCACGACGACAGACGCGATCACGAGGAACAAGAAAGCGTTTCTGTTGCGGACGAAGAGTGAAAGACACCGGGACAAGGCTGCTCGAATTCTAACAAGATTGGGAATCACAAAACCTGCCCCAAAGACATCATTGGCTGTCCATGCCTGAGCGGGAACTGAGTTTTTGAGCTTTTGCACAACCTCGACGGTGGTCTTTCTTGCCGCGAGGGTCATTTCCACATAGCTGGCGGAGCTGGCGGCCCAAGCGGAGAACACTGCTCGTGTAATGCGAGACCTCCACAACGTGCCGAGCTTTCCGGAAGAAGTTCACTCGTTTCGAGTTGGCTGTCAAGAACCGTCGGGTGCAAGATGCTGTCATAATACACGGGTAACTTATGCTTATCGGGCGGTAGAGCGCTCAATGCCGCAATCTTATGCTTGACTTGACATGGGGGTCCTAGGAAAATATTGCGAGGATGCCCACGGGATAGAGGGGCTGTTGGATCATGAGTCTCGTCGGAATGGGTTATCTCGTTGGCACATTCTCACTTGGAAGTCCCAGAGACATTATCATGACTATCGTTGTTCTTGGAGGCCTTGGTCATGCCTACTTGATATCCGGCACTTCTTTAAGCAGTTGCAGACGGGTCAAGAATGCGGCATCGGCGTTACTGATGACGAGCACGATCATGCTGATCATTACCCAAAGGATGTTCCACGCAATGACACTCTCCCACGATTCTATAAGGTGCTGACGTCCACTGTGGTATTGAACTCATTTTCGCTCGCTGGACGGTTGATCTCGAATTGAGAAAGGTCGGAATAGTTGCGAGCGGCTCAACTGTGATTGATGCCATTACGATTCTAGATGATGGCGAAGAGAAGAGTTTCAAGCAATCTCTAAGTCATTGCCCGGGGCATGATGCGCAAGCAAGTGGACAAGCAGCATTATGACGGCATGCAGTATGACACGAAGTCTCGTTTCGCAAGCTACTGGCACCAGCTCGACGAGATCATGAAGTGCAATCCGAAGTCTGTTCTTGAGATTGGCAAAGGATCGGGATTCGTGAGTGCATGGTTGAGATCCCATGGAACCAACACTAACTACGCTTGATGTAGATTTCGACTTGCAGCCGGATGTCGTTGGCTCGATCCGTCAGTTGCCATTCAAGAAAGCTGAATACGATGTTGTAGCGTCTTTCCAGGTCCTCGAACACCTTCCCTACAAGTGGTTCAGAAGCGCCATTTCTGAGATGACTAGGGTGACCAGTATGATGGTACTCCTTTCCCTACCAGACAGTACCCCAGCATTCTCTTTCAGCTTTCACATTCCGAAGCTCGGCAATGTGAAGTGGATGCTCGAGTTACCGCTGGCACTCGAGCACAAGTTCGACGGCCAACACTACTGGGAGATAGGCAAGAGGCATTACCCTCTCGCAAGGATTGTCCAAGATATTCGATCGGCCGGTCTGAGAATCGAAAACACATATCGGGTTCTTGAACGTCCGTATCACAGGATTTTCGTCTTGCGAAAACTCTGAAGGAAAGAGTCAGATTAGAAAAGGGAACCAGAGAATCGAAGATGCAACGTTACTCGCTTTGAAGCTATCCGGGTGACGACGCAATCAGGAAATGATTGGGAAATCAGAGAAGATCTGCATGAACGATGAGAAAATGGCGACCAGATCCGCAAACACTACCGCAGACCGTGCGGCTCGTTCGCCCATTGTTTCTCTTCGCCAATCTTCGTGCCAGTTTCCTGTGTAGCTTGACGGCTTTCGGTGCCTTACCCTCATGGTAGAGCCCCCGGCTCCACGACACTTCAATTCACTGAAGACTCCATGCAGCACCGCATACCCGGCAAGTTGGCGTCTTCGGCGGTAAGCTAGGCTCGGGTCCTACGTAGGTTCCAAAGGATTGGGTCATTAGGACCTAAACTCAGTCAAACAGGAGGCCGTGATTGATTCTCCGACAGGCTAAAGCTGCAAGCCACCCAACGAATCTTGACACTAGCCAGAAGCGGAGGTGCCCGATGTAGACTTGGACAATGCCATTCACAGAAGCAGAGCAGCATCTCGACACCCAACCGGTAAGCGAGATGGAACTTGAAGAGCCGATCACCTAAACATGCGATGTGGCCGTTTGCACTTTTTCTCGTCGGTGGCTTGACATAAGAATCTTTGACAGTATGTTGATCGGTGTCCAGTACCGTTTTCCGAAGGATTGTTTGGCCAACTGGATGTCAGACGGGCGAATCGCTCTGAGAAGTCTAAGGCCAATCAGATACGCGCATGCTCCAAGAACAACGTATACTGGAAGCAAATGCTTATCGTACCAGAACTCCTGAGCGAGCCAAACCACCCCGGCCATTACAAGGCTGGCTGCGAAGCTCTTCCACAAAGCTTCACGGTCGATAGAAATTCTCAGCCGAGTTCTAGCTAGTGCAAGAGTCAAACCGAAGCTCACCATCATTGCGACTCCGCGGCTAACCGCGGCTCCGTTGATGCCTAGATAGGGTACGAGAACAAAAGCTGCACATACGCTGCCAACAACGCCTGTAATCGCAACGCCTGACGCGGTCACCGTCATGTCAAGCAAAAGGAGTATGTTTCCGAAAGCGTTACCCAGAAGCGTGACACTGAAGAAAATAGTCAAAACCTGCAGAACCGCCGAGCCGTACTCGTACTGCTCCCCCAATAACAGCGCTAGGGCGGGCCTGGCTGTTGCGAACAGGCCGAGCGCCAAAGGCACCGCAATAAAGGAGACGTACCTAGACGCCGTGTGTATTGCATCTTCAAGTCCGGCTTTCCCCCTGACGCTCTGGATCTCTGCATAGGCAGGGTAGAGGACTTTGGACATTCCCACAGGCATTGCCGATAGGACACCGAATGCTGTGAGCGTCGCATTGTAAACCCCCAACTCCGAAAGCGACACAAACACCAAGAGCAGGGCGCGGTCGTACCAGCTGCGGGCGAAGTCGATCAAGCGCCCCGGCATCAAAGGTACAGAGAATCTCAGGAGCTGTTCTAATTTAAATTCAAAACTTGGAGGCCCGAGTGTTCGAATGACCAAGGCAGTCGTCATAATAACATAGCTCAAGTCCGAAAGCACCCAAGCGAAAATAAGCCATGAGAAGTCATGGAGCGAAATTAGCAGTACAACGATTAGTGTCTGTCTAATGGCCATGTAAGCGACTGCCGCAATGGAATATTCACGGAACTTGTGTGCCCCAATGAGTGCGCTGCCGAGAGTCTGAGACAATCCTGCGGTGAGGAAAACGTCAAGAGCTAGCAACTGAAATACCAACGGCTCGGTCGAAAGCGCTCCCGAGAGTTGTGAAGCAAACATGAAACAGGGCAGGACCATAATTCCCGAAAGGGTAAGGCTGATCTTGGTGGACTGATAGAAGACGGCAGCCGCGCTTTCTTTTCGACCCTGAGCGAGTTCTTCGGCGACAAATCTGGCAATTGCGTCTGGCAGTGCGAGAGGTGCAACTAGTTCTATGAGCGCGAGCTATAAGGGTCAATATCGCAAGGAGGCCCATCTGGGTCGTTGTGATCAGGCGAGCGACAAGGGCGAAGGCCGCGACTTGGATTAGATTTGTTGCCAGCGTCTGGGTCAGCATGTATGATGCACCCCTCGCGACATGAACAGCCGAAGTTCGCTCATCCATTTCTTGAGACCTTCTCCAAGTGCGTGCGTCGTCCACCAGAACAGGCTTTCTGGAGCAGTAATCAGAGAGACCCTTGGCTTTTCAGAAGCTGATTTGGCCCTAAGATGTGCCCTTGAGGAGTGGCTCCCGGCACATGGAGGACTAATGGTGAGGCGAACGACTGTTTCTGCGAAGATCCATTTCATTGAGCTGACAACCTGGGCTGCGGAGGACACTACTGGTGTTCTCCAAGTAGCCCAATAATGCACAAAACAGGGTAGGCTAAGGAGTTATGGGCTGTGCAAGTTCGGAGACAATCCATCTATGCTTGCCTGGCGCGGTAGGCGGAATAGCCTCAGTCAGCCTGACCTCAACGCTCTGTCCCTCCAGGATTGTGGTAAGCTTTCTCTGTATGCCATTGACATCGATATTTCGCGCAGAAGGATCCGCCTCCAGCCACAAGGTTACCGCTCCGTCAGAGAATTGGTGGGCTCTGAAACGCCTGACCAGACTCTCATATCCAATCATGTGTACCATAGCCCCAGCATCAAGGCGTACAGGTCGGCCCGAGCGGCTGATCAAGAGATCGTTGCTTCTTCCTATGATCTGCCCCAACACAGCAAATCCCACTCGGGCTTAGTGATCAGACCGGTCGGTCAAATCACCGATATTGTATCGCAACAAAGGAAAAGAGGGGTTATCCAAAACCGATATTACAATTTCATAGTAGCTACCTTGCGTCGGCAATGTCTCAACCATTACAAGGTCTTCTCTCGCCCGCAGCAATTGCAGGGGGTCCTCACACGCGATAAGTTCGCACTCTGCAGCTCCATACTCCTCAACAACGTTCGTGTGAAAAGCACGCTTGACGGTCTCACGGATTTCACGAGTGAGTATCTCGGCCGTTAACACTATCAGTTTGAGCGACGGCACGTTGACGCCGATTTTTAGCGCCTCCAGTGCAAGCAGGTAGACCGCCGAACTATAGCCATAAAGGAATGCTGGTTTGAAGTGTTCCATCTCATCGAGATACCGTCGAAGATCTTCTTTCCCCAGTCTGTACGATGAAAAGCGGACACGATCACGCAGGGAGTCTTCAATGGTCTGCCTCAGCCCAGACAGACTCGGCGAGTAAGACGATCCGTGACCCCAAAGCATGACGGACCGATCGAATATTCCGACGCCCCAAAGTGCACGCGAACGGTACTGACAGCACGTCATCTTCAGCGCAAGGTCGTTCTCACGATAAATCGCAAGAGGAATTCCCGTCGATCCGCCTGTGTGTTTCCATTTGCCCGGACGTGGTCTTTCTGATAAGAGTGCACCACTTCTGACGTCTTCCTTCTCCAGTAGTGGAACGTTCGAGACGTACTCGTTGAGGCTTTGGAATTCCGCAGGGCAAGTTCCTCTCATGGAGTAGTTGTCGATAGTACGGAACATGAGCGGTAGCGTGGCGCCAAACCTGATTGATGCTTCTGAGCTGCACACTTTCGATCTCGGAACGGGACCACCGCTCATGCTCTGCTAAGACCTGCGTCAGGCTCGAAGCTTTCCGAAAGAACGGGTGCAGCCGCAGAAGGTTCATGGGGCATTCCCGAGAAGTCCAGCATTCGCTTGGGTGCTGAACTCTCTAATTATGGTTGTCTTTAGGAAGGCTCTCATCCGCAATAGCAGGGAACAACGGGCATGAATTCTTGAGGTGTAGAGCTACCTTCAGAATCGCAACGCCCAATTTCTGATACTCGATATGTTTGAGTTTGTCCTCGATCGACCTTGCAGCAGGACCTCGCCTTGCTTAGTCTGATCGGTGCTCCGTGACTTGCCTCAGCACGCTTACTACTTCCTTGGCGTAACGAGCGCGGCTGAAATTAGCCCGTGCCCACGCCTCGCCGTCCCGACCCATCCTCCGCGCCTCGCTAGGATTCTCGTGAAGATAGATAATCTTCCTTGCCAAATCATGATAGTCGCCGGGAATGTAGAGCAGACCGTTGAATCCCTCACGGATCAGCTCCAATGTGCCCCCTGCTCTAGTGCCTATTACTGGCTTGCCAGCCAACATCCCCTCCAACGTCACCCGACCAAACGCCTCACTCCTCGAGCACATCAAAACGATATCAGCCTGTGATACAACTGAAAGCGTGTTCTCCATTGGGCCGAGGAATTTGATATTATCCAACTGCAAATCCACAACCAGTCTGCGCAGGTGCTTCTCGTAGTTACGATCCAGTGTAGGCCCCACGATCCAGAGGGTCACATCGATTCCCAGGCGACGTAACTCGGCCGCAGCCAATACCGCATCCTCTTGTCCCTTGGCCTTCTGCAAAGAGCCAACGATAACACAGCGAATGCCCGCACCCTTGGTTAGAGCAGGCAGCATCTTGCCGTTCGATTCTTGGCTCTGAGCAACAACACATGGATAGATCAGCCTAACCTTCTTTGAACCAAAACGCGGAATGAATTTGCTCGCAACAGCCTGAGAATTCACCACGATCGCTGACGAAAGACGATTCATGAGGTTCAGCGACATTTGCTCGCCAAGATCGAAGACCAGTCCAAAATCTTCAGCTCCGAACTCGCGAATATCCCAAACGTGGGGGCGACGAATGAGCCATGCAGCAAAGGCGCCTACGCAGACCGTCATGGTGTTCGTGTAGACGACGTCGCATTGACGTAGCTTGATGTGCGATACGAGGATCGGGAATGTCAGGAGATTCAAGAAACTCCTGATTGCTCGTGACGCGACCGACGATCGGACGAATAGCCCACGGATTGTGTGCGAGGTAATTGATGAGTTTGAACCCATCCACCACGCGAACGGCACTGTGACGACATCGATACCTAGGTTGGTCAGTTCTCGAGAGAGGGCCCCCTTGTAAGGCAGAATCACGGAGCACTGTATGTTCATGCTTGCGAGCATTTTCACAAGCTCTAGAAGCGACCGTTCAGCACCGCCGAGCCCTGCCGAGTGCGAAACGAAACAGATCCTCACGCTGGTTTCCTCATATCTGGTCATCTTTCAGGAGGAGACGGATCGAAAAAGAACGCAGGAGGCTCTACCTCAAGTCGCAGAATTGCTACTTCCATTTCGACTGGTCTTTCGACAGAATCTATCATCGTATGACCATTGTCCTACCGCGCACGTCCGACTTAGGAGCAGAGTTCGCACCTTTTGGGTTTTGCTTGTTTCGAGAAGCTACTTATCCTTGCAACTGTGCCATATCCTTGAGGTGTGAAACGGATTTGAAGCGCATCTATGTTGCGGGAGCGGGATACGTTGGCCTCGTTACCGCTGCGCTCTACTCCGACAAGGGAAACCACGTGCTCCTATACGACAAAGACAGGACAAGGCTTGCGGCGGTGACAACCGGTGAGATGCCGATACTCGAACCTAATCTTGAAAAAGTTGTCAAGCGTGTCGATCGATACAGGACATTTGGAAGTCGTAACGGATCCTGCGCTCGCGGTTTCCATGTCGGATTTCTCGTTTGTCGCAGTTGGCACCCCACCGCGCAAGGATGGATCCATCGACCTTTCGCAGGTGATGG
>CAVPLU010000013.1:0-168761 GCA_963706285.1 Candidatus Bathyarchaeota archaeon
TCTACGTTTGCGAAGATTGCAGGCCGTTATTATCAGTGCTTGGCTAGCTCGCCTATGATGATCGTGCCTGTGAGAGTTCCTGACAACACGAATACAAACCAGAGTACAAGCAGGATCCAGACGCGGCCGGAAACCTGCTCGCTCTTGAATAGGATGTTCACTAGCACGAACTGCGCGAATCCGAAGATCACTCCCACCAGGTTCAACGCGCTCAGTCCAAGCAATCCCAGCGTCCTAGTTGACACTTCGCCTGCTGCAGAGAACACCATGAGGTCAGAGATGAAAGTGACAGGGCCTATGATCATTAGAAGGATGAATATTGGATTGGCGATGTAAAACTGTGGTTTAAAGAGATCAGTCAGTCCGTACCTTACTTCTTTTGCCGCAAATATCCTTACCAAGCTGAAGAGAAGGAACACGGTGTTCGCCAGACCCGCCCAGAAAATGGTGGTTAGGATCCTTCCATCCAAACTTACATTCGCCCTATTGCTTCTCGCGATAGCAGGGCTAACCTCAAAAAGTCTTTTGCACGATGTTCGGATTCTTCGAGTCTACCCAGAATGATCAGCTATTGATGCTGCGGCTGTGTTTCCACGTCGTGCCGGTAGGTGTGTCCTCAACAACTATTCCAATGGCAGCGAGCTCATTTCGCAGCCTATCCGCCGCTTCCCAGTCTTTGTCTGCACGAGCGCGATCTCGCTCTTTCATGAGATGCTCGGCCTCCTCTGACAGTTCTTTGGTCTTTGACTCCTCTGCCAGGATCCCCAGAACCCTATCAAGACCGGAAAAGAACCGCTGGATGGCGAAGATGTCTCTACTGGATAGTCCGCCTTCGTCCATCGCTCGATTTGCGACCCGGGCGCCGCGGTGAATTGCCGCCAGAGCTCTTGATGTGTTCAAGTCGTCGTCCATTGCTTTTTCGAATTTCATTCGCTCTGCGGATAGTGCCTTTTGCAGTGCGCTATTCTCTTTTTTGGTTGTGGCGCCGATCTTTCTCGCTCGACGGTCGGTTCCTCGTAGCGCTTCGAGTGCCTTGGCAGCGTCCACAAGCGCTTCCTCTGAAAAGTTGAGTTGCGCTCGATAGTGCGCTGACATGAGCAAGTACCTTACTGCTAGCGGATCGTGGCCCTTGGATAGCAAGTCTCTGAGTGTGAAGAAGTTACCGGATGATTTTGCCATCTTCTTACCGGCAACAAGAAGCATTCCCGAGTGAAGCCACATCTTTACGAATCTCTTGCCGGTCGCTGCTTCTGACTGAGCGATCTCGTTTTCATGGTGAGGAAAGATTAGGTCCTCTCCTCCAGAGTGTATGTCAAATGTTTTCCCAAGGTACTTCATAGACATGGCAGAGCATTCTATGTGCCAACCAGGTCTGCCTTTCCCAACCGCAGTCTCCCAGAAGTTTTCACCGTCTTCTGGACGCCATCCCTTCCAGAGAACGAAGTCTCTTGCTTCATCCTTGTTGTATTCGTCCGAGTCGATCCTTGCTCCCGCCTTCAGCTCTTCTAGCCGCGTTCCAGAAAGTCGTCCGTATTTTCTGAACTTTGAGATGTCAAAGTAGACTGACCCTTCTGTTTCATAGGCGAATCCTTTGTGAGCGAGTTTCTTGATCAGCGCGACCATTTGTTTGATGTGCTGAGTTGCTCGGGGATAGTGTTCGGCCGGTTCGATGTTCAGGGCCTTGAGATCCGCAAAGTAGGCGTCCGTGTACTTCTTGGTGTACTCGCTGAGGGTCACACCTGTTGCTTTGGACTCGCGAATTGTCTTGTCATCGACATCCGTAATGTTCGTTGCTTGAATAACCCTGTAGCCCTTGTACTCAAGATATCTTCTTAGCATGTCCTGGAATACGTATGTGCGAAAGTTGCCGATGTGAGCATAGTCCCAGACAGTGGGTCCGCAAGTATACATCCTCACGGTATTCCCCTTCAGCGGAACAAACTTCTGCAGCTTCTTCCCGTAAGTGTTCATTAGCCTGAGTGTCATTTCGAGACTCCTTGACTGGATGCGATTGGGGATTGTTCGCTGCCCTCGGACTCGGGCAGCGTACCTTCCAGGAATATGAGGTCGGCAGTTACTTTAGCTTCACGGACGAGGGACGCATTGAGACAGAAAACGTGCAATAATAGTCAATTCCCAAGCCTCGACTTCGTCAGAAGCAGGGCGTTAATGTCTCAGACATTTTCAGAAATAGTTTCTTCGAGTAGGACCAATGGGGCAATGTTCATAGTTTGTAGCCAATCTTTCTCAGAAAGCTTTTCCGATCCTCAACATCTTTGGCAGTTTCGATCTCCTTGGGCTTTGAGCCATCAATAACGCCCATTATTCCTCTACCTTGGTCTGTCTCCGCTATCACAACCTGAAGAGGATTCGCGGTTGCGGCATAGATCGAGCATACTTCAGGAACCGCCTTGATCCTGTTGAGGACGTTGATCGGGTACGCGTCTTTCAGAAAAATGACAAACGAGTGTCCAGCACCGAGCTCTAGAGCCACCTTCCCTGCGAGTTTAGAAAGCTCTTGATCATTGCCGGATATTCGGACAAGGCAAGGACCACTTGATTCATTGAATGCTATCCCAAACTTCGCATTGGGAACAGTGTCTACAATAGCTTCGTGTATGTCCTCAATTGTCTTTATGAAATGGCTTTGTCCAAGTATCAGGTTGGCGCCTTCTGGAACGTCTATCTGAACAACTTTCATTTCCATTGTGCGAGTCCCTAACATAGAAATTGTTGCCATGCGTATTAGGCTTGCACGCTTGAGCGCATGCCTAGATCGAAAGTTCCTTCTCTAGGGGGGTGAGGTTGTCAATACCATGCTTCTTGATCAGGATCGTATCCTCGATTCTAACGCCCCCTACTCGTGGCTCATACAGACCTGGCTCCACGGTGACAACCTGGTTTGTTCTTAGTGTTTCAGAATTGAGTAGGTTGAGGTTGGGTCTTTCTCCGATCGAGAGGCCTACACCGTGTCCTAGAGAATGAATGAAACCTCGCGAAGTGGCGTCCTTATCGCCTTTCAGCAACATCCTCAGAGTTTTGAAGCCGTTTCTTTCGAAAATGTCGCATGCCAAGTTCATCAACTTGTTGGCTTGTACGCCCTCTTCGATCAAATCCAACATTTTGGTCTGGACGTCTCGAACGGTTTCATACATTCTGCTGACTCTTGGAGGAACCTTGCCCACAACGTACGTCCTCGTGAGATCAAACCAGTACCCGTCGGTCCCAACAGGGAATAGATCAAACACAATTGGCACGCCAGCTCTCACTGGCGCAGAAGCAGTCCCCATCTCGTGTGGATCTGCCGATTTGGGGCCCACTGCAAAAATGGTGCCCTCCGGGGTCATGAGATCTTGTTCTGCGAGGAGAACGTTGATTCTGGACTTGACCGCGCCGATTGTAAGCACCTTTGCTTTCAATCTGAGTTTCCCCGAACGCACGTTGCAGTCACGCAGCATCTCTAGAATGTCTTCAACTACGCATGCGGCGTGTTCGCCGATGCTTCGAATTCTCCTGATTTCGTTGATATCCTTGGTTTCTCTCAGAGACTCAATCAGAGAGGCATCAGGTTCTCCAGCTACTTTGTATCCGAGCTTGCGCAGCGAGTCCGTGAGTGAGAGAAGATGTGAGAACTCGTTACGGCTGTATATTCCGACTCTTCCACGAGTTCGGAAAGACCGCAAGAGTGAGTCAATCAACATTATGTAGCCTCTTTCTCGGCCGTATCGGTTGACGAGTTTCTCATACCTGTGGTCGCTGTAGGTTCGGACGTCTCTAACTCGGCCTCGTCTTGCGTTTCCAAGATCGATATTGCTAACGATCAGGAGAGGTTGTTGCCCTGTTCGTTTGAGGAAGATTCCTCCTCGAGGAATCATCGCCCCCGTTGCGTACGCGAGCTCGGGATTGCCTAGCGTGCTTTCGCCAATGACTAGGACGGTGTCTAGTCCACGTTTCTTCATCTCGTTGTCGAAGTCGGCAAACAACTGATTCAGGTCCAAAGAAGCTAGACTTTATGCGCCTTCGGGGGCCTATGTTCAGCGTCCATGGTCTCGCAGACGCGTCTCCAAGTTGCTGCAAAGCGCAGAAACGAGTTCACCATAGCACGTAGTGCAACGAGGTCCGCAGCGTAGAACCTGATCCTTGTGATTTTTCCGCGTCTCGTTACCCTCACAGCTGCCCTGGTTGTCCCGTGAGCGCCTGTTTCTGGACCCAAGGCACGTTTCATAGCTTCGGCATCGGGTGCGGTACGGAAATCTATCGATGCTTCGGCTTGTGCCCTGTAGTATTTCAAATCTCTTCTCCTCACGCCCGGAATTGGCTGATCAAAGAGACATCGGGTGCAGGGTTGAAGCGTTGTTGCATACTATTCGGTTTGTTCCTCGCTAGGGGTTTGTTCTTCACTAGGAGTTTGTTCTTCGGTGGTCTGCTCGGTCTTCTTTCTTCGTCGTCTTCGTTTCTCGCGAGCTGCTGCTGCGGCCTTTTCTTCGTTTGCACGTGCTTCCGCTCGCTGTTTGAGTTCCGCAGCTAACACTCCTGCAGCCAGTCCTTGTCTGGCAGCACGCTTGGAGATATTACCTAACTTCGTTACCGGAAGATACGCGCCTCCAGCGAATTTTACGCCGCATTTTCGGCAGCTCCACACCCCAACAGTAATTCGCTTCACAGCCTTAACATGACATCTCGGGCATTCGTGAGGGATGCGCATACCGGAGACTACTTCAGCGTATCTTCTCCTCGAGACGGTTCCGTACCTGGCGCCGAAACTTCCTGCGGGGCCTACCTTCTTGACTTTCATCTTCCAGATGTCGCTCCTCTGATCGTCTCACGAATCTCCTTGCCCTTCTCGATTGAAGTCTTGACGGCTTGTCTGATCTCTTGGTCGGTGAAGGTTCCTTGGCCGCCTTTCTGCATTGCACAAATGTTCCCGTCGCGCCCTGTGGTGACTGTGAGTCTGGCGCTCATCACAAGCTCTTCCTCTAGGCACGGGTCTATGATCATGCGGCCGTCAATCTTAGCGGTCGTTACGGCCACAGGCTCGTTCTGTACGGGTAGTGGTGTCAGTTCGTCGCTTGTCCGTATTTCTTCCCCATGCATCTCGAATCTTTTCATTTTTGATGTGAGTAGCGCAGACAGTGCAGATATCGCTGAGGCGTCGATCAGGTTTCCATCATGGTCGAGAACGTACACGTCAACGAAAACGATGGCGACCTTCTTCCCTGGGGAGACACACAGTGACTCAAGTCCGATGGTTTTTGATTCTCGAATTCCTCTATCAACAACTCTGGCAAGCTCAATGGCGGTCTCGCTTGGAGGACCTGCTTCGAAGGAAGGTGAAGCGAATGGAACTAGTTCGGCATTGACCGTGAGGACGCCTTGGTTTGGTGTGTCTGGGAACGGTTGTCCTAGTTCGACTTTGACTCCAGTCATTACCTTGGTCTTACCTAGGTCTACTAGGGCCGATCCGTTTGCCTTTTGGATTAGGCCTGTCTCGATCTTCAGTGGTCGATAATCGGTCAGCTTTCGCTCGTCTATTCTTCCTTCTTTTGCTAGAAGGTCGGCGATGCTTCGCTGCTCGATCTTGCCGATTGGTGGTATTTGCGGTGTTGTTGACATCAGGCTGCTGCCCCCTGAGATTCCGTGCTTTTCCTCGGCTTGTTCCTTGACGGACACGTACTTTCGTTTCAGTGCTTCAATCTGTATCTCATTGATCTTCTTGCACGCTGCGATGCCCATGTCCAGCGCTTGGTTGAATTCTTCTTCGGTGAGGGAACCATCCATTTGAAGCAGTGTGACCATGCCTGATTTCGGCATGAATGCGATAGGTAGGTCAGCGTCGCCTTGTTTATCTTCGATATCAGAGGGATCCAACGCGATCTTTCCATCGACTTTGCAGACGGCACACGCGGCAACAATTTCTTTCAGCGGTATGCCGGCGTCTGCCAGTGCGAGGGATGCTGCAGTTATTCCTGCGCATCTGCTGCCTCCGTCTGATTGGAGGATTTCGATGAAGATATCGATCGAAGTGCGTGGGTAGACTTCTGACATTATTGATGTTTCTAGGGATTCTCTAATGACCTTGGATAGTTCAAGTTCTCTTCGCGATGGTGCAGGAGATTTTCTCTCCTCAACGGAGAAAGGTGCCATATGGTAGCGACACTTAATCACAGCACGATCTGCAAGTGCGATGTGTTTCGGGTGGGCTTCTCGCGGACCATAGACTGCCGCTATGATGCGATTCCTCCCATGTTCAATGTAGGCTGATCCGTCAGCCTTGTCCAATACGCCAACTTCCAGCTTGAGAGGCCTGAGCTCATCAAGTCTTCTCCCGTCGGTGCGCAGGCCATTTTCGTCAACAAGCTTGATCTCGGGTTTGTTCATCTCTTTCTTACCTCAATCCTTTGTTCATCAACTCGCTCACGCGATCCGTGAGTCCTCGGGTGTGTGCCTCTCGTTCGATCAGGTACATTGCCGCCGCTGCGACCTGTTCATTCTTAGGCTGCCGACCTGAAACCAAAACTGTTCCGTTCTGACCTACAATTATCTCACAATTTGTTTCCTTCTTCAGTAGGCTAATCATCGATCCTTTTCTCCCGATCAGTCGCGGTATCTTCGCCGGCGATATGTGGACAACACGTCCTGAAATGACCTTCCCGAGTCCGCGACCCCTAACCGTCAACAACGGGTCCCGCGTCCTATCGAATGCAATCACCTCTGCCATCACAAGATCTCCGACATTGAACACTTTGGCAAGATCCTTCCTTACGGCCATGCCTCTTGAGGCAGGGGTCTCTGAAAGTGGAAGGTACGCCGGGTATGGAGAAGATATGTCCATAGTCCATCCCGACATCGCGATATCAACCACGCGCCCAATGACAAAGTCGTCTACGCGTGGGATATAGCAGCCTTTCAGCGGAACGACAATGATCTTGTTAGCGACTAGCTCTGCGAGGCCTATTTTGGACGCGTATACCTTGTTGCCTTCTCTGTATGTGTTCTCACCAGGGAAGTACGATCCTTCGGCCAGCACTTCTCCAGGGGCGACTAGCTGTTTCTTCTCGGTGAACATGGTCAACTATTTCATCTCAATTCTCGCGTAGCAAGGAACTGAACCACTGAGCCGGCCTACTTTAACACTTTCGTCTTAGGATTTTGGGGAAGATAACTATGCCGACAAGCTACGTTGAATCGCTATTCAGAGTGAGTGGGATTCCTCGAACGTAGTTCCGTTCTTTAGTAGTATGCGAGTGCTTCCCCTAGCCGCTTAGCGCATTTCATGCAGATCGTGGGGCCGTCACGAGAGACCCGCCTATGACACATTGTGCAGCGAACGATTCGTTTAGGATCCGAAGTTGAGGTCATACCGACATACAGTTGCGTCTTGACTGTTGATCATAGCAGGGACCCGTGTGGTCTGACTGAGAGTCCCGGGTGAAAGCATAGCTCCCGAAAGGTCACCTGACGACGCTGGAAGCCAAGCTTGCCCGCATCTGTTCGGTCGCGGAATTGGAGTCATGCAAACTAGAATTGCTGGGCGCGAACAAAAGCCAAGGAGATGACTGCCGCTGCACTTGTGTCGGAAGCAGAAACTGGGCCGGCACGCTGAAGTCCTCCACAATCCGTCTCGTTGTAGCCCTTGAAGGGGCGAACTCAACGAGCGCTTGTTTCGACTTGGTGAGCGGAAGATTCACTTCCAAGATTGCTTAGAGTCTTCGTTTTGTATGCTCGATTATCCTGAATGCTGGCAGGATGCTTCCTGCTGCTAGGAATGAGAGGACGATCCCCGCGCTGACGAACGTCAGCATCAGGTCCAATCCAAGTAACTCTGAGATGATGAATCCGTCTAGAAGCAGGGCAATCAGAATAGCAATGCATCTCATCACTGTTCTCTGCGTTCTCCTGTCAATTCTCCGTCGCACAATCCAGAATATGCCGACCATCGGCAATGCTACGTAGACGAGTCCTATGAGCGAACTGGCCACTATACCACTTGCCAGCGCAGCAAGTTCAGGTCGCGACGCAAGCACCGAGAAGGTGACAGATGAAAGATGCAGAATACTCATCAAAGGATAGAGAATACCTCTCGCCAAAGTCCTAGCAACCTCATGCGTACCAATGAATTGGGCGACGGTTGGACTGAAAGAGTAATACCACAAGTTGAAAGCCATCATGAACTGCCTGCCAGCGCGGGTCTGAACAATCGATTGGTCTCTGAAGTTTCTTAGGAACTGAACTTCAGGCGCAAGTTCTGAACCATACGTAGCCGTCGCAATCAAACACGGGAAGCAAGTGTGTTCTCGGACATCCCATTGCCCATTCAAGCAAAACTTGGTCCACTTAGGCTCTCCGGTCAAACACTTCGAGTCACTTTCTTCTACCGTGCCCTCAGGCCAGCATTGGGGACAAGGTTTCAGGTTCGTTTCTTGAACCCAAGCTCCATTCTTACATACCTTTTCGCTGGCGATCGTTTTCGAATCGCCACACAACACGACGTCCGAGGTCTGGCCTTCAGGCCAGCATTGGGGACAAGGTTTCGGGTTATTTTGCTGCACCCAGGCTCCATTCTCGCATGTCTTCTGGGTCTTCCATGTTACTCCGTCAGCGCAATACTCGAGATCCTTGGTTTGGCCGGCAGAACATTGTGGGCAGGCCTGTGATTCCTGTTTCCAAGCTCCATTCTGGCACACTTCGCGAGTCTTCCATGTCGTTCCGTCGGCACAGTAATCGATTATCCTCCTGTCGCCCTCAGTGCATTGTGCGCAGGCCTGTGATTCCTGCTTCCAAGCTCCATTCTGGCACACTTGGCGAGTCTTCCATGATCCATTCGGACAATTATCGATAACATTGACTGCACCTTCTTGGCACCCACCATACCCACCAGAGTAGACGCATGAACCGCTGTAGTAATCGCAAGAGTAGCCTGGACCATACGTTGCCTGACATTGAGCATTGGTAGAGCATCCGTATGCATCCTCCACCACCGCCATAGTAGACGCAGTAACCGCTGTAGAAATCGCAAGAGTAGCCTGAACCAAACGCTGCCTGACATTGAGCATTAGAAGAGCACCCATATGATCCTCCACCACCATAGGTGACGCAGTAGCCACTTGCAAAATCGCACGTGTAGCCTGCACCGAAAAAGGCCTGACATTGAGCATTCGATGTGCATGCTGCTGAGGGTTTCAGGTGCAGCTGAGGGTGACTGGCTCCTGCAACAGCTACCAATTGTATTAGGAAGAGTGTTGCGACTGCGGTCGCGACTAGACGCGGGGTTACGTGACGGAACACCAATCTCACCAGCCATAGAATCTTCCTCTAAGTAGAAGAGGCTTTCCGTGAATGAAGCAATTTCTTTCGAGTCTTGGACACTTGCACGTGTTCCTGTATGTGTTAGGAATCTGGGGAAGTAGGCAGCTCGATTCTAGCTGACATGATGATTCGGGCCGAAGTGGGTCTGTCAACTTCCCGCGTGGTGGTTGGGAGTTCTAGATGATCATCACTCGTCAAACGGAAAGCACGTCAAACCGTCAAGAAAGCGGTGGGCTGACAACTCGAGTTCATGAATAAAAGGGAAAACAAGCGGCGGATCAGGAAAAGGGGCTCACTTCAGCACTTTAGTCTGTACGGTGCCCTGAGTAAGTTTTGCCAAGACGATCGACAAATGAACTGTAGAGTCCGGCCGGCATCTCCACGAGCGCCACCAAGGATCCATCTGCTTGCCATTCTTCCTTCGTGATTGTTCCAAAACCTTTGATGGAACCGTATGCCTTCGCAGCATGTTCTGGGAAAACTTTGACCGCCACTCTCATCTTGTCGATCTTGATGGGAAGGAGTGTTCGAAGTTCCTCGATTACGGCCTTCGCCTGCTCTTCCGCGGGCTTGAACGGGTCGACAACCATGCGAATCTGGTTGAATGCTTGTTCAATTCTGAGGGGGGGATGAGGCGTACCGGTTCTAGGGTCGAGGCAGTTGCGGGATATGAAGGCTATGATCTGCTTTCGTTTGTCATCTACTAGTTGTCGTCTCTGCTCGGTTGTAAGCTGGAGCTCGCCATGTTTCATAATGTCTTCGGCGACGGTGGCTGGGTCTGTGGTTCCGAATGCCTTCTGAAGTTTCTCTTCTGATGCGTGCGTTCCCTTGCTGGCATCAGTGTAGATTTCGTCGATAACAAGCATCTGTGAGATTGGGGTAGGCTTGCCCATCTTGTAGTCTAGGGCGGGGTCGGGTTTGACTAGGATCTCGAACTTCTCGCCGCTTTTCGTTATCCTCGCTGTCGTGTATTTGTCGCTCATTTGGTGCCAGCCTTTTTGGCTGACTCGAGCTTCTTGAGGTACTTTTCAACGTCCGCCGGAGCGAGCTTCGTGAATTTCTTTGTCGCTGCTGGGATCAGGGCGATTCTAATCTTTTGAGCGTCGATCTTGTCTTCGAGAACTTTGCTCATGCACTTCAGGGCAAGCATGACGCTGTCGTCGAGAGTTATAGAGTCCTTGTACTCTGCTTCGAGGATTTCATTGGCTGCATCTCCGCCGGCCCCAATCGCCCATGCCTTGTACGCAAGGTAGGCGCCGCTAGGGTCGGTCCAGAAGATGCGACTGCCCTTTCGGTCTATGCCTCCAAAAAGGATTGAGATTCCGAATGGTCTCACACCAGCGTGCTGCGTGTAGAGCTGCTTAATCTCACCAATTCGTCGGGTTAGAATCTCAACGTCGATCGGTTCGTCGTAGAGCAATCGATTACTCTGCGAGTAGATTCGGGCTTGATCGATCAGAACGTGAGCATCACAGCTGAGTCCAGCCACGGCGGCGCCCACATGCTCGTCGATCTGAAAGATCTTCCACATGAAGGAAGGATCTTGAAGTTTCGAGGTTGCTCGCTCTTCCGCAGCTAGGACAACTGCTTCCGACGAAGCAATTCCCAGAACAGTCGCGCCCCTCTTGACGGTTTCAGAGGCGTACTCAACCTGAAAGAGCCGACCGTCAGGAGAGAAGACGGTGATTGCACGGTCATAGGCTCCGGGAACAGAGAACATTGACAATCATTTTCACCTTGCGAACTATTCACATTCGCAACCTTGAGTCCCAAACCCGCAATTGTGCGGGGATGATACTTGGTCGCGATCTCCCCTTAGTCTATTAGCCGACTATCTAAATACAGCGCTTTGGATAGAAAGAAGACCGTTACGTCAGCGCCAATGTTGCGACTATTCATGTGCGGTGTGGGAGCAATGATAGAGATCGAATGTAAGGAGTTCCATGGGGATCGAGACGCCTTGGCGAGGTTCTTGCGAGAGAGACTCAAAGCCGAAGTGCGAGTCGATCGTAATGTGTTCCGGATTGGATCTATCGACCGACCAGGAACTCAGCCCAGTGCACAGGAGGTCAAGGATATGGTCAAGCGGGCTCTTCACCACATGCGATTGGACGAATACCACGTTGTCGTCCAAGAAGACGTTCTCAGCATCAGAGCAACGAAAAGGTCACGAACACCATGAAAGAAAAAAGGGATCTGCTCCTTCGGTTCGACAAACCGTGCCCTATTTCTTCCCTGGCTGAAGCTCCAGTGATACTGGACACTCTCTAGGCTGCGTAATGATGCTCGAGTTCACTTGGATACATTGGAATTCGCCAGTCTCAGCGACTGTGATACTCTCTAGGCGCTAACTTGAGAGAAGGGGGTCCGACCGTCGCAGAGTTCGTCATCGCCCCTCAGCATCGAGGCATCTGCCTGGGACTGGCGTCGTCATACCCGGGCTTGACAATGGAATTGCAGGTTCTATAAGGTGTCGTTCGAGGAGGCGATTGTTCTCTTCGAACTCGACGTTGTTTGGAGCCTAGTGCTAGGAACTATTGGTGGCGGAGCGGGATCCAACGGCCCAGTTCGGAGCGCTGGCAAGAGGGAATCATTCGATTTCCGTTGCGAATTTGAGCGGTGTTCCTGTTCTCTTGGATTCTCCTCACGAAGTCAAACCCACTTTCCAAACGCCCGTTTATTGAGAAAGTTCACGAATATCTTCTGGTTCATGCAGCTTCTTGCGTGGCTCTCGGTCCTTGTCACACACGTTTAGGGAGGAGAGTCACACGATGCTTACTCGTGTCGCTCGAGATTGTATGCTTGTGTGATAGTGATCCGAGATGGGCTTCGACGTGGTCGATGCGGTCTGGTCCGCGATGAAAGACGCCGAGTATTATAGCCCTAATGATCTGGCGAATAGTCTTGAACAGCCGGTGGAGTCGGTCACTAGAGTCTTGAGGTTCTTGGAAAAGTACGAGTTCGCAGAGCAGATCACGAAAAGTGAGATGATCTTCAGAAAGCGTCAACAGTGAACTCAATCCAGCTGAGATTCTGGGTGCTCTACACTCCGTGCTGGGTAACCCAGTCCCGGACAATTCAATGCCAGGCAACGAGATGCCTTAGACCGCACACAGCAAGTCCGTTCGTACCTGGCCGCCGGTTCTTGTCGGAGTCTGAACGAGGTCGGGTCATCTTATTTGATGTCTCTAGGAAAGCGCAAGTCTATTGAGTCATGTTTGCAGATCGTACCGCATATGTGTACTCTAGGTGATGAGATTTGGAGCTCTCAAGAGAAATCGATTTCCTTTCCCGGCTTGTTGAGATCGATACGGACTCGAACCTGAAGACCGGATACTCGGCTTGTGCGGAGATTATCAGGAAGGAGGCCGAGTCTATCGGGCTGAGGACTGAGACATATGACTCAGTCGAAATCTCTCCAGACAAGAAGCCTAGGCCAAGCATAATCGCTCGCCTTGATGTGGGTGCGCAGGAAACGATTCTTGTAGCAACGCATTACGATGTCGTGGCTGCGGGTACAGGCTGGCGCCACAATCCGTACCAACTCAGTGTGGAAGGTGAGAGAGCTTTCGGACGCGGGGCCGCCGACGATAAGGGAGCCATCGCATGCGCGATGGGAGCGCTACGCGAGTTGAAAACCATGTCCCCGAAGGCGAATGTCGTCTTCATGGCATGTCCGGACGAGGAAGTGGGAGGGGAACTAGGCCTCGGATATGTAGTCAACCATGCAAAGATACGCGGGGAGGCAGCAATTGTGCTTGATGCTTCGCCATCGGTTGTTTCGATGGGTGCCAGCGGCCTACTGTGGGGCAAGGTTACCGTGAAGGGGAGACAAGGCCATGCCGGGTATCCACATCTAGCACAGAACGCAATAGATGAAGCGATTCCATTTCTCGAAAAACTCTCCAAGTATTCGAAGATCCGAGAGCGAGTTAGATCCAAGATCTCGGCACCTCCTGGATCTCCTCACAAACAGATTTGGGGAAGGTTCTCCATTACCATGCTGAACGCGGGCGAGAAAGAGAACATCATTCCAGGAGAATGCGAAGCAAGGTTTGACATGCGCGTATGCCCTGATGAGAACTATGAAAAAGCGAAGAGAAACCTAGAGAAGTACTTCATGAAGATTCGATCTTCACAGAAAGTGAAGGCGACGCTTGAGTTCACGCAGCAAACGCCGTCCAACTACTTCACAGATCCTAAAGATCCAATTGTACGTGGGTTCTCTCGAGCAGCGAGAGAGGCCTATGGGAGAAGAATTCCCGTGGCGGGAGAACTCGGTGGAAACGACGGCCACTTTTTCCGTAAGGTTGGAATTCCGGTCGTTAGTTTCGGTCCAATTCGTGACGATTGCAGATTTCATGGCGTAGACGAATTCGTCTATCTCAAAGACATCGAACTTGTCAAGAGGGCACTCGTGAACCTATTCATCAATTGGGGCGACAGGGCCGCATGAAGCATATGTCTATTGGGCAAAATTCATCTTTACCGTCGTTGAATCCGGACCCCAAGTCCAAGTCCCTTTATCGTGCCTGATGATCGGACAACCATCGCTGCAGCAGGCTCTCCGCCGACACGCGAGATCATCGCGAGTGCAGCCCGCAGTTTCTGCACCGATTTCGCTGAGCAACGAATCACAGCTTTCTCGCCTGTCGAGTTGAGGCCGATCATTCGCGTCTTTATCTCTGCAGATCCAAACTTGCCGTAACTCTGCTCAACCGAACGATAGACGGCTTCTTCGAAGGTTTGTACCGAGGCTGGGTCCTTGGTTAGAACTCTAACGAGCAGGTATCGATGCCCTGTTCTATTCGTTGTTTGTCGACCTCTTAATGATCTTGACGCCTTCGTCCACTTGTGGATCTCCAATTCTCAGACGGTTCTCATTGACAATCGCGACGGGCGTCTCTGAGACGCTTTTCAAAGCAGCTTCTGGAGGTAAACCAAGCATTTCTAGGATGGCGGCCACGTCCTTTGGAGCCCTCAGCCCGAACGAGTTTGAGGCGTTGGTGGACCCAATGACTCGGGTGCTCGTTTCGGCTGCAATCTCGATCTGGCGCCTCAATCCATGAAGTCTCGTTTCGAATTCAAGCGATTGAGTCAGCTCGGACATGTCTATCTCTAGTGCGGCGCGGCAGGTGCTAGCCAAGTTTCTTCGAAAAGTGCTTCCCGACCTCTGTTTTGGGAACCGCACGATGTCGACTCGTTTGTCTCGCACCGCGACTCTAGAAACAGATGGGGTAGTACATTCAACTGCGATTATCTCATATTTGCTCCTGAGCTTGCGCAGGCTTCTCAGTAGCTCCTCACGAGATCTAGGCTTCAAGTTCAATCGCTTGGCCACATCAATGCCCACGTCCCTAAATGAGTTCAATGCCGGCGGCGTCGGCGTCAACCTGTCAGGGGAAATCACCAACCCGACAATTCCGGTCCGAATCTCCTTGAGAATACCAGCCATAGAGTGTGCGTTCGCAACATCGTCCAATAGAGGGCAGAGGTGCAGGTCAGCGTAGATTCTCATGATGCGAGTCCACTCTCCCTGCAGAGATCAACGATCTTGGCAGCGTCGTATCCGGGAATAAACCGCAGTTTCATTCGAATGGGATCGGCTTGGTGAAGCTTGATCCTTTGCAAGCAAGCCTCTTGCTTGTCAAACCGGAGGTAGAGGTTACCATCCTCGTCCACACAGCTTCTGATCTCGCTGCCGAGGAACTCACTGTCCGACTCCGAAAGCTTCTGCGATAGGAGCTCGAGCGCGTCTGTGCGCAGCCCTCTTGCTGCGAGTCTTGCCGTTATCGTAGTGATTACGTTTCCATGATGCCCTTTCACGTATTGCCGGGTGAGGTTGACTTGGCCTCTTGCGATGACCTGAACGACAAAAGTTGCAGCGTCTTCCACTCTTTTGATATCTTCCGTTGCGTGGGCGACCACGCTGAACTGTGCCGAGAGAAATGGTGTCTTCTCAGGTACCATCGCGGAGCCCGACTTGGGGAACGCTCTTGTCTAGGTGCCTTTTACTAGTTGCTACATTGAAGTCGCCAACGAGGGTCTAAGGTGAACAAGTTGACTGAACCCTCAAACGAAACCTGTCTATGTTGGCGAGGCGGCCATTGGCGATCGCTTTCTGAGGTGTGGAACCTGTGAGCGAGGCGACGCCTAGACGTGAAAACAGAATATTGTTGGGGCTCGGTCGCCCCAACTGCCCCCTGTACTATTAACTCATGGACCTACAAATACGAGATCGTAGCAGAACCATAGAATCAAGACTTCCAGAACAAACGATATGATCGTCAGTAATCCGCCGCGTTTGTCGGCAAGCGATGCGAACCATGTTGCCCAAGGATTTTTCTTGCGTACCCAACTGTAGGCGGCTGAATGAAGCCTGAACGTCTCTCGTTCAGGGGAAATATAGCCCTTTTCCAGATCCTCCTTGAGACTAGTTGCCATTAGCGTTTCTCTGTTCGAGGCAAGGGAGTTGGCCACCAATATAATTGCGTGAGAAAGATGCCCCCAATAGAGAGTGCGTCCAAGAGTTCTGACAAATGCTGCAATCACAATCGAAAGGCCGAACACAAGGGCCAATTTCTGCAACTTCAATCCCGCAATCGCTAGGCCGACTAGGGCAAAAGTAAGGAGAAGCGTGACATGAGCAGCTGCCTGCATGGAGTAGTGTCCGAGAAGCGCATTTCGCGTATTCCACTCTTCTTCTGAGCTCACTTTCTCAAGCCTCGCCTTTAACATAAATCCCCTTTAGTTGTTATTTGGCTTGTTCGGCAGGTTGTGCCGTGATTCTGTCTTGTGCTTTGCTTAGGACTTTGAGTAGAAAATCAACGAACATTATGATTTCAACGATCTCGGCACCTGCGAACCCTTCCAAGTATCGGTGCGAAGGAGGGTTTCGGAGCATCATATACGCGGACCGAAAGATTTGGTGAACCGCCTGCCTCTCGGACGACGTCTCTCCAAACACTAGCTTTCCTCTCTCCGGGTGGAACGCGTCTTCCATTAGGTCTGTACCGACTCGTTCGGGTCCAGCGTTTATTCTGTTTCGTACACGAACCTCAAGCACGAGGAAAGCTGACCTTATGGCATCTTCATACGATTTGTCAAGACATGAACGAGCGAGTTCAGGGTCGATAATCTCCGTAAGTTGAGAAACGAAAGCTCGATCAACTATTCTTTCGAAAAGGTCGCTGGCTTCGGTTACCTTCCCCAATGTGGTCAGCAAATACAGATCCTGGATGGGATCTCTCATTATCAGGTTCCGTAGTTGCAGCAGCTGGAAAGCCTCTTGGGCGACGAGTAGGTCAAGGTCGTTGAAGTGGTGCGCACTACTTTTCCAAGGGCGTGAGGCATTAGGCTGATTCTTCTTGAACTCCTCGAAGATCCGACGGGCTGCTTTCTTGATGTCAAGACTTGACAAGTAGGGTCTGCATAGATTTCCTGGATGAGTCCGATATATGCCTGAACCCAAAAGGAACGGAAAACCTGGGCCAAACAGCTCAGCCCTATGTGGAGCGTTTTGTTCAGAGCGCTCTACCGTCGCCGTTCCTCATTCTCCTGCGACGGAATCAATACCATTCATAGCCAATGAGAGAATAGAAGTCAATCAGCAGGCGCGGCCGAAACTAGCCCTTCGTACAAGTAAGGAAACCCTTACTTTCAGCTAGATCGAAGGTTTGGGGCTCTATGAAAGGGATTCTGTATGGATGAGTTTCAGTTCAAGCAGGTAATCGCTGTCAGACGAGACTTGGAAATGGGGAAGGGCAAGACTGCTGTTCAAGTTGCTCACGCTGCCGTTTCGGCTGCTGAAGAGGCCCGCAAGAGGTTCACGGACTGGTGGGAGACATGGATGAGAGAGGGCCAATGCAAGGTGGCAGTCAGGGTTGGCTCTGAGGAAGAAATCCTTCAGTTGGAGAGGAAATCAAGGGAACTGCGTCTACCCTTGGCCCTAATTAGAGATAGGGGCTTGACCCAAATTGAGCCGGGAACGACAACTTGTCTTGGAATAGGTCCAGCTCCATCTTCAGTGATCGACACGCTGACAGGGAATCTGAGTCTACTTTGACTGTCACTTCTTGGGAAGTATGGTGGTCCATCTCCCATGCTTGCCTTCTAGGATCGGCAAGAGATTCTCAGGCTTCCTGAGATTCATGATCACGACGCGCACCCCACTTCTGGCAGCACGCTCCGCCTCGAAAAGCTTGCCCTGCATCCCTGCAGTAACGTCAGGCATTCTCGACATCAGAGCCGATCCTGCAAAATTCCGTATGTCATGACAAGGAATAGTGTCTAGCAGCGCGGCATCTCTGCATATTTTTGGATCTGAGGAGTAGAGACCGTCCACATCGGTTCCGTAGATTATCATCGAGGCTCCTACTCGCGGAGCGATCCAAGATGCCATCTGGTCCGCCGATATTACGCTCCAGCCTTGGTCCAAATCTGGAACCAAGTCGCCGCCGAAGATTGGAACAAGACCCAAGTTCAAGAACTGGCGGATCGGAGCGATCTCGGATCTGTACAGTCTGCCTGATCGGGCCACCATGAAGCTGGATGGAGTGAACGGCACAACGGGAATCCTGTGACTGCACAAGACCGATGCCAGTATCTCCTGCAGTCTTAGGAGTTGCAGTTTTGTCGCTGCAAGGCTTTGTATCTTCTTTTTGCTGAAACCTTTGTCGAGTCCTGAACGCTTCACTGGTATGTGCCCAAACGAGCCGGCGCCGTTCAGAAGAATGAGTCTGGTTCGAATTTGTGCAAGTGTTCTCGCTATTTTGTGCATTGAACGGTAGTTCGCCTTGAAGGCTAGTCTCTTGTCCGTTATTACGGATCCGCCAAGTTTGATAATTACGGTTCTGACCTTGCGAGCCAATCGCGGCTTACCGGAGGTATGTTGGTGGTTTAGGAAAAATAAGGGCTCTGCTCTGCCGCCTACCGTTTGCGCTTCGTCTGCTGCCTTGGTCCGAGGCTTGGCTCTCTTCTTACTTGGTGTGGCGCTTCTCTTTGGTTTGGCGACAAGACTAGGCGCTTCCACTGAAGGTTCGGGCGCTTCAGTCTTGTGGGTCAGAGAGGCTAAGAACGCGGTAAGGGATGATACGTTCTGTGCATGAACGGTCGATCTGCGTGGGTCTATCCTGATTCCCATCGAACGCGCCTGCGATTCTTGAAGCCCAGCTTGTTTGAGCTCATCTACCGAGAAACCTCGACCCTTCCTAAGCTTGTTTCTTCCATGCAGAAATCTTGAGACCAATGGAGACGGCGGTGGTGCTGTTGACAATTCCATTCACTCTCATGCATGAAGCGCTAGGGCGTGCCTAATTGTCCCGTCCTTCTTGACGGAAGGATGGTTCGAATCAACCAGCACCACTTCAAACCACTTGCTCGTCCCGTCTTCCCACAAGTAGTAGGAATTCAGAACTGAAAGGTTGGGAAAGTGCTTCGCCACTCGCTCCTCTGCTATGCGCTTGAGGCTCTTTGCTCTCGTAAACTTGGTTACACCAAGTGCTCTTGGTCTTCGTCCCGACGATGGGCGCTTCTTTCTAGCCCCGCCCTTTCTGACGCGCACCCTTGCCACGACAAAGCCTTGCTGTGTTCGGTATCCCAGACTCCTCGCGCGGTCAGGTCGAGTCGGGTATTGTATACGCTTGATGACTCTGTCTCTCCTCCAAGAGATCGCGGCTTGGCGAAGGTGTTGATCGAACTCAGTATTCTCGCGCTTCTTCCACGCCTTGGACATATGCTTGTATGCACCCATCATATTTCGCCGACCTTTAGCCTTCCTGTCTCAACGTTACGGATTGTCACCACACATGAAAACCGCTCGATAAAGCTTGTCCCAACCGAATATCGGGCTCTTGGCTTTGCTCGTCGCAGTCGCATCCGCTCGCGGTACGGCGGGTGAAACAAAGACATCATTAGGCAATTCTACACATCTTGTAAGAGAAAATGTGATGCAATGTGGGCTTCTGCGTAGGAGTCGTCGGAAAACCTAACGTTGGCAAAAGCACATTCTTCAGCGCAGCGACACTCGCGCATGTGGCAATCGCCAACTACCCGTTCACCACGATCAAACCAAACAGAGGAATGGCCTACGTTAGGAGTCCTTGCGTATGCAGGGAATTCGGAGTTCAGGATAGCCCCGCCAATTCTGCATGCATTGACGGGATACGGCTGATTCCTGTGGAGCTTGTTGACTGCGCAGGACTGGTGCCAGGCGCATGGCAGGGAAGAGGCTTAGGTAACCAGTTCCTGGACGAAATTCGACAAGCTGATGCGCTCATACACATAGTCGACGCGGCCGGGGCGACGGACATTGAGGGAAAACCTTGCAATGTCGGTGCACATGACCCCCGAGAAGATGTCGAGTTCCTTGAAAAGGAGCTTGACATGTGGCTTCTTCAGATCGTCAGGAAGGATTGGGATAAGACTGTAAAGAGGGTCGAAGGGATGAAGGAAGATCTTGCTTCGGTCCTTGAGGAGAGACTGAGCGGGCTTGGTGTCAGACGAGGCCACGTCGCTAAGATTCTGAACGATCTTAGCTTAGATGCAGCGCATCCAAGTAGATGGACGGATGACCAGCAGCTGAGGTTCGTTCATGAGGTAAGACGGGCTACAAAGCCGATGCTCATAGCTGCTAACAAGATTGATGTCCCAATTGCGAAAGAGAATACAGGAGTCCTAGAGAAGCTCGGTTACCCGGTGATTCCGTGCTGCGCGGAAGCAGAGTTGGCCCTGAGGAGGACTGCTGAGAAAGGCTTAACGGACTACAGGCCTGGCGACAGCAACTTCAAGGTCTTGGGCCAAGCCATGTCTGCCGAACAACAGGCAGCGTTGGATAGGATACGAGAGAAGATACTGATACCATGGGGATCTACTGGAGTTCAAGCCGCAATTGACTATGCTTTCTTCAATATGTTGACAATGATTACTGTGTATCCCGTTGAGGACTCTGAGAACCTCGCGGACCACAAGGGGCGAGTACTGCCCGATGCGTACCTTGTCCCGTTCGGCACTACGGCAAAGCAGTTCGCTGGAATGATCCACTCGGACTTGGGAGAAGGTTTCCTGTACGCGATCGAAGTAAGATCGAAAATGAGGATCGGTGAGGAACACGTGTTGAAGGATCGCGATGTCATTTCGATCGTGAGTGCGAAGAAACGAGGATAGCGTCCGATCTCAGGCGTTAGATAGGCGGCGACATCACGTCTTCAGAGACGACGACCCCAGGCGGGATTGTTGCACCAGAAGCGATTCGGATACCTGGCATGATGGACGAGTTTATGCCGGTCTTCACGTTGTCGCCGGTTATCGTGCCCAGCTTCCTCAGATCCGTGTCGACGAGCACGTCCTTTATCCTCATGCGCACAGTCTTGTCGTTGAACTTGAGGTTCGCAACGATGGTTCCAGCGCCTAGGTTGCAGCGTTCTCCGATAATGCTGTCTCCAACGTAGGAGAGATGCTCGATGCGCGTGTGATCCATAATTATGCTGTTCTTGATTTCGCAGAAGTTGCCGATCTTGACTCCTTTTCCAATAGACGTGCCTGCACGCACGTGTGCAAATGGCCCCAAAATCGCGTCTTCTCCGACCCAAGCTGGCCCTTCGACGACTGTTCCTGTTCTGATAATGGCCCCCCTTTGGATCGCCACGCTGGCCTATGATTTTGGCACCTTTCTCGATTTTCCCAGCGCTCCTTCGGCGCGATCGCGCGAGAAGTTGGGCGTTTGCCAACAATGCCTCCCAAGGTCTTCCGATGTCAAGCCAGTCAGATTTTTCAATCATTGTCCAAGTTACAGGCGTTTCGCTTCTGGCCATGGAAGATATGGTGTCCGTTATTTCAAACTCACCTCTTCCTGATCGGACTGTTCTCTCCAGGTGATCAAATATGGATGGATTCAACACGTAGATTCCAGTGTTAGCGAGGTTGGTTGGACTTCCTGATTGATCGGGTTTTTCAATGATTTCGATAAGTCGATCTCCCGATGTCTTTGCCATTCCATAGGACTCGGGGTGCATAACTGGAACCAGTCCGACAGTGGGTTTGCCCCCTTTCCTCCGGTATGCGTCAACGACGCGCCGGATTGCGCGTGGGCTAACCACAAGGTCGCCGTAAACCACTAGGAAGTCGTGACTCCCAACTCGATCCTTTGTCACGGAAATTGCATTGGCAGTCCCGGAAACATCAGCTTGGTTGACGTACTCAACGGTGACACCCAGTTTCGCTCCGTCACCAATGTGTTTCTTGATGAGTTCGCCCCTGTATTGAGTAACGACTACAAGTGAGCGTATCCCTGCAGACTTGATAGCGGATATGACATGCTCTATTATCGGCCTGCCGGCGATTGGTATCATGTGCTTTGACCTGTTTTCGGTTAATGGCCAAAGACGCACCCCCTTCCCTGCAGCAAGCACGACCGCCTTGAACGCCCCATTGGCATGTCTCACGCCTGATCCTCTCAGTACTATAGATTAGGATCTGATAGATGTCATTTGCCGAGTCATTTGACCGTGGCTCTTAAAAGCGCCGCAAGTTGAAAGCCTGCTTCTCCGGGAGAAAACGCTCATTGGCCTTCGACCTCGTCTCGTTCGTAGCGGGCATTGCAGCAGGAGCGTTGATTGGCGTGCTTGCTGGATACCTTCACGAGACAGAGACCATCGGGGAGCTCCAAGAACGAGTTCGCATGGCCATGGTGCAGGTTGAGAGAATTACCTCTTCGACTCGCAGCAAAGCTGACGAGGGAACCGTCAGCTCAGATCTGCGACGGCAACTTCTGGATCTCCAGGACGAGATCAAAAAGCTGTACCGTAGGGAAGCCCGCTAGGCTTCTACAGCCTTAGGCTCTTCCATGATCTCAGCGGACTTGGCCACCACGCCCTCAGGGATCACGAGGAGCCTAGACTTCCTGACTCCCACATGTCTCAAGGGGGAGACCTTCTTGGCAAGGTTGTAAACCTCGGAACCGAATATCCCCAGGACCATCTCGTGGCAGAGTTGGTCATACGATAGATTAGTTGCCTTCTCTTCTACAGTCTTCCTCATTATGCTCCGGATCAGATGTTGTTGGTTAGCATTGACCCGATCTCTTGTGAACGCTACAACCGACGCACGGGTAACGTATTGATCCTTGGAAGTCACGCTGAAGATTGCATCTATGCGAGTACTTCCTCGTCTTACCAAGCTACGAAGGTAGTCTGCTGAGTACTCATGTCCCTTCAGAATAGTCTCCGCTCGGATTCCCTTCACTTTCACGGCAAGAAAGTAGAGTTTGTGTGACTGGTGAGAGAAATCATTTGTAATATCATATAGAGTCGTCTCGACCACTCGACCAATCAGCCTGCTTGGATCGCTGCAGGGAATTGACGCGACTTTCTTCTCACCGAAGTATGCAGGCGCGTAGACATCATACCATTCTTTAGCCCGCCACTTATCCCTGACTTTCTTGGTAGCCTTGGACAATCTGTTATCACTGAGCGAAAACGCAGCATCCTCCGAAGGCTATTAAACCTTTGGCGCGTCACAGCAGCCCGGTCAATGTCTCGCGCGTGCCTTGGATCTTTTCCATTTGGGTGACGATATCAATCCGTCAACTGCAATCAAACAGAGCAGCAGGTCGTCAATAGTGGTCAGCAATGATTCGATGTCTTGTGCACCGGTTATCGCTGAGATCACTCGCCTTCCTGAAACTCGTGATCTGACGTAAAGGGGCTTGGGCGCAGCCCTGTTGTCTGCCTTCAAGGCCGCATCTATTGATCTTGCGGTCGAGAGATCAGGATAACGCATGCTGACTGTTGCTTTCACCTTTTTTCACCTGCTCCAAGATCAAGCTGTCTATCATTCGATAGAACTCTACAATGTTTGTGGAGCGCACATGAGCTCCTGCCGCCACGTTGTGTCCTCCCCCGAAGCCTCCGTGAGCAGCTGCAGCTTTCTGAAGGACAAGACCGAGGTCTACTCCCTTCTTGAGCAAGGTTTGAGGCGCCCTTGCAGATATTTTCACCCCGCCGTCTCTGGATTTTGTCCCGACAATCGTTGCTTTGTTGGGTTTGAGATTCCCTGCGGAAGACAGAATCGATGAGAATGCGCCTGTCATGTTTTCTGCAATCTTCTCTTCTCCCCTCACCACGCAGACGGTCTCGAGTTCCATGATCGCAGAGGGTGTCTCGGCGAGCCATTCCATGTACTCCGCCAGCGTCTTTCGATAGCGACCAACTACATCCTGCACCTCGTCCAGTACAGCACCCCGTTCCCCAAGACAGATCGATGCTGCTAATCCCTGTCGATCCATTCTGCCGCAGGCATTCAGCATTGATGAGAATTCGCGTGCGTCTCGGGTTAAGCTTCCCGGGGGCTCGTTTATGATCGTGTACACAGTTCCAATAAGTTCGAGCGCTTTGTTTCCTTTGAAACCTTTTGACACAAGCAGGTCTACTATCGCGCTGAGCAGGGTTTGCTTCTCCTCGCGACTCAAGTCACTAGTCGTTCTCCATCGTTCCCCCACTTTCAATGGTATTTTGTGAGACGCAAGCAATGCTGTACAGTTGTCTTCTTCCCCGCTCAGGTGCGGTAGGTAGGGAGTTGTCGTAAGCGCAAGTGCACGATGTATAGGCCTGGTCTCTCTCCCGAAGAATAACAAGTCCTTGTCGGTTTTCAGGCATCCGCAATCAATTGCGTCTTGGACTGCGAGCTCGTTTGGGCCACGAAGACGCCGCTCATTGTTCTTGTCCTGCATGTCACCAAGTGCCCCAACCACTGCGAGCACTGAGAGATCGGCGTTTGTTGAGGACATGTTACGAGCGACAAGATAAGCAAGCCCAGCGGCGCTAATCTCAGTCGCCCCGTCGATTCCAAACTCATGAGGATTCACTTGGAACATTCCTGCCGCAGCATCTCCTGTGGGAGGATGATGATCGATGACTACGACCTCATGTTCTCCAGCGATTTTCGCCAGGGTGTCCAGGTACCCGCTACCTATGTCTGTAAGTACAAGCATGTCAGGCTCACATCGGAGGGCCTCATCCAGCGTTTCAGGATCCAGTTCTTTTATGACCCGGAGCTGGAAATTCGCTTTGGCCCGCGCGAGACTTGATCCCACGATACCGACCGCTGCCAATCCGTCGGCATCGTAGTGAGAAAGCAGAAGCATCTTTGAACCGTGAGAAGCTCTGTCCTTGAGGATTCCGGCCGCTTCTGCGGCCTTGGAAAGAAGACCTTCTAAATCAGGTTGAGACGACATCGCTAGGCCACGGAGGCGGCCATCGGTTTGTATTCCCACTCCGGCTCCAGTCTGCCACGTGCCTTGTAATACTTCACGAGTCGATGAATCTTGGACTCCACTGTTGCTAGAGATCTTTTGTTATGGTAGTCCTTGCGGTTCTTTTCCATGTGCTTCCGCAATATTTGGGCTCTGCCGAATAGATTGTTAAGGTCTTCAGGGACTTTCGGATTCTGACCAGAAGCGCGAGCCAGCTGTGAGACCGTCTTACCGGTTACTGGTTTGACGAGGGGGACCCCATGCTTGTCTCGGAGGATGGCTCCGATTAGACTTGGAGCGTTTCCTTCTTTCGCGAGTTTGGCTATTAGAGCCTCGACTTCTTCCGGCGTATACTTGAACCATGACGGAGGTTTCTTGTTAACGGGCCGCGTCGATCCCGATCGGCCTCGTTTGCTCGTATACAATCTAGCTAAGTTGGACACACTCCAAGGATGTTCCAGTTCTGGATTTCGGTATTCGACCGCCCTGCTCTATTTAAGTCGTTCCCGTAGGCAGTTCAGATGAATCTACAATCAGGCGTTCTCACAGTAAGAATTACAGCAAATGGACCTGCGAGGCCAATAGCCATTTGGAGAGCTTCCTAAACGCGGCGGCTCTGTGAGAAAACTTGTTCTTCTCCTTGACAGTCATCTGAGCGAATGTTCTACCATTTCCCTTTGCTGGTTTGAAGATGGGATCGAATCCGAATCCGCCAATTCCTTGAGGACGTGAACCGATGTTCCCGGCCACTGATCCTGTGAAAAACCTGGGGCTACTCTGCGGCTCACAGAATGCTGCCACAGACAGAAACTTCGCGTTCCTGCGCGAAACGTTTTCCATCAACTTGAGAATTCCCTTCATGCCGAGACGTTTGTAGATGTCTGACGAGTACGGACCTGGAAATCCCTTCAGTTCATCTATGAAAAGACCTGAATCTTCAGCCACAACCGAGATGCCAAGCCGGTTGGCTGCTTCCTCAACTGCATATGCAGCAATTTCAGATAGACTGTCAGACTGAATTTCGATCTTCGGAGCAGCAAGCATTCTTAGCTTCAGTCCCGAAACTGCAGCCACCGCTGCTGCTTCTCTGAACTTCCCCTTGTTAGAAGTCAGGAACCAGACTCGCTTGTGTTCTTTCACTATACCTACCTCTCGTTTCAATCTCATGCATCTTCTTTAGGACGAACCCTGCCTCTTCTCTCCCTGTGATTTGCTGATAACCATCGATTATGGCCTCGAAGGCTTTATGATGCAACGCGAAATGTGTGCTTTTGAATGCTCTGCTCATCAGAAGTAGGTCCACACCTTTCGCCTCTACCTCGTTCGAGTAGTCACTCAATCCAAAGTCAATGAAGAACAGCTTTGCGTCACCTCGTAGTATCATATTCGATGTGGTGAGATCGCCATGTACAATGCCGCTCGAATGAAGGCGGCCAATCAGCGATCCAACAAGCACACACGTTCGCTTCAGAGCTGAATGATCCATCTTCGGGAGTGCCTCCTTCAGACGCGGGCCCTCTAGGTATTCCATTATGATTGTGCAGGTTGCCATGTCCATTTGATACACCGTGGGTGTGGGGACGCCCGCACGTTTCGAATCGTGAAGGATATGTGCTTCACGCGATGCCCGAGCTAGCCTAATTGAAGAATCGAGACGATCGACCCTGTACGATTTCGGGAGGCGAGTCTTCATGATCACCGGCTTGCCATGCCACTCCTGCAAGAATATGCTGGCCTCGGCTCCCTTGCGAATCAACATGACGGCCTCACCTCCATGGTATGTCTACTTCATCCAGTCGCCAGCGAGGCTTGACTTGACTTCGTTCAATCTCGATGAATAATTGAGACCCGAAAGCCAACGTTCCTGTCCACGAAATCTGAGCGCCGCAGTCTCCCGCGAACTTGGGATCTACAGCTCGGAACGAAGCTGAGTGTTCTCCTGCGACAATCTCGAGTTTCTTTCTGAGAACGGAATTGGAGGCGACGCCTCCTACGAGTAGAATCTCTCCTTTCTCGGTGTGTGCTAGGCTTCGCTCTACAGCTTCTGCGAGCATGGAGAATGAGACCTCTTGCAGCGAATAGCATAGATCCTCAACCGGCCGGCCTGACTGTAGTAGTTTCGTCGCGGCTGTGAGTAGGCCTGAATAGGAGACGTCGTTTCCTTTCACCGTATATGGAAGCTCTATGAAATTGCTGCTCGCAGCCGCGAGGCGTTCGATTTCCGGACCTCCCGGTGACGCAAGCCCAGCCGCACGGGCAAACATATCCAATAGATTTCCGAGGGTGATGTCTTCGGTTTCGCCATAGATTCTCCATCGGCGGTTCGCAAACGCGGCTATTGTGGTGTGCCCCCCAGAGAGCAAGACAACCAGCGGATCACGGGAACCAGTTGTGAGTGCACCGATCTCTATGTGACCGATCGCATGATGTACAGGAATCAACGGGATTCGGAGTCTCGAAGCAATTGCCCTCGCTAGAGTTGCACCGATTCGTAGGGTTGGCCCAAGACCTGGGCCCAGCGCGATCGCGACCCCATCAAGTTTCTGTGCTGCAACTTTCGCGTCTCTGAACGCGTCTCGAATGACGGCGTCAGCTATTGATGAGTGATGCTGAGCTGCTTCTCGCGGATGTATCCCATGACCCTTAACTGGGATGTATATGCGCTTGGCATCGGAGAGAATGCGACCTTCGTTGCTCGCAATGCTCGCACCGAATGTATGTGCTGTCGACTCGATGCCAAGGATCAACGAGGCCATCTTGTTTCTCTCGTCTTGATTCATTTCTCGTGATGAAGGCTAAATAGAAGTTGTCCGAGGTATAAGTTGGCCGCGGGTGGCTACTGTGACAGGTGACCGAGAAATCGAATTTCTTGCCTAGTTCCGCCCCTCCCAAATACATATCCGAGCCCGCAAGGTGTTGCAACACTGCTACCTTGAGTCTGCAGCACGCAACGAGGATGCAATGTTTGGATGATCTGATTTGAAACATGAGATCGGAGCAATAGCAAAGAAATACGAATGGAAAAAGCTCGAAGAGACCGTTCTCAGCCTCTGGAAGAAGACCAGAGCGTATGACCGAGTGAAGAGACAGAGATCTCGAGGTTCGAAGTTCTACTTTCTCGATGGCCCGCCCTTCCCTTCGTCAGACACGCCACACATTGGTACGTGCTGGAACAAGATCGTCAAGGATGTCGTACTTCGGTACAAACGATCGAGGGGTTTTGATTGCCGAGATCAGCCGGGATACGATTGCCACGGCTTACCAATTGAGCTTGCGATCGAGAAGCAACACGACTTCAAGCAGAAACGAGATGTCGAAGCCTACGGTCTTGACAAGTTCGTTTCTGAATGCAAGAATTTTGCGAACAATAACTCGAAAGCAATGAGTCGAATATTCTTCGATCTCGGAGTGTGGATGGATTGGAGCCATCCGTATCTCACGCACAACGATGCATACATTGAATCTGCGTGGTGGACAGTCAAGAAGTCATACGAAGATGGCCTGTTGGAGCACGGCTTGAAGGTCGTGCACTGGTGTCCGCGATGCGAGACCGTCTTGTCAGATTATGAAGTTGTCTTAGAGTACCGAGAGCTAAGAGATCCATCGATTTATGTGAAGTTCCCAATCGAGGGACGCACGAACGAGTACATCATAATATGGACCACCACACCTTGGACACTCCCATCAAACACCGCTGTCATGGTCCATCCCGAGTTTGAATACGCACGCGTGAGATGCAATGATGAAGTCTACATCATGGCAAAGGAGAGAATTTCACATGTCTCAGCCGAGACCGGAGCGAAGCTTCAGCTCATAGAAACCTTCAAGGGAGAAACGATCGACGGTCTGCGATATAGATCGCCCATCTCAGATATCGTTCCTGCACAGGCTCATCTGACGGGCGGTCACCGGGTGGTGCTTAGTGCCGAGTATGTGACTCTCGAGGACGGAACCGGATGCGTGCATTCCGCGCCTGGCCATGGCGAAGAGGACTATGAAGTTGGCCGCCGAACCGGGCTGCCAGTTCTCATGCTGGTTGACAACCAAGGCAAGTTAGTTGCCGAAGCAGGCAAATATGCAGGGAAGTACGTCAAAGACGCAAACCCTGAGATAGTTGAGGATCTCAAGAAGAGAGGAGCCCTTCTCTTCGCCGGTGAGATAGTTCACAGGAGTCCTGTCTGCTGGCGATGCCACACACCGTTAATCATACGCGCCACGGACCAATGGTTCATCAAAGTCACCCAAATGCGAGACAAGATGATTGCAGATATCGAAGCTACTCGATGGATTCCTGATTGGGCTGGGGCGAATCAGTTCCGCAATTGGCTTCAGGGACTACGAGACTGGGTCATTTCGAGGCAGAGGTTTTGGGGCACACCCCTGCCGATCTGGGCATGCGAGTCCTGCCAAAACAGACAAGTCATCGGCTCGCTGAAAGAACTCAAAGAAAGAAGTATTGGCACAAGAGTTCCGAAAGAACTCCACGTGCCTTGGGTTAACGAGGTCAAGCTCAAATGTGGCTGCGGAGGCGAGATGAAAAGATTGCCCGACGTGATGGTGGGCTGGTTCGATTCGGGAATCTCATCCTATGCCTGTCTCGGATATCCCAGGAACCGACATGAAGCGAAGAAATGGTGGCCGGCCGACTTCATTGTAGAGGGACGCGATCAAATCTCAGGTTGGTTCTTCTCATTACTAAAAGCCGGGCTGGTCGCTTTCGGTGAGACCCCATACAAGACGGTGCTGATGCACGGTTTCATGCTCGACGAGCAGGGACGCGAGATGCACAAGTCTCTCGGAAACTTCGTCGTCCCACAAGAGGCGATCACGCGATTCGGGCGTGACGCGCTTCGATTGTACGTGCTGCAGAATACGCCGTGGGAAGATCTGCGGTTCTCCTGGAAGATTCTTGAGCAGATCGCTGGGGACCTCCAAACGATCTGGAATGTCTACGTGTTTGCTAGCACCTACATGAGCCTAGACATGTTTGATCCAACCAAACATCCGCCTGACAAGATGAGGTCGCAGATGAGAGACGAAGACCTTTGGCTCATGAGCCGCACTGAACGTACGATCGAATCTGTCACATTAGCAATGGAAAGTTATCGAATCCACGAGGCCGTCAGGGCCTTGAGGAGTTTCTTGATCGATGATCTTAGCCACAGCTACATCCGGCTAGTAAGAAGACGGACATGGATTGAGAAAGAAAATCCTGACAAGCTGGCCGGCTACTCCGTCCTGTCCTATGCACTTCGTCAAGCCGCAGTAATGATGGCGCCGTTCACTCCATTCGTCGCTGAGGCGCTTTACCAGGGAATGTTTCGACCGACCGAATCCAAATCTCACTTGACTATTCATGCACTTGATTGGCCAAGACCTAAAAGTGGTTGGCGGAACGAAAAGTTGGAGAAGCTATTCGACACTTCCCAGCGCATCATTTCTGCTGCAGCCATGGCGAGAATGAAGGCAGGTCTCAAGCTCAGGCAACCAGTAAGAACCGTTACCGTCGTAACGAGCAACGATGAAGTTCGCGACGCCGTGCAACAGATGAAGCCCCTTCTACTTGATCAATTGAACTCTCGATCGTTGAATGTGGTTCCACCATCGGAATCAAGAGAGAAAGTTGTTGTCCGGGCTATTCCGAATATGTCCATACTTGGCCCTGAACTCAAGTCACGCGCTGCAAAAGTGGCCGAAAACATAGCATCTATCGATCCCGTCGATCTCAGAAAGAGGCTGACAACGGGGAAGACCGAGATCGAAGTGGATTCTGAGAAGCTGACGATCTATGACAGGTACGTGAGTTTCGTCGAGGAAACGAAGGAAGACTCAACCCGCAGCTGACTTCGAGGGAGGGAGCGTGTCAATTGATACACTGCTGTCTTCAGAAGAGATAGCGGACGGACTCGCGCGTGACCTGGTGAGAAGAATCCAACAGATGCGCAAAGAGATGGACCTGAAGGTGGATGCTTTCGTCGATATCGATATCGTGGCACCAACAGCCGAAGCAGCATCATCAGTTCAGAGCAGAAAAGAGTACATCTCAGGCGAGGTTAGGGCGAGGGAACTTATGGTCCGAGAGTCCGATGCTGCGAGAGGGCACGGCCAACTGGTTAGGGACTGGTCAATCGGGCAAGACGCGTTCTCGATTGGGCTAACCAGGCACAAGGAGCACCCAATTTCTCGTCGCCCAACTCACCACCCTCACACTCGCCAGGCATCAAGCATCCGGTGGTCGCAAACGCAGAGCCTAACCTCACCGTTACAGCGAGAGCGGAGTATCAAGTCTATGTTTTTATCTTGACAGCGTACTTGCGCGGTCTGATATGTGGCTGGTGCGTCATGACCCGTCGGCGAAGAATCAGAGTGTCAAGTCTCGCTGCATTGGCCATGCTGGTCATCATGACGGCAGCGACAGGGGTTCAAATTGGACACGCGGCCACCTCATCAAACCTATCGGTCACTTCCTCGGGAACTGTGTTTACGGCATCTCGAAACAACACACTGGCAATGGAGATATCCAACGTTGGCAAGTACCTGAAAGATCTCGATATTGCTCTCGCAATACCGCCGCCGCTGGTTCTGTTTGGCGACAACCACTGGATCAGGTCATCATTCTCCCCAGGAGAGTCAATAGATGCCAATCTCACGGTGTTTGCTCCGTCTTCTGCTGCAGGCCTTACGCTGCAAGGTAGCATAGTGGCCACTTACAAGGTCAGTGGCGAGACAACGCCGTCAACAGAGACACATGCAATTTCCTTCTTGGTTCGCGGATGGATCGACCTCAAGGTGTACGAGATTATCGTGGAACCGGATCCTGTGTTGCCCGGTCAGGAGATAACGATCTCAGGAAACATTCTAAACCGGGGAGTGATCGCCGCAATGTATGCAAACGTCACTATGGATCCTGATCAGACCTTTTCTGAGGGATCTGTTAAGCCAACATATGTTGGACAAATCGATCCGAACGCACCAGCGCCATTCAGCGTGACAGCTGTAGTCGATTCAACATTGTCCGAAGGAATCCACGAGGCGACAATCTCAGTGTATTTCAAAGATGACGTTCAGATTGATCATGCTATCCAGATTCCGATCAGTTTCACCGTCGTCTCGAAACTCCCGACCACAGAAACAACAAGAACAAGCATAACGAGTGAGTTGCTCTCAAACCAAGTCGTCATGCTCGGTCTTCTGGCAGCCATCATCCTTGTCATTATCGGCGTATTCTTGCGCAGAAAGCGTAAGCGTACGGATTCCAACTGACACGAGAATCCTTAGGAGCCGCTCACAAAAAGAGCCCGTTCGTAAGTCGAGTCAACTCATGTTGACATCGCAGACTCCGTTCAGAGATGCGATGACAACTGTAGCCACATTCCCAGCAGTCTTTGTTGCATCATCGATAGTTCATGCATTTTCAGCTGCTGACTAGGTTTCTCCTGGGAGCATCCTTGTGCAGACCAGGCGATGAGCGTAGTCAGAGACACATCAAGTAATCAACCTGCTGGCGATAGGGTCTGCACAAGAGGCGCAGGTCTCTATACAGCGCATATTATAGGCCGCTCAAGGCAATTCGCGTTGAGCATTCTATTGCAGCAAGCGTCGAGAAAACAGAAAAGTGAACTACATTGGCACTTCGATAAAGAGCCTCTCAAGAAGCTCCTTGTAGCGATTTCGAATTGTCACTTCCGTGACGTTAGCGATTTCGGCAATCTCACGTTGCGTCTTACGTTCGTTCGTCAAGACCGCAGCGATATACGTTGCCGCAGCGGCAATTCCGGTGGGACCCCTGCCACTTGTCAATTTCATTCGTGTCGCTGTTTCGAGGATTCTAATCGCCATCGCCTCAGCCTTTCCCGAAATAATCAACTTGTTGCTGAAACGGGCGGCGTAATGCCGACTTGTTGATGGAGGAACAAATGTTTCGAGCTCTCGAACCATGAATCGGTAGCTTCTGCCTATGTCTTTCTTGCTAAGGCTACTTGCACTCGCAATCTCATCTAAAGTTCTCGGAACACCGCACTGGCGACAGCTCATGTAGATCGCCGCTGCGGTCACATTGTGGATTGATCTTCCTCTGATCAACCTCTTCTTTATCGCGCGTCTGTAGATGACCGAAGCAGTCTCGAGAAGGTTCTTTGGAAGGTTAAGTGAAGAAGCGAGCTTGCTCAATTCGGAGAGCGCAACAGCCAAGTTACGCTCTGTTGCGTCCGAGACGCGCACTCTTCTCTGCCACTTGCGAAGCTTGTACATGTCGAGGCGCTCATTCGCCGTCATCTGGCGACCGCTTCCTCTGCGATCACGCCAGTCGATCACCGTTGACAGGCCTTTGTCGTGAATCGTGTACGTCAACGGAGCGCCGGTGCGTGCTCTCTTAGCTTTCTGCTCCTCGTCAAATGCACGCCATTCTGGTCTGCTGTCGGACAGTTTCTCATCAATGACGCACCCACAGGTGACGCAGACTATTTCTGCGGCTTCGTCGTCGCGCATCAATTTCGATCCGCCGCATTCTGGGCAGACTCTGACTTTCGGTTGTGATTGTTCGGATTCGCCTAGATCTGTTTGTGTTTTTTCCACCATCTCTCCACCATTATCAGTCTTCAAGCGCATATACTGTTCGTCCGACGACCGATTCTGGCTTCGTGATCGTTGGCCTCACGGAGACGTAGGGACCTGTAACCGGTCCCAAAATGTCCATCACGACACCAACGCTCTTCAACTTGCTATCACAGGCTCTTATGCCTGCTCTGACAAACTTCGGAGCATCAAGCTTCACGATGAGGGCATGGCTCTTTGACACATGAAGGACCTTGCCCAGTTTCCTCAAATCTTCGCCGTCACTTCCGCGAAGGCACGTCTGCAACGACGTTACATCTTATATAAACGTCTCGTCTCGCTTGAAATCAACAACACCCACACCTTGTTAATGTTTTTTCCATTGTCTGAAACGGGAATTCTGCACAACGCTCATCGAAGCAAGGCCAACAACGAACCCGCATAAGTCTTCGCCGATAGCACATTATGATAGCGAGCCTCAGCGATCAGTCATGAAGAACGATTCGCCAGGATCTGAATCATAGATGAGGAATTCTATGCGGACCCCCTCAATGTGCAATTGAAATGTCTTCAGACCCGCCCTTTCTGGGACTGAGCCACGTGTCGTGTCCGATGAGCTTGATGGAACCCCGAAACTTTTTACCGAACTGAAGGGTTCGCTACCCGACCCGGAAGATCCCATGGATGATCAAAGGCATAGCTCTGGCGAATTTCATGTCGTACGAAAACGCGTACGTCCCCCTAGAGTCAGGGCTGAACTTGATTTGCGGACCTAATGGAGCAGGAAAATCCTCTATACTCCTTGCAATATCAGTAGTGCTGGGTCAAACCTACACGGAACGTGCTCGCCGGCTAAGCGATTTGATAAGATGGCACGCCGACGAGGCACGGATCACCCTTCAGCTCGACAATCGCCCTAGAGAAGGAGGCAAACCATTTTCTCAGTACCATGTCGACACGGTCAGCGTAACACGAATCCTGAGGCGAAACGGCAGCTATCAGTACCTAGTTCAGGGCCATCCAGTGACGAAAAATGAAGTCACGAGCGCCCTTACACGTTATGGGTTGAACCCCGACAACATCCTCGTCATCATGCACCAGATGATGGTTGGCAGGTTTGCTACCATCTCTCCGATAGAGAAGCTCAAGATGCTTGAAGAGGCAGTTGGATTCCAATCCTACCGATCTAACGTCCTCGAGGCACAGGAACGTCTGACGAAGGTTGCAGGAGAAGAAGAGTCTCTTGCTCAAGTGTTGGAGTCCACAAAGGAGACCCACGAGTACTGGCGAAGAGAACACGAACGATTCCTCATGAAGAAGACATTGGACAGCAAACTAGGTGAACTGAAGAGAGAGATGGCTTGGGCGCGAATTCAGAAGCGAGAGGAAGCGCTGCTCCGTATCCAAGATAAGATAGAGTCGCGTACCAGAATGATTGCAAACGCTGACCAGAAGCTCCTCGAGGCAGATGAATCTCTCAAGCGGCGCCAAGAGAGATATGACAAGCATCTGAAAGATAGATTCGAGCTGTATGAGAAGTATCTTGAACTAGTTCGTCACGACGCCACCGCGGCATCTACTCTACAATGGCTGCAGAGATTCTCAGAAGAGACTCGGAAACGTCTCCTCCAGGCCGCGAATGACCAGAACACTGACCAGTCAGACGTGCAGATTGATCGCCCCGGTCAAGCCATAGGGATACCACCTGCAATGATGGAGTGGCTCGATGACTTGGGTCGAATCCAAAGCGATACAAAAGAGGAGCTCGGTCGGACTCGTGAAAGGCTTCAATCAGAGGAGACCGCACTTCATGACATTGACGTGCGTGTTGAGGTTGAACTTGCTCGGCTGATAGACGCGAAGGTCGATACTCAAGTTCTTGGCTTCAAGAAGAAACTTCTCAACGAAGATCTTGCAGACCTCGAAACCCAACGAAGGATGCTGAAGGAAGAGATCGAGCCGCTTCAATCAAATGCTGGACAGATGGGTTCACGATTCGAGAATCCTAGAAAGATCACTGACATAATGATGGATATCGGTGCTGCTGAGGAACAGCTTCGACCGCTTGCTCATCTCTCCGAGGACGTGGAGAAGATGTACAGCTCGTACGCCACTATGTACGAGGACCTCCGCGGGAAAACGGAACAGCTAACGCGTAATAGGCAGGAGGTCATCGCAGAGGTCGAGAAACGACTTGAACGATGGAGAAACGTCGTATCGACATTCCTCGATTCCCTTGAAACCCGCTATAATGAGATACTCCAAGAAGTCGGAGCGACTGGCGAACTGAAGCTCAGCGTCGGAAAGAAAGTAGACCAAGCGGGACTTGACATCATGGTAGGATTCAAGGGTGCGCCACCCACTCGACTCGACTCCTTAACCCAAAGCGGAGGCGAGAGAAGCATCGCACTCATGGCTTTCCTGCTCGGATTGCAGCAGCATATTGCCTCTCCCTTTAGGGCCATTGACGAGTTTGACGTTCACCTAGATCCGAAGAATAGAGAGGTCATCTCCAAACTCATTGTCGCTAGCGCAAGCGAGTTGGGAGAAACACAATACCTCGCCATAACTCCTGGACAGGTGAATGTTACTGACACCAATGTTCACGTGGTCGTGATTCAGAACATCGAAGGGAGTTCCATTGTCTCGCAGGTGAAGTAGACGACATCCTCCGACCAGAAATCGGAACGAGTCAGATTGCCATCCGGAAGAAAGGATCTTCGTGAACTGATCCAGACATGTGAAGCCATTAGAGAGCGAAAGTTCAACCCGTTCTTCTTGGACGTTGGCCTGGCAGTTGACACACTCCGCAAGTATTTTCCATTCTGGGACTCTCTAGATGATAACTGCTTAGATGCCGAGACGATCAGGGATTTGGCGGAGGTCCTTGGCCTTCAGAAGAGTCAGCTCCGATATCAGTCGAGCGCACTCTACACGAGTCCTGAGATGTTGGAGAAGAAGTTACGTTCGCTGTCCACTAAGCGGCTGGGCGAGATCTTTCTGAAATCTTGGCATCCGATCGTAGAGAGAGAGCAGCTTACACTCGACGCCATTCGTGAAGGGCTGTTCTACTGGAATCAGCTACTCTCTTATGAGGAGAGACGGAAGAGACTCGCCCTAGGAAGAGCAATTCCGCCGAAAACGGCCGACACTGACTCGCTTGTCAAGTCCGGTATTCTGACCCGTGAGGAATTCGCGAGAAACCTCCGAGGGTTATGGGAAGAACTTCGTGCACAGACTAACGACATTAGCCCTATTGATTACTGGTCGTTCGTTCGACGCGACACGTACCAAGAAACCGTTCACCGAGCATACTATGTGAGTTTTCTTCTAACCTATGGCTTCGCCCGAATGCTACGGGACACCAAGGAAATCAAGCTAATGTCTGTTGCTACGCCAACTGAGAGGACTGCCGCTGGATTGGTGAGTTTCCCTATTGCAATATCCAAGGGAGAGAACATTCAGGCATCATCAAGATCGCTCCGTGGAAATGGGTGAGGTACAATGGAACAAACCGGCGATGAAAAGCGCTTCTACAGTGACAAGTTGAAGCACGCAATTCACCTTTTGCTGTTCAAACGAGGTAAGATGCCAGGAGCTAAGGAATGGGAATTGAAAGCCAGCATTGGCAAGAACTACAAAGAAGTTCTCAAGCAGGTCGATGCTCTTTTGGCTGAGCTTGATCTCGAAGTCAAGCGCGTCGAGCCTGAACACTCACAGACGCGGCAACTGGGGGAAACCACGCTTGCAGAGTATGAGGAGGACGCCCGATACTTAGTCACTCTGAGAGGAACACTCACGCCCAAAGAAGCGCGGCTCTCTGGATGGCGAATCGACAACCTCGCTGCATTAACCGTCGCAATCGCGTATGTCGTGACCAAACAGGGCAAGGCTCCGCGCGAAGAGGTGGAGAAGCTCATTGCAGAGAAGGCTGGAAGATGGAAGACGCTTACGCTTCTTGACGCCTTCATTCGAAACGGGTATTTGAAGGAGGATGAAGTGGGATCTTTGTCCCTCGGTTGGCGCACAAATTCTGAAGTGAACCTTAGAGACCTAATGACCTTCCTTGCGGAAACGGGGCGCTAGGACTTTTTTTCAGATTCAAGCGATTTCTTAAGTTCGCTGACGAACATGTTTGCATACTTCTTCGTCTTTATCAGCCGACCGTACTGGTGTTTGCGTATGCTCTCGGAGGTTTTCTTCAGTTCATCTTGCTGTGCGTAGTGATCGTGGACTTTACTGCGACTCAGGACCGTGAGGACTTTCCCAACATAGAACCCATCGAGGTCCTGGCCTTTGCACATGGGGCACGTGCAGGTGAGCTTTTTGCCATGAAGCCCGGTCCATTCTTTTCGCTTGAAAACGCCCCAACCTGACTTGTCGAAGACGTTGATCTTGTCCTTTGTGAGAGGAACTGGTGGCGGAGGCACTACCCACCTTGAGTAGCTGTCCACTCCGAAGTACGGCATAAGCATGCCCTGAGAGCTCGAAAGCATGTGTCGTGCAAACCTGATCTTTGGAGGAATCTGGAAAGCGTGAATCCAAGCATCTGGGTTCTTCTTCTTGATCTTCTCTACGGCTCTGAGAGTGTAGTAGTGGAAGCCGCCCCTCATGTCCACTCCCAGCAGACGAACCTTACTCTTGATTGCTGGCGCAGAGAAGAGCTCAAACTCCCGTTGAGTCTCCGTTGCTCGAATTACTGGCATTATCGGCTTGTCGATCCCCCTCTGATCCATCCATCTCCGTGCAAACTTCAGTAGCGAAGCGAAATCCTCCGGGCTCATGCTAGAGGTCTGCTGGACCGTAATGACGTCCACATCTGCAAAGTATTGGAGGTCGAGCAATGTCCTCAGATCTTCTGCTTCAGTATAGGATGCTTCCCCTTTGAAGACGAGAAATAGCAGTCTGGCGACATCCTCGAATCCTCCTGCCTCGCGCGATAACCGGCGTGCGAAGTTCCGCAGAGAATCATCTTCTTTCAGGAGTTTATTTAGCGAGTCCGGATACATGAGCTTGGCAGAGACGACGACATCTCCGGGAAGCGTATCTTTTGCGCCTACTACGCGTGTCGCGTTCAGCTCAGTTGTTGTGGCAAACTTGTTGGGCAGTGCAGCCGAGACTTTGCCGATTCGTAAGATTCCAGCGTTGGCTGAAGTCTCTTCGTCTCTCGCTTGATCTTGAATGGATATCTCAACCATCAAAGTTCACCTGCCGGCTATGTCCCATGTTTGAGTCAACTGGAGCTTAAGTAGGCTCTCCTTCCTTCTCGGAGCACCAAATGGATTCCAAGTTCTTACTTGCCTGTTGTTTTCACCGGAGTAACTGTGGAATCTCAACGTGCGGGCGATGACTAGTCATTTGTTGCCTGGAAACGACACTATCCTTCCCTCCAATATCGTCACGTCAGGCAACTTTCTGAGGATTCTCGTCCGAGTCGTGGGCTCTTGAAACGCTTATCTATGCGCATAGAGCTACGAGCAAAACCTCTCACTACTTCAACTGGTGGAATTGATGAGCGAAGGAAACGAACTTACGCCTCAAGTTCAAGAAGAGCTGGTCAGGCTACAACAACTACAACAGACACTTCAGGCCGTGGCCTCCCAGAAGCAACAGCTAGAGATGGACATGTCAGAGACTGACAGAGCCCTAGCCGAACTTGAGAAAATCACCGGCGAAACCCCCGTGTACAAGAGCGTCGGGAACATCCTGATCAAAGCACACAAAGATGAATTGCTGACGGAGCTGAAGGAGAAGAAGGAACTGCTCAACACACGAGTAACCGTGCTAGGAAGACAGGAAGAACGAACCCGCGAAAGACTCAAGGACATGCAGGAGAAACTGCAAGAGAAGCTACGAGCTCCCAAGTCTTCGCAATAGTTTCTAAGCAACCATAATCTCTCTTCCTAAGCGGGATCAAGCGTGGATATTGAACTCCGCAGAGCTCCTACTGACGAAGAGTTGGAGCTGATCTGCGCTGCGGCGGAAGAGACTGCTCGGAAATTCATATTGTCAAAAATCTCCCTGCAGAAAATGGAAGACTTGAATCTCTCAGTAGAAGCTCTCGGTGACAAGCCACTTTCCCTCACCGTTGAGGTTGGTGTAGAGACCGATTCTGAAGACCCCGAGCTTCGCACAATCATTGACAGCGCCGCAGATGCAGCACTTGCAGCTGCAGAGGCAAAAGTCCGGGAGCTGAACCTGTGCGAGGCTTCAAACAACTAACGAAAACGGCCAAGGCCTCCAGGAAGATCCTGATAGTCGGCCATCAGAATGCCGACCCTGACGCCGTGTGCTCAGCATACCTCCTGTCCAGAGCACTAAAGCACATCAACAGACGACTCGAAATAACCGTCGTATCCCCCGATGGCGTAAGCAAGGTTTCTGCCCGAGTCTTAACGCAGCTATCCTTCGAAGTGGCAGATACCGCAAATCCGGATGATTTTGACGCCATCTTCACAGTTGACACGAACACGCTGCAACAACTGGGCAGTCTCCAGCAGCCTATCGAGAAGTTCGGTAAACCGCTCATTGTGATCGACCACCATGCTATTCACCCCGAGACAAGGACTCGTGCCGATGTCCTCATAGCAGATGATGAAGCCACTTCTGCATGCGAGGTGGTGCTTGAAATATGCAAAGCGGCGAAGCTCCGACTGACGAAAAAGGACGCCCTCGCTGCCTTCCTCGGTCTCGCATACGAGACGGGCCACTTCGCGATCGCAACAACAAGATCTCTGAAGCTGGCTTGCAGGCTTCTCGACCTTGGCGTCGATGGAACAGAGGCGCTGAAGATCATTCGCGTTCCTATGGACAATTCGGAGCGAATTGCTCGATTGAAATGTGCTCGGCGCATGAATTGGGAGAGTATCGGCGGATGGCTCGTTGCATCTACCGTCGTAGGTTCATTTCACGCGTCCGTCGCACGCTCATTAATCGGTTTGGGCGCACATTTCGCCATCGTCGGTGGAGAAAAGAAGGATAGATTAACACTCAGTTTCCGTTCTACTGGCGAGTTCTTTGCCGGAACGAACTTCCACCTTGGCCGTGACCTTGCGACGATTCTAGGCGAAACAAACAACGGAGCTGGCGGAGGTCATTCCACAGCTGCTGGCGCAACGGTCCAAGGAAACTTGGATGAAGTGATCAAGAAATCTGTTGAACTATTCAGAACCTATCTCGAGAGAGGCAAGTCACTGGTCGAATGAAAACCAATACGTGCGACTTGCGCCATAAGGCCGTGCGCACTTACTCTTCTTACTTGACGGGTCTAATTGCACCTATTCTGGCGTTTGTTTTCGAGTCATGTCGGCGCGGGATCCCATATCCTATGGGTCACCTGACAACTTCGCCACAAAAGGCATAGGAAAGCGACCGTTATCGTTTCTACTGAAGGTTCGACCGCACATCTTGCATTGGTTACGTTGTATCTTGTGCATTCTAGGTCGGGATGCTAGATAGTATCCGATTTTGATGGTTCTGCGTGACCTACAGTGAGGACATTTCGGGTTCAGTTTCAGTTTCTTAGCTTTCATTCATCCACAAACCTTGTTCTCGCGGTGCGAATATGTCGTTGTCGGCACATAGTTTTGGGTTACGTATTTGTTTTTCTCGTGTGTTACCTGACGACGCTGCCGCAGACTAGACTGAGGAAGCTGCTTTCATGCTCGCCCTTGAATCGAACAGCAGCTCAAGCCAAGGATGATGACAATTGATAGGCTGGCAAAGCAAGTCACGTGAGCCAGTACTATTCGACTTCAAGAAAAGCAGATAATGGTCGTGCAGATGGCAGTTCAAGCGTAGCTGCCAAAGTGTTTTATGGGGCTGAAGCGATTCCATAAGTTGATGTGATATTGAGTTTTCTTCGTAGATCGAAAGTGATTCGAGTTGAGGCTCTTTCCTTGAAGCCGGGTCCGACGCAGAGTGGAGTTCCTGCTCACCCTCCGCCCGCCCAGCCGCCGGTGGGTGGGGAAATGTTTGCAGTGGATAAGCTCTCAGTGTTCATGTCCAACTACTGGTTGGCCGTCATCCTACTGTTGCTACTGCCGCTTGCTGTACTATTCTACAAGAAACGCGAGTTGGCGTTGAGGCTGTTCAAGCCTCTTCTACTCCGACTCTGATAGACGCTAGTATCGTATCCATTTCACATCTGGGCATCTTAGCTGGTCAAGCATCAAGCTCTCACGTCACGCAGGCATCCCAAATACCCTAAGAACCCTCTAGAACAGCCTCCAAAAACGCGGGTTTGTTCTACTGGGGCACTGGTATTACTGATTTTGACAGGGTGGCTGGTCTGGTATTGCAAGCCTAGGGGTGTAGGTGGCTGCTTATGGGTTCTGCTAGGTATAACCTGCCCTGTTGTGAGACCATGATGCCGTGAAAATGCGTAATGGCTTTAAGACAAAGGAAGCTGTCGTGGGTCAGCGGAGATCGTCATTGTCATCTGCTTCTAGGACCTGTATTAATTGTAAGAGAGAAAACTCAGCCCAGAATAAGTATTGTGACAAGTGTGGTTCGCCTCTGCAAATGGCGGGACAATGCGGGTGCGGATGCCACTCCGGCTCCTGTTGCTAAAGTTTCTTTGACGGGCAAAGGGGTAGGCCCCCTCAGGAAAGCTGGGCTTTGCGTTCTTTCTTCTTCTCGCGTGCTTTCGCCACCTTTCTATCTCTGCTAGCCGTCCACGCTTTCTTAGCTCCCCTACTTCTGCTTGGCATACATTGGTCACCTCTCAGATACAACATAGCACTAACACTCCAATAAGCAACTTTCGACAATGCGAGCCTGGGCTTCGAGTGATAATAGTGGATCGCAGGTGCCTACCGTAGGTATCCTGTTGATGAGTGGGGTGGTATCCGTTAGATGCTACAACGATTTCTCCACAAGTGGTGCATCGGGCGATCATTTCGCGTCTGCAGCGTTGGCACCATCTGTCGGTGCTCCCGTCGCGGCTTCCTTGATCCTGTGAACAACCTCACAGTCTTCACAGGTTGCCTTACCTTGTTCGGAACAGTCGCAGCCGTCGCGATCGTAGTCTGGAAAGAGACCAAACTGAGAACTGACAGATCTCCTATCACACAGGGGTAGTTGAGATTTACCCCAACAATGAAAGGCTATATGGCTCAGCCAGAATATGGCGCGCAACTCGGAAAATAATAGTTGCCCAGAAGCGTTACATTCATGATGGGGCGGCGTGAGGCTACAAGGGCTTGTCGATTATTCAGGCAAATCACCTGACCTTCACATACACCGGCGCTTCCACGGCCTCAATTCAAGATGTCTCGATCGCAGTTGCACCGGGTGAGTTCGTCGTCCTAACGGGCCCAAGCGGATGCGGGAAGACGACAATCTGCAGATGCCTAAACGGACTCATCCCGAACTTTTACTCGGGCGACTTTACCGGCGAACTAATGGTTGACAATATGAATGTGAAAGATCACACAACGGCCGAGCTGGCAGCTCACGTAGGCATGGTTTTTCAAAATCCCGAAAACCAGCTCTTCTCACTAAGCGTCGAGAGAGATGTTGCCTTCGGACCCGAGAACCTGGGCCTGAGCAGAGAAGAGACAAGGAAGCGCGTCGACTGGGCTCTTGAAGCCACCGGGATCACCCATCTCAAAGACAAGCCCCCCTACGAGCTCTCCGGAGGACAACAGCAACGAGCAGCGATCGCGTCGGTTCTAGCAATGCAACCGAAAGTCATGATCCTAGACGAGCCCACCTCGTTCCTGGACCCAAAATCAGCATTGGAGATTCTGGAAGTTATTTCTGACCTCAACGGGACGCTAGGGATGACCATTATCCTTGTTGAACACCGACTTGATATTGTGTCCAAGCATGCAAATCGAGTCGTTGTAATGGATAGCGGAAAGATCGTCCTAGATGGCACTCCGAGCGATGTTTATGGCGAGCATGCCCGACTGATCGGAATAGGACTTCCCAGGGTCACGACGTTGTTCAACCTCCTACAAAGAGACGGTTTCGAATTCCCTCGAACACCGACTACAGTTGATGCAGCAGCAGACATTCTCAGAAAGATGTTGAGCAAATGATAGAAACCCAGAACCTCACGTTCGCGTACCCGGGCTATCCCGATGTACTTCGGGGCATCGACCTGACCATCAACGACGGTGAATTCGTTGCCATCATGGGAGAAAACGGAGCAGGAAAGACGACTCTAGTCAAGACCTTCAATGGCCTTCTCGCGCCCACCACTGGAAGAGTGAAGGTGGACGGCGTTGACACTCACGATTCCAGTGTCGCGAGACTCTCAAGGGACGTTGGGCTTGTGTTTCAGAATCCAGATCACCAGCTCTTCTCCGAGACCGTCAGCGAGGAGCTCGCATTCTCACTTAGGAACTTCGGTTACAAGGAAAATACTATTGAACGACGGGTCGCTAGCATCCTAGAAACTCTTGACCTGACTCGTTATGCAGAATCATCCCCTTTCGTCTTAAGCGGAGGAGAAAGGAAGAGAGTTGCCCTAGCGGCAGTACTAGTGTGGAATCCGAAGCACGTAATCCTCGATGAACCAACTATCGGCCAAGACTATCAACAGAAGGACCGTCTGCGAAACTTCATAATCCAGCTGAATGCTCAGGGAAAGACAGTCATAATCATCACCCATGATGTCGAGTTCGTAGCGGAATGTAAACCTAGAATCGTCTTGCTATCGAAAGGACTGATCATAGGAGATCGTCCTGCAGAGGATCTTCTCACGGACGGACAACTGCTAGAGAGGGCATCGCTCACGCGACCACAGATCGGAGAGCTCATGTATCAACTCAGAGACTTCGGACTATCCGCACGAGCTATCGATGTATACTCTGCGGAGAAGGCGATTCTGAGACGCACTAGGGGGACAGCGGTGAGTGTCGCTCAAGATTTTCGACGGTTTCAAGTTCGCCAAGCTTCCCACACCTATTCACATGATGGATCCTCGCGCCAAGTTCATCATGACGATGGGGATATTTTCCGCTGCACTTCTGTTCTCTAACATCTACGCATTGATTGTGATCTTCCTCGTTCAACCACCGATCGTCTATCTTTCAAAGTCTTGGAAGAAATGGGTGGGATCGATGAGGGCCGGTCTTCTCCTTGCCTGTACTCATTTTCGTGATGAACTTCGTCTTTGGATCGACGTTTGTGTTCTCCGCAGCAATGACCCTTAGGTTTGTCACACTCATGTCCGCTTTTTCGTTGTTCTTCATGACTACCTCGCCCGACGATCTGGGCCTAGCTCTTGAACAAGCACACGTGCCCTACACCCTCTCGTTCACATTTACAACGGCGGTCCGATTGGTTCCGACGATGGCACTTGACGCCCAGACTGTAATAGACGCACAACGATCCAGAGGCCTAGAACTCGATAAGGGTAATTTCATGAAGCGGATAAGGAATTACATTCCAATTCTGATCCCGCTAATAGTATCTGCTATCAGAAGGAGCATCGAGCTTGCAGAAGCCCTTGAATCAAGAGGATTCGGAGCGAGCCCGAACCGCCAACCGCTTATTGTGCTACGCATGAAATCTACCGATTACCTTGTCATCATCTTGACAGCGCTGATGTTCGCGTTGGCGGTGTACGTGTATTTCTTTGTACCGCTCCCAACGCTTGATGTCCCGATCAAAATGCCGAAGATATTCCCGTGGTTCTAATTAGCAGACAATTGCACCGAGAGCTAGAGACAGTCGTTGCAGATAGAGCACGCGAACGCAATGGCAAGAGTAAAGAGACCTTGTCTCGTTCTACCTTATGATCGGTGTCTATTTGCGGCTCGAATCGTATCAGCGCGTGACCAAGGATCTCATTGAAAGTGTCAGAGAATCTCTGACCCGAGTCAACCTAGACCAAGTTGAGAAGATGATTGTGGAGATGCTCGTTTCCACCGACCGACGCATCCTTGTCATAGGAACGGGAAGATCGGGCCTAGTTGGACGAGCTTTCGCTATGCGGCTAATGCACTTAGGCTTTCAGGTATACGTAATGGGGGAGACGATTACACCTTCGATCGGAAGAGGCGATTTAGTCCTTGCATTGTCAGGGTCGGGCACAACCAAACTGGTGGTTACGGCAGCGGAGATTGGCAAGACTGTTGGCGCAAAGATCATAGCCGTTACATCCTACCCAGACTCTGACATAGCAAAATTGGCAGATCACATAGTAGTAATCAAAGGCCGCACCAAAGTCGCGGATGAACAGGACTACTTCCTGCGACAGCTGATGGGGGAACATGAACCAATGGCTCCCCTTGGCACCGTCTTCGAAATCAGCATGATGACTTTCTTGGACGGAGTCGTTGTAGAACTAATGCGACGCCTCGGCCTTACCGAGAAAGAATTGAGAAAAAGACACGCGACAATCGAATAGCCCACGATCCCACGCAGATCGCGGATGTTGCTGGTTTCGCGATAAACGTGGAGCCAAGGACGAGTAATGGCCTGCATGCCGGTAAGGATCACTGAGTGAAAGGCTTTTTGCGGACTGAAGAGAGGTCTTGACAACGAGCGAACCATGTCTCTTCTTGTTCGTAATTGCTCTTGGATAGTGACTCAGGACGCCTCTAGAAATGTTCTCAGGAACTCCTCGGTATATGTCAAAGACGGGCGGATTGCAGAGATCGGCGAGAAGGTGTCGAGCGACGCTGATCGAGTTCTAGATGCACAAGGGATGATCCTTCTACCTGGGCTTGTCAACGTCCATACCCACGTCCCGATGGTTATCTTCAGGGGATACGCTGACGACATGCAACTACAGGAGTGGCATAGCAAAAGAATCTGGAAACTTGAGCCTAACATGACAGGGGAGACTTGCTACTGGGGAAACATGCTTGGATGCCTAGAAATGATTTCCTCCGGTACCACGACTTTCAACGACATGTACTTCTTCGTTGAGGAAGAGGTAAAGGCGGTTTGTGAGGCAGGCCTTAGAGCAGTTCTATCTTCAGTCGTCATAGACGACACTCCTGATCCGAAACTCCGCAAAGAGAACGCTAGCAAAGTGCTTGACTTTCTCAAACGGTTGAGAAACGATCTTATTACACCTGCAATAGCACCGCACGCGATCTATTCCTGTTCAGAAGAAACGCTCCTCTGGGCGAAGGAGACAGCTGACAGGGAACACATTTCAGTTCACACCCACATGGCGGAAACGAAAATAGAGCAGGCTGACGTAGAGAACAAACGAAAGATGAAAGTCGTCGAATATCTAGACAGAATCGGTTTCCTCGGCTCCAATGTTATTGGAGCACACTGCGTATGGCTCAGCAGCAACGAGATTAAACTGTTAGGAAAATCAGGCACAAAAGTGGCTCATTGTCCTGTGTCGAACATGAAACTCGCCGTAGGCGGGACGGCACCGGTTCCAGAGATGCTGCGAAGCGGTGTCTCTGTCGGGCTTGGCACCGATGGTGCAGCAAGCAACAATACTTTGGACATGTTCGAGACTATGAAAGTCTGTGCACTTTTGCACAAACATTCACGTTCGGATCCCACCGTATTGCCAGCTCAAATGGCTCTTGACCTCGCAACCAGAGAAGGAGCCAAAGCGTTGGGTATGGAGGAGGACTATCGGAAGCATAGAAGCAGGCAAGTTAGCCGACATGATCCTCGTGGATACTCGCGGCCCTAACCTGATGCCGATCCACGGGAAAGACACTGTGATCTCTGATCTTGTCTACTCGGCAGGCCGCGCCAATGTCGACTCAACCATCGTTAATGGTCGCCTCTTAATGGAAAAGCGCCAGTTCACCACGCTAGATCCGAAGATGATCATGGACAATGTTGACCGAGTAACACAGGATCTGCTCGCTCGTTCGAGCAAGAGCTAGGCGGATTTTTCGGCTAAATCGGCTCTGATAATATCGAGGTAGCCAGAGTCTCCTTTCCAAGTCGGCCGTGCTTCAGCAATTCGAATTCTTTTCGCAAAAATGGGGGCGTCTGTTACGTAGGTTTCTGCTTCGCCTCCTTCGAAGACCAGGCTGATTCCGTACTTTCTGTTGATGTCTTTTAGTTCGTCTATGGCTTCGCTGTCGATTTTACGTCCGAGCCAGCTCGAGTCTAGGCCCATAGCCATGCATGCTGTCAGTATGAACTGGAAGCCCATCTGAACTTGCTCTCTCAGCAGGCCTTCCGGGTCTCTCCTCCACAAAGGAGCGATCGATCGGAGACCAAGCTCGCTGCAGATTCTCTCTATGCGTGAATTCTGGTATTCACTGGCAATTGCGCCCGTTACAACACAGTCAATCTTGTGCGTGTTGGCAAGTCCCAGCAGCGCTTCCTTCATGGGTCGAAGTTCCTCCTCTTTGATGCCCGAAGCCCTTGCGGTTACTTGCGTAATGCCGATGGCCTCAGCCTGAAGGCGAGTCCACTCCAGGCCCGGATGATGAAACATCCATGAATCGCTCCGTTCAGGAAAAATCGTGAGAAGGCATACTACCTCGTGCGCTTGATGAATAGCCCACCAGAGTGCGAAGGTGCTGTCTTTTCCTCCGCTGAACAGCACACAAGTTCGCAACCTAAGCGCCTGCCTCATTCAGTTGCCAAGCATCGATCTTGGGCGACCTAGCCAGATAGCCTTCGCATATCACGCTCACGTTTTGCTCCACGAATGCTGACACTTTGTGCATCTCAAGCGCTCTATTGATCTCTCTTGCCTGATCCCCGCATGCTCTCCGGCTACGGCAGAAACGCTGCGATAGGCTTCGGGATTGCCGCATTGAGGGCATGTTTCGTGAACCGTCACATACTCAGCTTCTTTCTTCTCGACCACTTCAATCCCAGAGGATTGAGAATGCTCAATATGTCGAACTTGGACTGCTTGATCATGAACTTGATTCCCACACTTGGGACAAGAGAACCCGCCGGATACCTTCTGCATGTATGATCCACATTTCTCACAAAACTTCAAGCATTTCCACCAGCAATGATTCCAATCATTATCAGAACCCTCTAGACTCGCACGAACAAAGTACGGACAGGTGTTCCACTCGATAAGATGCTTGTCAATTAAGCATACCCTTTCTGGCAAATTGCTTGTCGTAGAGGCTTTGCAGTCGTTGCAGGGAATCTACCTCGTCGACACTCTTGTCATTTCTGATTCTTGCTATTCTTGCGAATCTCAACGCAAAACCGGACTTGTAGTGTGGGCTTCGTTGAATTTCATCGTATGCAACTTCGACTACTATACTGGGTTTAACGGTGACGGTGAAGCCTGTTTCCGATATTTTCAGTTCTCGGAGTCTGTTGGTCATCTCTCTGAACTCTTCATCGGTCAGGCCCTTGAAGGTCTTCCCTACTACCAGAAACCCACCGGCGTTCTCGTCTCGAACTGCTAGGTGATAGTTGGATAGCCAGCCAGTTCTGCGTCCATATCCCCAGTCTGCCGCAACGATGACTAGGTCCAGTGTCTCCGCTCGCTTCAGCTTGAACCATCTTTTGCCTCTTTTTCCGACCTCATATTTGCTATCCAAGGCTTTCGCCATCAGGCCCTCGTGTCCCTCGGCAAGCGCCTTGTCGAAGAGAGATTCAATCTCCGCCTCGTCTCTGGAAATTTGGCGAGGCACTAGCAGTTCCTGCGGAACATCTTGCTCCAAGATCTCTCGTCTTTCATTGTAGCTTCTATTCACTAACTCGTTGTCGCCCAGAACAAGAATGTCGAAAAGATGCAGCTGCAGAGGGATTTCAGTGGTAGCCCTCGCAATGTCATGAACTCGCCGAAATCGACGCATGAGATCCTGGAACGGCAGAGGTCTTCCACTCCCATCGACAGCTATTACCTCCGCCTCGAGGAGAACTCGTTTGCTTCTCACACGATCTCTGGCGATCGTTACGATCTCTGGGATACTTGCGGTGACATCGCTTAGCCTCCTACTGAAGATGCGGACTTTTTCACCCTGTTTATGGATCTGCACTCGCGCACCGTCGTACTTGTATTCGAATCCAGTGCCATGCCTGTGGCATTCAAGAACGTCTCGGATGCTACTTGCCATTTCTGCTAGCATGGGCCTGACAGGATTGAATATGATGATCTTCGCTGTCTCCACTGCATTCGGGTCCGCGAGGGCCAGTTCTGCAATATGTCCGATGTCGCCCATCGTCATGTAGGCCCGGCGTACCTTCTCTAAGCTGAGTTTGGAAGCGACTGCGATCGCGGCTAGTAGGACCCCATCTACTGCACCTATCTCCATCTCACCGGAGAGTAATCTGAAGACGTATTTCCTCTCAAGCTCACTAAATCTTGAGAATAGTCCCTGGAGAATATTCTCGGCTCGCTGTTGCCTATCTGGGCCGCTCAAAGAAGAAAGTGACTCGAAGGCTTTGCCCACGTCGAGTATGCTCAGCCTCGTCTCGGTCGGTAGCAAGGAAACTTGCAGGCTATCTGCTTTAGCAAGTCTCCAAAGAGCGGCAGCGCCTACACCTAGCGTTTTCATCTCCTGTTCGCCAAACACGCGACCCGTGAGGAAACGAACCGCAAATGGAACTTCGGCGGGCTGAAGACTAGAGATGAACCTCGAGATCTGCTGCACCTTTTCGCTACGGCTTCTAGTTGCTTCCAATCTCTTGCAGAGTTCAGCGAAATCCAGAAAGGAAGTTGTGGGCACCTTTCGTCACATCGACATAAGTTGGACCTTATTCATTAGCTCAGCCAACGAACCAAGTCGAATTCCCCGCTAGGTTTGGATATCTTTCTCAAGCGTTCCAACGCAACGTTCACTCGCTCCCGTGAGAAACCTCTTTCGTCGCACAGGAAGCTCACTAGTCCCTCCTCATCAACGGATCTCTGCAGAGTTGAGTACTCCGTCGTGACATTCGGCTTTAGGAATATGTTCCGTAGGGTTCCTATATCGACTGGCAGTTTATCTTTCAGGTCATCCGGTAGGGCTTCGAGCGACTCGTAACGTTTGATTAGCTTGAGCGCAGTCTTCGGACCTATCCCCTTGACACCCTTGTTGAAGTCGGTTCCAATCAATATCGCCAGATCTACAAGCTGAGCCTGCGTTATTCCGTGATAGCTGAGAAAGGTTGAGAGCTCTATCAGTTCAGGCCTCAATGGACGGGAGATGCCTTTGCTCGGCAGGAACTTGCGGCCAGAAATGGTGAGATATCGCACAACGCGGGGACTGCCGAACAGTATTGAGTCATAATCTTGGCTGCTGGTTGCCCAGACGTCTCCACACGAATTCATGAATGCTGCCTGTGCCTCACCTTCGCCGGGTGCCTGGACATAGGGTACACCAATGAGCGACAGCAAGCGCTTTGCATCATCTATCATTGCCTGATCGAGTTTGCTCATCATCACCGCCTTGGACCAAGCAGTGTGGAAATCATGCCTTCGCAGCGCCTCACTCCATTCCGCCCTTGCTTTTTCTCTAACAGTTCTTCTCTCAGCCAGCACCCTCGCCTTCAACGGGTGCGGTTGACCATCAAAGACGAATACCAATCTCAAATCATAGTCAAGCATGAGCCGTGTGGATCGAAACAGCAATCCAGCCAAATGTGAAGTTGTTCGACCGTTCGGATCCTTGAGCGAAACACCATTCGCTGTCCTGATCAGCGACAAAAATTGGTAGAGGGTGTTGTTGGCGTCAACAACTAGCAACCTTCGTCGCAATTGCTCAAGCTTGATTTCCGTTCGAACAATTATTGGGCGAAGGTTGCAGCCCAACTTCGAGACTTCCAATGGCGCGTGACGCAGGCGTCATAATCTTTGTGCGAGCGTACAGGTTCATGAATAGCCTAGATAGCTATTGACGGATTTCACGTCGAACTTGTCGGTGTCAAGAACGGCGCGTATGAAGTTGAAGAATCGTCTCCTGTTGTCTCTCCCCAAGTTGGGATACCAGATGGGACTCGCGACAACTAAAGATCTCCAAACATAGAAGGGCTGGATCACTTCAAGCAATTCATCGTCCCTTGTCGCGTCAAAGTAGGTTTTCATAAACAGCTCGTAGAGTTGATCAAACGGGCTGGCCAGTCTGCCGTGTACCTGGATTGAGAACAAGAGATAGTTGATAGACATCGCTGCCACATCATCCGCCGCTTCGCCCCATTCTGCTCGACTCCGATCCAAAGCCGTGAAGTCGGTTCCCTTTCGGAACATGACGTTGAAGGGATGAAAGTCACCGTGGACTCTGCTTAGAGGACGAGACTTGTCCTTGAGCTTCCACCGCCACTCAACACACTTCTTCTCAATCTCCTTGAGCTCCCCTTTCTCTAGGAAATCTGCTTCCTTTGAGTAGCTGTCAATCAGGCCCATGATGCACTCTCCGTGACCAACCAGATCCCGCACTGTCCGCACGTACAGGTCAGGCGCTTCTCTCTTGACCTTATGAAGACGAGCGATGTAGTTCGCGAGAGCCACGCATCTTCTCAGATCCGTCTGCGTCATGACGCCTGAATCTCTGATTCTTTCAAGGTCCTTGTAGTAGCCTTCACCGTCGACTTTCTCGAGTAGGATAAAGAATTCTGAGAAGTCGCCCACGGACCTAAGTTCATTCTTCTTGGTGAACACTCCAACATCAAGAGACCGAACATGCTTCGGCAGACGATTGTACGTGCTATGAGCGAAGAGGAGTGATTGTGCTCTGTCCCATGGGAAGTTGTGACCGAACCCGCCTGGGCGCATTGTTTCTAGAACGCCGGCCTTCACGCTTCTCCCAACCTTGTATTCGATCAGATAGGGGGTCCCGTATCCGAAGCCCTTCAGTTTCCCAACAAGTTTCGTCCTCTTCGGCCTCTGAAGACCTCCCACACGCACGATCTCTACGTCTCGCTTCTCAAGCGAGCTCAAGTAGTCTCTCAATGCGTCAAGTCTCAAGTCAGCCATCTTGTGTGCTTCCAGTTCAAGCAGAGCGCACATTTGCACAAAACACTAGCGTTTTGACGCCGTTCAATGAGAGCAATGGCTGTATCTGTCTATGATGAATCTCACTATCTGCTCCGCCGACTGGTTGGGTCTGAGCTTTGACGTGTTCACTTCAAGTTCTGGATGGAGGGGGGCTTCATATGGAACTCCAATTCCTGGAACGGTTTTGCTGGCGCCCGTTCTTGCCTTGTCATAGATCCGCGATGGTGCCCCGAAGCTTCTTTTCCGTCTTCTTTCTCGTTCCATGCAGACTTCAAGCGGACACTTGATGTAGACTTCGCCAAAACGCGGGATGCTCCGCCTTGCCGCGGTACGATACATTCGTCTATTGGCAGTGGCATCGATGATGACGTTAGTTCCATTCTGGGTGAGCATTTTGGCAACGAGTACCAGCGCTCCATAGACGATTCGCCTTTCCTCCTCAGTGTACTCTGGTTTGGGTGTGAGTGACTCTCTCACCATTTCAACTGAGAGCACCTGAGCCTGAACGCGTCGAGCAAGGAGCTTTCTCGCAACGAGGCGAGCGAGCGTGGACTTGCCGCTTCCAGGCATTCCAGTAAGCCAGATTGCCCATCCTCTCATTGTGAAACCTTCGTTGGAACTCGCGAACTCCGTTGTGAGATCTTTTCGAGTTCGGATTCGAGCTGGAAAAGTATAAAAGGCATCTGAAGGTTGTGCAGCCCACTTTCAAAGTGAAGATAGGAGATTGAGATGCCCCGTTACAAGACAACAACAGAGATCATGAAGATCATCGAGAACAAGGACCAAATCCGAAAGGCGTAGGCTAAGGCCTCGCCCGGAATATATCGGAATCATAGCACACGTCGATCACGGCAAAACCACAATGAGCGACTCGCTCCTAGCGGCCGCTGGTCTCTTGTCCCCCAACGTTGCCGGGACAGCACTAGCACTAGACTACATGGAGGAAGAGCAGAAACGCCAAATGACGATAAAAGCAGCCAACGTGAGCCTGCTACACGAGCGCGAGGGAACCTCCTACGTCGTTAACCTCATCGATACACCGGGGCACGTGGATTTCTCAGGCAGAGTAACCCGCTCGATTCGTGCTATTGATGGCGCCGTTGTTGTGGTGGACTCGGTTGAAGAGATTATGGTCCAGACCGAGACGGTTACCAGGCAAGCACTTGAGGACAGAGTCCGGCCAGTTCTCTACATAAACAAGATCGATCGACTGATCAAGGAACTTCGACTTTCTCCCGAGCAGATCCAGGAAAGAATCACGCGCATAATTGGTGAGTTCAATCGACTTGTGATCCTTTACGCCGAGCCCGAGTACCGTGAGAAGTGGGCCGTGAGCTTCGCGGGTAACACCGTCGCCATGGGGTCCGCGAAGGACAGATGGGGATTCAACGCAGAAGTCGCGAAGAACAAGGGCATCAAGTTCTCAGATGTCGTAGACGCCTACTTGAACGACAAAGTCGACCAGTTACGCGAACGAGCGCCACTACATGAAGCCATATTGAACATGGCAGTTGAGGCGATGCCTCCCCCACATGTGGCACAGAAGTACCGGATCCCGAAGATCTGGAAAGGCGATCTGGATAGCGAGATCGGCAAGGCAATGATGAACTGCGATGACAGCGGCCCTGCAGTCCTGGCGGTTGTGAATATTGTAGTTGATCCGCAAGCTGGGGTCGTCGCAGTAGGGCGTCTCTTTTCAGGCACGCTCAAAGAGGGAACCCCAATTCACCTCGTTGGTGCGCGACTGGACCAGAGAATTCAACAAGTCTGCATATTCATGGGGCCATACAGAGAGATTGTTGGCACGATCACCGCGGGCAACATACCCGCTCTTCTTGGACTTGACGCCGCTAGGGCAGGAGAGACGCTCTCGCAGCAAAAGGACATTATACCTTTCGAGGCGGTCAAGTATGTCACCGAACCAGTTGTAACAATGGCTGTCGAACCAAAGTACAGTCGAGACCTACCACGATTGATCGAGACATTAAGAAGACTGACGATCGAAGATCCTAACCTTGTCACCAAGATCAATGAGGAGACGGGCGAGTATCTAATATCCGGTATGGGCACGCTACACTTGGAGATCGCAAATACGCTGATAACGAAGACGGGACTCGAGATTGTCACGTCTAATCCGATTGTGATCTACCGAGAGACCGTGCGCAGCTCAGCGGGACCACTCGAGGGCAAGTCACCAAATAGGCACAACAAGATCCAGATCCAAGTTGAACCCCTTGGTGAAGAAATAATCGACATGATCAAGAAAGGCGATATCAGCGAATACATGGACAAACACGCCTTGGCAAAGGTGCTTAGGGACAAGGGATGGCCGCCGGATGAGGCACGCGGCGTATGGGACGTCGAAGCGTCAGGAAACATGCTCATTGAAGTCACAAAGGGAGCGCAATATCTGCAAGAGATCAAGGACCATATCCTCCATGGCTACCGTCAAGCCCTCAGAGAGGGGCCCCTCGCGTACGAGAACATACGAGGTATCAAGGTCAAGGTAACTGATATCTCAGTACACGAAGACCCAGTCCACCGTGGACCAGCGCAGATCATGCCGATGACCCAGAGATCCATCTTCGCATGTTTCATGTCAGCAAACCCAACGCTCCTCGAACCTGTCCAGAAGATCACTGTGAAGGCACCGCCGGATCTACTGGGAGCGATTACGAGCGTCATTTCTCAGAAACGTGGAAAGGTCCTCGCTGTGGATCAGAAGGGTCACCTCGTCTACGTTGTCGGCGAGTTTCCAACATCGGAGACCTTCGACTTGTCAGAAGTCATGCGTGGCGCGTCAGCCGGCAGAGCTTTTTGGGGTTTGGAGTTCTCTCACTGGGCATCGGTGCCGGGGTCGCTGATTAACCAAGTGATCGCGGACATCAGAAAGAGGAAAGGTCTGCCCCCTGAACCTCACAAGGCAGCGGACTTTCTGGAAGCCTAAGCTAACCTATTGGCTTCACCTGGCGTCGGATTCCATTGCAGGGAGGAGAGACTCAGCAGCTGTTTTGCTGCTTTAAGTCAGCCTGTCCGAGCCTGCGTGCAAATCGCCCGAAGCGCTTAGAGCAGGGGCTTTAGGTACGGTCGAGTGTCGAGCTTTGAAAAATGTGACAGTTTGATACTCGCTCCGTCCTTTGCGACCGAACGCAAATAATTCCCTGCACGTTTGTCGGTCCACCAACTAATTCCGAACAGGCTTTCCAGTTTGCGGTCTAGTTCGGCAGCCCGAACTGCTGCAACCATGTAGCTTGGCGAGTAGAGATCGAAGTCCGGCATTACGTGATGTAACTGCCAGTATTTGCCTGGGACGCGTATGCCCATGAATTCCTGTGTGTACTGCTCGTAGCGCTCGTTTGCTTGATCCATCGACAAATTCTCTTCCCAGAATTCGATTTTCATGAGCGAGTTAGCCGCATAGAATGCGAGGAAGTACAGCTCCATGAATCTTGTACGTTCTACAGCGTCTTCGGCTACTTCTTTGGGCACCTTGAACTGTTTGGTCAGGAAAGCGCTCTTCTTCATGAGGCGCTCAAGAAGGGTTGAGAATATCTCTGCCACGCCGTTCGGGATTGTGTACTTATCCCAATAGGGGGCGTTCTCCGCGATCGCGATAAAGTGCATCCCGTGCCCATGCTCATGGAATGAGCTCTCCATGTCCGTGAACGGCTTCACTGGACGTACAAGTAGTCGCACATCGTTCGGAATCTGAATCCCGAAACATATCGGAGAGGTGTGCTTCCCGGGCCGCTCGTCAGCGTCTGTCTGTAACCTCTTTACTGCGAAGCCGAGTTTCGTGAGTACGCGTTCCGGTTCCGTGACGGGACTGTAAGTCTTAAAAGCGGAATCGAGAGGCTCGAAGATCTTCCCGCGGAAATAGTACATGTCATCATAGTATTCAGCAGGTCTATTGTTCAATTCCTGCGAGTACTGTTCAAGTAGCTCGGTAAACGGCTTCTTTGCTGCACGACCTAGTGTCTTCACGAGATCTTTGAGCTGATGGAGGGAGATGCCTTCAAGTTGCAGATACAGTTCGAGCGGCGACGTACCGTATTCGCGTTCAACATCCCTCGACTTGTCAAACATTCCTCTAATCGTAGGTGTGACCAGATCCACCTTACTGAGAAACTCGTCGAAGATCGCTTTCCGATCCGAGGATGATTTGGCCTGGGAATTGAACTGGCGCCAGCTGTTCCACGTAACTGGTCTACCATTCACTTCATATGCTTTCGATGCGAGTTCCTGCTCGCGCTTTCGGTAGAGTTCCAGTTTCAGCGGCGTCTTGGATGCATCTGCCACATCGAAGACTTTGCCGAGAAAAAGTCGTCTTGGTTCTTTGAACTCTGAGAGGAACTCCTTGGCATGACTGATTCGTTTCTCGGACACTGCCTTCATGAAGGGCTCGCTATAACTGAAGCCGCTGTACTGGCGCCATTCCTCATTAGCGTATGCGATGCATAGTGCCTCGTCAACTGTGCACCAGCTCGATAGATTCATAATCCAACCCAAGATGCTTACCAAAGAAAACGCTTTTGGCACTCGCCCTTCGGCCATGTAAGTGACCTTCGTGCCTACATTGTTTTATGACTGACCTCGACAGTTGTTTAGGTGCGGTCGGAAGGGCCGGATCAGGAGTGCGTGAGGACGAGCACCTCCACTAGGCCGTGGTCCAGAACCACTACAACACGGTGGACAACCTGGTCTAAGACGGAGACGAGCACCGGTCTCGCCGCAGGCTTCCCAAGCCCCAAACCCGGGTCCAAATCCCGGCGGCCGCACCAATTAGAATTCTCGCTCGCTTGGTACCTCTCCCCCAATTGAGCGGTTCGGATGTGAATTGGCTAGTGCTCTCAAAAGGCTTCTAGGTGTCTGTTGCCTCCATTTGGAAGCTGGAAAGAAGCAGTTCAAAACAGGAATAACGAATTCGCAACAAATGGCACTGTTACCTAGGAGCGGTGAAGGGTCAAGAAAAACGCCATGACCCACTGATATTCGCTTGCTATTTGGTCCTCGAAAAAAAAGTGGCGAGCGAGTTGGGGGTCGAGTCGAGATCTGAAGTCATTAGGCCGAGAATTTGGACCTTCGAGCGTTGTGTGGTAACCATAGGCTCGAGATCTTCGAGCTACTTGGGCACAACAATCGTTCTTGCGAATCTGTCGCTATACTTTTTTCTATAGTCTGTCTCAGTTGCGAGACCGAAGATAAGGTCTAGCAAGAGAAGGCCCCAATGGATCTTGCTTATGTTTCTGATCAAAGCTTTTTCCATTGTCAGCGTTTGTCCGTCATCAGTTGTGACTTTGAAACCCATGATCGACTTGCCCAACGTGTGACCGTATTGGTACTCTGTGAAGGCAAAGTAGAGCACGGAGATGATTCCCCAAAGTATAGGAAACGGACCAAAACCAACCCATGAGAAAGGCGAATTGAACTGATATCCAAAGCCATACGCAAAGAGCATTGGAAGCATTGCAATAGAAGCTAATATTCCAGCAGCCACCGACAGCATGACGGCGTCGATAACAAAAGCCAGAAGCCGTCGGCCCCAGTACTGCTGAGCCATCTGATCCTTAGTTAGCGTATCTAGACCGCTCTTTGAAGGAAAAGAAAACGGCGTGGCATCAGGTTTCGTCGTATTCTCTACAGCCGCCTTGCCAGGAACTCGAGCTCCACAATAAGGACATATCAAGGCGTCGTCCGGTATTTGCTTACCGCATTGAACACAGTAAAGCATGAGAACGCCAACACTGCATGCAGCATCATTTGGCCTAAAAGACTTTTACCTCGTTGGCGAAAATTTGAACGAAGTCTGAACCACAGCACGAATCTCATAGATGGAACGTCTGGCCAAAGCATGACTCACAGATGGATTGACAACCTCTCAATGCCAATAGCATGCACCGTGCGCTCCCCAGCCTAACCATCACAAGCCATGGCTTCCTCACGCACACCGCAGACTGCAATTGAGGGATCTGGCTATCTGATTTCCTGTGCTTTCATAGCCGATACTATCTTCAGGCTTTCATGAAATAATACCAAGGATGCCCATTGAATTGCCTCGAATTTTACGGAGTACTGATAATTCTGTTTTGGATAGCTTGACCTAAGGTGATTCAAAGAATTGCAGGCAGAGGAAGAGAGTGTCAGCCCTGTCGTACGACGTGAACGTGCTTGCCTCTTGGAATGGCCAAGAATGATATGGCGCTCGCCACTCCAACGAGCACTACGACAAGAAACACAACAGGCCATATCTGGGAAGTGCCACTCCGAACTACCAGAGTGATGTTCGTTGTTCTTTCGGCAATTCCTGTCCCTGCCACAATGGCTACGTTGTACGTTCCTGGAACAGCTTTAGTTGAAACGACGAATGTGACAACTACTTGGACGGGAGAGTCGCTCTGTACAGTAATCGTATTAGTGCTGAGAGATGCTGACACTCCAGGAGGCAATTGTGTTATCGACAATTGGATCGTCGCCCTAAATCCGCCCTGAGGCTGAACCGTAACCGTCACCGCATGCGTGCTTCCGCTTGGAGTCATGTTCACCAACTGCTCAGAAGTAGTCAGTGAATAGTCGCCTTGTGGCCGAACGTATATCGATGCGTTCGTATACTTCGTTATGCCGAAAGTCGTCGCCGATATGGTTATCGGGTAAATCCCAGAGGGCAAAGTGGAAGGCGCGTTGAATACCAAATCAGTGGTGGCCGGTTGGCCACCGCTTGGCGTTACAACATCGTTCTGCAAATTAGCAACAACTCCAGGTGGCACACCTTGAACGCTAAGAGAAATGGGCGGAACTATTCCCCTGCTTAGTGTGTTGACGATTATCTGCATCTTCTGATCCTGCCCTCCGATGTAGACGTTCAAAATCGATGGGTTGGCTGAGATTGTAAGGTAAGGAGGCACTACGATTGTTAGTATCGCGACCTTGAACAAACCCGCCACGTTGTAACTTGAGTAGTATGTGGGAATGAAGGCGGTTACAACAACAGCAAATTGGTACGTGCCGCTCTTCACCAAGAATTCGGGCGTCATCAGAAGAGTTGCCGAGAAAGTCGCGGGGGCGCCTCCACTACTCATTTGTGCACTCTGAGGATTGAACGAAGCTGACAGCCCAGTTGGAACATCATACAATTGCGGGGTCACACTCATGACATCCCCGCTTCGAAGATTCCGTGCAGTCACAGTGACAGTAAGTTGACTAGTCGTCGACTGGGATATTCCACCCGGCAACAATATAGAGCCTGGGTTAAGACTAACGCTTACGTCAAGCGAATCGGTCGCATATGCGAGCACATCCACATTCACTGGAACCGTCTTCGTTATGCTCCCGCTCACCCCAACAACATTGAAGCTGAAAGTTGCCCCGTATGGGTAGTAGTAGTACCCATAGTAGTAGGGATACTGCTGATATCCCGTGTTGTAGTTCGGATAGTAGTATCCCGACGTTGTCGAAATTGATACAGTCAGAACAGAATATGCGTCGAGATTAGGCGCTAGGACGAGAGTAGTGGGTTGAAAGGAGTATGACGCTTGAAAATCCGTTACACTTGGAAGACCACCGACACTAAGTGTCACTGTTCCGCTGAATCCGTTGATCGAGGTCACTCGGATGGAATATCTGGCTATTCCATCAGTGCCGATTGTTGCTCGAGGAGGAGAAACCGTGACTACGAAATCGCCTCCCTGTGCCTGTGCTTGAACGCTACCGATTTGGACAGCTACCGACAAGATGATGCCCAGAAGCATCAGTAACAGAACACTGGACTTTGCATTTCTCATTTTCATTCTCTTTCATCTCCAGACGTAATCGCGTTCCCTATCAGCACCACATTTCATGCATATTCCATCGTTTGGACCAAGAACAGCTCCGCAATGCCAGCAGAACGGGCGCAGGAAAGCTACTGGTCTCTGGACCGTAACAACTGAGGTGCCAGGTCGTGGGACTTCAACGGTTGTTATTCGGGTGTCAGTAGATTCGGGGGTAATTACTTCCTGCGTGACGTATTTCGCGTACCTTCTTACTGAAGTTCCGTATCGCGACAAGTAGGCTAAGGTGACTGCTCCTCCGCCGATTCCGAAAATAAGAAGCCAAGCTACGACACCATACAGTGTAGATGTAAAGTCTATTCCTGGCAGGTTCGCGTTCAAATATGCTGCCAACGCGATTCCGATGGTTGACCAGAGAATCAGGATTGCAGAGAGTCTCTTCGCAGCAAAGAGGCTCCATGCTGCTCCGCTGGTAAGGCCTGTGGCGGCAACAAACATGGCTGCTCCTATTGCAGCCAATGGGATGCCTTCGACATAGAGCAGGGTCTGCAAATCGAAAAGAGTCTCAAAGAATCCCTGGTTGATCACCAAGATGCCCAAAGCTACACCGGATAGGCCGCCTACCCAATACAGTACGTTAACTATTTGCACACCAACGGGAGTATAGACTTCTACAAAGCTTTCCCCTTTCTTCCCTGCAGTGGAACGGGAAATCTGAGTCTCGGTCACAGTGCTCATGACATCTCAAGCCTCGGTCACAGTGAACGTTGTATGTGAACCATTTTTCGCCGCTAATATGAGTATTCCCCATTACGAGCACGCACCTACATGGTCTTGTATACTCTCACATGGATGAACACTGTCGATCAACTTATATGGACGAAGGGCAAGCTCACCTGCAAGTTCTCACGTGTAAAGATCCCTCAAAGAAGATGGGCCTATGACCACTGAAGCGGAGAAACTTATCAGAACAAAACACACGAACAAGATGCCCAATAAGGAACTCGAGGATCACATAGCACAATTCCTGAAAAACCAGAACATGTGCGTACTGGCTACGTGCAAAGACAACATCCCCCGCGCTACGCCAGTAGAGTACTATTCTCATGGCACAACACTTGTACGTAATGCCAACGGAAGGTCAAAAGATGGAGAACATTAGACACAACCGCATCGTCAGTGTAGCTGTTTTTGCCCCCTACGTCAACTGGCTGAGCGTGAAGGGAGTCCAGATTAGCGGCGAGGCAACCCTCCTCACGCAGGAATCAAAGGAGTTCAAAGAGGCACTAACGGTATACAAGTGGGAGAAATCAGCGAAAGAGCTAGGAATATCCAACATTCCCAAGACCTTCAAGCTGTTGAAGATTGTCCCTCATGCAATTGAGATACTCGACATATCATTGAAGAATAAGGGATACGCGCCGAGACAGATGTGGTCCCCGTAGAGCAAAGCCAACATGGCATACTAGACGAATCCCGGTAGGAATCCAGTCTACAGTGGAGTGTACGACGGGTCACGGGTTTCGTGTCTTTCAGGACCATGAGAATTGAGCCGTGGCCATTGTGGATTTGAAAGAAATATGTCACCGTAGAGAGTCATACGTGCATCAGTGTTTGGCGACGGGTACGCATACGTGCATTATGCAACGAGCAATTTTGGCGAGTTACACGCTCAATATAGCTCACTTCAGAGCTAGCTCGACCCATGCTGTCCCGTCGTTCGAGTCGCGTCTGTGAAATCCTAATTCTTCACATATTCTGAGCATCGCTTGGTTGTCGGTTAATACGAACCCGTAGATCTTCTCAAGCTCTTTCTCTTGACCTATACCTATGACCATGTCGACAAGCTTGTAGCCTAATCCTTTGCTCTGATAATCGTCGTGCACAACAACGGCGAATTCGCCCTTCTTGAAATCCGTCTCGACAATCAATCTTCCAATGCCAACTATTCTCCTCTTCTCTCCCTGTCTCACTTCTGCCACAATCGCTATCTCGCGATCGTAGTCGATGTTGCAGTATCTCAGCACCATCTCATGACTGACCTTAGTGACTTGGAAGAACCTGCCTCTAAGCGTCTCTTCACTAAGTGTTGTAAGCATCTCAAATTCCAAAGGCTCGTCCTCAGGCCTAATCGGTCTCAGAAGGACTTCTGTGCCATCTGTCATCTTCCAAGGGGTCACGTATCGCGTCGGGTATGGAGAAATAACCAAATGCGAATACGGCGACGGCCTCGCAAGGGCATTCTTGTCGATTACTATTCTTGCGTCAAGGGCGTACGCTTTCCCCTCCGATATTGCGAGTGGGTTTACGTCTATCTCAGCAATTTCCGGAAAGTCCACGATTAGATTTGAGAATCTGACAATTATCTCTTCCAACTGCCTCATGTCGGCTCCGGCTTTTCCTCTAAAGCCTTGGAGCATCTTGTGAACTTTGGTGTCTTCCATCAGTCTCCGTGCTAATGTTTGATTCAGAGGTGGCAATCCAATAGAGAAATCTCTGATTACTTCGGCGCCCGTACCGCCGTATCCAAACAGTATCACTGAGCCGAAATCTCGGTCTTTTCTAGCTCCAAGTATGAGCTCGTAATCTATCTTCTCGATCATCTTCTGAACTGTCACGCCTGATATCTTAGCTTCTGGGTGTTTGGTCTTGACGCGTTGCATCATAGCCTCATATTCTGACCTCAGTTTCTTCTCCGAATCTATTCCAGTCACAACGCCACCGACGTCGGTCTTGTGGATGATCTGAGGAGATGCGATCTTGAGGACAATGGGATATCCGATTTCATCCGCTAGACGGACCGCGCCGTCGGCATTATGAGCCAAGTATGGTTTGGTCGTCGGGATTCCGTAGTTGCTGAGGAATCTCTTAGAATCCTTCTCACTGACTGCGGTTGTCCCTTCCTTTGCGAGTCTTGCTATGAGTGCTTTCAAGTTGCTTTTTGGAGGTGCCTGATCTACGGAAAGTTCAGCCGGAGTCTCGTACAGTAGCTCGAGATTCCTTCCGTATTTGTACATGTAAACATAGGTTTTGACTGCATCTTCGGGTGTATCGTAGGCCGGTATGTTGCTCTTCGCGAAGACTGTCCTTGCCTCACGAACCCCCTCTCCGCCCATCCATGTAGCGAGTATTGGCTTCCAAGCATTCTTTGCCACTTCAACAATCTCTCTTGCAAGATCTAGCGGCTTGGCTGCACCTTGAGGCGTGTATACGACAAGAACTCCATCCACCTCAGGATCGTTCAGGCACACATTCAACGCGTTGACATATCTGTCAACGCCCGCATCTCCAAGGACATCAATTGGGTTACCCCGACTCCAATAGCCTGGAAGGACGGAATTGAGCTGTCTTATGGTTTCATCTGAGAGCTTCGCCAGTTGGCCTCCCAGCTCGATCAGCTCGTCAGTCGCCATCACGCCAGGTCCGCCGGCGTTGGTGACGATTCCAAGCCTTTGCCCACGGGGCAAATGCTTTGAGTCAAGCACTGTTGCGGAGTTGAACAGATCACCTACTTCTTTCACCCTGACTACGCCCGCCCTCTTGAAGGCGGCATCGTAGACCTCGTCGTCACTTGCCATAGCGCCAGTGTGAGAAAGTGCTGCTTTGGCGCTTTCCGCGAATCTACCCGGTTTCACGACAATTATCGGTTTTGTACGCGCGAATCCTTTGGCGGCACTCATGAATTTCCTTGCGTTCCCAACACCTTCCATGTAGATCATGATGCTTCTAGTGTTCGGGTCGTCACCGAGGAAATCGATCAGATCGCCAAAATCCACATCAATCATTGAACCGAGCGAGGCAAACATGCTGAAGCCTATGTGCGAGTCTACGGCCCAATCAAGCATTGCGCTGCCTAACGCACCGCTTTGCGAGATGAATGCGATATTGCCGCGCTCCGGTCGAGTCTTCAGAAACGATCCGTTCAGATCGATATTTGGGCGAATTATGCCAACGCAGTTGGGCCCGATGATTCTCATCCCGTACTTTTTCCGGATCTCCGCTATCTGATCTTCGAGTCGTTTTCCGTCTTCACCAATCTCCTTGAATCCAGCTGAAATTATTACTGCACCCGCCGCGCCAGCTTTTCCGCACTGTTCTACCACCTCCGGCACGATACGCGCGGGAGTCGCTACCACTGCAAGATCAATTTGATCCGGCACTTGGGAGATATCTGGATAACACTGGATTCCCAACACCGCGCTTCTGTTCGGGTTGATTGGATAGATCTTCCTATTCTTTGAAAGCAGGAGATTTTCCATGATAGCTCTTCCGACGCTGCCTTCCTTCTCGCTGGCACCGATGAGAGCAACCGTCTTCGGATTGAGCATTCTTCTTAATCCGTCGCTCTTCTCGGTAGAAATTATGCTCAACCGGTTCATCTCGCCTGTAATTGCTTGTTGCCGCTAATGGTCGCAAATCGTCTCTTATAGAGGAACCTGACTTTCCATGACCAATTTCAAAGATGTTTTCATATTTCAATTCTTAATACGGAGTTCACTTACCCATCCGAGCGACTTCGAAGATGCCAAAATCCAGAGTGTTCTTCACCGACAGAAAGGCTGAGACGTACTACAACATGCTTGACAAGTTGGAACACGTGCTTAGCGAACTTGGCCTTTCGCGGGCGATCAAGAGAGGAGACAAGGTGATGATTAAAACACACTTTGGTCAGTGGGGCAACACGAACTACATCCGCCCCGCATACGTCCGAAAAATAGTTGAAATTGTCAAGGCCGCAGGCGGAGAACCCTTCGTGGCTGAATCCTGCGGACTAGGTTATGGTGAAGGGGGACCATATGGAGGACGAACGACCGCTCCGGAATATGTCAAGATGGCAGCATTGAACGGGTTCAGTGAGGCTACTCTGAACGCTCCGATCATAATGGCTGACGGTTACTGGGGAACAGACACCTACGATGTTGCAGTTGATGGCGACTTCATCAAGAAGGTCGATGTTGCGTCTGCTGTGCTGGATTGTGATCAAGTGATAGTCCTCAGCCATGCGAAGGGGCATCTTCATGGCGGCATCGCGGGCAGCCTCAAGAATCTCGGGATCGGTTTAGTTGGCAAACGCGGCAAAGCCGCGATGCACGTCATGGGCGAGGTCAAAATTGACCCTGCCAAATGCAGAGGTCCTGAATGTTCCAAATGTCTCGATGTCTGCCCTGTCAGGTGTATCGTGATGGAGGAGAAGGCGGAGATCGATTCAAGAAGATGCATCTCTTGCACTCACTGCGCAAGCGTCTGCAACAGAATTGGCGTAAAGGCAATTGCAGTCAAATGGAGGCCTGATCACGATCAGGCTCCAAGGTTTGTCGAGAACGCGGCTGGCGTGGTCAAGTCGATTGGCGCTGACAAGTTCTACTACGTCAACCTGGCAGTCGATATCTCTGACAAATGCGACTGCTGGGACGTAGGCCCTACGCTATTGGTTCATGATATTGGAATCTTTGGATCGCGTGACCCTGTGGCTGTGGATCAAGCATGCTTTGACGCTGTCAGCAACGCAGAGCCAAATCCAGAATCAATCGTTGGCAAGTTGAAGCCTGGCGTAGACAAGTTTGCTGTAGCACATTCCTCAAAGGACCCGAAGACCGGCAAGATGCTTCATCTTGCAGACATTCAACTGGCGCACGCCGAAAAGATGGGCCTTGGTGACAGAGATTACCAGTTGGTTACATTGACCAAGGAGCCACCGAAAAAGGCATGAACCTTGGTGAGAAGGATTTCTCACGCGTGCCGAAATCGATGACGGAGGAGAATGCTGAATGTCGCAGTTGAGCGGGAAAGTCGCGCTCGTCACAGGAGGCGGGCGAGGCTTAGGACACGCAATGGCGCTCGCGTTTGCAGGCGCAGGAGCAGATGTAGCTGTTGCCAGCCGAACAAGAGAACAGCTGGATATAGTTGTTGAGGAGATTCGCGCAAGAGATAGACGCGGCATCGCTGTGGAGGTTGATGTGACTGATAGCGCGTCCGTTACGCGAATGGTTGAGACAACACGCGAGGAGTTCGGACGAATTGATGTTCTAGTGAACAGCGCGGGCGTGGGCTGGGTGTCACGCGTCACGCAGATGAATGATGATTTGTGGAAGCTGATTATCGATACGAACCTGACAGGGACATTCTACTGTTGTCGCGAAGTGGCGCGATTGATGATTGAACAGAAGAATGGCAGCATCATCAACATGGCGTCGGTTGCAGGAGTTAAAGGCCCGCCGGGATTAGGTGCATATGCGGCGAGCAAGGGAGGCGTGATCGCGCTGACTCGCGTGCTTGCTCTTGAGAACGTGCGCTTCAATGTCCGGGTGAATGCGATTGCGCCCGGCTATTTTCGAACTGATATGAATGCGGCTGCACTGGATGACCCCGAGATGGGGCCTAAGGTGATAGGCCGTATTCCGATGCGCCGAGCTGGACGCCCGGAGGAGATTGGCCCACTCGCCGTATACCTTGCCAGTGATGATGCGTCCTATGTCACTGGAGAGGTCTATTTCATAAGCGGTGGCGAGATGGCTCAATAGAGGAGCCAAGAATATCCTGGCTCTCTTCCATGCGAGCAAGGCAGAAGATCCGGGAGCGCAAACCAGGGGTGCGTCTCCTCTAGCAGTGCCCATTTCGCGTCAGGCTGGAGGATCTGAGGCTTTCTCGCTACATCTTCTTGCGTGCCGTTGGGTTGTCTCAGGTGCTGGTCAAAGAAATTAGCGATCAACTTCGTGATCTCAGTACGGGTTGGCCTGATTACGCCACCCACAGGAGCGAAACCATGTCCAGCATTCTTGACTATGACCAACGTGACGGGAATACCGACGGCTCTGAGCCGTTCGTAGAGTTCCAGCGACTGACTCACAGGCACGAGCGTGTCTTTTTCACCGTGTAGAATCAAGAACGGCGGATCGTCACTGGAGGCATAGGATACAGGACTGGCCCATTTGAGAACCTCAGATCGCTGAATCCGTGACGTTGAATACTTCTTGAAGGAGATGTGGGTTTGCGCCGTTGAAGACCTGTGTCAAATCGCTGGGACCGAACATGTCCACCACAGCCTGTACCCGGCTCGATTGGTCAATGTAGCCGCCTGAACCTTCGAAACCCGCATCCCGATCAGTCAGCCCCAAAAGAGAGACAAGGTGACCACCTGCACTGCCGCCCCAAGCTCCAATTCGCTCAGGATTCAAGCCGTACGATTGCGCATTGGCCCTCAGGAAACGAACAGCACATTTGACGTCTTCGATTTGTGCCGGGAACGTGTACTCAGGTGCGAGACGATAGTTCACAGCTGCAACGAGATAGCCTCGTCTTACCATCTCTCCTATCTCTTGCACTCCCGCTCCCGATGCTTTGTCCCCTTTCGTCCAACCACCACCATGGACGTACAATACCGCCGGAGCCAGTCCGTTCGTATTCGTGGGACGGTAGATGTCCATCTTCAGCTGAAAACTATCACCAGTACAGTAGGCGACATCTCGTTCAACATTGGCCTGGCCAAATGAAACTGGCGTTGCAGTATCAGCAGCGCGTGGGTCGACGCCCGGATGAGTCTTCTCCCATTGGGAGAAAGCATCTGCCATCTCCGAGAAAGTTGCCCAGCGAATCCTCCCAGCTTTTGCGAGTGGATTGATGACATCGGCTAAGAATTGGTCGACGATTGCGTAGGGTTTGGTGGAGTCGCCGCGGAACTCACCTGGATGGATTGTAATGTGGAAGACGTTGACACGGTTTGGTTTTGCCGTCTCCAAGGACCTATTGAGGCTCTCTGCGAGGTAGTCGAAGTATGCTTGATCTCCGCCGGTCTGAGTTATCTGTCGCTTCGCAGCGAAATCTGCAGGATCGTAGGAACCATCTGGCAGGTAGATGACCTTGCCCTGCGGATCATATTTCGCAAAAGCGACAAGACTCTGCTCGGTCGGTCCTGCCGAAGGACGCCAAGGGCTTACTCCCACGACTAGCTCGTTGGTCTGTTGCAGGTGAGGATTCTTCCAGTCGCTCATCACGTCCAAGCCGGCGATTGCAGCCGCATCCAAGATGCCAGGGTAGAGGTTCCCACCGCTCCAGTAGCGGACCTCTGTCGCTCCTGCCATTTTGAGATAGGAGATCTCCTGAGTCATCGCCGCCGCCCATGTCTGGACCGACTGGACCTCGGGGTTCGCTCCCAGATGCGCGTCCTCATGGAAGTGAAGACCAATCTCGTGACCGGACGCCTCAAGGTCCGCAAACAGGGTCTCACCGGATCGGATTGCCACAAGAGTGAATGGTGTCTGGGCCTGAACCGTCAGTTTTGCTCCGTATCGCTCGACGATTCTGGCTAGAGTGCGTATGTCTTCAACATGATGATTGAAGAATGCTGGATCGTTGTAGTTGCCCTTGCCGGGTCTCTTGCCATCAAACGGTTCGATATGTATCCCAATGCCAACCAACAGCACGCCGTCGGAAGGAGGATTTTCTGAACCTGATGAATGTAGGCTTGTTGCTTCTATGTAGACTGCAGATGTGATTCCTCCAATAGCAAGGGCGATTATCAACAATGCAATTGTCGTCTTGTGCAATCTCTTTCCGTTCCCCTTCTTGGTTCTGTGGTTTCGATGATGATGCAGAGACTTAAAGGGCGAATGAACGAATCATCCTTCCCGAACTGCTGAACTGGATTTTCAGGTAGGCGTAGAAGCGCGACACGTCTTCAAGCAGCTTCATCTTGCGGTTCTCGCCTAGCTCCGCGTTGGCTAGGAAGTAATTAACGGACTCCTCGAAGTGCGCAGTTGGGATTCGCGCACCAGCCTGCCAGTATCGAGTATCTCATATCTGGGGAGGCTGTTCCAATACCTGCAGGCGTTCGAATCTGATGGGTCCGCCATCTCCTTGACCAAGAAATCGCCTTCAACTTTCGTCACGCGCAATTTCTTATGTGAGTAGACGTGGTCTTTTCTCTAGGTCGGTTTTTTATCGCCAGTCTGACTCTAGCATACGCGTGAGGCGAGTGGCGTTATGTCGGAAAAGGAGTATGATGTTCGGGTAGAGGGGAACCTTGAGATAATCAAGGGGCTGCTTGAGCAAGGGTACGAATACATTTGCGACTTCCAGGACGGGCCCATTGCTCTCAAAATGTTCAGGAGGAGCGTTGGCGTTCGTGAGAAGGCTCTTCATAGTGAGGGCGCAGGCTCGGACAAGACGACTAGACGAAAAGGCAGTCGATTCTAGAAGAACGCTCATTCATGCTATTGTAATTGGCTCCGCTTAGCAGAGCGGTGGTGACGGATTCAACAAGGACAACACGTTGAGGCTACAGGCTTGAATCGCAGCCATATCTCTGAGATCGCACTTTGAAGCTCTTCCTGACCATCTTTTTCCGAGTCTGAGTTGGCCTGCGAGAGTTGTATTTTCCCGGCGATAGCCATTTCACTGTTGCACCTCTACTTCATCCTAGCATTCTCGCTTCATGCTTGCACTTTGCCATGCAAGTGTGATAGGCCGTGTTGTGTTTTCTCCCAGTAGAACGGCTTTGTGACCAGTTGTATTACTCCTCTCCAGTCTCCGATACTTATCAGCACCCAGTAGAGTGGAATGATGAATGCAAAAGGAATTGATGTGTAGTTCTTCTTTACGACATACGGGCCCATGTGTAGGAGAATGAAGACACCGTTCCCAATGATGAGATTGAAGATGCAGATGTACACTATTGGATAGAAGAATAGGAAGTCGAACATTCCTGGGCTCAGCAGAGTCAGTGCCGTGACGGCCCACAATAGCGGATTAATCAAGGGAAGGAATATGTTTCCACCGAATGTCAGTTGGAAGTAGAAGAACTGTTTCCAGCCCATTTCTCGAAGCAATTTTCGTGGATGTCTCATATGAACTAGGTAGGTCTGTATGTATCCCTTGTTCCACCTGGATCTCTGCTTGATCCAGTTGCCGAGCTTGTTGTTTGCCTCCTCGTACGTGTACGAATTGAGCATGGCCGTCTTCAGTTTCTTTCTGGAGATTCTAACACCAAGATCAGCATCCTCAGTGACATTGTATGGGTCCCAGCCACCGAGCTCACGTAGTTGCTTGGTTCTGAAGTGGTTGCTAGTGCCGCCTAGGGGAAGGGGCGCACCCACGTGATCTAACCCGTCCAGGTAGTAATCATACCAGAATGAGTATTCCAGGGAGAACCACCTTGTGAGCAGGTTCTCTTTCGAATTGTAGAAATTCAGCCGAGACTGAAGGCAGACAACGTCTTCTCCGGCGCGAGAAAACGCAATGGCAGCTTTCTTCAACTGGTCAGGGTCAGGGTCATCCTCGGCATCGTATATGACACAGTACTTCCCCTTCGCCCTCTGCAACCCATAATTGCATGCCCGTGGCTTCGTCTTGATCTCAGCGTCAGGGACGACAACTGCATCGAACACTCGCAGCGACTCCAAGTATTGTGTCATGAGCTCGTCGAGGCTACCCTTCAACAGGACTACATCGTCAGCCGAATCAACAAAGCTCTCTGGGATCTCCATTGTCTCACCGCCGTTGCACTTCACTGCCAGGACCAATCCAGAGTTGCCTCTGGTGGCTCCCTTGACGCCTTCGAGCATACCTATTGTGTTCGCATTTCCATCTATCACCCTCATAGAAGGTTGCAGTTTATTCATAGGGATCGATATCGTCCCCTGCTTGGCTAGGATGATTGGAGCGATCACGGCTTCCGGCTTGCCGAATAGTCCAAGTCTCTTCGCTTCATCAATTGTCTCCGTATCAGTCTCTTCCATCAGAATCTTGACGTCCAGCTTCTCGTGGGGGTAGTCGATTTTGTACACGTTCTCAATTATGTGTGATAGAATCCTTGCTTCATGATAGATAGGGATCAAAATCGTGTAGACCGGAAGATCCTCCTCAACCAGTTCTTTCAAGTCCTTGTCGGATACGCGTACCGATCTTCTGGAACCTCTGAATCCTCTAAATGAGACGTAGAACTTGATGGGGCTCACACCGAAGTAGAGTACGTTTATGGTAGCGAACACCACGATGAATGAGACCGGATAATTCACGATGAAGAGTACCGCAAGGAACAGCCCAAGCCCAATAATGAAGCGTCTCTGCCATGGATAGAGAACGCGATGGGCGGACTCGTCTGGGCTACGATAACGAAGGTCAAGTAGCGCTCGGTCTTTGTGGATTTCGCGATATCCCTTCCCAACAGCGTGTTCAACACCGTCAATGGAGGTGACGCACAGTTCCACTTTGGCATGAAGTATTTCCTCCAGCATCGTGAGGAATCCTTCGTTGAGAGGATTCGCGGTAGCAATCCTTACTCTCCCATTTGACAGATCCAACGGCAAAGCCAGATTCTCAAGCAACACTTTGTAGGGGAGCGTTGCTGCCAGCTCAGAGTTCTCTTCGATTTGATCACCGTGAATGAATGGAACACCTAGCTCACGAGCAAGGTCAGCAAAGAAGCGTTCATTCACCTTGATTTTGTGTGCCTGCAAAGCAAATATGAGGTTCTGTTCGGTCACATTGGAGCCATCTAGGAAGCTCAGATCTTCGCTGCAATACTCTCTCAGTTTGTCAATTAGCCAGCGTTTCCTGATTGTTGTAGCGACCTGCAAGTTTATTCTCGCCTCTCTACGAGCGAAGTTGCGCTCTTGTGGCATGCAATTGAGACAAGCGATTTCGTTTCGACTACGCCATCTATGTGGGACAAGGCCTCAAGGATCCGATCGAGTCTGTCTTGTTCGACTATGAGTACGACGTCCGCGTCTCCGGTGACTCTGAAAATCTCGGTGACAGGTAGCTCGTCGATCCTCTGAATTGCCTCGGACCTTTTCTGAGGCAAGATTCTGACATTCAGAATTACTGGGGCCGTTCGATATCCGACTGCTTCCAAGCCTTCTTTGGTCACGTTTATGAAGCCACGACCGACTTGGATAAGGCCGGACTCTCGGAGTTTCTTGAAATGAAGGCTGAGTGCCTGGCGAGTGATCTGTAACTCCTTAGCTAGCTCGACTTGTCCGATGGACACATTGTAGACAGTCTTTCTATGTCCATTCTGAAGGAGCAAATTTAGAATCTGTAGAGACTTTGAGGTCGGGAACCTCAAGGAGAGATTTGGTGCAGCGCTCATTTGTGCCTTCAAACAAGAGCTTGCCTTTGTAAAGGCTACCCTTGCTTTCGTCGTGAGAGATTTCAGTAATGGTCAAGGCGTTTCGCTAGTATAGCCGCATCTGCGCTCGACAATAGCACACTGTCACTACAATGGGTCAAGTTGGAGGACAGCGGATAGAACTGCCAGGGGACCATACTCTGCCATAGAGACAACGAAGCGAAGGGATTGAGATAGTGGGTTGAACAAGATCCTAGTTGTGGATGATGAATTCATACTTCGAGACTTGATGCGGACAATTCTAGAAGAGGAAGGGTACAGAGTGATCACAGCGTCTGATGGAGAGGAGGCACTAACGAAGGCGGACAATGAGCTGCCCGACTTAATCATATTGGATTTGATGATGCCAGGGAAGAGTGGTCTAGAGGTCTGCAAGATCCTGAAAGGTCAAGACCAAGACGAAGCACATCCCAGTCGTGATGGCCACTGTTCTTGGCCGCGAAGTTGATAGGACCTTGACGAAAGCGGCTGGAGCTGACGCGCACTTCATGAAGCCCTTCAGCGCTTTCGCGCTTTTGACTGAAGTCAGACGACAGCTTGACAATGCAAAGGAATCGAAGTCCCTCAAAGAATTGGGAAGACCCCTGTCGTTGAACAGCATCGCGATGAACGCTTGAGCGTCGCATGTCACAATCTCGCTTCACCGGTTTAGCAATCGAACCTCCAGACCGCCAACGGGTTGCGCAAAACACGACACGGCTGGTATTCGACCCAGGAATAGCCTCGGATCCTCGTACCGAATCCGTCTGCACTTGATTCAGAAGACGCTTACGACCTGGGAGGCTTCAGCACGCATGCGACCTACTGAAAACAACGGATAACTAACCTTACAACGTAGCCCCTCAACGACGTACTATCGGGCACGACTTATGGCTTCAAGACTCCAGATAGGGGAAGACAAGGACAAGAAGGAAGTCATTGACCTTCTGCGCAAACACATTGCATCGGAAGGGGAGAAAGTCGGGCTATATGAGGAGACAGTGAGGGACATAAAGAGCAGCCCCGTAATGCACCTGCTACATACTCTGCGTCTCGACTCGAGAAAGCACATCGAGATATGTCAAGCAGTCATCGAGGTGCTGGAAGGACAGGATTGGCTTCCGCCGGACAAAAAGGAACTCGTCGAGCACCTACAGCGCCACGTCAATGCCGAGAAGGATGCCATCGACAGGGCGAACAGAATCCTCGAAAATATTTGGATACAGAAAACATCGGTTCTGAAGGAACTCATTGAATCACTCAGGGATGACGAGGTAGGGCATTACAACACACTGAAAGACCTCGGAATCCGAACAATCGAAGGCACAAAGCACGTCCACCGAGACGAAATGAAGCACATAACACTTGAGCGGCACCCATTGAACCCGCTGATAACTCCGCGACCTGGCATAAGCTGGGAAGAGAAGGGAACCTTGAACCCTGGCGGGGTCTTCGCGGATGGGATCTTCCACATATTCTACAGAGCCTTCAGCGCACAGAACACGTCCTCCATTGGATACTGTGCGATAAGCTCAGATGTGCGAATGATCGAGAGGCCAGACCATCCTATCATGGCTCCAGAGTACGAGTGGGAGGAGCATGGATGCGAGGATCCAAGAGTGACCAAGATCGGCGAGACGTATTACATGACGTACACAGCATATTCGAGGAGAGGCCCAAGGATCGCCCTGGCGTCAAGCAGTGATCTCAAGACATTCAAGAAGATTGGTGTCATAGGGCCTGATCTGGACGACAAAGACGCCGTACTATTTCCTGAGGTGATCGATGGCAAGATCGTGCTAATTCATAGGATCGAGCCCGCAATGCAAGTCGCCTTCATTGATCACTCCAAGTTCGAAAAGATGTCAGATCCTCAACTCCGGTCTGAGTATTGGACACAGTACAGCCTACAGCACCTTTCTGATCCCAGCGTACATGCTTTGATGAAACCAACAGAATGGTGGGAAGAGAAGAAGTTGGGTGCAGGCCCACCTCCGATCAAGACTCCCAAAGGATGGCTGATCATCTACCATGGTGTTGACAACAGCCTCATCTACAGAGCAGGAGCCGCCCTAGCAGATCTTGAGAACCCCTCGAGAATCATCGCGAAATCGAAGACTCCAATTCTCGAGCCGAAAGAGTTCTACGAAATGAGCGGGTTCGTCCGTCGCGTCGTGTTCCCTGAAGCTGCGATGATCCAAGATGGTGTATTGTACGTGTTCTATGGCGGTGGTGACTCAGTCTCATGCCTTGCAACTGCTTCGCTAGACGACGATCATTAACTCGCTTCAGAAGATCTGAAAAATGCTGTTGTTGCAGCCTGTGAGATGCTGATACGAGTGCACGTTCCACACTCGCCATTGCAGAGAGAAAGCAAGAAAAGAGGCACTGACCTTAGGTGTCAGGGGCGTTCCTAGCGTGGAGCAAAGAGCCATTCTGATCGTAGATGATGATGAGATCATCCTAGAGACCCTCAGAGATTTCTTACAATCCAAGGGCTATGCGGTTGCAACAGCCGCTACAGCAAAAGAAGCAATGGAGAAATCCAGGTCCAGGAATTTCAACCTCGCCTTACTAGACATCAAGCTCCCTGATATGGAAGGCACGGAACTATTGCGGAAACTCCACAGCGTGACGCCAAGAATGATGAAGGTAATGATCACAGCCCATGGCACTCTAAAGAACGCAGTTGACTCCGTGAACTTTGGCGCTGACGGATACTTGTTGAAACCGATCAATCAAGGAGAGCTACTCAAGATTGTAGAAAGCAAGTTGAGAGAACAGTACGCGACTGAAACAATGAGCGAAGATCAAGTTGCAGAATGGATCCGTACGAGGCTACAGAAGCTGGAGCAGAATCAACAGCCCTAGATTATCCTGGATTGACCTTCTCCTCGACTGAAGTCGGAGCTTGCGCTCGCCCAGTTATGGTCAACATGACTTCCGCTGCAACTCACCCATCATGTGACAATTTGATCGATGGCTAGTTGAGAATACATGGAGGTTCAAACACCCCTCGGTCACAACCTTCTTGGGCCTCCGTATAAGACGCGTGGGGATCATCGGAGTCTCGGCAAAGTATCTATGAGCGCCGCACCATATACGGCCAAAGACAGCTCGACATGTAGCTGGAATTCGTTGATGGAAGGTTCCAATCGGCTAGAAGGAAAAGAGTACGAGCTAATGCAGAGAGTCTTGAAGCTCTGGGAACGTTACAAGCCACTCTGCTTGGAACGCCTATGCGTGATCGAAGAGGCATATGCAGTTGCCGAATCGGCCACTTTGGATAGCGATCTCCGAGAGAAGGCAGAATCAGCAGCGCACAAGCTGGCCGGTGCATTAGGCTCCATTGGCCTTCCAGAAGGATCCAAGATAGCAAGCCAAATAGAGGCCCTTCTCCAGCCAGAGAATAGTCTTACTCCCGGCCAGCTCCCACTCCTTTCTGAACTTATCGCCAAACTACGCTCTCAGCTGACCAATGGACCTGCCAGTCCGGGATGATTAATTAGAAACCCATTGATGCATTTCAGTCAACGAGAACCTCTCCCTTGAGTCTCTCCTCGACTGAAGTCGGGAGCTTGCGCTCGCCCAGTTGTGGTCACACATTCCAACCTAGTATTGCCGCAATTTGGGTGCCTATTTTTACTGGGTCGAATGGTTTCGCGATGACATCTCTAACGCCCAGGTCCGCGAATACCTTTCTGTCAGCCGCTTGCACTTTTGCTGTGAACATGATCACCGGGATTTGCTTGGTCGATGGGTCGGCCTGCAGTTTATGGAATGTCGCTATTCCGTCGATGTCGGGCATCATTGCGTCCAATAGAATTGCATCGGGATTTTCCTGCTTCGCCTTTGCAATGCCTTGGTTTCCGGATTCAGCGGTGAGGACTTGCCATCCCGAAACCATCTCGAGACTCATCTGAGCGAGTTCTCGAATGTCCGGTTCATCATCGATCACTAGGATCTTCTTACTCGACATTGGTCTTACTCCTGCTTTTGAGAATACGCTCCATGAATTGGATGACCTTCTCTTCGAATTGTTCTGGTGGAATGCGGCTCTTCGTAAAGAAAAGCGTTTCACCCAATCTCAGGTTCTCCCGCTGCTGCTTGTCGAGTTCTCTCACAGTGTAGACGACTAGTGGAATCGATCGGAGAATGTTGTCTTTGCGCAGATCTTCGACCACAGCCGAGCCATCCATGTCTGGGAGCCCCAAGTCCAGTACGATCAGGTCGGGATGCATCTGCTTGCTGAGCGTGATGCCTTTTTCGCCTGTTTGTGCGAGGCGTGGGTTGAATGTCGTGTCGTTGCAGCATTGCCGCCAGTATCTTGGCTAGATCGAGGTCGTCTTCTATGATCAGGACCGTACGTGTGCTTTCTGTTCCAGTCATTGCCTTCGGTTCAGGTAGGGGGTGTGTTTCTTGTAGTGGAATTGTGAAGAAGAACGTGCTGCCTTTGCCGACTGTGCTCTCGACCCAAATCTTGCCATTGTGCTGTTCGATGATGCTTCGCGAGATTGAGAGCCCTAGCCCCGAGCCGCCTTTCTCTCTTGCGTCTGAGCTGTCGACTTGCTGGAACCGTTCAAAGAGTATCCCGAGTTTGTCGGGTGGAATCCCTCGTCCTTCATCTTGTACTCGGAAAAGCATTTGATTCTCTTTACGTTCAGCGGCGACCCATATCCTGCCACCCTTGGATGAGAATTTGATTGCGTTGCTTATGAGATTCGTTAGCGCCTGAACGATTCGATCTGGATCAGCCCACAACTCAGCATCCTGGCTTGCGATGGAGAAGGAGATGCCTGCCTTCTCAGCCATTGGTTTCATCACATCCGTAGCCTGCTTGACTAGTTGTGCTGTACTGCATTGTTTCTTTTCCATCGGGGTCTTCCCAGAGGCCAGTCTTTCGGTGTCGAGAATATCGTTTATGAGGCGTACCAGTCTGTCGGTGTTGGTGACCGCGATCTCAAGCATACGTTGCCCTTTCTCAGGCAGCGCTCCACCTACACCACTGCCCAGAAGGCCCAGCGAGGCTCGAATGGACGTGAGTGGCGTACGCAATTCGTGACTTACCGTCGAAACAAATTGGTCCTTCATTCGTTCCACCTGCCTGCGTTCGGTGATGTCCTGATGGGTTCCGATCATTCGGAGTGCTTGACCATTCGCGTCTCGGGCGCTTGCTTTTCCTCGTCCTAGAATCCATTTCCAATCGCCGTTCTTGGTTCTCATTCGGAATTCTATCGCAAAGTTCGGGATCCGATTCTCAATGCAGTCTTGGTTGCTTCGCAAAGCCTGATCCCGATCGTCAGGATGAATGAGATTCAACCAAGTGTCCTTAAGGTCTGGAAGTTCACCAGGCTCATAGCCGAGCATCCGATAGTAAGCTGGACTAAAGTACATCTCACCAGTAACCACGTTCCAGTCCCATAACCCATCACTGGTTGCTTCCATCGCTCGGCGGAAGCGTTCCTCGCTCTCCCGCAACGCCTCTTCCGCTAGCCTACGTTTGGTGATGTCTTTGTTGATGCCTCGATAACCAAGAAGATCACCTTTCTCATCCAGCATGAGGCACAGCCGTTGGTGAGAATGCAGATCCTTTCTCCGTTCTTAGTGAGGTTCCAGTTCTCCAAGTCAATTATGCTCTTCTTTTCGGAGTGTAACCTGCCTGAAAATCTTGGCGACGCGTTCTACTTCATCCTGTGGCATGAAGATCGAAACGGCGTCTTGCCAATGAGTTCTTCAGAGGAGTACCCGATGCATCTGCTGCAACAGTTCCAGTCGACAAACGTGAATTTTCCGTCCCTGTCAACTTCCCAGATCCAGTCGCCTGAGCTCGCTCTATGTCCTTGAACCTCTTTCTGGATTCCTTCAGCATCTGTCTGCATTCGCTTACGTTCGGTGATGTCTCGAGTGGCGAGAATGGTCCCAGTCATCTGGCCCGTCTCATCAAAGACAGGATTACCGACAGACTCAAGCCAGACATAGTGGCCATCAGCATGTTTGTAACGGTAATCAAACGTTGCAGTTGAACTAGTAGCAAGAGCCTTTCGAACGATTTCTAGCACGTTATCGAGATCATTGGGGTGGACAAGCTCAAAAAGAGATTTGCCCAGCACATCTTTAGGGTCATATCCCAGAACAGTTTTGAATGATGGACTAGCGTACTCACAGATTCCCTGAAGATCCGTCTGTGCAACCATGTCCATCATGTTCTCGGTGATCCGCCGAAAACGTTCCTCGCTCTCTCGCAGTGCATCATTTGCCTCGTCAATTCGCTCTCCGACTGTTTGACCTGTTCTTGATGCGAGAACGACAACAGTCGCCAGCGCGAGAAGTAGTACAACTGAGGCCGTCAGTTCAGGGTTGCCTGTCCATGTAACGTCGACCTCACCAAACCAGCCGAGGAACAAGATAATAGCGACCGTAAGTGGAAGGAACGCCCGAAGTAACTGGGCCTTCACCGACTGACCAACCACAATACGCACTGGCCAACATGTCGGGCCCGCCGAGATGCAAACGCCAATGCCTAGGAGATCAAGAGCAATAGCAGTCGCCATTACATCCGGCATGCTCGAACTTCCATACATCAGCGTTTCCCCTAACACGAAGCCAATCGAACCCACAAGAAGAGCAAGAATGGCAGCCAGTTGGTTTCTTCGGTCACCACTAGCCGAAGAGGGGGTCAGCATCACGAGAGACGCACTGGCCAGCACAAGGCCTATGGCGGCAATTGCAGACATCCTGCCGGCTGGCGCGAAACCGACCCAGAAACAGTACGCAGGAACAGCTGCTCAATATCGAGCGGGGTTCCAGTCACAAACTCGATGAGTACTAGGAGACAGAAGACTAGAACAACAATTGCACAGCCTCGGGCAAGCATTCGGCGGCGATGGCTCAAGGGCTTATCAGAATAGGTGAACCATGATGCACACAACAGAAGAATCATCAAAGCAGTGCTGGGAGCCATTTGAATGCGTAGATGAGGACTGATCATAGAAGCGATGAACCAATTCGACGCCCAACCAACGATCGCAATCGCGGCAAGTACCGGTGGCCACCACAATGCTCAGCCTTGCGATTCGGGTCAGATTCCTCGAGCTTTCTTGACTCAACATCTCCACCTCAGCTCAGATACATTTTCGTTAAGGAGAGGACTTCCGGCAGACACCAGCCAGACGTAGCGACCGTCAGCATACCTACAACGACTCAGATCTCTGAAACGCATCTCGGAGCTCTCGAGCTTCTCTGCCAACAGTCTCCGTTCAGTCAAGCCATGGAACCTCCATTATGCTTCTACCTTGATCCTTCCCTTCTTCACGACGATTTGGCCATCGTCGCTGGCGAATACTAATCGATCACCATTATCCAGTTTGAGAATGTCTCTGACACGTTTTGGGACGGTTGCCTGAAACTTGCTAGTCAGCTTTGAATCGCCCAAGAGCTCCATGAATGAATCACTACTTCAATGAAGTAATGATGTAGGATCGGGATAGGAGATGTGTCACCCAAGTGCAGGCATTCTGGTGAGAGCCATCCTACCGGAAAAAGACATCCTCAGCAACATCACACAGTGACTAGCTCCCCCATGAACGAGTGTTGGCCTCTGGCTCACAGGCCAGTATTTCTCATCTCTGTTCATAGAGCAGTTTCATGGAATTCGCGTGCGAGGTGGGAGTCACCCTTGATCGCATTAGCACCCTCATCAAGTCGAAACGCGAACAAGAAGACTCGGCGCAGGGAGAGAGCGCTGAACAGAAGGTTCGACATGGTAGCCCTGGCCTGGCGTGTCTGGTCTAAGCACGGAGAGGGCATTGAACCGCGGGTTCAACTCGAATTCCGTGACCTTCGCTTCGTTGAGCTCATACCTATGAATGTTCCATCCGATTTCCTTGCTCTTCTTATCGAAGGATCTGCTAACTACCGAAGAAGAATTGCAGCTGCTATGTATCCGGAGTCGAAATTTGTCGTGCTCGAATCGTATCTTTCAGCTTCGCCAAGCCTAGCACTGGTAAGGCGACATAGACCACTATGGTCATGGATGCGGCGGCTAGGAAGGCGATCACCGAAGCCACGTCAGCGCTTCCTGTCATAGTGCCTATGGCTGCGAATATCAGAGCCGTAGCATGAACTATCCCTATCAGGGGCAGCAACAGGACGCGGAAGACTGCTCGTAGAAGAACGCTTGCTGATATGGCTTCAGCCAGCCACGGGCTCCATGAATAGTAGAAGCCGTTGAATGCCTCAACGAGGACTCTTCCCGTCGGTGTTGAGCCTATCAGGTTGTCGCGTACGTAGCGCATGTAGACGACCTCTGGCGCTTGGTCTGAAGCGTACGCGGCAGTAGCAATCACGCAATTCAAATTCAAAGGCGGAGACAGAGGCTTGAAGGACTGTGCGCTAGTAGTCGTTGTGCTAGTTGTGAGGCTTCTCGTTTCGAGCGTGAGTATCACGATTTCGGTGCTCACACTGGTTGCCGTGCGGGTAATAGTCGCGTCACGCGTTGTGGTCGTACCAGATAGTGTCACGTAACCCGAACTAGTCACAGTTGTAGTCCCAGCAATCGTGGTTGTTACGCTCGTTGTCGTGCTTGTCGTCCAACTCACTATCCAAACCGATCCGCCAGTCAAGGTCAGTACGCCGCTCGCAGCGTTCCATTGCCATCCTGCACCCTCCACTTTTGATACGCCATCAAGGCTCACAGCTATTGGTTTGCCTTCGACGCTTGACAGCTGCAATATTCCAGTTCCTCCCGTCTGGATCGTGAGTTGCTTTGCACTTGGCGCATAGGTTGTAGCGATTATGGGGGTGGTCGCTTTGAGAATCTTGATTCCCGATGTGCCTAACGTATTGAAGTCTACTGTGACCGTTTGGTTGCTCAACTGGGTGTAGAGCGTCATGTTGGTATTCGCGTACGAGTAGTTGAGTGCGTTCACGACGAAGGACGGGGAAACGGTCCCAGTCTGGAACGTAATCGGAATTGTTCCTGTGCTAGTGCGGTTCCACGCAAGAAATGTCATCTGTTTGTTCGGCAGTAAGTCGGTTCTCCCGGTCAGATTTAGGAAAACCTCGGGAGGTTGGGTTTGCTTCGGAAGCACCAACGGGCCAGACAACGTATACGTGTTGAGGAAACGGACTGTACCATTATTCCACTGCAAGCCTACTTGGCGAGAGTAGTTCAAACTCAGGTATTGTGGAACTACGACCGAGCCTCCCGCCAAAGGTAGAAAGATGGTCGCGATCATGGTAAGAACTACAAGGTGGGCAAAACAGCGCATCAGTCTTCATCTTTTGGATGGTCAGCCTCGCGGATGATTCTGCGGGTTTCTCCGAGTGAACGAACAAACTCTGACAGCTTCTTTGGCACCCACATGAAGAACACGCCGACTATCGCCGTATTTCAGCGATTCAAAACCGACTATCGCCAACACCACTTACGTCTCTCATACTGTCTTGAGCCTTACCACTAGTGCCGTGTCAACGCTGGCGGCAGTCGCCTGAGTCAATGGATCGAAGGTGGCAGGACTCGTATTAGCCGCTATCGCAGTCGTGAACATCGTTGGATGAGTGCCAGCTTCAACATTGGTATTGATTAGGTCGTAAGTCTGAGTTCCATACGTCCTCGCCGTGAAACTACCTGAAGCGCTATCCCTCCCCCAGAGAATGTAGATCAAACCGCGCTTCAGAGTCACTGACCCTTGGCTAGGCGCAACCGTGTAGGTAGCCGCCCCCGTCATCGCTATCGCTGTACAGGTGGCAACCAGATTTGCCACGCCGCTCTTTCCGTCAGTTGCCTGATAGATCAACAGCCTCGCAGTGCCTGACCCCGTCCCAGTGGTTCTGAATACTATCCGATTGAAAGTCACTGGTCGATTAATGATGTAGGATGCGCCGTCAAAGTTTGTCTGATCAGCCCGCGTAATCTGTGCGGCAGTCGGACCTTCAGGACGAGGAAGATAATCAGCCGTCTCAATCCCAAGAATCTGATCAGGAACCGCGTCAATGTCAACCGTATTGGTTGCGGGAGTATCAACCACCGTAAGTTTCGTGGATGCAGCTTTGATGTTCTTGAGTTGAAGATCGACGCCAAGACTTCTGCTTGTAGATGCCGATTCCTGCTGTGCCCGCATTGGATGCCGTGTTTGATTCACCCACACCTGTACCGGATAGGACCGTGGTTATCCCGAGCTTTCCAGACGTGATGAACTTCGCTTTCAAAGGATCATTGAGTGCCGTGGTGCCCTGCTGAACGATTAGCCAACCACGAAAAGTCATCAAAGTGGTGAAGGGACCAATATTGACAGCCTTGAGAACATCCGCTTGGGCCGCCGCCATACTAGCATACTCTGTCTGTCCATAATGAATCAGGCCAATAGCAACCTCAGGGTCGAAGAATATTTGTTGAAGCGTGAATTTGCCAGCAGTCACAGCATGTAGAGTGCCAGTACCATCATCGTAATGTTCTGGGTCTATGCTCTGGGATTTTGATGTATGAGTCCATACGCCCGGAGTGGCACTCTGGTAACTGTATATGTTCCAAACAATCGTTACGGCATTGTCTGTGTGGATGTTTGGACTTCGTCTATCCTGTACGTATCCTGATCCAATCGAGAACGTTCTACCAGCCGTCTTATCGACAAAGAGGTTCGCGCCGTTCGGTCCAAAAACGTTCCCGTCAATGTTGAATGAGCCTAATGCTTCAGCGAAATCGGTGAACTGCATTCCAGTATCGTATGCGACGTAGCTGTGACCTAGAATGCCTTCGAGTACCGTGTGCAGCGGATGTTGCAACTGCCCTAATTCAACCAGGTCTCTCCGCTCGGAAGCAGTTAATTCACTGGTTTGTTGCATCACGGCTCCGGCAGCATTAATGCTCACATACGTCTTATCAGCCGTTGCCAGATTAGGAACCGCTATGGCAGTCATAGCTGGCCAATTGAGTGTCGTTCGAACTGGCGCATTAACATCCGTGTAATTATTCACGAAAATGCCTGAACCAGCAGCTATGTCGAATTTGGTGGGGTCAGCATTAATTGAAAGCGTCCCACCAGTCAACAATCCAGTGGATTGCACATTCTTCATTCGGATGGTTTCTGCGGAGATGTCTACGCCGTCAACGTTTCCTGTAGCAGTTAGGTTGGCAAGCTTGAGATCCCTGTATGATGCACCCGTAATGTCCATGATGGCAAGCGTGTTGGCAAGGGAATCCTCTTTGAGAAGAAGGGCGCCTAGTTCGATCTTATCGGGGTTATCGTAGAGTGTCATGGCACGGCTGGGTTTAGTGTCTTCAAAGGCAAGCAGTAGACTGAGTAGCGCACCTGCACCAAGTCCTCTGCTTAGTCTCACTAGAACGTCGCGCCGAGACGACGGGGGTAGTCCAGCGATGGCTTGGCTGATCGCGTCTACGTCAGCGTCCTTTCTTCCCCCATCTTCACGATGGACCAAGGGGTTTCCATTCCTCACCTATTGGGTTCGGCATTGAGTTTGAATATTCTTGAGTACTTGGAGGCAAAATCGCCCATGCGAGCATTAACAATCAGCATTGATGTGTCCTCATGAAAATCTCGCTAGCGTAGACCATTTCTTCTTTCTTGTTTGTGAGGTTTTGATGTGAATGGTTGGCCATCGTTGACCACGAGATTGCAGATCGAGCTCACGATCGACACAGACGCAACATACAAAGACAAACATGTTCAAAGAAAGTGCCCCGGCGGTAGAGAAACCAGTTTTGAGAAGACTGTGTGAGAAATTCGGCATGGACTACGAAAGCATCAAGGACTTGCAGTTTCAGGCCACTCTCGAGACGGCCACGCATATTGTAGGCCCGACCCCTAAGCAAGTTAGGCAGATTGCTGTGGCTTTCTCCAGTTCTTGCGAGCGTAGGAGGCTTGCGACTGGTTAATCCAAGCGTGACTCCGGCAAGTCTGCCGGCACTCTGTCTTGAAACGTTTCATTTACAATGAATTCTGGAAAATTCAGTTGAAACATGCCCGTCAGAAATCCGATTCACCAGTGGGGCACACTGTCTCAGGCATTCCTCGTTCCCGGACAAGAACTTTCTCTAGCGTTGGTTAGAGGCTTACATGAACCCGTTCGTCATCGACTTCCTGGGAGCACCAGTGACAATGCCTTCATATTGGGCAAAGGGCGCGGCTACCTTGATACCCTGTGACGTAATCGCAAACTCCCTCAGCTCTTTGCTATGGTCACTTCCTCTAAGCTTCAATATGACCAGCGCTTTGCGCATGGAGGACTCGATCTCGACGTATCGTAGAAGAATTATGCCGTCTACGAGAAAACTCATCCCGGCTTCTGTCACTGAAAGCGATTGTCCAACTATTTGTGGCGACTCCCATGTGAGTACTGAGCTTGAGTCGCTTGGTCTTGAGATACATGATCAATCGATAGGTTTCCTTTCTGAGGTCGCTCTCGGGAACGTACATTTGAAGGTGGCTTAGCGAGTCGATTACTATTCTCTGAGGCTGAATCTCCTTGATCGACTCGTCAAGTATGTTTTCTCCTCCTTCGGTTTGCATGAGTAGATTTGGAGACGTGCATATCAACCTGAACTTGTTTTCCTCCTCTAACTTCCGTAGATCCCAGCCAAAGCTCTTGGCATCACGATAGATCTGATTGGGAAGTTCCTCGAAGGTCACGTAGATCCCCCTGTCACCAAATTGAGTTACCCCGTTCACCAAGTACTGCAGTGCAAGAGTTGTCTTTCCTGACCCGGCGCTTCCCGCGATCAGGACGGCATCTCCTGGCATGAATCCACCCCTTGAGCATCTCGTCGAGTTCAAGTATTCCTGTCTTGATACGTTCCATCTTCGTTAATCTCCTATCCTTTCTCCAATCCCTTCATGTGTTCCACAATACTATCCTGAATTTTCTTGTCAACTTCACGGTTCAAGAGAACGACTTCAATCTTGCCGATTCGTTTCTTTCTTAGGAGACCTAGTTTCACCAAGTCTTCTACATCCGACTCTACCACGTTAGCCGTCCTTCCTATCCTACGGGCCACGCCATCCATAGTATCCATGATTCCTGGATTCTTGTGGAACAAGACGAGGAGGTCTGCTTTAACCTCCGAAGAAAGCAACCTGCTCAGTAGCTCATTTCCTTCGCTCAACTCGGGTCAAGACTCCTCTTCGTATCGGCGTTTGCAGTTTTCCACGTACAACTTCAAGCTCAAGTCGCTCCGTTCAGGAAACGAACAACCCCCAATCTTATTGCATAGGTTACGCGCGATCATCCGGGCCAGTACCGGAGCACCTTTGCCAAACATCTTCCCTAACGCGGTCTGAAAATCATCCAAACGGTCTGGAATCTCTTCACGCCTGACATTGAAGCTCTTCTCTAGGCAGGGGAACATAACCTCCAGTGGCCTATCTCCTAAGACTCCACGTATGGCATCATCAATGGACTCAAGTAGCAAACTGCGAAACGCTTTTGCTTCGAGATTCGCCAGGCGCAGCTCTTCTGTGCGGAGCAAACACTACTGCCTGAAAGTTGGCGTTGGATTCCCTCTCGATAAAGATTGCCGCCTGCGACCGCATTGCTGACGCGATTGCGTCGGTTGGATTGCATGTGAGTTGACAGAATACTGTCTACTGCATGAGAAAGGATCGTGTCGTTGCCGAAATGAGTTCAGGCGCTACACCAATGCGTCGCTTGCTCCACGACAATGACGCCAAAAGAAGACATAGGAACAGGTAAGACAACGCTGAGCACGTTTTTTCGACTTGGCTCTAGGAGATTCATCGTCAGTATTCTCGTGTGCACCTCTGAACAGGAACAAGGCGCTCGAAATCCTTTGTATTGACATATTTCTTTGTACGACCAGCCCAACCCTTATGCCACGCAAGAAGGCAATTCATCATTTGCCGGGTCGAATTCTGGCAGCGGACAATTCGTGAGTGAACCTGCACAGTTCAGGGAGGCATTGATTGAAGCTGTTGATTACGGACTGATGGTGCTGGGCGAGATTGTAAGACAAACTATCTACGGACAGATTGAGAATCATCACGCACTCAAACGTACAGAGATTCCTGAACGACTTGAAGCTTTCCATAAAGCGATGGAGAGCGTGCTCGGGGTAAATGCAAAGACGGTTGAGAAACTCATCGCCAAGAACCTCTACCAGAGACTCAACTTGCACTTCACACCGCGTCCGGAATGGACGTTGATTGAATATCTTGACCACGCAAGGACGGCTTCTTCAAAGTCAACTCCAGTTCACGTATAGGCCTTAGGGTATGAGAAGACTTTGAAGAAGCGACAGAAAACGGAAAAAGGACAAATAAGAAGAAAAGGTAAGCGAGCCCAACCACATTCTGCCGCTCCGACTTCTGAAGACAAGCCACTTCAAGAGAGCGAGGAACGTTTCCGTGAGGCGATGGAGGCGACGAGTGATGGTTTGTGGGATTGGAACGTGGAGACTGGTGAGATGTACTTTAGTCCAGCTTACTATCGGATGCTTGGTTATGAGCCTGATGAACTTCCAGGCCTCAAGGACAACTTGGTTGAATCTCATTCATCCTGACGATCGGGATCAGGCTTTGCGAAGCAACCAAGACTGCATTGAGAATCGGATCCCGAACTTTCAAGATAGAATTCCGAATGAGAACCAAGAGCGGTGATTGGAAATGGATTCTAGGACGAGGAAAAGCAAGCGTCCGAGACGCGAATGGTCAAGCACTCCGAATGATCGGAACCCACGTAGATATCACCGAACGCAAACGCTTGGAGGAGGAGCTCGGGGCGAGCGAGGTACGTTTGCGGCGAATCACTGACAATATGTTGGACATGGTGGTTGAGACTGATCTTCAGGGAATCTGCAAGTATGCCAGCCAGTCACACAAGTCTGTTTTGGGATACGATCCTGAGGACATGGTAGGCAAGTCTCTGTTTGACTTCATACATCCTGAAGACATTGACATCGTGACAGAGACTGTCCGGAGAGCCATCTCCAGCGGCCGCTTGTTGACGGGTGGAAGGTTTGAGTGTCGTTACAGACATGCTGATGGCCACTATGTCTGGCTTGAGAACCTTGCCAATTTTGTTCGTGATAAGAACGGCGAGATGGTGGGGAGCGTAATCGGCTCACGTGACATCACTGAACGCAAGCGAATGGAGGAGGAGCTTCGGCGCTATTCTACACAGTTGGAGGGGCTCGTTGCGGAGAGAACCGGCAAACTGACGGAGAGCGAGAGAAGGTTCAGAGAGTTAGCCGACCTCCTGCCCCAGATCGTGTTCGAGACAAACGAGACAGGCAATCTCACCTTTGAAAATCAAACCGGATTCGCCATCACTGGCTATACGCAAGAAGATCTTGACAGAGGTCTCAATGCACTACAGATGTTCCCCCCGGAGGAGCAGGCCAAAGCTCGAGACCGCATCATGGGAGCGCTGGGTGGTGAGAGATCAAGCGGCACAGAGTACCGAGTACAACGGAAAGACGGCAGCACATTTCCTGCAATCATACACACCACAGCAGTTCTCCGTGAAGGCAAAACTGTTGGCCTAAGAGGAATTGCCATAGACATCACTGACCACAAACGGGCGGAGGAAGAGATTCACGCAGCAAGAGAACGACTGGATTACGCGGTCAAGTCGAACCCTGCTGTAATCTACTCGGGCAAACCTCTTCCAGACCGCTCCGATTTTGTCCTAACTTACTTGAGCGAGAGGGTCGTTTCGATGCTTGGTTTTGAGCCTCAGGATTTCATTGATCATCCCGAATTCTGGGAGCACCATATTCTCCCTGAAGACAGACGCCACGTTCTGGCGGGAATGCCTCGCCTCTGGAAGGAAGGACAGTTTACCGTTGAGTATCGGTTTCTGCACAAGGACGGAACCTATCGGTGGATACGTGAAGAAGCGAAGCTGATTCGTGATGCCGCGGGCAGACCCATGGAGGTTATTGGTTACTGGACAGATGTCACCGACCGGAAACGGATGGAGGCGGAGCTTGTCAAATCTCAACGGTTTGTCACAATCGGAGAAACAGCGGCGATGGTTGGACATGACTTGCGTAATCCGCTTCAAGCCATAGTCAGCACCACTATATCTTGCGAAGAGAGAGCTGGAAAGTCTGCCTGAGCCCAGCAGGGAAACCGCGGTGAAGCCGAGTTTAGTCGAGATGTTGGAGACGATTGAGAGCGAGGCGTATTACATGAATAAGATCGTCTCCGACCTACAGGACTACGCCACACCATTTAGGCCAGAACCCAAACCAGTTCAAATGGGATCACTTTTCAAAACTACATTATCGACGATACATATCCCGCAGAACATCAAGGTCTCATTCATGGTCGATGAAGCATTGCAGACCGTGATGGTCGACCAATTCATATTGAGGAGGATCTTCACGAACTTGATCACGAACGCCATACAAGCCATGCCGGACGGAGGAGAATTGGGAATAGACGTGTACGGAACGGATGAATTCCTGTTCATTGCATTCAAAGACACGGGCATGGGTATACCGGAAGAGAACATGGATAAGCTGTTCAATCCGTTCTTCACCACAAAGGCGAAGGGACAAGGACTCGGATTGCCCGTCTGCAAGCGCCTGGTGGAAGCGCACAACGGCAGAATAACCGTCGAAAGCAAGCCTGGAGAAGGTTCCACGTTCACGGTCAAGGTGCCGCTTATCAAGCCATGATGGGGGTGACAACTTGGAGAAGAAACGTATTCTAGTAATCGACGATGACGAGGTCGTCCGGAAGAACTTCAAAGCAATCCTCGAACTTGAAGGCTACAATGTGGACACCGCAGTGACAGGAAAAGAAGCGATCGAGAAATCCAACGCAAACTTCTACAATCTCGCGTTGATTGACATCCGCCTTCCGGATATGGAAGGCACACAACTCCTCACCACGATGCGAGAGACTATTCCCAAAATGGTGAAGATAATCGTCACAGGCTACCCGTCGCTGGAGAACGCTAAGGATGCTGTCAACATGAGCGCGGACGGCTACGTGGTCAAACCAATAATGGACACGGACGAATTCCTCCAGAAATATCAAGGAGCATTTGAAGAAGCAGGATGAGGCACAACGGTACAGTGAACAGAAGGTCGCAGAATACATCGAATCGCGCGTGAAGCAGGAAGAAACCCGAAAGACCAAGAATTGAAGACAGACAACTACTCGGATCGTGATTCGATAGATCGCACGTACCTCAGATTTCGATTCTCGTGATAGGCACAATTCGAATTGTCATTGAACCGGTTCCTCTATGTTATTTGCTCGATAAGCACGAGAGATGTTAGACATTCGAGGATGGGGATTCAGGTGTCTCAGGGTGTGTCCAATACTGGATCGAAGTTGCCTCTTGTTGCAACAATCGGTTTTGTCATCGTTACGGGAATCAGTGTGATTGCAGGTCTAGGTTGGATCACAGGTCAACTTGTCTTCGCACAGATCTTGCCTGGATATCTTCCAATGGCTCCGTTCGCGATCACTGTTCTCCTTGTTGCTGTGTGTGTCGTATTTCTTGTATGATTGGAGACCGAATTTTCCCTGGATTCGAGTTGGAGCAGGAGTTGGTGCGCTTTTTGTGGCAATAGTGAGCTCTGTGATTCTGATGCATTTCCTGACTGATGTGGGGCTTGACATCGAGGCATCGTTTTTCTCGAACTTCGAGAGCCTCAGAGGATACCCGATTGTCAACATATCTCCAATTGCTGCAGCCTTGCTTCTCCTGGGCGCTCTCGCCCTCATCCTGCTAGTCTCGACTCCAAGGAGGTTGGTGAGAAGCTGCGTTGCTGTGTGTGGCATGTTCGTCGGTTTCATTGGGTTCGTGATGACTGTCGGCTACGTTTACAATGCTCCTCTGCTGTACGGAAGCTCCATTAGACCGGTTGCGTTTCCCGCCGCGCTCGCCTTCCTGTTCTTGGGAATGGGAATCTGGGCGTCTGCTGGGCCGGACTGTTGGCCCACGCATGAGCTGACTGAAGATTCGGTGAGGGCTCGACTCTCGCGGGCATTTCTTCCGACCACATCCTTGATTCTGGTTCTTTTCGTTATGTTTCAGGCTTTGATTGCTCGGGATATCGCAGGCGCGGCTTTGTTGGGATCTTTAGCACTGCTGGGATCATTGGCTGGTATGATTGTGATTGTCTGGAAAATGGCCCGTGGAATTGGAGGTGATGTCGACCGAGAGGTCGGCGAACGCAAGAAGGCAGAAGCGGCACTGGCAGGAACACTTGAACAGCTGCAAAAGAGTGAAGGTCAATTGAGAGCCTACTCGGAGCATCTGGAAGAACTCGTTAAGGAACGGACTAGAGGGCTCTCGGAAAGCGAGAAGAGATTTCGAGAACTAGCTGAACTGCTCCCTGGAATCATCTATGAGACTGACGCGAATGGAAACCTCACATTCATGAACCGTACCGGACTTTCGCTGATCGGCTACAATGATGATGACATCAAGAAGAACTTGAACCAGTTGCAACTGTTTGCTCCGCAGGAGCGAGGACGCGATGCTGGAGCACCTCCGACGAACGGTGGCAGGTGAAGCCTTGCCTCCCCATGAACACACTGCGATGAGAAAAGACAGCACCACTTTCCCGGTCCTCATGCATTCGACTCGCATCACGCAGAAAGGCAGAGCTGTAGGCGTGAGAGCGATTGCGATAGACATTACCGACCGAAAACGAGTCGAGCAAGAACTCACCATATCTCGACGCATGGCGACCATCGGCGAAACTGCAGCCATAATTGGACACGACCTAAGGAACCCGCTTCAAGGAATCTCCACAGCCACGTACATACTCAAGAAGAAACTGGAACCGTCCCCCGACGAGGAAACAAGAAGGATGCTCTCAACAATTGAAAAGGGGATTGAACGCTCAGAAAGCATCATCGCAGGCCTCCTGGACTATTCAAGGGAGATGAGACTGGAAACGACCGAGACCGATTTGAATTCGTTGACGTCTGAAGCGCTATCGCTCGCCAGAGTCCCAGAAAATGTGCGAGTGCTCAACCTAACCGATAGCAATCTAAGAATCATGGTTGACAGGCAAAAGATCACAAGAGTGTTCCTCAACATCATCACGAATGCTATTGAAGCAATGCCCGAGGGAGGCACCCTCACCGTTACGACCAAGCAATCCAACTCTAACGTGGAACTGATGTTCTCAGACACAGGAGCAGGCATGACAGCGGAGGTTATGAAACAGATCTGGGAGCCTCTCTTCACAACCAAATCCAGGGGAATTGGATTGGGCTTACCAGCCTGCAAACGCATAGTCGAAGCCCATCGGGGCACAATCTCCGTCGAAAGCACCCCCGGAAAAGGGTCAACGTTTATTGTCAACCTACCGAAAATAGTAAAGGCAGAGGCATGAAATGTCTTGACCGGGAAGCCTCGAATTCTAGTTATTGACGACGATGAAACCATAAGAGAGTCAATGTCCACCCTACTCCGGCGGGAAGGATACGTTGTCGATACCGCTGAAACCGGAAAGGAAGCCATAGCAGCCAGCACCGCGAATTTCTACAATCTCGCTATCATCGACATACGACTACCCGACATGGAAGGCGTAGAACTCCTGACAGCGATGAAGGAAACTGTCCCGAAAACGGTCAAGATCATTGTCACAGGTTACCCATCCATCGAAACAGCGATCAACGCTGTCAACGATGGCGCCGATGGATACTTGACGAAACCCTTCAAAAGCCAAGAACTCCTGGACAAAGTGGCGGAGCATCTGAAGAAGCAAGAGCAAGCAGCGAAGTACAGTGAAGAGAAGGTCGCCGATTTCATCCGGTCCAGAGCAAGGGAACTGGATACAGCAACGAAAACCTGAGTCATGACTCCTTGGCTCAGGAATACCGTTGTGAATAGACCGTTAAAGACCTGCAAATGGCCATAATAGATACAGCTCCGCACGCTCGGCGCTGAAACGAGACAGTTGATCTACACGCGCGTGAAGAATCGTTGGCAGCTTGGACATGAAGACATACCCGCAAACCTCAAACATTTCGATGGAGCTCTAGGAGACTTGCTAGGTCGAGAGGCCAAGATACTTCTCGACGAAATGTTCACCAGCAGTCTTTATCACAAACTCGGCCTCACCCTGAAGCGTCGCGTTGATTGGACATTCCCGACCTATGTCAACAATGCGTCCAAACAACTGAAATAGCAACTCTGCTGTGCGAGATTCACAGGGCGCCAGACTGGCGACGCCACGACATATCTTGCATTTTGAATACGTGGATTTCTGCGGACACGCCGGTAGCCTGTCGGAGAATTAGATCGATTCGCTATTTCGACTTCAAACTTTGGATCTTAATGACTCAAGCGCCTTCTTGGACACATCTCCACGAGCGACTCCTAGCATGAGAGATCGTATCCCGCCTTTCTCAGAATGAGAAATCTCAAAGCGGCACCTCTTTCCCGGAAAGCGACCCCTCTGTGGAGGATGTGATCAAGCACCATGCTAGCGGTCCTCCACTAGACGGCAACAAGTGCAATCTTCTACCGTGGAATCTAGCTGCGCTCTGCCAGAGATGCCACTACCAAGTTCAATGGACACTAGACTTCTGCCAATCCACACTCACGGATAACTACCCTCAGTGGATGCGGATCCACGTTAGAGCGTACAACGCGTGAGCGCGAACGAAAGGACGCACCCGACTCATCTTGGCCGAATGAAACAAGGACGATGGTTCTGGCGCTTTGCAGTGCGGCCGTTTCATTGAAAAATCTGGAGGGTTACGCGGTTAGAGACGAAGCTAAGTGAGTCATGACTAGGTTAGCCTGAAGACTAGCTTGATGGGTTTTCAGGTCTCAGGTTTCTTCGACGGTCTCACAAAAACGATTGCGACGTTCAGGATGCACGTTTGGAGATAGATAAGAAAAAATTGAGGAAATTCTGGTCAATATCGGTTCTAGGCTGTTTGCCTAGTACCTGCGGTGCTTCTGGTAGCATTCTCTACAGTAGACTGGTTTGCCCGCAGTAGGCACAAACGGTACTTCCGTATCTGCGCCGCAGTCGGCGCATTTGACTTTCGTCATTTGCCTCGGGGGACCAGACCGTCGATTCTCATAACCCATATTTGCATTCCACCGTCCCTATTCTCTAGTTATACGAAAGATAATACTCGCCGCGATAATCGGCACGAGCCACGACAGCCCTCCCGTCATCCACGCAGGTAAGATCTCCAGTATACCGTCCGCGCAAGAGCCAAGACGTCTATAAAAAGTGACCCAATACTTGTGGCTGTGGAATGAATGGTAACGTCTCAATCCGTTTGTATCGGGGTCTGTTGAATGGAATCATCAGGTGAGCGTAGAAACGTGATGCGTCTTCCAGGAGCTTTGTTTTGCGGTTCTCGCCTGGTTCGACGTTACTAGGTAGGATTTGACGGACTCTGGGTCTAGAAGGTTTGTTTTTCTCGCGAGGCCTTTAGGGCTCGGACCCAGGTTTGGATTGTAGAGTTTCTGTATTCTGTTTTTGCATCCAGAAGGCGAGCTGGAGGATTTCGCTGAGCACGTGGGGTTCGATTTCCTGGGTATATCGAGATCCGATGCGGTGGGTGGAGCTCAAAGTGCGGGGGGTGGGATTCGAACCCACGAAGGCCTACGCCACGGGATGACTCACCCGCGCTGTGGGCTTGGTCTTGAGTGTGGCGCGCGTGGTCAGGACGCGACCCGCCCATCTAGCCAGACGCATGTTGACCTGGCTCTGGGACCCCCGCGTTTCATTGACACGAGCGATCTGCATTCTTCAGCTAAAGGCTTACCGCTACCGTGACAGTTGTCCATTCGAGCGGAACAGTATCCTGACAAGAATTGGATGAAAACCGCGAGCGTCGTTAGAGGAGTTCGATCTCGATAAAAACGTCTTCGGGTGTTCGTATGCGCATCAAGCGCTTGAGAAATCTCTCGTTCGGGTCTACGTCGATTAGGCGCTTATGGATTCGCATCTCCCACTTGTCCCACGTGTTTGTGCCTTGGCCACAGGGACTCTTACGAGTTGGCACGTTCAGTTTCTTCGTTGGAAGCGGTATCGGGCCGCGGAGTTTCACGCCGGTCTTTTCAGCGATCTTAGTGATTTCTCCACAGATCGAGTCTAGCCCCTGAGGGTTCGTGCCAGACAACCTGATGCGGGCTTTGTTAACCATTGGGGTCTATCCTCCACGCTAACCGGAAACACAGCAAGAACAGCTGAGGCCTATAAAGGTTCAGAGTTTGCGTTTATGCTTTCTCTGTGATCTGTGCGACGACGCCGACTGCGACTGTGCTGCCCATGTCGCGGATCGCGAATCTTCCCAGTTGCGGAATTTCGGAGTAGGACTCGATCGGTAGTGGCCTTACAGGGCGTAGCTTGACGAGTGCAGAGTCACCGGTTTTGAGGAACGACGGCTTCTCTTCAACAATTTGCCCGGTTCGTGCGTCGATCTTCTGCAATAGTTCTGTGAATGTGACGGCCATCGTGGCTGTGTGAGTGTGCATTACTGGGGTGTAGCCTGCTGCGATCGCTGTTGGGTGGAAGACGACTATGATTCTGCCAATGAATTCTTTTGCAACGGTCGGTGGTGCGTCGGTCTTTCCGACCACGTCGCCTCGATGAACGTCTGTCTTTGTGATTCCTCGTACGTTGAATCCGATGTTGTCGCCTGGAATTGCCTGCGGAATCTTCTCGTGGTGTGTCTCGATGTCTTTACACTCACCCTTCACGCCGGAGGGCATGAAGATTAGACTATCACCGGTCTTCATTACGCCGGTCTCTACTCTTCCGACGGGAACGGTTCCAACTCCAGTGATCGTGTAAACGTCTTGGACAGGAATGCGGAGCGGCTTGTCGAGTGGCTTCGGCGGTTCCGTGAAGGTATCCAGAGTCGCAAGGAGTGTTGGTCCTTTGTACCATGGCATCTTCTCGCTCGGCTTCGCCAGATTGTCCCCGGTCCAGCCTGAGACTGGAATGATCGTAATCTTGGATGGATCGTATCCAACAACTTTCAGCAGGTCGCTGACTTCTTTCTTACATTCTTCGAAACGTTCCTGACCCCAATTGATAGAGGCGTCGTCCATCTTGTTGATGGCGACTGCAAGTTGGGCGACTCCAAGGGTTCTTGCGAGGTATGCGTGCTCGCGTGTCTGACCTCCTGGGCCGACACCGACTTCGAACTCTCCCTTCTTACCCGAGACAACGAGGATCGCGGCATCTGCTTGACTTGTGCCGGTGATCATGTTCTTGATGAAATCTCGGTGACCTGGCGCGTCTATGATTGTGAAGAATATCTTTGGCGTCTCGAACTTCTCAAATCTAAGATCTATGGTGACGCCTCTTTCTCTTTCTTCTTTGAGTGTGTCAAGGACCCAAGCGAACTTGAAGGTCTCGCCTACGCCCAGTTTGTTTGACTCATCAGCGTACTTCTTGATGGTCTTATCATCGATGTTACCGGTCGCGTATAGCAGGTGACCAGTCATTGTACTCTTTCCATGGTCGACGTGACCGATGATGATCAGGTTCAAGTGAGGCTTCTTTGCCGACACGAAATCATCCATCCGTTCCCGTATTAGATTTGTAGAGTAGAATCGATCTCATCTATTTAAGGGTTCGACACGATCCCGGCCGTTTCCGAAACCAGAATCGATGAATCTCTCAAACTCTTGTCGGAACATGCGCCTAGAGCGAGAAAACTACTCCGAACAATCATTCACGAAAATGAAACGAAGAGAAGTTCAGCTCAGTTGCTCTATCGTGAGGCCAACGCGACGCGTTCCATCTCGTCACGCTTTCGAACAGCGTAGCTGCGATTGTCGCGAGCTGCAGCATTAACAATCTCCTCAGCCAAGCATTCGTCAATGGTTCGCGGATTACCGTACGCTGCTTGCCGCGCACCATCGGTTATGAATCGCATTGTCAAATCTATCCGCCGTTGTGGAGCGATATCAACTGAGATCGGATATACTATTCCACCGTAGGCGACCCGTGTCACATCCTCGGCGGGAGCAACATTCTCCACTGCCCTGACGAGCACCTCAACAGGATTCTTCTTCGTTTTCAGTTCAATAATCTCGAAAGCGTTGCGAACGATGCTGACGGCTTTGGCTTTCTTGCCGCCGACCTTGCCGTGACGCATCATGTTGTTGACGAGGCGTTCGACTATGTTGACGGTTGATTTTCTGAATTTCTGGTGTTCATGACGACCGCTGCTGTGAGGAACAAACATTGCTCTTGTGCTCAGATATCTCTGGAGACTGATGTCTGCGACCTCGATGTCACTGAGGCTCCACTTGTTGAAAGCCTTGACCTCAGCGAGCCTCTTTGCTTCCTTGCTCATTCTAGACACTTCGCATCCTGTGAGTTCGCTTTCTTTTTCAAAGGTTCGCTGAACGTAGCTGCGAGCTTAATATAAGCTAAGCGTATCGCGGCAACGATGCCTTCGAAAATTAAGACGGTGGCGGCATCCCCAAGTGATGGACACAGTTTCCTTCCACGGTTTTTCAGATGCTTTCTATACCCTGTGATCCTATCAGCGCCAGCATGTCGACCTTACGACTGCCCTCTTCCGAGTCTCGCCGGGTTCGGCCGCAAAGAAGTCGACCCTTCCCTTCGGAAGAGCCTCTTCCTCCACCGGCCCGGTAGGGCAGGATTTCATCGTTGGCAACTGAAGCCTATGAGAGGAACCAAATGCCTCTCCCTTGAGTTAACGGATCCCCGCGTAGAGCCGATTTCGGGTAACAAGGAACGGCTGACTCCTCGATCCCCCACCACCGCCGTTCAGAGCTGAGGACGGCTATCCTTTAACTCTTGTCTCACAGGGTCACAACTGACAATCATCCACAGGAACTTTTGCCATCACGGAACAGTCTATCTGTCTTAGTTAGTCTGCAATGATAGTCTATCAGCGGACCTCGGCAACCTCTGTTTTGAGTGACCTCAGCATTTGACAAGCTTCACAGATGTCGTTAGGGGTAGGTTCACCGCAGACTCTGCATGATCGAAAATCACGTTGTCTCTCCGTTGCCTCGGCTGTCTGCGAGAGCCTCTCGATGGATCGAGCGATTGTATATTTCATCCCTGGGTGTTTCAGTTCGAGTCTGTTCAGCATCACTCTGATGTCTCCTCTCAATGCATCATGTCCATGCGGGCATGGCATAGTCTGGAATCGAAGCCCAGACGAGTATGCGTACAACGTTGTCTCTCTTTCAGGCAGTTCAGCTAGAGGTTTGATTCTTGGAACGAATCCTGCAGGAGCATTAGTAGTGGAACGAGAGTTTTGGAGAATTCGTTCTACATCACCATGTAAGATGTTTATCAGGGCATGTCTGTGCTTCGTCGTCAAGATTGTGTGCCGTCGCCAGTTTCGTGGCTCCGAGTTTCATCGCGCCTTTATTGAGTGCCTTTCTTCTCAGGACCCCACAGTAGGAGCAGGGTTGCAGTTCATTCTGCTTTGCGGCCACATCATCCATTGTTACCCCGAATAGTTCCTTGAAGGAAATTACGATGTGCTCGATCTTGAGCTCGTCGCATACTTGTTCTGAAATGGAAATTGCCTCACTTCTATAGTCGGTTATCCCTTCGTCCACGGTTAGTGCAATGATTCGAGCTGGCGGAAAACGACGTTCAAGCTTCTGAAGAATCCGCAGGAGCGTTACACTATCCTTTCCGCCTGAGAGCGCCACAGCAACTATGTCGTTGGGTTCAAGCATGTGTCTGCGCGTTATTGTTCGGCGTACCTTCGTCTCTACGCTGTCAACAAAGCATTTCCGGCAAAAACTGACTCCCTCATGCTCTCTACGGTAGTAGATTTGGCTCACACCACATCCGGAACATGTGGCCAATTGCAGTCGATCTCTCTCAGAGCTTTATGAATCCGAAACGCACTATGGACAAGAGGAAGTTTAGACCTAGAATCGCCAACGAAACAGAACTTGCAAACATCCGTATTTCCTTAGCTCGCCTAATACCTGAGGCTTTCAGGAGAGTCTCTAGGAATCGATCACCATCAAACATGAATAGCGGCATCATATTGACCACACCTACACTGACGAAAACTATTGACGTCCAGAACTCCACGCGAAGGAGATAATACGGCAAATTGTCAGGCAAGAATGCGAATCGACCAGTATACGTAATGACATCTTGCAATGGGCTAATACCCATGATTGCGCGAGAGGAATTCTTCGGATCTGCCGTCGTCACCACGTGGAAACTTCCACGGGCTGTTAAGAGCACCACATCTGCACCAGGTGAAAGTCCGGACATTGCGTGTTGCAGATCGGCGCTGTCGTGCACTTGGATTCCGTTGACTCCTGTGATAATGTCGCCGGTGTGTATGCCCGCAATCTCAGCCGGATAGCCTGGCATGAGCCCCCCAACCTCGACGCCTGCATAGTTGGTTGCGTAGAATGGAGCTATTGTCACGGCAAAGTTGGCGAATAGAAGAAGCACGACCATTCCTAAAGCTGCGTTCGTGAAGGACCCGGCGGCGTAGACTCTGAGTTTCGTTTGATTGGATGCTTTCTCCAGTTTCTCTTCTTCGGGTTCAACGAATCCCCCGAAGAGGATGACTGCTATGAAAACTCCAGCCGATTTCAGAGGCACATTGTCGACACGTGCCGCAACTCCATGCGCCAGCTCATGAGTGGCTAGCACTAGCGAGATTGCGAAGATCAAGTAAGGAAAGCTTTCCCAGCTTATCGTGAGTCCTGGAAGGGGAATCACTGGTTGGATGGATGTTGCTGCCTCAACGTGGAAGAACAGATTATACAAATTGAATCCAAGTTGGTATATGGCAAAAGCCATCAAACCGATTCCGACAACGACTCCTGTATTGCCAAGGATCCTCCACAGACTTCTCCTCTTTCCGGCAAGAGATCCTATCCATTCGTTAAGAGCTGTGGTTTTGTACATGAAATATAGAGGTGAGAGGACAAAACCGAAGCGTTCAGCTTTGAGAATTCTTCCCACGAGGTAGAGTCCCGCCCAGATCGCCACATAGTAGAGCAAAGCCGTGATCGTGGGATCCATGGTTATTCCTCCGGGCGTTGAGAAGTTGCGGCGTCTACAGCAGGATGCTTGACTAAAAGCATAGCTCCGTTGCAGGCAATCGAAAACTATCTCACTCTTGATGAAGCCGGTATCTCAGTAGAGCTGCAACACCGCCGAGTGAACGTAGCATCTTTCCAGATTCTTGTTCGCTGCTCACCAACGCAACCTTGCCTCCGCGTTCTTCTACGATTCTCATTGTTCCTTCAATTTTCAATCTTTCCTCATCCTCAGCTTCTCTGACTATTTGGTCAGACACTATCATTGTGTCCACGGCGCCCGCTTCACCGTCGGCTTGAACTCGATCAAGCCCATAGGAAACATCTCCACTTGAAGCCCCGAGTCTCCTCAACGCCTCGTTGACAAGTTCTATCTCTTGAGTGGCACGTGCGTCTCTTTTGATTTTGCTGGCAGCTCCAACTCTAATTGCTTCGTGCACACCGGCAACACCGCCGCTTCCAACACTCTTGACGGCAATCTTTCGTTCCCCAAGATACTTCGCTTCCGATCTAAGTTCTGTCACGAAATGATCTTTTGTGAAACCTGGCCCAACGATCAGGATCGGCCCGGGCAGTTCAGCGCAAATGGTCTCCAGCAAGCTCTCGATTCTGCGGAAGTAGTCTTTCATCGCGACTTGGCGTTTCTCGGCCTCATTCTTTCCGGGGAGGCGTGATCGTACCTCGCCCTTGAAGTCCAAGCCAAAAGACCGAAGTATCGCAACTGACGCCTCTTCGGAGTCAAGTGCCAGAATGATTATTGGCTCCTCAGCGATAACAGCCTTATCCACTCTTTCGACTTGATGGCTGAGCCATTTGTCCTTCAAAATTGTGACAATGTCCTCGGGTCCTACGCTCAGGGTGTGATGGGACCCCGTCACCCTAACCTCCTCAGGAGCTTCGAAGACTATTCCGTGAATTCTGAGCCTATCAAGATCGCGATCGAAGTACACCTTCTGCACTGTAACCCCGAGCGTAATCGTGACTCTTCTGCTGAATGGTCTAGCACTCTCTGTGGACTTCACCTCACGTGTGGTCTTTCCAAGAACCCGATCATTCTTTTGGATGACGTTGTACAGCGCCCAAAGGTCGTCTATATTGCGAAGCTCCAGCTTCATGATGCCATGCTTGACATCTTTCAGGAGTATTTTCAAGGGCTGACGCCTGGGGATGGAGAACCACTTGCTAGTGACCTTTTTATACGATTGAATAATGGACAGCTTGACTGAACGGGACAACAAACTCGTACCTCACGTAACGACTCAGAGTAAGCCAGTAGTCGCCATATTACACTTGCCAGAAAGAATGGAAAAAGCTAGCCTTTGCGTTTCTAACACACCAGAGCTATGTTGAACCTTCTGTTCAGAGCCCACCCCCGGTGCTTTGTATCCTCACCTGTTCAAACGTGCGCGAGAAATTCGTCTCTTGACACGTTGCAGTCTTTCAGTATCCTATTCAATAGGCCGACACGTATTTCCTTCATTGGAACCGTGACGAAAGTTTCGTTCCGCTGCAACGTCACGTGGCTGCCTTTCTGCCTAACCTTGATGAAACCGAACTTGTTGCAGAGAATCCTAATCAGTTCCCTACCGTTTACCGGCCGTAGACGAGTCAATGACTCGCCCCGATGGATCAGCGGGCTACGACCGTCGCAAGCTCTCTTCTTGCCTTCTCCCGCAGAACGGACAGGTGCAGATCGAGAGCATCCTGGAAATTCCGTTTAGCTTCCTTGAGGGTCTTGCCGACCGAGTAGACGCCGAGAGCTGAACACGCGACAGCGTACGACCCATCATCCTCTCGTATTACCTCAGTCCTGACGTCTCTCAGTTTCAATGCCAACCCACAGACCCCTAACGCGATGAATTGATGAAAGCCGCCTATAAGTAATTCAATGCGTCGGAGGAGCGCTTGAACCTTGAGTTCAGCGTCCACCCCCAACGCTGAACCCTCTTGGTCGCGTAACGTGGATCATTACCATTCATAGTCAACCAGAGAATAGAAGCAAGCCCCAAGCGAACCTACCCTGAGAACCCCCAAAGAGGGCAAAAAGCCCACAGAAACGGTAAATACATATACGATTGTCCGTTACGTTGCGATCGACCCTTCGATGAATCCTGATGAAGAGGACAAGATCGTTGAGGCAATGGAGCAACTGCGAATAAACTATAACCTGCGTCAATGGCGGGTTTGCTCGCTAATCTGCGAGTCACTTGCTGAGAAGTTCAAGTCGGTATCAGAGCAGAACGCCAAGTCACCAAAATAGTATGACTTTGCTCGCGATGGTCAACTACAGGGCTTTCAGCGCCTCGTTGAAGTTCATGAGCGCCTTGGTCTTCTGACTATCTTGATTGAGTGCAAGTATTTTCATTCCGCCTTCGTATCGATCGAAGAGAACTACTCCGTGCCGAACCAACGGTTCAATGATTCTTGCAACGGTTGAGGGCGAGACTTCCAAGAAGCCCGCCAGTGTGCTTTGGTTGAAAACTTTCCCCGGGTTATCAAGCAAATGTTCAACTAGCCTCACTTGTGCTCGCGACTGGAAGATGTCAGTCAGCCTCGTCATCGTGATCGTCTCTCGGATGAGACAATTCTAGTTCCGACGCGTTTACGATGTAAAGCCTTCTCGATATTCGATGAATCAGTTCCGTCAACAATGACTGTGTGAATGTTAGATCTTTTGATGATGCGAAGCGCAAGTGGATCCATAAGATCATACTCTCCAGCCTTGAATCCCTCCGTCGAAAGTATCTTCATCAATTGATCAGGAGTCACTTCGTCGAGCTTCCTTGCATTCGGATCTTTGCGCGGATCAGCAGTGTAGACGCCATCCACTTTGGTAGCGTTTACTAAGAGATCTGCATGCATGGCTTCCGCAGCCAGCGCGGCAACCGCGTTCGTGGATTGACCAGGCTGGAGTCCTCCCATCACAACCGTCAATTCCGAGCTGAGTGATTCGACCAAGTCATCGGGAGATTCAGGTATCTTTTGAACAGCGGACTCCCTGAGCACAGTTGCGAATAGCCTAGCATTCAAGCGTGAAACGTGAATGCCGATCTGATCGCAGAAGAACTCTGAGGCGCCTAGATCCCTGGCAGCAGTAATGTACTTACGCGCAATCGAACCCCCGCCTGTCACGATGACCAGTCGGTTGCTCTTTGAGAAGTCTCTCACTATTCTTGCATATCTATCGATATTCTTCCCGGACAAGTCCGAATCAAACGCAAAGCCTCCGAGCTTTAGGACGGCCTTCAATATTCCTCAATCTCTCGCGGTTCTGTTTGACGATGTATGTATGAGTTGCGCATCTGACGGATGAGAGTGTCGCCCTTCGTTGTTTGTTATGTTGCGGTCTGTGTTTCGCGCCATTTATAAGAACCAGATCTTCGAACGCATCAGCCAATGGGAGTAGAAGTTAGTGTCGTCAGCCGACTCGGTCTCACGCTTCAAACTCAAGCGGACTTTGGAGACTCTGGCCTCCAAGGAGGGAAGAGGCACCGAATTGATCAGCCTCTACGTTCCTCCCGATAGGCAAGTACATGAGGTTATGACGAATCTCCGGGAAGAATACGGGACGGCATCTAACATCAAGTCTCGAGTGACTCGAAAGAACGTCCAAGAGGCAATTGACAAGGTACAGCAGAAGCTCAAGCTCTTCAAGACTCCCCCGCCGAAAGGCTTGGTCATATTCTGTGGGGCAATCCCATACGGAGCGCCCGGAAACGAGAAGATGGAGATCTATACTCTTGAACCACCGGAGAAGATCAACGTATACTTCTACCGTTGTGACAGTCACTTCCATCTGGAACCCCTCTTCGACATGATGCGCGAGAAGGAAACGTACGGCGTACTCGTCATCGACGTCAGTGAAGCGATCTTGGCCATCTTGCGAGGTCAGCGGATGACCGTGCTGAAGGAGTTCACGTCTGGAGTTGCTGGAAAGCATCGTGCAGGAGGCCAATCAGCAAGAAGATTCGAGAGGATCAGAGAGGCCCAAATCAACGACTATTTCAAGAGAGTTGCGCGTCACACCAATGAAATGCTCGAACCAATTCCGGATCTGCACGGAATCATTCTGGGTGGGCCGGGTCCGACAAAGTACGACTTTGAACAAGGGGACTATCTCAACTACATGCTCAGACAGAAGATTATCGCAACTATTGACACATCATATGTTTCCGAAAGAGGCGTTGAGGAGATCCTGGAGAGAAGCCAAGATCTCCTCAAGGGCGTCCGCTACATGGAGGAAAAGAAGGTCGTGCAGAAGTTTCTCTATGAACTCGGCCATGAGACTGGCCTCGGATCTTACGGGGAGACGCAAGTGAGGAGACACCTTAACGCTGGATTGGTGGATACTCTGCTGCTCTCAGAGAAGTTGGATAGACTCCATGTTCTCACGAAATGCAAGACATGCGGAGACATCGAGGATTCACTGCTTGCTCGCTCAGGCCTCACCAAATTTGAACAGGAACTGCTTTCCAGACAATGCAGAAAGTGCAACAATCCGACCCTAGCGATCGAGAGTAATCAGAATTTGCTAGACGAGTTCGTTGAGATTGCTGAGAAGAGCTCCGTGAATCTGCAAGTGATCTCAACTGAGACGGAGGAGGGAATCATGCTGCTTGATTCATTCGGCGGCATAGCCGCAATACTCAGATACAGACCGTCGAGTTAGCTGGAAGTCAAAGAAGAAACAGCAATTCTGGCTCCCATGCGTTTCAGGCATATCGAACTCGGTTGAACTTTCTCGCGAGTGCAATTGTCCTCTTCTTTGCCTGGAATCCTACGAACGGCAGCGCTCGTCACATTCTCTGAGGCTATGAGGTTCAGATACTGAACTTAGGTTGGCTGACAAGAGCCGCGCCAGCTGTTCAGTCTTGAGTGAGTCTAGATCCGCTTGTAGATCGTTCTCTCATCCGCGCCGTGCCCGAGTTCGGTTTCAATCTGTCTTAGCAGCAGAATACGTTTGTAGGTAGGTGGATGCGTGGAGAAAGCTTCGTTAATTCCCGACCAAGTCGATTTTGCCTCCCTCTCCATCGCAAGCTGAAGCTCTCTCTCGCTGAGTACGCCGTCGTGGTCCAAGTCATACTGAGTCTTTCGTTCCAAAATGCCCTGGACTTCGCTCCTGGCCAGGGAAGGATCAGAAATGTACAGTGCACGCACACCCTGCGGATCCTCTGGCCGCATGGAAAGTCCGTAGGCGATCTTCGTCAGAGCGCTCTCAAGGCTTCTCGGGGAACCGGTCAAGTACCCAGAGTAAACATCAGCAAAGTGTTCTCTGAGCCGGCTTAGCCTCAGAACGAGAAGCTGAGCCACAAAATACACAACCATTGCAGCAATGCCAGCCAAAGCAATGTATCCGGCGTTCCTGTTCCTGTCACGCGAACCGGTACCCAGGTACAGGGTACTCCTCGCAACCATGTATGCGAGCAACGGAATCGCGGAGAGAACCGTCATTACGATCGAGTCACGGTGTTTCACATGTCCCAGCTCATGAGCGAGTACACCCTTGACCTCATCCTCGTTTAGCTGCCTCAATAGGCCCTCATGTACCGCGAGTGTCATCTTTGATGATGAATTGCCAAACACGAAAGCGTTAGGAGTTGGGTTTGTGACTATTGCCAATCTAGGCACTGCCACTCCACTGGCACCGGCAAGTTCCTTGACAGTGTTCTCAAGCCAGGGATACTGTCCAGGCTGCAGATACTGGAGCCTGGTAGACCACGCTACAATGGATGGGCTGATCAAGAATTGTATGCCCAGAAAAATCAGCGCCAACACGAACGATCCTACGAGAGTGCCAAATGGAGATAGATTGAGACCCGCTGCCGCACTGTACAGCAAAGAGACCGCTCCGACAAATCCCACAAATATCACCAGCGTGAGGACAATAGTGACAAACATGCTTGTCCGAAGCTGAGATAGGCTTGCCATCTCTATCACGCGGTGGTCACAGGGTAAACTGAAAGCGGGTAAAAACCTAGCGCTCGGCTAGCCGGCTATTTGATGAAGAGACACATTCACGCAGTCATCATGCACCTATTCCAGATAGCTTTTACATCATGCTTTTTCGTTTCGCTCGCAGCTTTCTTGATGCTAATCCCTTCCTGCATCCACACGACATTTGCAGCTCTTCTCTCGCGTCTCTGACGACCGACCAGACATCTGGAGAAGGTTAGAAGAATCCCACTATGTCGACTTTCAAGTCAATCGTCAATAGCTGGAGGAGATTTTCACTTTCGAGACCTCGGCTATGACCGGATTCACAGGAATCAAACTGAATCCGTGATTCAATGGACACTCAGGTATTGTGAGCTGGTTTCCAGGGAATTTCTCGATACAACAGCGACTACAGCGTTTCTCAGCTTCAGAAGCTAGTTGATGTCGCATTTTGCGAGATTACTCATTACGACACTTGGAGAGGAAAGAATCCAACAATCGCTGCCGTCAGGATTGAGATCTAGACACGTCTTCCTCTGCGTCCACCAGGTCGGCGCGTTCCGTCGTGTGGAACAGGTGTGACATCTTCGATCCGACCGATTCTGAAGCCTGCTCTCGCTAACATTCGAATTGCAGCTTGCGCACCTGGGCCGGGTGTTCGCGCTCCGTGTCCGCCTGGCGCACGTACTCGAATATGTAGGGCAGTAATACCTCTGTCCTTCGCTGTTCTGGCAGCGGCACCAGCGGATTGCATCGCGGCATAGGGTGAACCTTGAAGCCTGTCCGCCTTGACGTGTTGTCCACCGGAGCTTCTGGAGACCGTTTCCGCACCAGCGAGATCGGTGATGTGTACTAGCGTATTGTTGAACGAGGAGTAGATGTTCGCGATTCCCCAACGTTCAACACGTTTCTCTGAGATGTCTGCTTCCTCCTTCTGTGATGACGAGTCGTAGCGTACGACCCTACACCGTTTATTATAGGTTTGTCTGAGCCTGCAGACTACGCTAGACCTTCCGGATTAACGTAATTCGCTTAACCTGCACATGCGCTTCTGCATGGCGCCGATCGTCATGCGCGATCCGGGAAGACGAAAGCACTATTTCTCGCCAAGGACGAAACGAATGGTCATGGCGGCACGCACTCGCTTGTCTTGTTTAGTTCGACTCGTAGAAGCATCAGACATACCGGGGATCTATGCGGTTGAAAGAGCTTGCTTCCCCGACCCCTATCCTTCGGTTTTCCTGGATGACCTGATGAAATCCTATCAGGCACAGTTCTTTGTTGCTGTGGATAATGGCGAGATTATTGGATATGCCGTGGCTTCCATAGGCGACAGATATGGGCATGTCATCTCGCTTGCGGTTAGTCCGCGCTATCGTCGAAGACGTGTGGGCACGGCCCTGATGTCGGCTCTCGAAGCAAAACTGACTCAAGAAGGGGCTGAAGAGATTCATCTTGAGGTACGAAAGGGAAACGGCGGAGCTATCTCATTCTATGAGCGCTGGGGATACCAACCAGTATCGGAAATTCGACGTTACTACCCTGACGGCGAGGACGCTTTGGTTTTTGAGCGATCCATCGAGTCATCTGCATACCGCGATCCTTAGAGGTGAACCATCTTTAAGATCCTCAGATTCTTCCTGCTAGACCAAGAAAGACAAGATACTGTACGGGAAGGCTCAACCGTATTTTGAAGTAACCTCTGATCAAGTCGAACAGAACACTGGATTTCTAATCAAGTCGTGCCTGCAGCGACTAGAACACTAGGCGTCTTCGGCATTGGACAGGAGGAGTTACTACTTCGAGGGCAAACCTCGCTGCTGTAGTCAATGCCCGCCAAGTTCGGACATTGTCAGGACCTTGACATCGGCGGGTTTCTTGGCGATTTCTGACAAGCGATCGCCTACTACGTACTTGATTTTCTTCTGGTCCGCTAGGTCAAGTATCCTTTGCGTTATGACTCCATCGAAGACTAGAGTGCTAGGCGCCTCCATGTTTGGTAGTTGGTTTGCAAGTTCGCTGACTGGTAGGCGAGCTATTTCTTTGCCCGTTTCATCAAAGATTGCTGCCTCAAGTGTTCCTTTGAGTTCCTGAGCTTTCTGAAGAATAGGTTCAGGAAAGGTCGTTTTAGCTATGACTGGCTTCGCTTCTGCTTTTGGTGCTCCGTGTGATACGCGATCGCGTAGCGCTTTCATTATCTCCTTCGGCGTGAGCTCCTCGACCTCTTTCCCAGGCGGAGCTCGCGTCAGGTAATCCAGCTCTGTCACTTGGTCGAGTTCCTTCAGTATGAGGTCTCCACCTCTGTCTCCGTCCAGAAATGCTGTGACCTCTTTGTTCTTGCACAGCGTGATGATTGTTTGAGGAATCTTTGTGCCTTCTATGGCTACTGTGTTCTTGATTCCGCATCTGAGCAGATTTAGAATGTCCGCTCTTCCCTCGACAATTATGATTGAGCCGCTGCTCTGTACATCTGGTCCTGCGGGAAGTTTGTCAGGCCCGAATTCCACGATCTCTGCGGATCGAATGGCTCCCCCGACTTCTTTGACCATTTCATCTGTGCTTGGTGAGCCTTCAATCACCCATTTCTTGAGGATCTCTTTGGCCTTGTCCAGGATGACTTTTCTTTTCTCTTCTCGGACATCCTCTACCTTCTCAAGGGTAACCTTCGCCGTGCAGGGTCCGATCCTATCGACGCTCTCAATGGCCGCCGCGACTATTGCGGTGGAAACTTTGTCTAGGCTAGACGGGATCATTATCTTGCCGGTAGTCTTGTCCTGTCTGGATTCCAGTTGAATCTCGATTCTCCCAACCCTTCCGCTCTTTTGAAGTTCCCTGAGATCCAGATCAGGTCCGAATAGGCCTTCGGTCTGTCCGAAGATTGCACCGACTACGTCAGGCTTCTCAACTACACCCTCCACTTCGAACGCCGCCAAAACGACGTACTTGGTAGTGGGCGCATACTGACTTTCTGCTCCCAATTGATTGTAAACCTCCACTTATCTATCGTATATTGCACGTAGAACGCCCCTTTCAGTCCCTACTTTCGTTCGTTACCCTTACTTCGTCGGTTAGATCGGCGACCGAAAGGATGCGAGTGAACGTGAACAGTCTATACCATGTCGGCAGGAGACATAATAAGCTACTTGCTGTCGCGTCCGTTCGCCGTGCGCTGAGACTTGCCACCTTCTCCCTGTCCCTTTGTTCGCTCTACTATCGGCCAGAGGTCACCTGACAACCTCACCACAGATGAGGTATAGGAAGGCGGCCTCATGTTCACCTTTGAATTTGACGAGCATTTGCAGCCAGGGATGCTCGCACCTGTAAGATTGCGGAATCGAAGTCATGCGGACGAGGATTGTTCGACTCCCCCACCCATGGAACTTGAGTCTCGGACACGTGGTGACTCTTCATTCCCGCGCACAAGAAAAGTGAGAAAGAGTCAGTCAGATACTTAGTGCCTCGAGGTTTCTTGCGAAGAAAAGGAATGTGCTGATAACAGAAAAAACTAGTCTCGTCTCCACTTGATGGAGCATCCGAACGGTCTAGTTTCAGCTACGGAAGCCTTCTTTCCCGCCGTGATGGCGTCGAGAGCGTTCCTAAGATCATGCGTCGTCACTTTGGAGGAGTCCCTGTTATCATCAATGCGGCCGTGGTAGACAAGCTTCCTAGCCTTGTCGAAAACGAAGGTTTCAGGTGTGCATACGGCGGAGAGCGCTCTAGCTAGGGATTGATCCTCGTCTCTAATGTAAGGAAAATTGAATCCTTTTTCCTTTGCTCGTTTGATCATATTCTCGTAGCTGTCCTCCGGATAGTCCTTGTCATAGTTCGAATTCACGGCAACGAAGCCGACGCCTCGATCCATGTAGTCACGCTGGATGGCGATCATGCGATCCTCGTACGCCTGCACGTAAGGACAATGATTGCATGAGAGAATCAGGACCATTGTTGGGACATCTGCAAAGCTGGCGAGAGAATACCTCTTACCGTCAGTTCCGAGTAGGTCACGGAAGTCCGGTATCGTTTCTCCGATCTTCAATGCGTTCACACTAGTCAATCCGGGTAGGATGGAAATGAATCATTCCGCCTCCCCACAGACATTTCTCCCCCTCACTCAGACGATTTGCCCTGCACACCAAAGGAGCTTGTTTCTTGGCACATTAGCGACTTGTGAAGCGATTTTCAATAGGATAATTCCGCTCCTAGCGAGGAGGAGTGTCACTGACGACCGCCATTAGGTTGGGGCTCATCTTCTCAGACGTGACGTAATCGAATGATTAGGCGGACCCCTCTTCGCTGACGAGCCGACCGCTAGTCTCTCCATGTACTTCTCGATATTCTCAATTCCCACGACCTCCGATCGAGCGAGAGCTTTCAACTGCTTCCAGATCTCGACGTTCGCCTTCACACGCAGGTGCGATAGCTCCGTGCGAAGCCGCCATGCAAGCGCTCTTCCTTCCTTGTCGAAATCAGTCAAGATTATCACTTCTGAGTGGACTGCAATAGAGTCTAGGAAATCAACAAGTCCCAAGCGTCGAGACTTGGCGCAAAATATCGGCCCCGAAATTCCTAATTTACGGAGCGTCTTAACGTCATTTGGACCTTCGACGACAACCGGGATTCCTCGACTCGAGTGCGAAACAACGACTTCTATGAGTTCTTTAACCGCTTCAAGGCGTCGTTCTTGAGCGCTCAATTCGCACTTGGGTCCTACCGGGTGATTTCCAAGCTCATGACACGCCTGAGCAGTTCAGGGTCTTTCCCAAGTTCACGTCTTACACCCTCAAGCCTTCTCGATAGTCCGTCGGCAACTGCGTCTTTAAGATCCTGAGGATGAAGCTGGCCAAGCTCGTATGCCTTCTTGAGCTCTTGATAATCGTCAAATCTGACGTTTCCTCCGTACTTGAGCGGCCTTTGGATTTCGAGGCTACCCACCTGAGGCAACAGGACTAGTTGAACGATTTCTAGTACGGGATTGTTCTGAGTCTCCTTGGACGGGCAATATGCGGATCTCATTTTCTTCTTGATCTCCTCCGGTTCTTCATGAACCAGAATTGCGGTTCCAGGAATGCTTTTCGCCATCTTTGACCCAATTTCGGAGTTGTACTCAGGATTCTCATCAAGGTCGTTTGCGGTGGCTGCAGTTGCGACGGTTTGGGATTTGCCGGCAAGGCCCGGCAGGAGAGGCGTGTGTACCGAAACTGGCTTTCTTCTCTGCAGTTTCTGAGCGGATTCCCGAGCTATAATGTGTGCCTTCCTCTGATCAATTCCCGCGCAAGCGATATCAAGATCCATCTGAAATATGTCCGCAGCTTGCATGCAGGGATAAAGCAACGCTGCTGTTTCAATGTCTTCCACGTCCATTTGTCGCCCCATTATCGGAAGTGCCCTGAGCATTCTCTTAGTTGAATTTGATTTGGCTATTCTGATTACTTTCTCCCAGTAGTCGAGAGCACCTTCAACCTCAGAGCCCAATCGATATGTGACCTTATCTCCGGTGAGTCCGAGTCCAATGAAACATTTCCTGAAATATTCGGCGCATAACCGGATGTTGTCAAGATTGGCGCCGAGTTTGTTATTGATCCATGCGTGCCAATCCGCGAGGAAGACCGTGAAATTGCAGCCCGCGTCCACCATGTCTTTGATCTTACCTCCGCAGACTAGCCCCGTTCCGATGTGCATGCCCCCGCTCGGCTCGAAGCCCCAGTAGGCTTTTGGGGCAACTGTTGTTTCCAAGAGTTGTCTGAGTTCGTCGCCTGTGATAATCTCTTCTGTACCTCTTGAGATAAGTTGTAGTCGTTGCTCCGCATCCAATGTGTAGACTCTCGCATGGAAGGTTTGCACGTAGACCTCTTAAATGATAAGCTCAGGTTTCACCGCGGGCAAGAGTCCAGGGTTACCCGAGCTCCCGCCCTGTCGCCCACGACACTAACACGCGAACTTCATCGAGGGGCGTCGCCCCACTTGGTCGGCTCTCTCGGGGGTGGGCTGTTTCTGGTGCCTGCAGAGAATATGTTCTCAGCTGAATTAGATTAAGGGTTCGTTGCTGCAATGTGCAATGTCCGCGTGTTCAGCTCAAACGCAGCGGCGGGGTTCTGGATTCCCCAGTTCTCTAGGACTTGGGGATGAATCTCACCCATGATTCCTACCTGTGCCTCTCCAACACGTATTGCAGCTGCACGTCCGTTCACGAAGCTTCCATGCTCTAGATCGGTAACCTGAGCGCTCAGACCAAGGTTCGTGAGCAAGGCATCGATACAAGCTCTTGCTTCGGTGAATGAGGCCTCGGCGTGGCATGTGATGCCTGCAACTTTTGTGATTTCTTGGACGCCGGACCCATCTCGTATAACGCAGTCGCCCGTCTCGAAGATCTTCTGAGGGTACGTAACATGAACATTGGCTGCCAGAATCTCCATTAGGCTTGGGATCAGCCAGTCTCTAAGACACGTTAGGGTCTGTACGCGTGGATTCTGGAGGTCAACAACATTTTCTGGTAACAAGTTCATTCGCTTGAAGAGTTTTTCCGGGTTGGAGAGAGTGAATGTGAGTACTTCCTGGAAGCCTAGTCCGAGCATTATTTCGCGCAGCAGATCGTTGAACTCTTGTTGTCTCGTCATGCCGCCAATCGTGGGGTGCGAAGGCCATCTTGGCTTGATTCGGTTGAGGCCATAGACAATGCCGATGTCTTCAATGACATCAACGGGATGCATAATGTCCAACCGGTAACAGGGCACGATCACATTCAATGCGTTTTGTGATTTTCCGGACGCGCCGAATCTTGCTTTGCGCAGCAATTTCACTGCCTGAGCGACGGTTAAGTCAATTCCAAGTATTCTCTTCATGTAGTCTAGTTCAATTCTCACGTGACCTGTTCTCAGCGTGGGCGTCATTGCACTCTTCGTCTTGCCATACGGGTAGTGAACAATGCTCGAATAGATACTGCCGCCGCGATCGGCCAGACTGATGGTCACCATCATGAGCGCGTTCAACACTACATCGAGCGATGTGCCGGTGACTTCGACAAGCACATTGTGTGTCTGAGGAGTGATCCGGCCGAGATCGTTCGAGTTTATGATTGGAGGAAAGGAAAGCACGTTTCCTCTCGAGTCAAGCAGGATAGGCCACAAGGGATTCAGTTCCACAATGTGTCCGTACTGAATTCCTTTGGGATGTTTGACTAGGATCTCCCGAAGACTCATTCGCTCATTTGTTCCAAGAGGAATGAAGCTAATCTCCTCCGGTCTAGCTACAGCGTATCTGAGTGGCGGAGCTATCAGATCGAAGTCGTAGAGTCCGATTGATGATCTCTTCCTTCCTCGACCGTAGCTCTCATCGAGCTTGTCCTGGAGATGCATGAGGCCTCGGATTGCAGCGTCCGAAAGCCGAACGCTCTTCACTACCGAGCAGCCGATGAATGGCCTGATTTTCTGCAGGCGAGGGTCAACCGTGATTGTTACGCCAGAAGGGCCCGCTATTGTGTAAGTCTTAGGCCCGGTCTCAAGCCCAAGAAACCCCCGCAGGGCCCTCGCTATACCTTCTGGCGACCACAGGTCTGGTCGATTGGTATCCTTGTTCTCAAGACTGAGCTCCTCAACTCCGCTCTCTTCAGAGATCGTGCGCGTTACATCGCACTTGATCTGATGAAAAATTTCATTCAGAGCATTGATATCTGTTGGCAACTTGCCGCGGAGCAACTCTTCGAGGTCTTCCTGCTCTACTGATATGGTGACCATTCTAGACTAGCTCCTGCTTCCTCAGCCAATTGAGGTCTTGAGAGAAGAGCGTGCGCATGTCGTCGATTCCGGCCTTCATCATGAAAAGGCGCTCGACACCTAGGCCCCAGGCTATCACTGGCACTTCAATTCCGAGCGGGATAGTGAGTTCCGGTCGGAAGATGCCGGACCCTCCAAACTCAAACCAGCCCACTCCTTCTTTGTATGCCTGAAGCTCAACGCTAGGTTCTGTGAACGGGAAATAGTCTGGATTGAACTTGACTTTGTCCGCGCCAGCTATGTCTAATGCAAATTTCTCTAATACACCCAGCAAATCTCTGAGGGTTAGATCCTCACCGACGACTATTCCTTCAACTTGATTGAATTCTGTAAGATGCGTCCTGTCGACTTTGTCTGGGCGGAAGCACCTAGCTATCGAGAAGTACTTGCCTGGGATCTGCAACTCCTTGCTGACTAGGGTTCTTGCACTCTCGGCGGTCCCGTGGCTTCTAAGAACCAGCCGAGAAGCTTCGGTCGTGGAGTAGGGGGCTCTCCAGCCTGTTGATCCCGTCTTCCAGCCGTTCTCATGCGTCTCCTTCACGTTGTCAAGAAACGCAGCGAAGGGTGCAGAGTCTCCATGCTCCGGCGATTTTACCAGGTATATGTCGTGGACCTCGCGTGCCGGATGATCTTGGGGCATGTAAAGCGCGTCGCAGTTGAAGAACATTGATTCAACGATGGGGCCTGTCATCTCTCTGAAGCCGAGTGCGATTAGCTTCCACTTGAGTTCGTCTAGGAATCGTCTGTATGGTTGTTTCTTGCCTGGCCAATATGGAGCTACTTCGGCTTGCACATCATACTTTCTCAGTGTGTTTTGACGCCAGCTTCCTGTGGCCAACATTTCAGGTGTTAGGCTGCTGGTCTCGTGCTGAACTGCAATTCCTTGCTTCACGAGGCTCATGCCCTCCGGCGTGATCGATACGACCTTGTCTGCTCGCTCGCGGAGGGTCAATAGCCTTCTCTGCTTCAAGACTTGAAGCTCAACCTTATCCGCGGAATCTAGGGCGGACAAATCGGTTCCTTCAGATTCCGAGAGTGTGTGAAGCACTTTCTCGTCGTTTGATACCTCAGCTACTTTCTCCGCGATTATCATCGTCGCTCCGTCGGACTTTTCGAGCTTAGCCCAGCCCTTCTTCTTGAGCCATCCATAGACCACCGGAAGCATATCCGCTGGCACCTGTGCCAGATGGGCTGCCTCGGATGCTTCCATTCTCCCTCCGTGATCGACTACCGTTTTGACGATCCTGCGCTCGGGCAATCCTCTCTGCGAGTAGTCTCGACCTTCTGTTGTAAGAGAGGCTAGTGAAACAGGTTCGTCCTTGACCAATGCGTAGCCTCGCTCGGCGAGTGCAAGGGCCGCTCGTATCACGGCGGCTTCCTCAAGTCCGGTTTCGGCTGCAACCTCCACCGACTTGGACGGCCTTTCTAGCTTTCCGAGTGCTTGAAGAGTTCTAGCTTCATGATCTCTGAGTTCTATCACAGTCACCACTCACTGTTTCGAATCGCTTCTGTTTGAACTTCTGGAGCTGACACGTGTTTGGGCGAGATCTCGGCTCCTGACGTAGCCTGCAATTAGTGGCGTATTCAGCGGCCGGCAGGGAGCGTGAAAACGCAGTCACCGTCATCGTTGCTCCCGCATCTCATCATTAATCTCCGGAAACGTTCGTGCCCGTAGGTACCTTTGGAACGATATATTAGTCATGCCAGATTCATTCCGGTAAATCCAGGCCCTTCTTCTCAGCGAGGAATTCGTCCACATGGTCCTTTGCTCTCTCTCGCTTCGCTTGATGTTCACGGAGAAAAGGTTTCACGCGTTGAACAAGCATCTGCTTGCAATCTCCGCACAATAAGTGACCTGACATGCAGTTTCTGCGAAGCTGTTCAATCTCCTTGTCATCATCCATGAAAAGGAAATACTCATAGTAGTAGATCGGGCATATGTCTGGATTCGCGCCTAGCCGCCTCTGCTCCTCCACGGTGGCTCGCCCTCCTGTGAACGCATTCATTACTTTTCGCTCTGCAACCTCAGGTGCATCCGTTGTGAATATCGCCGTCTCCGGCATTGAGGCCGACATTTTTCCTCCCTTACCTAGGCCCGGCAGGAACTTCGAATGTATCTGGGCAGGCTTTGGAAATCCAAGTTTCGGAGCCACATCCCTAGTAATCCTCCAGTATGGATCCTGATCGATCGCTGCTGGTATAAGACAGGGGACGCTCTTGCCGCTTGTAGCAGATGGGAGAAAGGCAGGTACCGACTGAACTGCTGGGAAGAATATGATGCCGATATTGGAGCTATCTTGGAAACCGAATACCGCTTTGACAGTCGAAAAGGTCATGTGTTTTGCGACTTTGATAGCTATTTCATAGAGGCGCTGCATGTTCTTGAGATCTGAAATGATCACTGTTCTCTTTGGATCGAACCCCATTGCTATTATGTCCAGTATGTTCTCGTACGTCCAGTGATGCGAATCATCAATGCTAGCTTCCTGACGGAACAGAAATTTCTCATCGTCAGTCAACTGAAAGAAGAGGTTCGCTTTGAAGACATCTTGGAGATGCTTTGTGAATACCCACGGAACGATGTGTCCGATATGTACTGGACCTGATGGTCCCCTGCCGGTGTAGAGTGCGAACTTATGCCCCTTTTCGTATTCGTCCAGAATCCAATTCAGGTCCCTGTGAGAGAAGAATATCTTTCTGCGGAGCTGAGTATGTAGCGTTCCTGCGTGCTTCCGGACGCGCTCTAGCAGTTCAATCGTTATTGGTTCAACGCCAAACTCACGGGTGAGCTTGTCATAGTCGATTTTCCCCGAGACTTCCCAAGGGGTTACTATCATTTCCTCGTTATTGTTTGACAGCGATAGCCTCTCCAAGATTCCAATTACTTCATCAGTTCTAGCGCGGTCTTGCTGATCTCCCAACCCTAAATATAATGCAAGCGATAGCAATCTATTCATTTCAGGGGATTGTGCAACTGATTTCCAAGGACGAGCTTGAAGCATACAGGCGAGGCGGGCAAATCATCTCACAGCTTCGAAAGACCGTGCCTACGTTCGTACACGAGGGCGGGCTTATCCTTGAGCTGTGCGAACGGGTTGAGGCAGAGATTATCTCTCTCGGAGGGCAGCCTGCCTTTCCGTGCAACGTCAGCATCAACGAAGTGGCTGCTCATTACACATCACCTTGGGAGGATCCAAGTGTACTGCCAAAGGATTCCGTCATAAAAGTCGATTTTGGGGTGCACATAGATGGTTACATCAATGATTCAGCTGTCACCGTCTCGCTTAGCCCGATCCATCGTTCGATGATTGAAGTGGCTGAGGAAGCGCTTCGTGCTGGAATCACGAGAATCGCCCATGGCGTCCGATTCTCCGAAATCGGAGAACAAATCGAGAAGACGATACTACAATACGGCTGTAAACCAATCCAAAACCTAACAGGGCACAAAGTGGAGCGCTACACAATCCATGCCGGCCGATCGGTCCCGAATGTTTCTGGACCAATACCGGGGCGTTTCCAGACAGGCGATGTCTATGCAATTGAACCCTTCGTCACCTTAAAGGATGCAGCCGGAAGAGTTGAGGATTCTGCCGAGATGTACATCTACAGGGCGGTCAAAGAAAGAGGGGCACAGTCTGAATCAGCCAAGAGGATCGTGGAGCATGTTCGGAGAACGTATAGAACCTTGCCTTTTGCATCCAGATGGCTGTACGCGTCATTAGGCAGGGATATTGTTGAGACCGGCTTTCCTGAGGCTGTTAACGCGAAATGCATCTCCGGATACTCTGTATTGGTTGAAGCAAGCGGCAGGGTCGTGACGCAAGCCGAGCATACGGTTGTGGTTAAAGAGAACGGCTGCGAGGTCTTGACGATCTAGGAACGATTCTTGGCGGGTTCTTCAGCATATATCGAGTCGACACGCATTGTTCCGTTGCACTGCTGACATTTGCCTACTTCTTTGTATACGAAATCGCCTTCTGAGAAGCCCCGTACCACCTTGAATCCGCAGCTTGCACAGAGGACCACGGAGAGCACCTTTACCGCAAGGTTCCGCAGCAGTATGACTCTTCTTCGCATCTGCATGATCGAAGATACAGCTAGCACAATTGCCACTGAACTGGCGGCTGCGTAGAAGTAGAAGCTATCCATGTTGCCTTGTTGTTGGAAGCTGAAGGCGGAATACATTGCCCAAATGGCCCATGCGAGTATTATGATGCTGAATATTACCATCAGGTAACTGTACATGCTATTCTTCTTTGCTTCCACATCCGTCACCTACTGTGCGATACCCACTGTGTTCCCGATGCCGGCAACGATTACCAATTCGCCTTCCTTCGTTCTTTCCTGGATAAGGACCTTGATTCTCTGAATGACGCCCTCCGCGGCTTCAGCAATCTCCTTCTTCATTGGCGTAATTGCCTCCTGAATGCTCTGCTTGACTATGACCGCGTAGACCGGAATCTTGTACTTCGTAGCCTCCTCCTCGATCTTGAATCGTTCCGTTCCAACTCCCCCAATTGCTGCTCCGATACCTTCTGTTATCTCTCCGGTCTTTTCGCCTTCGAATTTCAATGCGGCATCGACCATTATGACCATTGCAACCTTCCCATTGTTTTCCTCAATGACAGTTCGAATTGCATCTCCAGGCTTGCCGACGTTGCCTCCGGGGCCTTTTGCCTTCAAGGCTATGACACGACGCCCTTCCATCGTTGTTTCTGCAACCATGACATCCTTGTCGACCTCGCGCTTCTCGTGGTCTCTCATCAGTCTCGCCGCCACCAACGCGCCGGCTCCATCTCCGACCGGTTGACCTTGGGCGAAGGCTTTTGCAGCACCTGAGTATGCTTCTGCCTCCTGCATGATCATGGGGAGAAGCATCTGGAGCTGAAGTATCACATAGAAACTTGAAGTCTTCTTTCCAAGAAGATAGAAGTGTCTAACTATCTTGTAGAGTAGATTGAGTGCCCAAGATGCCTCGACCAAGTTCTCGAGGTTGTTTGACTGTGCATCTGTCGCTTCTGGAGCAATTTTCTTTACATCTGATTTGAACTTTAGATCACGCACATCCAATAGATGGTCAAGCTTCCCAATTACTCCAGCTGGATCGAGAGCAACTGGATCTATGAAGAACTGCTCAAGAAGGCCAGAGAGCGCAGGGGATGGATCATCCTTCGGTTTTCCAATCTCCTTGATTGTACGAAGAGCCAGAGCCTTCGCATCATTCTTGATGAATTCAAGTTTCCTGACAGCTCCGTCCAGCTGGAGGATCGCGATCCGGCTCTGTATCTGCTGACCAAAGAAAAAGGAGGCAAATATCATCCCGAATATAACGAGATTCATCAGATTCGAAAGAGTACTGTTTCCTCCTGTCGGGGCGAGCTGAAGCGCCAGGTCAAATATCAAATCAGTATCCTCAATCAATCGGGCACTACAATTAGGCGGCGTTATAAACATTCATCGATAGTTCTGATAAGAAAGGTGATGGGGTTGGCAGCTGTCCAAGTTTCGCGTGGCCTTGCGGAACACACTACTGCCTGAATCGCCTGGGAGATTCACTTCCGTGTTCGGAATGGGAACGGGTCCTAGCTCCCAGCTATGGCCGCCAGCTCCGATAAGGAGCTTCGCCGACGCATAATTAAACATTGAGGGAGGGTTTTGCGTGACAACTTTCTTCGTCTATTTGGAGTTCGACGTTTCGCCTGATAACGTGTTTTTGTGGCATCGACCGGAATCCGTGCTTCAAGTCGTGAGTCCGCTAGACGACGAGAGGTTGGGCGTTGTAAAGAAAACAGAAATGGTGGCCCGGGGGAAACCTTACGGCTCCATCTAATATCCACTTAATGACTTCTCTGACATCTTCTTCAAGGCTCGCATTTAGTAACTCTTTCCTTGGCATTTCCAAGAAGCCATCACACATAGCCGTCTTCCGTTCTTCCTCGTAACCCATTCAGTCCTAGACTGCGGAGCTAAGACACCTAAGAATATTATCGGAACTGCAAAGATTCTTATGAGAATACTTTCTTGCTCCAAACTTATATTATGTGAATACCGGACTTGCGGCAATAACTCAAGCTGGTTACGAGATGGGTTTTCCAGGAGCAACGAAAAACCAAACGACAGGCGTCGCACGCACCACATCCCAAAAACCACGATCCTTCCTGTTCACCTCCGAGAGTGTCACGGAGGGTCATCCTGACAAAGTCGCGGACCAAATCTCCGATGCGATCCTAGATGACATCATCTCCCAGGATCCAAAAGCGAGGGTAGACATTGAGACCCTAATAATGAAGGGCACCGTCATAGTTACGGGTCAGGTCACCACATCCGCCTATTCGCACATTCCTCGCATCATTCGAGGCGTCCTGCGAGATATTGGGTTCTATGATGCGAAGGTTGGTATCGACTGGGAGGCTTGCGGAGTCCTCGTCTCAATGGAAGAGCAATCGCCAGACATCGCGATGGGAGTCAATCGGGAAGATATGGGTGCAGGAGATCAGGGCATGGTCTTCGGTCATGCAACAAACGAAACCCCAGAACTAATGCCCCTCCCAATAACCCTCGCACACAAGTTGGTTAGAAGGCTAGCGGATGTAAGAAAGCAAGGAATCCTCAAATACCTTCGACCCGACGGCAAATCACAGGTGACGATCGAGTACCAAAATGGCACACCCAAGAGAGTGGAAGCCATTGTAATCGCAGCTCAACACGATGAAAACGTCTCAAGGGAGGAAATGAGAAAAGACATTATCGAGAAAGTGATCAAGCCCGTTATCCCGTCAGAAATGCTCGACGAGAAAACTAAGTTCTTCATCAACGAAACTGGAAGGTTCACTGTCGGCGGTACACTTGCCGACACAGGTCTTACTGGCAGAAAGATAATTGTCGACACTTATGGGGGAGTTGGAAGCCATGGCGGAGGCTGCTTCTCTGGAAAAGATCCCACGAAAGTCGACAGATCAGGCAGCTACATGGCCAGATACATCGCGAAGAATATAGTGGCCGCAGGACTCGCCGACAGATGTGACGTTCAGATCGCCTACGCTATCGGTGTGTCGAAACCCGTCTCAGTGATGGTCTACACGTACGGCACAGGAAAAGTGCCTGATGAGAAGATTACGGAAGCGGTACTGAAAGTATTCGACATGAGGCCAAAGGCAATAATCGAACAATTGAAGCTTCTCAAACCCATCTACCGAAAAACGGCCGTTTATGGCCATTTCGGACGGGATGATCCAGACTTCACGTGGGAGAGGACGGATCGAATAGACGAACTCAGAAAACTCTGCGACTGACATATCCCCACCGAAATCAAGATATATTTTCTGCGGGCATCGCCTGAGCAAGCAGCGAGGGCACCGCATTACTGATCTGTTGGGACTTCAGTGCAAGCGGTCCTGAGAACCTGTATGTGTCACGAAAAGAATGCAGTCGTGCAGCTTCTCGCGTTGTGAAGAATCTTGCGTGATCACTATCAGGCAAACATACATCAAGCTATCATTCTGCATGTGCACAAGTAGTGTGCTATCCCACTGCTGTTCCTTGGACGTCCCGATCCTATCTCATGTGAAATACACTCTTACTGAATTGCGGTGCTCCAAAGTCAGCTGCATTGAGCATACTGGAATTCTCTAGTTCCCTCAAACCCTCCAAATTTGGCTGACGATTTTGCCGTTCTGAAAGAGCCAATACCCGGGGAAATTCTCCATGACGAAGAATTTCGGCCTTGCTTCCTTCATAACTAACATCATCAAACGATGCATTTACCGATAGAATTTCTTCGATTGCAGCGGAAAAGTGCAACGCCAGGCGATTATGCGTGAAGAACAGCAAGCGCATCAGCGCAAAATAGTAAGTTGGTGGGGCCGAAGGGATTGTCATGGCGTGCCGCCATTTTGAACCCTCGACTTCCGCCGTTTTTCTTCGTCTACGGGTTTCTCCCGCGCTCCGGAAGATCGTCATCCCACATGGTCAGCAAACCCGTTGCATGCCAAAGGCTTCTGGAGCCCTTAACGGGGGTTGTCCTGTCGTCATCCCTGGCTAGATTCCGCCGAACCTTGATCATCGCCTACGGCCCCACTGGACGACGACGCTCTGGCCCCACCGAGCTAGACTCGCACGCGAACAACATATTTAATGTTTCACACAGAGCCGCGTTCTTGCGGCAATCCAACTCTAGACGCCCGACAAGAAAAGCCATCGACCTTCGATGACTGCCTTGTGAAGAACAGGCTCGTAATCAGTTAGTTGCGACCGAGGGCCTCAGTCAAAGCGTAGACCTATACGGAGAAGACTCTCAACAAGTCTGCTTTCGTGATTATTCCCGCTACCTGCCCTCTCTTCACTACCACAACTGCCGAATGGTACTGTAAGAGAGTCGAAATCAGAGACAGCGGCGCCTTCTCGTCAATCTGAGGGAAAGCCTCAGCCATCACCTTAGAGACAGGCATACTTGAAAGTTCTCGCGGGCTAATCCCTGATATGAGTCGATCCATGATCACTTTCTCTGCGATGCTTCCGACAATATTTCGTCCACCAAAAACTGGCAGTTGAGAGAATCCGCTTTCCTTCATTATCGCTGCCGCTCTTGAGATAGAATCGTTCTCATCTACTCCAACAACCTTCGATTGCAGGAGATCCCTCGCATGCGGTTCCTTTTCCCTCTGCATCTTCTCCAACGTATCAAAGATGGCTTTCGTCTTGAGATAGGATGGCTCAGTCTTTCCGGCCTCTATTTTCGCGATCATTGATTGGCTCACGCCGGCAAGCCGTGCAAGATGCTTCTGACTCAGCCCGACGATGCGTCTTCGCTTTGAGATCTCCTCAAGCCTTGGGAGCATGGACTCATCCGCCCTCGCAATATTCCTTCAGGAATATGTGGATCAGAACTCTATTAATAGACGCTCTGGGTGTTGTGACCGCGAGGTTTCAGAATGGCGAACATATCCGGCGGCGTGCTCAATCAGACTCCTGTGCAAGATCAACCCATTGAGATATGCGAGAGAAAGGGGTTTGGCTATCCTGAAAGAAGTCTCCAAAAGCGTTCAAGAGCTCGCCGCTGCCGAACTCTCAAACATCAACAAATTCAGCGAGGATCTTGCCTACGGGCGCATCCCAGTCTGCTGAGACATAGCCGCTCACTTCCCAACATGTAGTGCCTGTTTCTCTACCCTGAGCCGGCCACCGCGCTGAATCCCAGCTTGTGAGGAGCTTCAGACAGGATTGCTTTCAAGCCTGAAAGAAGAGGCTACATCAGCTTTCAGGAAAGTCGTAACAGCGCTCGTTCTGATTCTTTTGGCCTCCTACTTGATCTCGATGATCCTTGGCCCAATCCTCTTCTACACATCACGCGAGGGACTTGATGCTGCATCCAACCTGATCACTAAGCTCCCACTAAGCCTGTTCATGATTGCTGACTTCTCGATTCCTATGGGAACCTACGTGGGCATATTCTTCTTCATGATTTGGATGCTCTTCGCTGCCGCATTTGTTTTGGCCTGGATTGATGCTCCGAGTTTCCCCATCTCGATCAAGAAAGTCACCCAACGAGTCAACGTAATCGGTTCAAACTACCTCATTGTTCTACCACAAGTGTCCACCATTGTGCTCGTCGCAATTGTGGTGCTTCAAGCGTTCCAGGAATCCGCAGGCGTCCAGACAGGCAGCATCTCTTTCGAGAATCCAGTGATCGGTTTCCTGTCTGTCTCTTATGCTCCATTAGTGGAAGAGCTCAGCTACAGGATAACAACCCTGGGTCTTCTAGATGGGCTGTATCTTGTATGGAGGACCCGGCACCAAGAACAGTACCAAGGCATCAAGGGTGCCGTCTACCTTCTAGCAGGTACAATGTGGAAACCGGACGGACCAAAGAGACTGTTAGGATTCAAGACAATTCGAGACAACGGCTTGAAAGGAATCTCGCGGATCGAGTGGCTCATTCTGATTGCGACGTCAGGAGCTTTTGGAGCTGCTCACTATCTATACGGGGGCGGATGGGAGATCGGCAAGGTTTCCACTGCGATGATATCGGGACTTGCGTTGGGCTACGTCTATCTACGCTATGGTGCATATGCTCCCATCTTGCTTCATTGGTACTTCAACTACTATTTTGGAACCTTTGATCTCGCTTCACAACTGAACATGCCCGAGCGCTGACCTGCTTGCTCTTGGTATAGAATTCTTGAATCTTGGCGGCGGAATCATCCTTGCATCAGGTTTGATTGTATCTTCCGTCGCCAGACTCTGGTCTGCCACGCGGCACAGGACCTAGATTCGAAGAAGAACGCCAATGACCTTCCAAATATTCACGATTCGAACCCTGAAAGCCTACCATCGCAGGCGCCGGAGTGTATATCACCGCCAAGTTCATGTGCATTTGTAGGCTTTGCAGCAGACGGAACGATCCTATCAAGAGTGTATCTGCGGGAGAATCCTTGGCATGAAAACTGATACAAGAGCGATAAAACTCGATACTGAGAGAAACGCCGGACATGATGAGATGAGGCTTCCTCCTAGATATGAGCAGTCCACGCTTGAGGCGTCATGGCAGAAGAACTGGGAGCAGACTGGTATCTATCACTATGACGCGAGCGACCGTTCGAGACCAACCTACTCGATCGACACGCCTCCACCTTACCCAAGCGGGGAATTTCATATGGGAAACGCTCTCAACTGGTGCTATTTCGACTTCGTTGCCCGCTACAAACGAATGCGCGGATACAACGTCCATTTCCCTCAGGGGTGGGATTGCCATGGTCTTCCGACGGAGGTTAGGGCCGAACGCACCTTCAACATCAAGAAACGAGACATATCGGTTGACAAATTCCGCGAGATTTGTGTGAAACTGACCACCGAGTATATCGAGAAAATGAAAACCGCGATGCAGTCTATGGGATATTCAATCGACTGGAACCTTGAATACCGAACCATGGATCCCGAATACTATAAGCTGACGCAACTTTCGTTTCTACAACTCCTCAAACGTGGACTCCTCTACAGAGGAGAACATCCAGTGAACTGGTGCCCAAGGTGTGAGACGGCAATCGCGGAGGCAGAGGTTGAATATGTCAGAAAGCAAAGGTACCCTCCTCGACATTCCTCTTCTCCACACAAAAGGGCGACTTAGTCGTCGCAACCTCACGCCCAGAGTTCATTCCTGCCTGTGTGGCATTGGCGGTGAACCCGACCGACACCCGTTACGCGGGATATGTTGGAAACGAAGCCGTGGTGCCTCTTGTGGATCGCAGGATTCCCATCCTGAAGGATGAGCTCGTTGACGTTAGTTTCGGCAGTGGCGTCGTGATGATATGTACGTTTGGCGATAAGACCGATGTCCGCTGGCAACACAAATATGCCCTTCCAGTTGTGAAACTCCTGGACGCGCAAGGGCGGTTAACGCAAGAAGCGGGAAAATATGCAGGACTCAAGATCCAAGAGGCACGGAAGGCAATCGTCGAGGACCTAAAGAATGCTTCAAAGATAGGTGGATCAAAACCAATTGAACGCGAGATAGGCACCTGCTGGAGATGCCACACTCCAGTCGAGATCCTGTCAGCTCCACAGTGGTTCATGAAGACCAAAGATATGACGAACGAGATAGTCGAATGGACCAACAAAGTCACTTGGGTGCCAGATTTCTCCAAGAACAGGATGATAGAGTGGGCAAAGTCTCTCGACTGGGACTGGGTAATTTCTAGGCAGAGACTGTTCGGAACCCCGATACCAGTTTGGTACTGTCGCAAGTGTGAGCAAATATTCGCTGGAAAAGAGGAATGGCTGCCCGTCGACCCACGCTCCCAGAAACCACCGGCAGGATCCTGCCCACACTGTGGATCAACCGAGTTCATCGGTGACCAAGATGTTATGGACACTTGGATGGACTCATCAATCACATGCGCCGTCCACGCTGGGTGGCCAGCAAAGGTTGATGAATTTCAGAGACTATTTCCCGCAGACCTCCAACCCAATGGTCTGGACATCATACGGACATGGGATTACTATCTGATGGCAAGACACCTTGCCCTATTTGGACAGGCACCGTACAAGACTGTCCTCGTAAACGGTATGGTTCGTGGCGCCGACGGCAGAATGATGCACAAATCGTACGGCAACTACGTAGAAGTCACAGAGGCGATCATGAAGTATGGAGCAGACTCCGTCAGGCAATGGGCAGCGGCGGGGGGATCCACGGGCTACGACATCCCTTACAGATGGGCAGACGTTGAGTACGGCCGCAAGTTCCTGACAAAACTATGGAATGCTGCTCGGCTAATACTCTCTTCGCTCCAAGACTACGACTCCGCCCTCGCAGCTCCGAAGCTGGACTTGCTCGACAGATGGCTGTTAAGTAAACTCAACAACCTTATCAAGACCTCCACGGCCGCTTTTGAGAACTTCCAATTCAGCGTCGCCACAGAATCTACGAGAAACTTCATTTGGCATGATCTCTGTGACCAATATCTGGAAGCAGTGAAATACAGGCTATATGCCGAGCATTCCCCAGAGAGCGAAAACCGAAGAGCCGCTCAGTACACCCTATTCCAGACTCTGGAAGTTGTTCTGAGACTGCTCACCCCTATCTGCCCTCACGTCACGGACGCTCTTTATCATGAGCTCTGCCATGACCGGCCAAACGTTAGAAGCATCCACTCGGATGCCTGGCCCCTTGCAAATGATGAGCTCATTGATCCGGAATCCGAAAGAAATGGATCGATCATTGTTCGAATACTCTCAGAAGTCCGTCGCTTGAAGTCAGAGAAACGACTCTCAATGAAGGCCCCCATCAAGAGATTAACAGTCGAATCAACAGAAGAAGTGATGTGCGTACTCCGCGAACATGTAGACGCCATTTGTCAGATAGCCGTTGTCGAACAGGTTGAGATCGTTCCCATCAAACGGCCAATGGATGATTTGCCCCCACAGAAGGACAACGACATCCGGCTCTCCGTACAATTCTAGGCGCGAAGTCTTTAATACATAATCTCAGTTTGTTAGGGCGGCGATCTTCCATGAAGATAACTGAGCTAACACCGGGGATGAAAGGAGTCAATGTCGAGGGCAGAATTACGGAGAAGGGAGAACCCCGACAGGTCCAGACCAGATACGGCGAGAGTAGAGTAGCCGATGCTATCTTGACAGACGATTCTGGATCGATCAAGCTGTCTCTATGGAATGAGCAGATAGACAACTTCAAAATCAATGATGAAGTACGGATTGAGAATGGCTACATCACAAGCTTCAGAGGCGAAGCACAACTTTCCCCGGGAAGAACAGGGCGCCTTACGCTAAAGCAATAGTAGCAAGAGATAGCTTTCACGGCACCTAGCTAGCGCTCCGCGAATAACGGAGCCCCGGGTAGGAGTAATTTCTGATATGAGCGAAGACGAGAGACTCGCCAAGATCAAAGATTTACTTGATTCTACGCTCGCTGAATTCGAGTCCGTCTTCAAGTCCGCAGGGACTTTTGATCAGTCGCGAGTGGGAAACGGTTGGACACCTTCAAACATTCGAATCCAGACGTATATGATCGACCCCATGTCATTTGATCAGGCTCGGAAGATTGCAGAATCGCGGAAAGCTAGAGCCTTTGGACCTTTTGGATGGCTACGAGTACGGCCTGGCCGAATGCACTTGATAGGTGAACCTACACTGGTCTTCTTTCCGTTTTGGCGTGTGAGGGGATATCACGAATGCTTCTACTTCCGAGGGAAGACGTACACGACGACTGTCCCAGATGATGTCATGGCCGTCCAAATGGGCGGGCGAATGCGAGCATTGACTTCACAGCTCAAAGCTGAACGTTCTGTTATGGCTAGAGCAAGAAATGTGCTCAAGCGAACTCTGACGGCGCGAGCTGAGCCTAGATATTTCACAGTCGACGGCGCTATAGAACTTGCACGTCAATTCAGTGATGCATCGGTCATTGTCAACGGAGAGGGTAAGGAGGATGTTTCGATGGAGTACCTGCTTGAGAAAAAGCCACAAATGCATCATATGGAGGAAGATCGCGAGCGAGGTGAACAGAAACCGGCTATCAAGTTCGCCCCGTTGGCTTTGCAGGCGGAAGATGTTGTGCGGGTTCTTCATGGCAGAGTGGTGAAACCACCACCTGTCTTCAACAAGATATTGACGAATAGGTTTGAGGTCACAGAACTTAGTCTTATTGAATTGCCAATCTATGTTTTCACATACAGGTATCTTGGCAGAGAGAAAGAACTCCGAATTCACGGGGTAACGGGCGAATTGCTGAGGTAGCGCCAAATCGATGGGTGATTCGGGCGCCGTCTGAACGCGGATAGAGTCCGCTTCGTCTCAAGATACAGGCGTCGCCAGAATTTCGAAAGCAGCCATCTAGCCACAAGAAGCACAGCTGCGACTACAATGACTATCTCGAGCAATGTGTAAGGTTCCGTGGCTACTTCAAGAAAGCTTGACCCTGAGTTGCCGTAGATATCCGTAGCCTCGACGTTCAGTCTCCAACTTCCAAGTCTTAGCAGATCGCCCCAAGAGAAGGCGTACTTGATTATCCAGACAGGGGTCGTTTTGTCATGAGTTACTGTCGCGTTCATCTTTGAGTCTGAAGCGTTCAACCAAGCTCGGACTGTTGCATTAGTGACTGTTGTGCCATCGGGGTAGGTGACTTCTGCATATGCCGTAAGTGTGTCGAACGGGACTTGGTAGCGGGTAGAATTCGAGACAGAACCTACCAAAAGCGTTGCAGGAGTCACGGTGAAGCTACTTGTCTCGACGTCCTTTCCTGGTCCAGTGTTCCCTTTCCCGTCGTCAAAGGCCTTGGCCAACATTAGGAACTTGTAGTTCACATCAAGTGATGCGTTCTGTGGGATTCTGTACTGAGCAGTCCAAATCCCACTCGTCGTCCCCGAGATTGCGAGGCTAAGATCTTCTGTTTTCAGCTGCCCTGCATACAACGCAACCGGTTTAAGGCCGCTCCTGACGCTAACAACTTCGGAAGAGTCAGGGTATCGTATGATGAACTCGGCAGAGGCCGCCTGCGTTCTCTCGTAGGAGGTATGTGGCGCAACATTGACTGAAACATTCAGGAGTGCCGGGGTCACACTGAACTTCGACAGAGAGACGAACTCTGCGTTTGGAGAATCATATGTCCCCACGCCATCTATGAAAACGGTGTAGGATTCAGGCATGGCGTCCGACGGAATCTTCCAAGTCGCAGCAAAAGTACCTGTTTGATTTGCTGCAATTGTTGTGTCATAGACGAAAGCTGCTGAGGGGTTTCGGATGGTAACCTTCAAACTAGCTTTGGGGAGGACACCGCCACCGACGGCCTTTACAATCTCCGTGCGTTGATATACGTACTTGTCAGTCCCCCATATTCCGTAGTGCGCACGAGCTATTGCAACATCCGATTTAGTTGAGTTGGAAATGCTGACCAAGTAGGTTCCTAGGGTAGCATTCGGTTCGATCGGCAACGAAATGGAAGGCGGGATCTGTCCCTTATCTGTCGCTGCAAATGTGAGGCCCGTTCCGCGAGTTGCGTTGTCGATTGGGCTCCGAAGCCACACTGCGTACGTTCCGTTTCGAACGAAACCGTCGCCTTGAAGCAGAACCTGCTTGTCGCGTAGCGTGTACAAAGGTTGGTCCGTTGTCAGAGAGGAGCGAGCCTGCGCCATGACAGGAAATGGAAAACATGTGACGATGACGACGGCGACTAGTGTCATGACCATTGCCATCGCTCTCAGTCTCATTCGCTTTCGCCTCCCTTCCAATCTTTTGCCACATAACAGCTTCTGAGCTGGTAAATAACCAAATCAGACGCATTTGGATCTGAAATGGTCAAGTTCGGAGCTGAACCATATCCGACTCACCGTTGTACCTGCGTAGCCAGGTGCCGGCAACTTCACCTAGCGATCTATCCTGTTAACTGAAAGCAAGGTTGATGCACACATTTCTTAGGTTTGGGACACGCCCTACGGACTAGGCGGACATCCTGATTTCTCTCCTACTACCATTGAAGAGTCAACGGCATGGGAACTCGACCATTTCGAACGAAGTCTGAATGGCGCCGGGAGAGGGATTTGAACCCTCGCGGCCCCAAAGGACCACAGGCTTTGTGTCCTCGATTCCAGGCCTTGGCTCCTCAAGTTGGGATCTGCCCCGTACCAGGCTCGGGAATCCCGGCGTCGATCAACCGTAGATGTTCGACACCGACCAGTAGCTACTGAACCGTCATAAAGATTCTCATGAAAGCACAACTCACCCGAGGCTGCGAGTGTTCAGTCGCGCCACATCTTGGGGTAAGTTCCGCGAGGCATTAGGACCCTCGTCACTTTGGCAGCAAGCCCTTTCTCTTGTTGAATGATCGACTCGCTAGAGATCAGTGTCCTAGCTAGAGCCACCGCCTCGCCTTTCAGCGTCATGATAGCTGCTATCGAGTCTTTCTGAAACGGGTCCTCTACGCTGACGACTCCAGGAACCGCGAGACTGGCTCCGTGGCAAACGGAGTCTACCGCGGAATCGCGAATACAAATCTTCGGGATGTACTCCAGCGCATCCTCTACTGGTCTGACCAAATCCCTGACCATGTTCTCGTCCCCTTCAAGCAACCTTGCATGAGCGTCGACGACTTCATGAAGAGTGTGTAGTCCAGTTGAATCCGTAAAGGGCCCCGATCTCGTTCTCCTGAGCTCCTGCATGTGAGCCCCTGGACCCAACACTTCGCCAATGTCTGAGCAAAGCTTCCGGATGTACGTCCCAGCTTGGCACCCCACTTTGTACAAGACGCGGTTTCCGTCTCTTTCTAGCAGATCGATATAGTATATGGTTCGCTTGCGTGATTCTCGCTTAACGGAGGCTCGAAGCGGCGGTTTCTGATATATCTCTCCGGTGAATTCTCCTAAGACTCGGTTCAGGTCTTCATTCGAGACTTCGCCATGAAGTATCATGAGGCATACGTATTCCTTTCCGGACTGCAGAAAAACTTGTACTGATTTGGTGGCATCCTGAAGTGCAACTGGAAGTACGCCGGTTACTATGGGATCTTCCCAGCAGATACTGCTTCTAGGGTCCCGCCGTGACCAGCATGTTCCACTTCAAGGATCTTCTTGGCCCAAGCAGTGACTTCGTGACTTGACGGTCCGGCAGGTTTGTCGAGGTTGATTATTCCGAATCTCATGCGATCTTGAATTGGTCGATCGGCAGGCTTGTTGCCGTACTTCGGATCAGTTGACTTCCTCGCACTTCTTGACGACGGTACGCTTGACCTCCCATGGAGGCGAGATTTTCACATATAGCACCGCTTACACAATGCACGTCGACATATTAAGAGAAGCCCATGCCACGGACATGCCTTCCGGTATAGATCAAGAAAGCGTTGATTGCCGAGGATTTATGATGTTCTCTTGTCCGGTCACGGCTTCACTTCTGATTTCATGAAACCGGTCTTCTTAGCTTTCTCCAGCGCTTTAGCAATTTCCTCGTCAGCCGCGCCCTTCTTTATCTCGACTCGCTCTGGAGTAGCTTCGATATGTTGGATGTTTACTCGGCGTCGCTTCACTTCGGTCAGCTTGGGGGGGCCGGTCACCAACGCGAAGTTCTTGTCTATGACGTCGACTACTACACATTTCTTGCCGGCCTCTCTTCCTGATAGTTTGACGCATATTCTGCCAACATCAAATCCTGTCATGACAGCGCCACCTTCTTCGCGGGTCTGCTTAGATCATTCGATCCACTAATAAGCTTACCACAACGGCGAGCACCCGTGACCGCATGAGATTCACTGTGGATTGTGTCGACGCACGATCTCATGAATCTTGGACAAGAGTTCTGCACTCGCATTCTCAACGGAACGGTTTCCTGTGTCAACTATGATATTGTACGGTGACAGATCATCTATGTCAATCTCATAGTACCGTTTGTACCTTTCACGCTGTATGCGCTCACGTTCGACGGTCTGTTTGCGTGCGGTTTCATGGTCTAAGTGATCCCTGTTTGCGATTCTCGCGATTCTCTCTTCGTCAGGGGCTTTCAAGTAGATACGTATCTGCGCGAGATTCTTGGCCATCCATGCTGCGAGTTGGCCTTCAATTACAGCATCTCCCTTCGCAGCCTCTGTTGCACTTCGTTCGTCGATCATGCGGTCGATTTCGGGAGAGTTCGCCGCCTCTTTGCTCAGTTCCTCTAGGCTGAGGGCTTTCTCCTCTGCGAGGGTTCTGAACAATTGGCCTGCCGAAACGTACCTGAGCTTGAACTGTTTAGCAATCATTTTGGCGTACGTGGACTTTCCTGTTCCGTGAGGGCCTCCGATCGTTACGACCAAGCCCATCTATGCGGAGCCCCGAGCTTTGGCCCTGAGTAGGCTCCTCAGACAAGTGGCACAGATGCTTCCACCATATGGGCGCGAGGGCGCTCTGCTGCTTTTCGGGACCCGATGTAATCTCGTGAAAGCGGTTCCATGAAGGATCCCGCCACAGACTCTGCACCGGGCCATTCCCTTACGTCGTCTGCCATAGGCCAGTGATCTCCTTCCTCCAGGCAGACGTACACGTGTTCGTTTGGCAGACCTTGATCTCTTCGATCGAACTGGCAACTCAAATATCCTCCGGATTGACCCCGAGTATTCGCGATAGTGGAAGGCTAATGGTGAAGGAGCATATTAGGTACCAGTAGAAGAAGGATAGGTTAGCACCGGCAAACGGGATCTGGATCGGTGAATACGCAACAACTGCCTGCCCAAATGAACCGCTCAGCACGATCCAGACAAGCCAGAAGGGTATGATGAAGATGAAGCTAACTTTCATTCGTTCCATTGCCACTTGGCTCTGCAACTTCATCATTGCCTGCTGTTTCTTTGTGAGTTGCGCGAGCAGTTTCTTATTGTTGCTCTTTTGGGCTGCGGCGAACTCTTTTCTCCAAGCATTGACCTCTTTTGTCACGACGGCCGCTCGCTTCACGTCAACAAGGAATCTATTGGATGCATTAGTTATCAAGGCAAGCACTCCTGCGACCATTAGAGTGAACAGCGTTGATGCTGGGATGGAGTGGTAGGGCTGCAGCACATCCATGAGCAACTTCCAGATTGTGTCAATTGGCTCCAATCCCTATTCCCCCAGGAAAGCTCTCGCTGCCGGGTAGAGTTCAGTAACTCGTTCTCGAACAAGGAGTTGGTAGTACTGTTCGATGATGCCGACAGTCAGGAGTATTCCGGTTCCCGAACCGAAGGCTCCGAGGAAATCTGCTGAAGCAGCGATTACGCCGATGATTATTGCTCCTAGTATTGTAACGACAGGGATGTATCTTTGAAGAAGTTGTCGGATGGGTATCTGTGATCGTCTGTACCCTTGAATCTGCATGCCGGAGTCCAAGAGCTGTTTCGCAACTGTGTTCGCGTCCATCCCGCCAACTTCCACCCATGTCATCGCGAAGAAGACGCAGAATACTACCAGAAGCAGTGCGTAGATGCCTGCTCGAAGTGGATCCTCCAAGACTCCGGGTAGGTTGCGAGGAGGCACCACATAGTAGACGAGCCCCCCGGTGGGTTGGTATTGCTGGTTGGAGACAGTGAACTTCCCAAGCAAGTTCAGCCAGAAGTTCGTGTTTGCCTGATTGTATCTGGACCATATTATTTGTGAGATGAAGTAGATGTTTCCGAAGAGCGCCGCCGCAAATATGACCGGGATGTTGGACACGTAGAGTAGTTTAAGCGGGAACTTTCCTTTGAATCCTCGGTACTTCGCGTATGAGACAGGCACTTCTACTCTCAGTCCGTTGCAGTAGATTATGACTCGCGAAGACCACGAGAGTGGTGAAGAACATAACCATGTCAGGGAGACCCTGTGAGCGGTAGAAGATGTTCAGGACCGTGTCGCCTCTTGGTTATTCCTTGAACGAAGGCTATGATGGCACCGTATAGTTTTCCATCGCCCATCGGCCCCATTGGAGCTATCGAGTCCCACCAGATCGACTGAGCAACTCCGGCGGCGATGAAGAGGCTTATTCCACTTCCGAGGCCCCAGCCTTTTTGTAGCAACTCATCCAACAGCATCACGATCATTCCAGCGACTACCAACTGGATGAGTATGATAGCCTGGGTCTGCAGTGTGATGTTGCCGTAGGTGCCGCCTATGAGATAGGCTGAAGCCTCAAAGATCGTCATAACGACGGATAGAATCTTGCTGGCGCTCGTGAACATGGACCGATCCTCAGGGTTAGTCATGTCAATGTTTACCATCCGCGAGCCGGCAAGAACTTGCAGTATGAGGCCTGCTGTGACGATCGGGCCTATCCCTAGCTCCATCAGTGTGCCGCGGTTGGAGGCGAAGATCACTCTGAGTGCTCCCAGAGGATCCGTCTGGGTCATTCCTTGAGTGCCATACAGTGGCACATGGGACATAACGAAGTAGATTATCAGCGCCATTGCAGTCCAGAATATCTTCTCATTGAAGTTTACTTTCCTGTCAGGGGCGGAAATATTCGGGAAGAATCGCGCTAAGGGTTTGAATAGTTCTATGAATCGCACCATGAGGCCGTACTCCTATGGCGTGGCTTTTTCGACTCGGCCTCCGGCCGCTTCGATCTTCGCGGCCGCGGATTTCGAGAAACTGTCTATTTTCACGAGCATCGGAATTTGTATCTTCCCGGAGCCCAGGAGCTTGGTGAACCCGAGGGCCTGCAAGTCCAAGAGCTTCTTTCCCTCGTGCTCGGTCACCGCGTGCGCGCAATCTCGGCGTACGAGCATGTCCTCAAGCTGGCCAACACTCGCAATGAACCTCCGCTTATCCTCCAATTTGGGCAGAAGACGCTTCTGTTTCATCTGGATTCCATAGCGGATCACTGCGCTCTTCTTGCCTCTGAACAATCCGGCATTGCCGTGGCCGCCGAGCATTCCGCTTCCTCTATGCTGTCCAGAGGTTCCCCAGCCATGGGTTCTGCTGCCTCTTTGCTTCCTCACTTTCCTCTTGCGAGTTGCCATGTGTTGGTCCTCTGACAGCGTGATCTGCAAACGTCCAGTATTCGGATTCGAAGCACTCACACCGACACTTCAGATAAAGGTTTTGTGAAGTATCAAGACGTAGCTGAGCAGCATCTACTTAGCGAGTTTCCGCTGCAGTCGCCGGATCATGTCCTCGGTCATTCGAGGGAGGTCGAACTTGGGTTCCCAGTTCCATTCTTCCTTTGCGGCGGAATCATCCAGAGATCTTGGCCAAGAATTCGCTATCGCCTGCCTATAATCGGGTTTGTAATCGCATGTGAATGTCGGGATGATCTTCGGTTATGGAGTCCGCGAGTTCACGAGCTAAGAAGCTCATCGAATTGACATTAAAGACTCGATGCTTCAACCGTAAACCATCTGCCTCAGCGAGGTCCATCAGCGATTTGATCGCATCGGGCATGTACATCATCGGTAGAACGGTGTCCTCTCGCACAAAACATGTGTAGCGTTTGCCTTCCACGGCAGCGTAGTACATCTCAACAGAGTAGTCCGTGGTGCCTCCTCCTGGCATGGTCTCGCTGCTGATGACGCCAGGAAGACGGACACAGCGATAGTCAACCCCAAACTTCCTGAAGTAGTATGTTCCCAACAGTTCTCCAGTCACCTTCGTGATACCGTACATAGTGGACGGCAATAGTACCGCATCATTCGGGTACGTTGTCGCGAGGAACCCCAGCGCCAAAGACGGCGATTGAACTTGCTGTCATAAGGCGTTCGAGTTTGTGTATTCGTGCAACTTCTAGAACGTTGAGCACTCCACCCATGTTGACCTCGTAGCACAACTGAGGGTTCAATTCGCCGACTGCTGAAAGAATCGATGCCATGTGGTATATTGTGTCAACACCATTGTCCACAACCTCCTTTTCCAGTTGATCTCTGTCAAGGACGTTTAGGTACTGAAATGGCCCCGAGTCGATGAATTCCTTGGTCGGTTTGGTCTTGTGTCCTGCTGCAATTACGCGATCTCTTCCGTACTTCTCTCTAAGTGCCTGAACTAGTTCAGTGCCGATCTGACCGACCGCTCCTGTCACAAGTATCTTATTCACCTAGCGCAACCTCCATCAAGCACAGAGCCTCACCCTTATCAACCGAAACTTCACTCGACATCATAAGCGTACTTTTCTGACCCCGTTGGCTCCTGATTTTATCGCTTACGTTATGCCTTGTTAGGTCTCAACCTCGTTTTCTCTCTTGTCTTTTTGCCTGATGCTTTTGTTGAATTGGCTCCAGAAGGTCGAAAGCCTATTATCGGCCGTGACGTTGCAGCAGTCTGTTTTCAGAAAGTTCATAGGCTGATCATATTGGATATGCCAAAAGATAGATTGGCTTTCCTTCGCGAGGAGTATTTGTCTCTCGAAGCAGCCGGCTTGGACTGGAAGCTTCGAACGCTTCAAGGCAACAGTGCACCTCGTTGCATAGTTGACGGCAAAAGCGTGCTTATGCTTTGCTCCAACAACTACCTGAACTTAACGAATCATCCCAAGCTGAAGGAAGCAGCAAAGAGAGCGATCGACACGCACGGCGTGGGTTCCGGGTCTGTAAGGGCGATAGCAGGGAATATGGACCTTCATCTTCAACTTGAGAAGAAGCTGGCAGAGTTCAAGCATGCTGAAGCTGCTCTTGTGTATTCAACAGGGTTTGCAGCAAACGCTGGCCTCGTACCTCAACTTACGGGTGAGGGCGATATCATAATCAGCGATGAGCTGAATCACGGAAGCATTATCGACGGCGTTCGCCTAAGCAAGGCGGAGAAGACCGTCTACAGACACTGCGACGCCAATGACTTGGAGAGGGTCCTCAAGGAAACACGAAGCAAGTACAGAAGAACGCTTGTGATCTCAGATGGCGTCTTTAGCATGGATGGCGATATCGCGCCGTTCGACAAGATAACGGAACTCGCGTCGGAGTTCGGAGCAATCACGTACGTTGACGACGCACATGGAGACGGAGTGCTAGGCGAGAAGGGGAGAGGGATAGCTTCTCATTTCCGGATCGAAGGCAAGATCGATATCGAGATGGGTACCTTCTCCAAGGCGTTCGGGGTGGTGGGGGGATATGTTTCAGGAAGTGAAGACCTCAGGAGATTTGCGTTCAACAAGTCACGCACATGGCTCCTAAGCGCCTCTCATCCACCACCAGTGACTGCAGCATGCACTGCAGCTTTGGAGGTTGTGGAAAGCGAACCCGAGCATCTTGAGAATCTCTGGAAGAATACTGGTTACTTCAAGAAGAAGCTTCGAGGGATGGGCTTCGACATAGGTGACAGCCAGACGCCGATCACGCCAGTAATCGTTGGGGAAAGCTCAGTTGCACAAGAGATGAGCACAATGCTGTACGATGAGGGCGTCTTCGCGCTACCAATTGTCTTTCCGATGGTTGCACGCAACAAGGCTCGGATTCGCACGATGATGAGTGCAGGTCACACGAAAGCGGATCTTGATGAGGCACTCGCTGCCTTTGAGAAGATCGGTCGCAAACTGAGACTTCTGTGATGCGTTCGTTCATCGAATCCAGTCGTCATGGGTGACTGTGCTGTAGGTATTTCGCAGAGCATCATATACGGCGAGCGCGGTTGAGGCTAGTGTGCTAGTGGATCCATAGGTTCGAGTCCAGCAGTCTCTCACGCCAGCCAATGTCAACACCGTCTTCATGATTTCTCCACCAACCAGCCCAAGGCCTCGCGGGCCTGGTATGATATCAACTCGTACGCTGCCGCACTTACCTGTGACTCGGAACGGGAGCGAGTGAGATTGGCCGCAGCCGCATTCCCAGCTACCGCATCCACGTCTGACGGGGATTATCCTGAGCTTCGCCTGAAGTGTTGCTTTGTCTATGCCTGTTCTGACTTGCTTAGCTTTTCCATCGCCTACCCCGAGATACCCGTTGCCATTCCCTACGGCAACAACTGCCCTGAATCGCGACTTTTCTCCAGCGTCTGTTTGCTTCTGAACGAAACCGATTCCGAGAACTTCTTGCTTCAGATCGGGCAGCAGCACATCAACAATCTCAGGTTCCATAACACGGAGTCCTTGCGTGAAGACTTCATCGAGTGACAGAACCTGGCCGATCTGCACCATCTTGCCGAGCTTGGTTTTCGGTACCCAGCCCGCTTCTCGTTGTTGTGTGGGTGTGTACGACATGAGTCTATCGCTTCCTTGATAGTTTGTGTGCTTCGATGTACTCGTTGAGATGTGAGGCGCTTCTAAAAGATCCGCCTTTCGCCATAAGGAACAGTTTCCTGTAGGTTTGTGTTGGTATCATGTGTTTGTCTCTCAATTCTCGCAATCTGTTGCGGATTGCTCGAATGCGTAGCATCCATGCAGTTTTCCGCGGAAGACTGGCACCCTTTCTTGAACCTAAGCCACTTCGTCTTCCAGCTCTTTTCTTCAACTTGACCGCACGCGCTCTTCCCCTGCTGACTCCCGTTTCAGGATGGGTACGGATTGCTCCTTCATGTATCAGCTTGCGAATCTCCGTGCGCGTTATTGCTGAACTGATTGCATCCATGTCTTCTGGGTCCAGCCAAATTCTGTTCTCGCCCACTTTTAGGATATTGGCGGCGATACGCCTTTGCGATCTAGCACTCATTCTATTTTCGCTCCAGTCGTTGCGGGGGTTTCCTCTTCCGACTTCGTAGGTTCAACGTCTTTGACTACTAGCTCTGAGGTCGGAGTAGGTTCAGGCTTCTTTGTCCTGGGATTTGCCACTTTCAGCTCTAGTGTCTGAGCTCTATCGATGATGGCGATTCTGTTTCTCTCGCCGACTGTGTGGCTAATCTTAACGATCTGAGTCTTCGCATTGATTCCTTCGAGGTCGGCCGGTCGCCTCACAATGACCTCTTCAAGACCGGAGGGATGAAGACCTCGCTCTTTTCGATTTCGTTTGTAGCCTACCTTGACGATCTTAGGCCAGCCTCTCATTCCTAGCCTCATTTTGCTGGTCTTGCCTCGTGGGCGTCTCCATGATTTCTTGACTCTGATCCAACGCCAGCTTTCTTGTCGAACAAAATGGGGGGTGCTGCGCTTTTTCTCTGTCAACTCACATGCCTTCTTTGCGTTCGAAGAGGTAAATGCCGTCAAGGAAGACTCGTTGATCCTTCTCCTTGATCTTCGTGCATTGTTCAATGTTGGCTGCCGTTTGGCTTACGTCCTGGAGACTGATTCCCTGGATGATTACCTCGTCGCCTGCCGCTTTCACTTTCGAGTCTCCAACAATTCGGGCGATACGCGGGGTCTTCTCGCCTGTGAAGTTCTCTATCAGTAATTTTCGTTCTTTGTCATTTACTTTTAGGGTGACTGGGAAGTGAGCGTGGACAACCTTCATCTTGAATGTGAATCCTGACTCAACGCCTTTGACTATGTTGCGAATCCTAGCCGCCGCTGTTCCCGCCTTTGCGATGTCTGCCTTTCGTGGCCACGATGATGTGACACGGACTTGCCCCTTCCCAACTTCCATGATGCATGGTAGGTGGGATAGATCCTCTTCCAACGTGCCTTTCGGGCCTGATGCTTTTACCTTTCGGTTAGGGATCTCGACTGTGACGTCCGCTGGAATCTCAACGATTCGCTCTACAAGTTCTGTCGGCGCCATCTCTTGTCATCTACATGTACTTCTTGAATCCCAATGTCGGGGCTAGTTCCCTGAAACATTGTCTGCACAAATTAAGCCCGTACTTTCGTATGATGGCATCATATTGGCCGCAACGTCTGCACGCGCGGCTTCCTTTGCCGTATTTTTTCTTCCTCGGCATTTTCTTCTTGGCCACTATTGTTGACCCCCAACGATCTCTGTGCCGAAATTGCTTCGGACGAACCGGATTGCTTCCTCTTTCGTGACCAAGTGGCTCCGTCCTACTCTGCTCTGTCTGATTCTTCGTCTCTTAACACGGAAACCGGGCCTTTCCATTGTTGCGATGACGTCGAACCCAATTATGCCGAGTTCAGGGACGTACTTGGTGCCCGGCACTTCAATATGCTCCTTCACTCCAAATGCGAAGTTACCCTGCCGATCAAAGTTCGATTCTTTCAAGCGATTTCCAACTGCTTCCAAGGCTCTCTTCATGAACTGGGCTGCCTTTTCTCTGCGCAGTGTGACTTTGCAGGCGATAGGTTCTCCTTCTCTGATTCCAAAGTCTTTGACTGTTCGCTTTGCTCGCTGGGAAGAGGGCTTCTGCCCTGTAAGCTCGCCAAGGATCTTTCTTGCCTTCTCAAGCTCTTCCCCTGACTTTCCGACACCTATGTGGACGGTAAGCTTCTCAAGCCTAACCTGCCGCATTGGGTGTTCCTTTGCCGGGGTTTCTTGGACTGCTTGCATCTCTATGCCTCGCCTTCAATCTTGATTATTGGTTTCTCTTCGCCCACAACGAAGAGATAGTCGGCGATGGTTTCGAATCTGTTTCCGGAGGGGTCTTCGATCAACGCTGTTGCTCTTCTAGCCGCAGTGCTGGGCTCAAGCTTCATGATCCTTCCGTGCCTCCCGAGGTTTCTTCCGGACGTGACGATCGCGTACGCTCCTTCAGCAAACTTCAGGTGGCCTACTATCTTTTGAGCCGGGATGCTGATCCTCACTGTATCCCTCGTCTTGTACGTGTCCTCCCTTGGGGTTCGTGAGTCTTGGATAGGTATTGCAATGCTTCTGCCATCATGTAGATTGAGCTGGACATGGCCTTTCCTCAACGTGCTCTTGTTTTCAATCCTGCAGAGTTTGGTGTCCGCTTCGTCCTTTGATATTCGCACTGCTGTCAGGCCTTTGCCAACTGCGGGAAGAATCCGATAGCTCACGTTCGCGTCCGGGTATTCCGACAACATCCATCAAGCCTGTCGGAAACTTGTGTTCACGTCGAATCTTACCGTCTACGCTGACTCGGTTCTGAGCGAGGATAATCTTACTTTCTCGCGCGTTTCTCGCATAGCCAAGCATGTCCCTCAGTAGGCTTGAAAGTGGGATGCAGGCCTTCTGAGCGTGGGGACCAGGAATTGGCCTAATAGCCCACTGCGACTCCTTGACATGAATTCGCCAAAACCGCGGCGACTTCTCTCGCTTGAGATGCCTCTTTCCGCCCTTCTTTCCCATTCCCTATTCAGCCTCCGTCTTTTCAACGACGGTCTTCGGCTCTTTGAGCGAATCTGCTCGCCATTTGTCGTCCAAGTTCAATCTCGTTATCATGACCTTTGTGCAGTGAACAGAAACCTTTTCCGAGGTGCCAGCGACCTTCTCTCGGGTCACGCCTTCCACGAAGAGCCTCTGCCTCGTAGTATCTATGTCCGAGACTTTCCCTTCTACTCCAGAGAAGTCGCCGCGGACAATTCGAACTGTATCACCGGTTCTCACCGGGACTGATCTTCTCGCCATACGTTGTTCTGAGCTCCACCGACAGGGGTGCAGCAAGGAATTTGTGTCTCTGCCAACTGTGCGCAGAATATCGCGCTTTTCTTTGTTTGCTTGGTCGAGTCGAGGCTCTTGTATGCATTACTTTTCACACCACTATGTTCGCGATGTTGGCAACTCTAGGCCACCTCTCTGCTGCCTCTCGGGCGACCGGGCCTCTAATTTCCGTTCCCTTAAGCTCGCCCTCTGGTGTCATGATCACTGCGGCATTATCCTCGAACTGAATTCTGACGCCCTCAGGCCGGTTAAACGGTCTTCTTTGACGCACCACCACAGCCGGGAACATTTGGCGCCGGAGCTCAGGGGTCCCCTTGGATACGGAGACCATTATCATGTCACCGACGCATGCTGCTGGAACTCGTCTGAGTCGACCGTGGTATCCCATGACGTTGATGACTTTCAACTGTTTCGCGCCGGTATTATCAGCGCAAAAAATTCTGCTTCCTAGTGGTAGACCGCGTGCTACGTGCGGCCTATACTCTACCATTCCCTTTGCGCTGACTGCTCTCGTTCTCGGCGCTGGCATATCATGTCACTTTGGATTTTCGGCAAAGAGCGAACTATTCTTCTTTAATGTTTTGATAGTGTCGCGCCTAAGCACTTAGAAGGACCTTCTCGATTGCCACAAATGTGACTTCTTTGCTGACTGGTCGACATTCCATTATTCTCACGCGGTCGCCGTCTTTCAATTCTAAGCAGGGCGGGTTGTGCGCGAGAATCCTGCTGCGACGACGTTCGTAGCGCATGTATTTCTTTGCGTAGTGCAGGTGTCCCCTCTCGACTGTGACAGTGCCGCTCATCTTCGTGCTCACAACCGTCCCATCGAGCATCTTTCCTCTTACTGGAAGAGTGCCGTGGAACGGACAGTTCGGATCTTCACAGGGCTTCTGAGGTCGTTTTACTCCGATTCCTATTTCTCGCATCACCATTTCCTCCCTCTTGCCTTCATCCTGTTTTCAGGTCTCCCGACAAGCTTGGCTCCTTCAACTTCCACAATGGAACCATCAGGCAAATCAAACCTGAATACCGCGATCTCCTTTCGGGATCATCTTCACGCCTTCCCTCGTGCTTAGCTTGACAGTGTTCCTCGTCTCATCGACGATTCGCCCACGAGTGCCCACGATCAGAGCATTCGAACTTCGCGCAACAATTGTCTTCAATCCAATCAGCTCGTGTCTCAAGATATTCTCTGGTCTGATCGGCATTACTCCTTCACGGGCGACTTGGTCGCCTTGGTCTCCATGGTGAGAAGTCTTGCAATTGTCTTTCGCAATTCTCTGATCCGTGCTGGGTTCTCGATTCGGCCCCCAGATTCGACTGTGGTACGCATCTTGGCAAGCTCGATTCTAAGCTCCCTGAGCTTCTTATGCCGCTCATCTGGCAGAAGCTGAGCTCTCTCACGCTTTCGCAGTATCGGCATCTTCCTCTGTCTCCTCGCTCTTTTCTTCGGTTTCGGCTGCGGTTTCCTTTGGAGGTTCGGGTGCCTCGCCCGGAGTTCTCAGCTCAGGCTTGTCTGGGAACCGTGCTCCTGGTGGAAGGATTCGCACGGTTATACCAAATAGTCCCTGCTTCAACTGGATGTCAACCACTGCCCTCTTGACTTGCTTGAGCACGGGGTCCCCGACGCTTGGGAGGTAACCGTCCTTGAATTTCTCATATCTGGCGCGCTCGGTGGTCAATTTTCCACGGATTGCAACGTCAACTCCGAGCGCTCCTGCGCCCATCGCTCTTTGAAGTGCCCAGTAGGCGGCTCTCCTGAAGTGGATGCCGCGCTGCAAGGCGGAGGCGATTTGAGAACCAACAACCATAGGATCCAGGTCGGGGACTTCAATGGCCGCGACGGATACCTGTGGATTCTCCATTCCAAATGTCTGTTCAAAGACCTGGGTAAGATCACGAATGCTCTGACCGCGTCTTCCTATTACCATGCCCGGCTTCGCAGCGTAGATAACAACTCTCGTTCCGAGCGGGGTCTTGGTCATCTCCACTTTGCTATAGCCGGCTTTCTTGAGCTCACCGGCTAGGTAGGAGTCAATCTCGGCTTTTTTCATATTGTCACGTACAAAGTACTTGCTGACTGACATCACGCTTGTGCCTCGTATCCGATCAGTTCGATATGGGTGAGAGTGTTGAAGGATGGGCTTGATCTGCCAAAGGCCCGTGGGACATAGTTCCTCGTCTTCATGCCTCGTTGACTTGCTGCGTGAATTATCCTGAGTCTGTCAACGTCTAGGCCTTTGTATTCGGCGTTCGATTGCAGTTCCTCCAGCAGTCCGAGGATCCTGGTAGCAGCTTTGGCCGGATACCGGCCTGCATGCCACCGTTCTTGGCTCTTGTGAGGTACTTCTGTCTTGTAGCGTCGATACGGGATCGGTCGTTTCTTGGAGACGACATCTTCGAGAAGCCGCTTCGCATCATCCAGTCGCATGCCTCTAATTGTGCAGCAGATTTCTGTTGCGGCTTTGGGCGAGATGCGGAGCTCGCGCCCTGAACACCTCACAGACCGTTCTGGGTCCATCTCCTTTACTGAATACGCCCAGTTTGGCATGCTCTTCTCCGCCAGTATCTCCGAACGCATGGACGGAGCACCATAAAAACCAATGCCTTTCCCGCAGTCCTAGGAATTGATTGAGCAATGACACGTCTTCGTGAGCAACGATTATTACGTCTGCTCTTCACCATCGAATTTGTTCATCACGGTGAGACACAGTTTGGCTTCTGGAAGGGAAGATCAACGAGCGATCGAAGCGGAGCTGAAGGGAACCACGCTCCGAGTCTACTGGGAAGTATTCAAATCGCCAAAGCCGGTAGGCGTCAGAGAGGTGCAGCGCCTAATCCATTTTTCTAGCCCCAGTACTGCACTCTATCATCTGGAGAAGCTCCGTGAACTCGGAGTAGTGAGAAAGGACGAGTACGGCCATTACGAGCCTCTCGAAGAAATCCAGCCCAGCCAGTTTCGCATGTTTCTTCGCATCGGCCGCGTCATCTTGCCCAGGTACGTTTTCTACGCGGTATTCTTTGTGGCAGCTGTCGTGATGTACATTGTGCAGTCGCTTCTCGCAGGCTCGGATGTGAGCGTGATGGCTCTGATCTTTGGATTTAGCGCCGCGCTGGTCTGCACCTATGAAGCGGTTAGGATTTGGAGGGACAAGATGATATGAGCTCGGTGGGAATTTTCGACTTGTTCCAAACTCTAGATTTAATTTGCGAACGCTACCCGAGAGACAGAGGGCATTAAGTTTGAGGAAAGAACTATCACTCGCAATCATCGCGATAGTATTGGCGCTCATCGCTGTGCAAAGCGCGAGCCTCCTGCAGAATCCCTCAGCTGCGGCACTAGTGAAGGGCGCATCAGTGCCCGAGACGAGTCCTGTGTCCGAGACAAGTGCCCGTCTGCAGATAGATCAATCGACCTATCTCTCATTGAATCAGACTGTCTCGTGGGTGGTCCTAGGTCCACTTGCAATAGCCGCGCTATGTTACATTCTTGTCAGGAGAAGGATGTAGTCACCTGATGGCAACATAAACGCGAATTGCTGACGCGTGATGCCCCCTGAACTGTGGGGCAATCCCAAGTCTACTTCAGAGGAACATACATTGAGCTTCTAGACGCGCCGATGCCTGGTGTTCCATGAACCACTTTCTTGTTTGTGATAACGAACTCTCCAAGGTAATGGCCAACCATCTCAGGTCTGATAGCGAGAGAGCTGAATTCTTTGCCGCTATGGACGAGCAGAGTCTTTCCAACCATTTCTGGAAGGATGATCATGTCCCTGCAGTGGGTCTTGATCGGTTTGGCTGCTTCTCTCCCGGATATACGTATCTGTTCAAGGAGTAGCCTCTGCTGGTCCGTGAGCCCCTTCGTGAGCGATCGTCTTTGGCGAGCTGGAAGCAGCTTGATGAACTCGTCCATGGACATCTGCTGAAGGTCATTGATCGTGTGTCCACGATACGTAAACTCTTTCGGCATTACTTGATCACTTCTCTGAACCTGCTCGACATTGATTAACCAAGACAAAAGAGTTTCTAGAGAATGCCCAACCTAACGGCTAGGTCTGAGGCCTTGTAGTCTGAGGCAAGCTTGACGTAGGCTTTCTTTCGCCCCTCTGGGGTCACAACAGAATTCACGCGATCAACTCTCACTTCGTATAGTTCTTCAACAGCTCGGCGTATGTCATTCTTAGATGCATCAGCGTCGACAATGAAGGTGATTTTGTTCTCAGCTTCGATCAAAGTGACTGCATCCTCGGAGACCAGCGGATATTTGATCACTTCTTGAATGCTCTTTACTGGCATGCTAGTTCCCCTGCGCAGCGAATCGGTTCTCAACGAATTCTAAAGCGGACTTTGTCCAGACTGTGAGCCTTCCAGCATGAGTGCCAGGAGCAAGATCCTCGACGTTCAGATTCGATACCTCAACGATATCGACGCCGGTCAGGTTGCGAGCTGCTTTCCCAATCCCTTCATCTTTCAATACGACGAGCAATGGACCTCGCGGATGTTTGATTCGTCTACCTCTCACGCGTCCTCTGCCTGCACGTATCTTTGCACCGCTGCGTGCCCTCGTGACATCATCCCAGAGGCCAAGTTCTTCGAAAGCCTTCCTAGCCTCCGTCGTGGTCTTCAACTTCTGGAATTCGTCTGAGACCACCAATGGGATACTAGGTACCTTCTTGAATTCGTGGCCCCTGGACGCGACGAGATCTTTGGAGGCTGTTGCGGCTATGGCTGACCAAAGAGCCAGAAGGCGCTCCTTCTTGTTGATGCGCTTCGCGAGTCTTCGCTGTGGCGACGGTGCATGAGTCAAGCGGCCTTTGACGGTCATGGGTGCGAAAGCGGCTCTATTTGCGCCCTTGATCCTCGGAACTCGAGCGAGGTCTTTGCCGACCCCAACAGACTCGGCAGTCGTTCGCTTTCCAGCCATCGGGTTCCTGCCCTGTGGTTGGTATGTTCTGCTGTGAAGAGCGACAACGACTTTCTGTATCACGTCTGGGCGGAACGGTGCTGAGAAAACGGAGGGCAAACCAATGTTTTCATGGGGTTTGCCGCTGATATCGTAGATTTCTATGTTCTTGGAAGGAGATGTCAAGGCTTAGCGCCCCTGAACGGATTCTAGGCTTAGGTAATCGAACGTGGGTGGAGGCGCATCTGTGCCTCTGGCTCCACGCCGGAGAGTTATCGCTCTCCTTGCCGGGCCAGGGACAGTGCCGTTTATCATTACGTATTCAGCTTTGATTTCTCCGTATCTGATGAATCCTCCCTTCGGCGTCACGTCCTTGCCCTCCTGCCCGATCTTGACCACTTGCTTGTTGTACTCGGTCCTCTGATGGAAACCCATCTGCCCTGCGCGTGGAACTGAATACATGACATAGTGAGGAGTCCATCCTCCAATCGAGCCGACCTGCCTAACCGTCTTTCTTGCCTTGTGAAACTTGCGACGAATTCCAAATCGTTTCACTGGCCCTTGAATCCCTTTACCCTTAGTTACCCCGATCACGTCTAGCCAGTCGCCTTCCTTGAAGGTGTCAGAGATCTTGACCTCCTTCCCAAGTTGATTTCGGGCATACTCGAATTGCTCTCTTGGCGTCGCAGCCGCCCAGTTTCACTTCGAGGAGTTCAGGCGTCTTCCTGCCGAGGCGGACTATCTTAGGCTGGGTTGCTAGCAGTATTCTGATCTCGCTGAGCTTTTCAAGTGAAGACTCTATTTTCGTCAGCCTTTCGCCGTGATTGATAGATTCTGGCAAGGACAGAAGACGCATCAATTCCTTCTGCGGTTTCTCCATCCAAGCCTCGCCAAGCGTCTGAAGCCCTTTCGGAGTCTTCACGTAGGCTCTCAGCGCCACTGCAACCATCGGTGGTGTCTCGACGATCGTGATTGGAAACGAAATCTCCTTTCCAAATGTGAGAGAGCCTTCTCTATTGTCAACCCCAACGGCGGTTCTCATCCCCGCCTTGTACCCAACAAATGCCAACGGCTTCGCCTCTTTGATGCCGGTCGGCCAGTATCTTACATGCCCGATCCAGCTGGAGGCTCTCGCTCTCGGAAGGTATGCAAGTGAACCTCGTCTTGGAGCAGAAACTTTCCTGTGTCCCATGTCAGCTCACCTATCCGCTAATTGTATTCAAGAATGCAAGAGCCGAGTAGACCGCTTCTTCAGTTCGGACGCTCTGCGTTCCTTGATCTGGAACAAAGTTCACAGTGAATGCTGCAACCGTGCTGAGTTTCATGACCCTCTTGTGCGATGATCTCATGAAGTCCTCGTTTCGGGGAGCCGAATGCAAGGAGTACACTGGAAGCTCCCGTTATCGATGTCCTCAATTGCTCAAGCACTGCGTCCACTTTCTCTCCGAGTCTTGACGTGGCGATAACCACGTCCGGCCCGCTCTCTTGAATGAACCTCCCCAGAGGAAGGTTCTTCAACGTAACCCGGAAGCCCCAATATATGTCTATCCGGCTGTGATCGATCAACTCAGCGACGATCTTCGGAGCCACTCTGTTGATCCGAACAGACACACGAGATCCACGATCGAGTCTTGCAGGGATTTCCGCGAGCGATCCAACTCCGATGTCAACCCGACTAATTTGCGCGTTCACCTCCGTCACCACTCCCTCTCTGAGGTCGCCGACCTTCAAATCGGATGGTCTGGGAGAGACTGGATGATTAGGAGTGCGAAGAGGCGGGAGAATCCCCGCGAAACGCAACTCAGGATTCATTCGCACCAGATGCTTTCTCAAGTGTTGGGGCGTTTCCATGTAGCTAAGCACTGAGTCAATGAAGTGTCCTTGACTTGCTGATTCACCAGCCGGTAGGTCGGCGTAGATCACAACTTCGTCGACTCTGAAGATTCCGAGCGCCCGCCCAAGGAAACCGAGCCGACTCGTCTTTTCCCGGAGGTGAGGGATGTCGGCGACGAATGAACATGGAACCGCCACCGTGAGCTTCCATCGTCTCTTAAGAGGAGGAGCGTACGCCTGCCCGAGCGCGTTCATATCTGAAGTACCGAGTCAAGAGAATGAAGGTTGGACTGATGTACTTTGCTTGTCTCGGGACTAGTAGGGTGCTCGAAATCCAGATCGGGTTCAGAGATCAAGGATATACCGGGCGACGTACCCTTTCCGAGCAGCGCTTACTTCCATTCGATGATAGGTGACCGCCTTTATCTCAACCTTCGCAGGATGGCGACCCCTCACGAAGATGCCTCCCTGTGCCTCCGCGACAAGGCGCACATTTTCGTTCTGTTCCTCGATCTTCTCTACATGAAACTTCGAATAGACTTTTCCATCTAGGTCAAACTTCAGCAGGAGCTGCTCAAGCCAATCGTGAAGGAGAGAGACCCGATCATGAGCAGTCACCTCAAACTGATCTGTGAATTCGGACTTGATCGCGGTCGGATCGGTCATAACATCGAACATTGCAAACGCAGACTCCTCAAAAACGGCAGCAAGCGTCGGCGCATGCACTTCGACATACGCATCAGTCATGTGTGGTAGAAGCTTGTGTCGTGAACGCCCCTGCTTTGGCATGAGATCTTCGACATGACAACCGTATTCGGACGTAAATGCGTTCTTGCGCGCCTCACTTGTCAACTCGGACAGTTTCCGTCGGCAAAGTCTTTTAGATGACTCGGTCTCGATACAGATCTTGTGGTGCCGGGAACACCTGCCGGGATATGAGTGATAGTCTCGCATCCCGAAGGCCGAGTGGATTAACGACCCATGGTGGTCGGTCTATAGGCGCAGGCCTTGAGTCCGCAAAATGCCGGTCTGGAGAGCCTGTGGCCCTTTGGGCCTCGGGGGTTCGAATCCCTCTCCCGGCGCCAAATCTACGTGACAGAGCGGCAAGACTGCACGAACCGGAGGGAGCAATACTCGTGCCCTACACGCTCGAAGATCTCACTCGTCTTACTGTAAAACGGAATTTCTGCATACTTGCAACCCATGGGCTTTACGGGCCTCATATGGCTGGCGTTTGTTACTTACTCGCGATCTTGACCTCTACATTCCAACTAGCGCAAATACGTCTAAAGCTCGTAACATCCGGCGCATCCAGAGGGTAGCAGTTCACATTCCTGTGCCTTGGCCAAGGATACCTGCTCCACAATTCAGTTTCGAGGAAATGCTGAGATCCTGCCCATTAGCGATGCCAACGCCAATGGAGGCAATCGATCGAGCATCTCGTGCTATGCGTGGCGTCTTTCGTCGTCTTATTGAAAACGTCGACACACAGAAGTGGGGAGAGATTATCTGGATACATGTTCGCCCCAGAAAGCGCATCGAGACTTCCATGATCGGTGTACCCTTGACAATCATCTTCCTGACGAGGAAAAGGCCATGCTCCATTTCGACGTAACGTGGATTGTTAGAACAGGGTGCCGTCAGAATTACGTTGAAATGAGGTCAAACGTACGCTTTCTTGAAGTACCTGTACTCGGCTACTTTCTTTGCGTCATCGATGGCTCTCGCTGTTACAAGTGCCTCATCGGCACTGCATAGCGGCGCGATCACCGATCCTTTCTTGACAGATTCCGCAAAGCGTTGAAGCATGATGTTGATGGGTTCCTCCCTCGGAAGCTCAAAGGTCGTCTCCACATTCCTTGAGAGCTGTTCGAGATCCTCGAAACTTTGGGGCCTCTTGCGAAGTTTAGGTGGAGGAAACCCAATCTTAAGGGCGGCGGGGGTGTACGTAACCTCATAGTACTCCTGGTCGGTGTCAAGTTCGAGACGACGTCTACGTATGTTCGTGCGCCGAACCTCGACGTTCGATCTCGTATTTCCGTAGTCAAGTTCGACCATGCATTCGTACTCTGGTTTTCCTTCTTGCTCAGTCGTCAGAATTGCGCTCCTGACTCTAGGCTCTGCACGGAAGAGATGGTAAGCCATGTCAATACTGTGGGAACCCAAATCTAGGAGCACCCCTGCGCCATCGGTCGATGATGGAGCCATGCCAATACGGATCTCTCTCGATCTCACAACATCCTTGAGATCGGCGATTTCACGTAGCTTCACAATCGCGGGGTTCACACGCTCGACGTAACCCACGATCACCAGCCTTCCCGATCGTTTCTGAGCTTCAACAATCTGGAGACTCTGGCCAATGGTCGCTCCCATTGGTTTCTCGACGAAGATATCAAGACCATGTTCAAGGGCACTCACCGCAATCTTCGCATGACTTGAAGGCCACGTCGCGACCACAAGGACGGAGAGATCAAGCTTGAGGAGAGCGTCGAGATCTGTGAAGGTTCGGAAGGGTGCTTCACTCAATTGAGCTGGATTTGAGTCATAGACACCCTCGAACTTTGAATCCAAGCTCGGCGAGTTTGCGTGCAATGAGCTTTCCTCTGCCCCCGAAACCTGCGATTCCGAAACTCTCCACACGTTTCACCCATCGCTGTTGACTGTGCAACGCCACCTAAAGATATGGCGTGCGCTTCAGTCGGCTCAACGGGCAAAGATCACCTCACGCCACCCACGGGGCGAGTACAATGTGTCCGCCATTTGAGCAAGTGTTTTCTGTGTACTCAGGCATCATTCAAAGACATGGCCCCAGTGAAACCTCTGGTTTCGTACCTACTGCTATTGGTCGATGTTGGCAGGGAGCATAGCGTCGCGAAGGAGCTGCGGAGACTTCCCGGCGTCACAGAAGCGCAAGTTGTCTATGGAGAATTTGACGTCGTGGCCAGAATTGAACTAGGCGAGGTCGCACTTATGGATGAGACAATAACCATGGCTCGCAAGCTGCCGGGGGTCACAAGGACTTCAACTCTAATCTCTTCGGGGATCCAGATCTAGAAATCCACTCTCATTGCGGGCCAGGGAACGTATAGGTTCTGGTTCGAGTCTGCACCTTGTGATATCGAAACGTCCGCCGCCTAGCTATTTCTGCTAGATGACAGAGAGACCACATACCCACGTTTGGCCGGTAGAGCACCGTCTTCGGCTAAAGATACTTCTTCAGGACCGCTTCAATTTGCTCTTTCGGCACGGCACCAATTATCCGTTCGGCCTCGACTCCATTCTTGATGATCAAGATCGTCGGTATGCTTTGTATATTATACTTCATTGCAGTTGACGGATTCTCGTCCACATTCAGTTTCGCGAAAGTCATCGCTGAACCATACTCTCTGGCCAATTCCTCCACAATAGGCGCTATCATCCGACACGGGTAGCACCAAGCAGCCCAACAGTCCACCGCGACAATTGGATTTGCCTTTATTGTCGTGTCGAAATTGGCGTCAGTAATCTCGATTGGGTCTCGCTTTGGGGCCGACGGTTGGGGCTTGTCGGAACGGCTCATCATCTCACTGATCTTTCGGGTTCTTATCCGCTCCAGTTCATCCATCGTGTGACGCACGGCATCAACCGGAAATGCAGGCACTGATATTAGGGTGACTATCTCCGTAAGATCAAACGAACAGCGTCCCTTCTTTGATGGTCAAAATTCATGGATGTCGACTAAGTGCTCTCGTAAGCTCCAGCAAGCGACCGCAGCTTTCCGACAGGTCTCGTGAGCATTGCGCGTTGATTCTTGGCAGACTGGGTTGAACGCGAAAACGAAGTGGATACCTGTGGAGCGGTGCCGTTCTGGGAAACGGATTCTCCGAGGCTCTTGGTGAGACTACGAAAGAGGTTCCTGGTTTGTTCCGGATATATCGTTTTGATGAACAGGGCTAGCCAGATTAGTTGCCGGCCTGCTGCAAACCATTGCACTGGACTGGTGGGAGCAAGGGGATTTCCCAGGTTCAACGGAGAGCTGAACCATAGTACGATTACTAGTGCGTTCATTATTTCGGCGAGATAGATTATCGGCAATGAGATTGTTGGTATGAGAACATAGAATGGGAGGAGTATGAGAGCCATTTGAGGTGTGACGACGTAGCTGCCCACAAGCCACGCTATATTCATGAGGAAAGAGCGTTCGATTACTCGAGTTGGACGATCCTTGTATTGTTTCTTGAGTGTGCCTGTGACGCCCTTGTAGACGAGGTAGAGAAGAACTGCCAGGGCTAGATAGTGGGCATTTGGATCCATTTGATTGAAGATGAAGATAAGCCAGGAATCCTCTATCCCCCATCCTGCATGATATGTCCATGTTTCAAACCAGCCTGGGAAGTTCGCTAGAATGAAGGGAAGATTGAGCAACGCGAAAACAGCGACTGGCGCGAGGAGAGCTTTCAATCTGCCCTTCCAGTTGCTTTCCTCAAGCATGTATACTGGAATCAACATACATGGGTAGAGCTTCGCTGCTATTCCGAATCCCAGACTAAGCGCTGATTTCGTCTTGTCACCTTTCAGATGATAATAGATTGACAGAGTGGCGAAGAAGATTGCAATTATGTCCCAGTTGTAGACTGTGAACATTAGAAAAGACGGGGCAATTAGGAAGGCCTTCCAGATCCTTCCTTTCTCGACCCCGAGGAGACGAACCATCTTGTACGTGACTATGATTGTTCCAATGGCAAAAAGGTAGAGCACGCCGTCCATCGCTAGAACGTAGCAGTTAAGCGCGGTGGAGAAATCCGGGACATAGAGTCGTACTGAGGAAGTAACATACACTAGGAAACCAACGAGCACGGGATATTCGAACATGAACTGATAGTACGGTATCAGATGTGGGCCAGTTCCAATCCCGTTGCGCCAGAAGACGCTCGCTATGTCGGTGTAGTGATTTGGAACAACCGCCGGCAGGTGTTCCCACACGCCAACTAGGAAAACCATCGTCGCGGCGGCCAGTATCTCGATCAGCTCACGCTGAGATCCATTCCCTGCGCTTTGCCGATCCATGCCTCTTAACCCGGCTCTAAACGAATGATGAAAAGGTGTAAGATTTTCCATATCTGTCTGTTGGTTCTCGCTGATCGATTATGAACTCCAACAAAACCTGAATAACCTGACAACGGGAGAACGCACGCCATTCCGCGAGCCATCAATCAGGAAGTACGATTCGACAGCTCGTTTGAGCTCTCACGAGAGCGATCTGCCAAGGGCCTGCTTCAGGCGTATGATATTAGGGCCTTTTCTTCAAGAGTCTTCTGCAATATTCCGATGGCTCTGTTGACTTCCGCCTCCTTCTTCGCACCTGTACAAACGAGTTTGCCGCTTGCAAAGAGGAGAATGACAACTTTCGGGTCGACCATTCTGTAGATCAAACCCGGAAACTGCTCGGGCTCGTACATCGTTTTCTGCAGCGAATATGTTGATTTCTCGAGGTCGATACTGCCGCCGAGTCCGGCGGAAGCGACAATGTTCTGGATTTGGGTTTCCGGTTTTCCTAAGATGACTATTCCATTTCTCTTGAGCTCGTCGACGACTTTTGTAACTGCCTTCCTTGCCTGCCTTTCAGACTTCGCTCCAGTGCAAACCATCTTCCCAGAACTGAAGATTAACGTCGCAGTCTTCGGCTTCTTGAGACGATACACAAGTCCAGGGAACTGTTCAGGCCTGTACTCGACTCCTGGAAACACTCGCACGATCGAGTTCAGGTCTATGTTCTGTTTCAGTGTTGCTGACGCGACGACGTTCTCTATGTTGATGAATTCTTTCCCTTTGGGCAAAGGGCGTCGACTCCAGCGCTATTTAAAGGCGATTTATAAAGGAAGATTATATAAACACGCCTCAGCCCCCAGCGACTTTCTCAACTTGGACCGATCGCGACATGACCTACTCATGAATTGAATTCGACAATTGGCTCCGCGACCTGCTGCTCTTTCTTGAATCGTAGTACTCGAAGACAATCATGAGAAAGATCAGGAATGCTATCAGAATGATACCCAAGGGGCCCTGAAGCGCCAAAGTGACATATCCGACATACGGGATCTTCGTAACTAGGACTCCTTTCACGTTGGCCTCGGGAACGCCTGGCGACCAAGGATCTGCTGCCGAATTGTGATCCCCCTTCGTTTGAAAGTACAACGTGTTCCCTTCCTTGACTATTCCGATTACTCGATGTATGATGTCAATCGAACCGCTTGGGCTTCTGAAAATGATGATTGTACCGACCGTTATCGTACTCGGGTCTACACCTTTGACGATCACTATGTCGCCTACGTTTAGTGTGGGCACCATGCTTGTGCTTGGGACCACCATTATCGGTGATTCTGTCTTCATTGCAACTCTCGCAACAGCCATTCCACCATACGTGATTAGGAAGACCAGTCCTACTAGGATTGCAACACGAGCGATCGGATTCTTCTTGATGATGACGAGAATGTGACTCAGTGTGCTAGGCCCCGCAACTTTCGGGCCTCCTGTCAAAGCGTCCCTTAGATATCAGTTTCGCCCTGAGAATGCAGCGCTGCTAGAAAACCCTTCATCATCAATGTAGTTCGTCCTGCATGGTTTGGATTAGCTTCACAAGTTCCGCAGTCATCCTTTCGCCTGCTGAAAGGAATTCAAGACCGTTTTGCGTGATTTGATATATCCTTCTCCCGCGTCCTTTCTCGGATTCCCAGACACCTTCGATTCTGCCGCTGTCCTCAAGCGAGTGCAGCAATGGGTACAATGTTCCGGCACTAAGATAGACTTTGAACCTGTCTCGTATGGCCATGTTGATCTCGTATCCCCAACGAGGTTTCGCTTTGAGAAGGCGGAGTATGATCAAGTCTAGGTTGGCCTTAACCGAACGTTCCCTCCAAGCTTTCTCAACATCTCTGGCCATCTGGAAGAACTCCGCATCGAGTCAACTGAGACGTTTGTGCAATTGGTGGATGACCGTAAGTGGCTCGCGCATATATTTGAGTTGAGGCCCTCGGTGACCTGACACTTCGACTAGCAACTCTATAATAGCACACAATCAGACGCGATAGCGTGCAATATGTTCCGGCTCACCCATCTGAATCCGAGTGATCAGGATGAGATGCACGAGAGACTCTCTTGGTATGAGAAGGTCTCAAGGAACCTTCGCCCCGCAAAATACCAAATTGCCAGACGGGTGGCATGTGACATTGATTTGGACAAAGCGCCTGACGAAATACTATGGAAAGAACACAAACGCCTCAGTGAGGCGGCCCGTACCCTGTTGAATGCACTGGACTCAGAGAAACGCACTCTTGCGGAAACACCCCTAGCCCGGATCAGTTACCTGGATCTAAAGGTGAAACTGCTTAGACAAATGATCCGCCGATGCGTGTTCTGCGAATGGAGGTGCGAAGTCGACCGCGTCTCTGGAATGAAGAAGGGTGCGTGCAAACTCGATAGCACGAGTCGGGTGAGCACTTGGTTTCCTCATTTTGGCGAAGAACCACCACTGGTAGGTCGAGGCGGATCGGGCACGATATTCTTCAGTTCATGCACATTCAGGTGCGCATTCTGTCAAAACTGGGACATATCCCAAGATCCATTGAGTGGGGCACCTGTCGATTCTGGACAGTTGGCACTCATCATAAGAAGTCTCAGCGCGGACGGAGTCTTGAATGTCAACTTTGTCGGAGGAGACCCCACTCCAAACCTGCACACCATAGTCGAAGCGATGAACCAGCTCGACTTGAACGTACCTATGCTATGGAATAGTAACATGTACTGCTCCCAGGAGACGATGCAGCATACTTGCAGATCTCATAGACATATGGTTGCCCGACTTCAAGTACGGGAACGACACGTGTGCCATCAGACTTTCCAAGGCCCCGCGATATCTCGAAGTTGTTGCCAGAAACCATGAATTCGCACAACTGAATGGAGACATGATCATTCGACACCTCGTGATGCCGAAACATTTTGAATGTTGCACCAAACCCGTTCTTCGTTGGGTGTCGGAGCATTGTCCGCGGGCGCTCGTGAACATAATGGGGCAATACCGTCCCGACTACAAGGTTTCGACTGAGCGCTCCAATTACTCGGAGATCACGAGGAGACCAACTGCCGAGGAGATGAGAGCTGCCTACGAATACGCCGACGCTGTCGGTCTAGTGTATTCGCCAGTATCGTAGGATGCGGGAACTATTTCGTAGCGTATTTTGCGACTGCTTCCTTGAAGATGTCTCTTCCAGTTACGTCGTTCGCTACTATCGCCGGAAAATCGCGAACCGTTAAGCGTCGAATCGCCTCGGTCCCAAGATCCTCGAAGGCAATCAATTCAGACTTCACGACTTGTCTACCGAGCAGCGCACCAGTCCCGCCGATTGCTACCAGATAGACAGCTTTGAATTTCTTCATAGCGTCGATTACTTCGGGGGCTCTTGGGCCTTTGCCTATAGTCGCTTTCAGGCCAAGCTCGACGAGCCTGGGAGTGTAAGGGTCCATTCGATACGATGTAGTTGGGCCAGCTGCTCCAATGGGTCTTCCCGGACGCGGCGGCGTCGGTCCCACATAGTATATGACTTCGCCTTTCAGCGAAAATGGAAGATCCTTCTTTGTTTCAATGAGCTCGAAAAGTCGCTTATGCGCTGCATCGCGTGCAGTGTAGATTGCGCCATCAATGAGGACTTTGTCACCAATCTGAAGACTGGACACGTCTGAGTCGTTCAGAGGAGGTTTCAACTTGATTGTTCTAACCGGTTCAGACATCGCAATCTCCTCCTTACAGGACCACTGTCTTCTGTCTATGTGCGTGACAGTCCATGTTGACTGCAACAGGCAGGCTTGTGATGTGACAGGGCAGGGTCTCAATATGAACCTCGATGGCCGTGGTTCTTCCGCCTAGTCCCATTGGGCCTATCCCAAGTTTGTTGATCTCACTGAGCAGTTCCGCCTCAAGTTGTGCGTAGAAGGGATCCGGATGCGGCTCACCAACTTCTCTCAGAAGAGCCTTTTTCGCAATCATGCAACATTGATCGAATGTTCCTCCGAGACCGACCCCGACGAGAACAGGGGGGCACGGGTTACCACCTGCATTCTTGATTGTACTCACAACGAACTTTTCCACACCTTTCACCCCGTCTGCAGGAGTCAGCATCTTGAAGGCGCTCATGTTTTCGCATCCTCCGCCCTTCGCCAAGAACGATAGCTTCAGCTTGTCACCTGGGACGAGCCACAATGTGACCATCGCCGGCGTGTTGTTGCCGGTGTTCTTCCGTCTCAGAGGATCCGCAACTATCGAGAACCGAAGGTATCCCTCACGATACCCATCAGCCACGCCCTTGTTTATCGCGTCGATAAGGCTTCCGCCTTCGACGTGAACATCCTGACCTATCTCGACAAAAAAGACTGCGTCCCCAGTGTCCTGGCAAATCGGGTAGCCTTCTTCACGGGCGATTCGTGAATTATCGACCAGCTGCTGGAGGACCTCTTTGCCAAGCGGCGATGTTTCCGCCTGCTGAGCTGATTTGAACTTCTCCACCATTTTGTCACTGAGGTTGTAGGTTGCCTCTATGCACATGCGTTTCGTTTGTTCGGCGATGTCCTCGAACTTAATTGTCTTCATCTACTCACTCTCTTCGCGTGTAGGACACTTGCACGAAGTGACATCGTAGCGCTCATATCTATGATGAAGGGAAAGTGAATACAGTACTTATCTCCGCTCGAAGAATATGGTAATATTATCAGAAGGATTGGACATCCACAATCGCTTGCACTCAACCCGAACTACTAAGATGTGCCGCATGGGACTGATCCGCCGTCTAACGGTGGAGGGGCATGCAAGAAAGCCTAAAATCACGTTCTTCTCAATAACGTCGACATAGCCATTGAGGGTGTACTATGAAGGCTGAGTATGACGCAGTAGTAGTCGGAGCCGGCGTCGCAGGGTGCTTGGCTGCGACTGCACTCGGTACCCACGCGAAAGAGTCTAAAGTCCTGCTGATCGACAGGAACCCCAAGACAGAGCCTGGCAAGAAGACGCCCCTGGGGTGGATATGTGGCGATGCCATGAATGCGACTCATGCCAAGTTCGTCCATGAAAGGCTCGGGATTACCTTCGGACCGCCCGAAATTGAGAATCGTGTCGACTCGGTCGTCGTTTGTTCACCTGACAAGAAGATAAGCCACCCGATCGAAGGTTCGGGATTCCTACTGGATAGACCGAAGTTTGCACGCCGCTTGCTAAATGAGGCCCTCGGAGCCGGAATCGAGTACCAAGATAAGACTCAGGCAGTGGGTCTCTTGACTGAAGGCGACTCCGTTACAGGGGTCGTCTGTCAAATTCAAGAAGGCAGCCAGACACAATCACGCAAGATTCCCTCAAGACTTGTGATAGATGCATCAGGGATGTCAACGGTACTTAGACGGAATCTCGGCATTCGAAGCTACATCGAGAAAGAGTTACACAAAGATGATGTAGAACCAACGATTCGCATGAATGCTCGACTTGCCGATGACTCAAAAGTTGACACGTCTCGATGCGAGATATACTTGGATTCAGAAAAAGCCCCTGGAGGTTACCTGTGGATATTTCCAAAATCAAGCAACAAAGTCAATCTGGGTCTCGGTGTCCAGCAGAGGCGGTCCGACAAACCCCTCGATACCTTGCTCAAAGAATGGATCGCTGATACGCCTGTCCTTAGAGGCTTGACACCACTCACAGATGACGGCAACGCGCCCGGAGCATGGCCGGTCTCGGTTCGACATCAGAACGATAGCTTGGTCGCAAATGGATTCATGATAGTGGGAGACGCCGGTTGGTTTCCGAACCCCATAAGCGCCGGCGGAATAGGGCCAGCCATGACCGGCGGGGTGATAGCAGGCGAAGTCGCGGCTGCCGCGCTGCAGAGCGGCGACGTCAGCGAAGCAAACTTGTGGGAGTACAATACGAGATACGTTGAGGAGTATGGAAACAAGACTGCCGCGCTTGAGGCGTTCAGAATCTACCTGCAGACTTTGGACAATTCCGAACTCAACTATGGGCTGCGCAATTTTGTGACCAACAAGGAGGCGGTTGCCTTCACTTTTGGTGAGATTCCTGAAATGAGCTTCGCTGATAAGATCGTGAAAGTGGCCCTTGGCCTGGGCAAATTGACTGCCTTCCGAAACCTCGTGTTTTCAGTCTCAAAGATGAACGCGCTCAATCGGCTGTACAGCGAATACCCGAAGACGCCGTCCAATTTCAGCGAATGGAAGAAGAAAGCGGACGCACTCCTTAATGAGGTCAGAGCCAGGTTTCGGTAATATGTAGCGGGCCCACAAGCCCCATGTGTTAGCCATGACCAATCGAATCATGATGCGGCATCATGTTCTCGACCCAGTACGCCTTTTCAGAAGTGACCTCCTTTTTCCATATTGGGATCTCTTTCTTCACGCGCTCCACCGCCTCTTCCAGAACGGGAAAAACGAACTTGCGCCGAGTCCCGAGAACCACAATTGTCAAGCTCTCATCTCCAACTCCGAGCCTATCGACCACATGATGGATTGAGATGTCTACGATTCCTTCCCTCTTCGCAAGATCATCTCGGAGTTCCTGCAGCTTCTGAACTGCTACCTCCTTGAAGGCTTCGTATTCAAGATACTGAACTTTGCTACTTGAAGATACGACGGGGTCATCCCTTACTATGCCGATGAACGTCGCGATTGCGCCTGCTTTAGCGGAGTCAGGCTATTTCGGATTTCACGCATGACCTGTTCGGCACTGATATCTCCGCGAGAATGGATGCCGACGGTGCCCAAGAATCCCACTGTGCATGACTAGATAGGCGCTGATATGAAAACATCTCTCGCCCATGACGAGTGGATTACATTTGCAACTATGGAATGAGAGGAGTAACCAAGAAGAGCACCATCGCACATGCGAACGGTACAGTGAAGTTGTCGAATGGCCTAATTGGACCGATCGTCAATGCCTCGGCAACAGTACCTACAAGGGCTCCCAAGAAGCAAAGAATGAAAATCGAAAATAGATCTGCGGATGTAATTCCTGTGAACAATGCGAGAGCGTATGAGACCAGAGCTCCCAAGAAAGCGAAGACAAACATCATCGCGGAGCCTTCAAACGACTTGTCTGAAAATGGGTAAAGATGCCTATTCTTGAGCGAAGGCGTAATCGCGGATGCGGCACCGTCGCCCCATGCCATCACCATCGTTGCAGCCATTATGATTGGCTTTTGACTCCAAAGAGCGACAAGTAAGGCGCCAATCGATATGATGTAGAAAACTGGCCCGTATGAGTGTAATCGCGAGTATCGCTTCTCATCGATCATTGACTGAGTCAGGAAGCTCTGCTTGCGGAGAGCGAATGAAAGGGCAGTAATTAGCCCCATTCCGATCGGGAGCAGAAGAGGATAGATAACACTCGAGAACAAAGGCACGAAGAGGATTGAATCTCCAGCGAACAGGTGAATAGCTCTTCGCGTCGTGTAGGCGCCGAGGTTCAGTTTCCTTCTCAGAAATTCAACTGCACCTATTAGGAGAATCACAAGCACAAAAACCAGAACCGCGAGACTCAGATCAAAAAGAGAGAGTTGCAAGGCTCAGCACATTTCTGAAGCGATATATACTATGGTGGTTCTGCTCTGAATAAATAACATGCAATGACGATTAGAGAAAACGCAGCCGATGACAGAAATGGTTGACTTCGCAATCGTACTCGTTGCCGGCGCAATTTGTGCAGCCCTCGCAGTGGGAGCTTGGAGGACTCACATCCTTGACGAAGGCGGCGCCATCAGCGCATTTCTCATAGGCTTCGTGACTTTCGTCGTTCCTGCCGACGGCTGGAAATGGTTCGTTGTGCTCCTGGTTTTCCTTTCGGTTTCGAGCTACATGACACACTACAAGTATCAGGCAAAACGGAAGAAAGGATTCGCACAAGAGAAAGGCGGAGCACGCGGCTGGCCGAATGTCACCGCGAACGGCGTGGTCGCTGGACTCGTGGTACTGCTCATTCCCTTCTTTCCGCGAGAAACGATAATCTTGGCTGCGTTTCTAGGCGCCGTAGCGACGGCAAACGCAGACACATTAGCGACGGAGATCGGACTCCTGAACCCAAGCGACCCGCAGATTGATCACGGACTGGAGGAGGATCGTTCCCGCTGGAACATCTGGCGGCGTCTCCCTCTTTGGCGAGCTTGCCACGCTGCTCGGAGGCTTGGTTGTCGGTATTGTTGCTGGACTTTTGGGAATGACGGGCAATCCTGGTTGGCCCCTTGCTGTCTTGATCGGCACGACGATGATTGCAGGCTTGGTTGGATGCTCTGTCGACAGCATCATTGGAGCCACCGTTCAGGGAATCTACAAATGCAGCATCTGCAACAAAATCACAGAGAACCGCAGACATTGCGGAGCCCCATCGATTCCGCTGAAGGGGCATAGGCTCATCGATAACAATGTCGTTAATCTGATCGCGACAATCTTCGGGGCGGCATTTGCTGTCTTCAGTTCTAGTTTTCGGATGAGTACTCAAGCGTAAGCTGCATCATACAGAAACAGTTGACAGATTTCGGATCAAGCAGGCCTTATTATCCGGTTCAACCTCACACGAACTTGGCGACAATGAAGATTCAGAGTTACGCAAGATGGCTGTGATTTGAAGGCATTATTCTGAGTCGCCGCTCATCGTGCAGAATGACAGGTGAACATTGACGATTCTTCTCTGACCCATGTGAAAACGCAAATGGTTATAAGATAAAGTAGGCTTACTGACATCTTATGCAGTTCTTCATGGCGATAACAGGGACAGGTTTGGGTAAATTTCGCTCTGGTGGGGCTCTCGCATTCTTATATAGGATAGACGGGCTGGATGAAAGGTTGGGATCTACTTGGTGAAATTGTCTCGTTGGCTGACTCTTCTCATTCTCATGCTGAGCGTTGTCTCCCTGGCGACGCCTGCTCAAGCCGCACTGACCTACACGATTTCCGCCGTTGACTGGACGAGCACCACAGGCCAAATGGCAGGATTTGTGACCAATCGGATCAGTGTGACCAGCTCGGGCACGGGCACCACGCCCAATACAGTTACGCTGTATTTGTCGGACTATTACTATGGGTCATACTACGGATCATACTATGGGTTCTTTTCTCCTAGTCAACTGACTTTCACTGGTCCTGGGCAGACCAAGATCTCCACCCTTACGATTCCGCTTCCGGACCCAGCCCAGGTCTGCCCTGGTCAGCAGGGCGCATATTTGTTCACCAACTCCTTCATGGTCCTGGGAAAGGATTCAGGAGGTACCACGATATCTGGTCCGACGCTGACAATCAATCTGCTGCCAACCTACGGTCAACTGACCGTTCACATCGTGCCGACTAAGACTTCATACATGAAGGGTGAAACGGTCACTCTCAACATGGATTCCAATCTCCCAGCACAGTACTCTCTGACGGTGAAAAAGCCGGATGGCAGCGAATGGGGGAACGCACAAGGAATCTTCACGCCTCTATCTGCGACTTTCTCAAAGACCGCGGCTGATCCTCTGGGAACCTACACTGCACAATTGACTGCTACCTATTGTGGGACAGCTCAGGCTACCGCAACGTTCGCGATTCTTCCCAACACTTATGACATCACCATCTCGTTGGCCGGGCTCTCTACAAATTCGACCGCATTGCTCGTGGATGGAAGCAAAGTAGCCGATATGAAGGGCGGGGACGTGAAAGTGCTAAGTTATGCGATTGGCAGCTCACACACGTTTCAAGTCGATCAATACATCACCGGGGCAACCGGCTACAGATACTACTGCGCATCGAACAGTTGGACAGCCAACGCGGCAGGATCCAACGTGTTCAACTATGTCACGCAGGTCTACTTGAATGTGAGTGTAGAACCGGCTGGCATTACCGACGTGACTACCTCAGGTTGGTACGCTAAAGGAGCAACGCGCATCAATCTCCGCGGTTCCCTGCTGAAGTTGAGGGCACAAAAGGCACGAAGTACGTCTTCACCGCCTGGACCATTGATGGGACACAAAGATCCGGCAACGGGTTTGCAGTAGTCATGGATGCGCCTCACGCGATCGTTGCAAAATTCGATACAATGTTTATGCTGACTGTCGTCTCTGAGTACGGGAACCCCACAGGTAGCGGCTACTACAAGTCCGGGGATACCGCACCATTTTCGGTGACTTCTCCAGTCGGCTTTGGAATACGTGAAGTCTTTGTTGAGTGGAGGGGCGATTATGCCGGCAAGAATCCGAACGGCTCAATCATGATGGACGGACCGAAGACTGTAACCGCCGTCTGGACAACAGACTACTTCCAAATCTATCTAATCGCTGGGGGCGTCATCGCCGCCATAGCCATCGTCGGTCGCTCTGCTCCTTTTGATGAGAAGAAGACGCGGACCATCAGCTGTTAAACCACCTCCGCCACCACCACCTCCGCCACCTGAAGCTTCTGGAACCGCAGAATCGGTTATGCCAGTTCCAGAAACTGAGACTGTGACGAAGCCACCAGTCTCCATTGCGTTACGATGCACGAACTGCGGTCACGAGCTGAAGCAAGGACTGGTCTACTGCCCAGAATGCGGCCAGAAACAAACCGACTAGCTACTGATCCGCTGACCCGACCCCAATTCTTTCATTTCTCTATACTGAGTCCTAGGGCTGACTATACCAAATCAATGGAAAAATCGCCGTCGAATGGAAAGAATGACATTGAGTGCACAAAAAGACACAGACCCGACCGAACAAGCGAAGACAATTGTAAGAATAGCGCAAGAGAATGGAGTAACGCTGAGAGTCATTGGAGGGTTGGCAATCAGATTCCACTGCCATGGTCCCCACTCTCAACATCTGCGAGATTACCAGGATATCGACTTTTTTGGTTTCAGGATAGAAGTCGACAGAATCAAGATAGTCTTTGAAAAGATGCACTATCTGCCAAACAGAAAGTACAACATGCTGTACGGCGCAACTCGTTTGCAGTTCATACTCGGGGAATCACAGAATAGCGTCGACGTTTTCCTTGACAGATTCATAATGGATCACACAATTGATTTCAGGCCGCGTCTTCGATTGGACGACCTGACGATACCGATCACAGATCTGTTATTGACCAAGCTACAGATTGTGAAATTGAATGAGAAAGACGTGAAGGATATTGTGGCAATTGTGGAAGACCATGAACTTGGGCATGTCAACGATCATGAAACGCTCAATCTAGAGTACATGGCACAACTATGTTCGCGAGATTGGGGCCTGCATAAGACCGTTACCGACAACATACGAAAAATCGATCCCATGACGAAAGTGTTGGGAATGGAAGAAAGCAGAAATCTGATGCAGAAGCTGAACACGATTCTGAGCAGCCTCATTACGGCGAAGAAAGGACTCAAGTGGACAATTAGAAACCTGATCGGCGAGCGAGTCAAGTGGTATGATGAGGTCGAAATGGGAGAAGACGAAGTGTGACGCGCGAGTATCGGTTCTGCATGAAGAGAGGATTAGGCTTCGAAAATGCGGGTGACCGCTCTTGAAATTCCGAGGGCCTGTTGCTCCCCTGAGCTTCAATTGCCCTTTTCTTGAAGTCGTCGAATCTGTCCTTGTCTGCCGTTAGTCCCATGTGATCCCAAATGATCTGTGACAGCCAGTCGCAATATTGAACCTGCCAAAGAGATCTCGTTCGAAGGCTGCACCAGGAATCCATAAGTCACGGTCGTCATTGTTCCGGTCTTGCTGAAAGGAGAATGAGATGATGGATTCTTTCTGGACTCATGGAAACGTCGCTTCGGTTCAAACAGGGAATGCGAACCAAAATGCAAGGATACAATCTATCGAGCGACGAGGATGGGGCACAGTTATCCATGTAGAGACCCCGAGCCAGGGGACTTTCCATCGCCTGTGGTACGATCCATATGACTTCTACGTTCACCTCCCCTTGACAAACGGCGTTCTGCTTGGTGACAGGAGACCAACAGTGAGACGAGTGTTCGTCATGTGGACAGCGAACAGCCGCGGCGTCGACATAGAACGCGTCGACGTCTGGGATGGTGCAAACCTGAAAGCGACAATCAGGCCCACCCATGATCAGGTACACAGTTTCGACAATGATCTTTCACATTGGAACCGAAATCTGCACCCCAACGTAAACCAGTGGGAGGTTAATCCACAATTCCCTGTTCAGTTCGGCGTGGGAATATCAATCCACTTCCACGTAAATCACGTCGAACAGGGAGTTGATTTCACCATCTCGGCAGCAGGGGTCGACCTAGAATAGAATGGAGCCGCCAAACGAATCCGATATTCTGGCCCTAGCAGTTCAAATTGCTGACAGCCGTGGAACATAATCTACTTCGCGATCACCTTGATGCGGCCAATCATCTACTACGTCAACTGCCAGCGCGAGAACAGGAAGAGAGCCTCATCTGTCAGTGTTTGAGGCTGGAATCACCGGGACGATCGAGAAACGACGCGGCTGGCTAGCGCTGAATTACCTAAGTCCCAGAAAGAACGTTGCCGCTGTAAGGAGTAGAATCAATCCGCTCACCTTGGGGATCAGGTGTTCATACTTGTTGAGTCGTGTTTGAACCTGAGAGTAGGCTATGACCGAGAATACCGATATGCCGACCAAAGCTGCCGTGACCGCGAGAGCATAGGTCAGCATGAGTATCAACGGATCTATCCCGCCAACCGCAAACGCTAGCAGAGCAAACTCCTCCTCATGGGCGAAACCAAGTATCAATGCGAAACCTGCGATACTAGCCAAAGAAATGAACACCTTCTTCGTGTGCCTATGATTGTGAACGTGAACGGAGCCATCACTATGAGTGTGTGGGTGACTGTGTTCTCGTCCCTCAAAGTCATCGTGTAAATGGCCATGGTTCTCCTCCAGCTCCGTCTTTGGTTTCTCAATCAGGAATCGTACGGCCAAGATAACAAGCGCACCTCCAGCAATGATGTTGATGTATGGAATTGAGAACGAAAAGACGGCTCTCAGAACAACGTAAACTGCAACAACAGCTACCGACGAGACCAAGTGCGCCATTGAGATGACCCATCCTGACAGAAACGCTTTTGTCAAGGGATGTGGTCGACCGCTCGCATAGAGCATAGCAACGGGCCAACCGTGCCCAGGTTCCAGTCCGTGCAGAAAACCAATCGAGGCGACAGCTAAGTACGCGGCTTCGATCATGCGCAGACACGACTAAGAGTCGAATTTACAAGTTGTGCCTCACTGACATCTACCCAGGCTCAGGGGTCAACATCCACGATTGCATGCCAGTGCAGTGTCGCTATTTCTCAAGGATCAGCTGAGCCATGTTGCCAATTGAACTTTTCGACGTGCCATCCTAGAGGTAGAGGTACACGATGTTGACTTGCGCGGTTACTGTGATCGATCCTGAGGGCACTACAGGCGTGCTGGGAGGTACAACACCGCCTGACACGTCTCTTTGTCTCTGCTACGTAGATTGGCCCCCAGTAGTTCGTTGATAATGACGCGATGCCTATGACGAACCCGCCCGTAGCACCTACGATTGCGTCAGCTTGTCCACGAGCATCCTCAACGGCTTTCTTGTATGCTTGAGCGCGTAGACTGTTGTAGGTTGCGTCCTTGAAACTGAATCCGATGTAGTCGATCTGGGTGACACCTGCCTGAACTATCTTGTCGATGACATTGCCAACTCTGGAGAGGTCATCGACGGTGACTTGGATTGATTGGATCACTTCATACCCGATTATTTCTCCAGCTCGTCGCAGTCGGCGGGAACGTGGGGCAGTAGCCTTCCTTACAGTAGTCAGTCTGGTTGTAGACTGGATTTAGCGAGTATCCGCTCGTGGTGATGGCTTCCTTGGCGATACCCTCAGCCGTCAGCGCTGCCATGACTTTGTCCATAATCGCTGCTTGTTTAGAGACAGCGTTGGCCGCTAGGACATCTTGTATTCGGACGGTGAATGCGATCTGTCCTTGATCTGGTGTAGCGCTTACTGTACCCGTCCCTGATACGGAGATTCGTGGTATTGCGAAGTAGTAGAGGAAAACGCCTAGCACAACTATTGCTACCAAACTGATGGCGATTACACGTTTACGCATCATATCTCACGACCTATTCACCTGAGCCACCCCAAGATGAATCAAACGATTAGAACATCGCTTCGAACGATTAGAACAGCGCTTTCAGGTCCATGGAAAAGGCCGATCATATGTGGTATTTGGAAGACCCTATGCTAGCTGTCATATGATTAGGTCTCCTCCTTTCTATTCCACTTGCGGATTCTTATGCGACATGAACATGCTGTAATGATATGACAAACTGGCGAGAGATCCATAGCTCAAGGCATCTCATTGGCAGACTACAGTATGGCTCTGACTTGCTGGACGAGATCACGAGAATATGCAGGGAAGAGAAAGTCCAACTGGGACGGGTCGAGGCCTTAGGTGCAGTCAGCAAAGCAAGACTTGCCTACTATGATCAACAGGCAAGAGAGTACAGATTCATCGACATGGAGAATGAATTCGAGATAACAAAGCTCGTTGGAAATGTGTCTCTGAAAGACGGGGAACCGATGGTTCACGCACATGTGACGCTAGCAGATAGAGAGGGTAGAGCGTACGGAGGACATCTAGCCCCAGGCACAGTAGTTTTCGCCTGTGAGTTCATCATAGAAGCCTTCGAAGGATCCTTGCTCACGCGTTCCTACGATGTGGAGACTGGTCTTCAACTCTGGAGTATGAAATGAAGATCTAGTCGAACTTCCTTGATGCCGAGACGCTCTCCGTTATTTCGAGCAGTAGCTTAAGGCTGAAAAGAAAAGATATGAGCCGTAGCGGCAACATGAGCACCCCTCCGTCATCGTCGAACTGTCAACGAAGCTATAGCTCGTCAGGACCCCGGTGCGTTTGCGAAGGCTGACGCTGGTTTTAGACGCTGTTTTGGCTCCCGGGACTGCCTTCCTCTGTCTAAGATAAGGGTAATGTGGGTAAGGTGCGTCGCGTTCTCTCTTTTCTTCATACCCACAGGGTACACGCACAGCGTGTAATTTTCACCATTTGCAGATGAAGAATAGGGGTGTTTTGACCCCCCACATGCCTAATCATACGGTGTACCACGACGACATACGACGACGGCTTGCCAGGCTAGCCTATACTTTAGATTGTATAGCCTTAACTCGTGGCTTCCATGCCTTTCATTTGAGAACATGAGCGCACTAGGGTGTTGTAGGCGGCCACTTTACGAGTCTGTGCCTAAATCGTCATTGGAGCTTGCGCAGGATCAGTTTCGCAGGGCATTCCATCAGCCTGTCACTGAAACCTGGCGCTGCAGCAGTTGTGGCACTGTAGTAGTTATGCCAAGGGCGACTTGAAGGTTAAGTGGCTGCCGACGAGCAGGCAACTGCTCTAAACTCAAAGGTTGCTGTTTTGCGCATGTTTCCCGTGTGGGTGATGACGACGCCTGCCAGGGCTGGCTATGTGTGTTCGCGACTGCAAAATGGCAGTTGACTTCCGGTTGTTATAGGTGCAGCTTTTCATATGAACCTGCAGTAATGATGGAAGGCGATTGCGGTCATATTGGTGGTGAATATTATGAGCGATAGAAACAAGCGTTTCTCATTCAAGTGCAGCGACTGCGGCAAAGAAGAATCCGTGCCTTTTCCAGTCGATAAGACGAGACCATTCAGATGTCAGGATTGCCTCCAGAAATACCGTGAAGCGGGCATAAGCCGACGGAGGACTCGAACAGGCAGAGGAGGGGGGAATCGATAAGCTACGCGTTTAGATGTAGCAACTGCGGCACGATTGTGAGGCCTGAGAATCAGCGGGTTGTCGAAGGCCGCGAGTTGTGTAAGTGGTGCGCTGAGGCTGAGAAGGACCGACTCAGGGCGTAATGTTCGCGGTTACAGGCGTAATCCACAAGCGATAGCACTTACAGCCGTAACCGGCTGGCCCGTAATGTGCCACATACGTTATACCCCCATTAGGGGACTCTCTCCGACGTACAAGGATGGAAATCGCATGGTAGCGGATAGGCATGCAATTCCAGACGACCTGCACGAGAGAATCAGACTCATAGAGAGAGCCATAGAGAACAGATGCAGGAGTCTCCGAGTCAAGACTGAAGAACAACATATTCAGATCAGTGGTGCTGCCGGAAGATTGTCAAAAGAGGAGAAAGCTGCGCTTCGCGAGCTAGGAATACGACACACAACCTACGGAGCAAGGTTGTACAAGGAACACGACGAATACCGAAGCTACGTCAAGCATTTGATCGAACGGAGATTGATTGAACGCTGAGCAAGACGAGCCACTAACACGGGGAGCCCCGGGCATCCCCGACGTACACGTATAGCTGCTGCCCATGCATGAGAGATTGGTATCTCATCTACGACTAAGACGAGGTTGCAGGGTCAGCATGCTATCCTTCTCTATCTTATCTGGGTGTGAGTTCTTTAATGGTCTAGGTAGACGGGGGTTCGCTCAGTGGGCGAATGCTCGGGATGCATTCGTGACGGGAATTGTGTTCTTCAGGAAATGGGAGCGAAAACAGGCAGTTGTAGATGGCGTGTCGAAAAGCTGGATGCAGCATAACCGAGTGTGATGTGATTGAGCGGTTCAAGTGTTACCGTTGTGGAAATCTACACGCGGAACAAGACAAAGTGGGGCTAGGCAGACAGCAGGAGTCCATGCAAAGTCTCAAATCCTGACCAGTCCCATAGTCTAGTTGCTTTCTGAGACGTCACTGTTTGCCTATTTGGCGTTCGCTACTTTCTCTGCTCGTCAAGGAGCGCCGAGGAAGGGCGCTATGATACGAAGTACCCGAACTCGAGAAAGGGAGGTGAGAATGAGTAATGGGCAAGTTTCTGGCTGTTCATACGCTACCGGGGCCGACAACAGTTGATGAGGCGGCTCCAATTGCTAAGGCAGTTAAGGCCGGTTCAGGCGCGGACGCCTACTGGATTGGTAGTTGGCTCCAGATGAATGAGGTAGGCAAGATAACGAAACTATTCTGCGAATGGGACGCAAAAGACGCTGAAACCATACGTAGAGTCGTCGGAAAGATTCCCGGGCTTCCAACAGACGGAGTATACCCGATGGGCAAGGTGGATGCAGAGTCCTACAGGTAGCCCTCCCTAATCCTCCTCCAATTTTCTTTCTATCTTTCT
>CAVPLU010000014.1:0-96210 GCA_963706285.1 Candidatus Bathyarchaeota archaeon
ATCTCAGCGAGGCGTCGGACTCGATCGCGAGTCTGGTTTCGCGAAATGGTTTGGTGCCTAAGTCGGGCTTGGAATTTGAGAGTTTTTCCAGGAGTGAGGTGGCTAAAGAAAGGTAGGTCTTAGCATCATCACGTCTCACTGTCAAAACATCGGTCTCGTGATAAAGCACATTTCTGATTTCATGAAAGAAAAGAATACTGTCTGCATCTTCGGAAGAGATCGAGTCTGGTGCATTCTCATGAAGAATTCGAACGAGCACTGGAAAACGAATCTCCGCAGAGTTGTGTTTGTTCAGAACTCTCTTCTTTCTGACCAGATAGCTTCGCATGAGGAGCTCGATCGCATTGTCCGTGTGAATAATGGCAAATCGATCATCTATCGGAGTCTGTTTTCGAAAGTGAAGGATCGCTTGGTCGAGGATTTCTCTAGGGCCGCGCAACCAACGATCCATTTGCCAGCACTGTCAGCAAGGGCGTATATCACGTACCAATGATTCTAACTCTTGTGGTGGCAGCACTTGCATGTTCCTCTATCGACTTGCGTGACACTCGACTATGGCGACTCGTCGTCGGGTACAGTGGTGGTGTGCACCACTAGACCGGGGATATAGGTGAGGTGGCTTCGGTGGGGGACGTAATATTCTATGTTTTGGACGTGTCACTGCGACGTGATACTCGGGTTTGGCAGGGAAGGTGTCACGTGGAACTCAAGATATTCCACCACTAGAAATCAGATTTCCGCGCCAAGAAATTCACACAAAAATCATCATTATTCACCAAGAAAGAGGAAGCTACCGGGAATCTTCCATTCTGCCCTGGAATGAAGAAGAAGCGGAAGAAGATTCTCGAGATATCTCTAGTCCTTAGCATAGATTCCTCTTCCTATCTGCGGTCAATTATGCTTATCCTAGGCTGTTTCTGATTCTGTTGTCGGCTTAGTTGTTTCGTATGCTCGTGTATGGTTAGGTGTGTTCTGTTTAGCTTAGTTGTTAGGGAGGCGTTTTGAAAAAGTGTGTGTGAGTCTCATGGTGCGAGCATCGCAATTTGAACCGTCATAGGAGAGGGGGTTTTTCGTCGTCGCGTATAGCCTAGATAAATGACTCAAGTTGCGAAACACGCATTGCGCATCAAGCCCATGCTATGATGCAAATCGAAGGATAGCCTCTCAAATCCATTCCACAGTTGGGACAGAAGTTTGCCTCCGACCAGTTGCCACAACGCGGACAGAACTTCAAGATGCGCCTCCTCAACCACCATCTTCTTCTGATTCTATGTTGGCGCCAAGATTTGAACACTTTCGGGAGAAATAGTTCTGTGTGCGCACGAGGCTACCCTTACCCAAAATCAAGAGTTCAGGAACTTCAGTGCTAGGGTCTGCTGAAATCAGGGGGATTCTCTCATTGGAACGACGTATAGAGGTGCATATCGTGCCCTGCCTATCCTCCAGTATTCTACTCTCAGTATGCTTCAGAATGCCATGTAGACTTTGTGCGTTTGACCTGGCACTTGTCCGCTCACCTTCCAGAGAGAAAGGCAGCGGACGATTATGGGGAAGATAGCTACTATCACGAAAGACTTAGAGGGTGGACCAACGGGACTTCTCCGCTCTCACATAAGTCTAGTCCAAAAATGTGAAAACGAAATGGCTGAGACTCTCATTATCGAGACGAAAGGGCTTCGAAAAACATTCACCTCCAAAACGAGAAACGGCAAGAAAGAAGTGGAAGCGGTCAGGGGCGTAGATCTTGCTGTCAAAAAGGGCGAAATCTTCGGGTTTCTCGGTCCCAACGGCGCTGGAAAATCAACAACGCAAAGAATGCTGTCAACATTGCTACCCCCCACCGGCGGAGAGGCAAAGGTACTCGGCTATGACCTGACAAAACAACAAGAACAGATAAGACAAAACATTGGATACGTTGGTCAGACAGGCGGAACCGACCCAGCCGCTACCGGTTTCGAGAACCTCATCTTACAAGCACAACTCTACGGTCTGGACATTCATACCGCAAGAAAATACGCCCGGGAAATCGTCGAGCGCTTTCAAATGGGATCATTCATTGAAAGACAAGCTTCGACCTATTCGGGCGGTCAAAAGCGCAGACTGGACGTTGCCCTCGGCATGATTCACCAGCCAAAGTTGCTCCTCCTCGACGAACCAACCTCCGGGCTTGACCCACAAAGCAGGGCCTATTTGTGGGACGAGATCAAGAAACTGAAAGCAGAAGGGATCACCATATTCCTATCCACCCAATACATGGACGAGGCGGACAAGCTGTGCGACACTATATCGATAATAGACAACGGTAAAATCATAGTCAAGGGAACGCCAACTGAGTTAAAGAGCGCCATTGGCGCTGACACTGTAGTTATTGGTTTTCACGACGGAAAGACTGCCAGCAGCGCGGAAAACTTACTGGCAGGGAAAATCCGCGCGGAAAAGATCCAAACCACCAACAACCGCGTCTACCTGTCCATCAAAGATGGAGAAAGAATGATGCCGGAACTGCTTAGGTTGCTCGACTCAAACAACCTGGAGGCACAAAACATTACGCTTTCTAGGCCGAGTCTCGACGATGTCTTCCTGAAGTACACGGGTCGCTCGCTCAGGGAGGACGATAACCAATGAGAATCCTACGTGATACAAAACTGATGTTCGTAAGAAACATGCAGCATACGCTCAGGAATCCGATTTTCATTTTGGTAAGCATGTTCCAACCGATGCTGTACCTCTTTCTGTTCATGCCGCTTCTTGAAAACCTTGGAGGCGTGCCTGGTTTACCCGCAGGAAAAACGGTTGACATTTTCATACCGGGACTTCTGGTGATGCTTGCGCTTTTCGGCTCTGCATTCGTTGGATTCTCCCTCATCGATGAGCTTCGAACTGGAGTAATAGAGAGATTCTTGGTCACACCAGTCAAGAGGTCCTCAATCCTGTTGGGCAGGGTTCTGAGGGATGCTTCGGTGCTTGTCGCACAATGCGTTCTAATCACGTTGGTGGCGATTCCCTTCGGACTTAGCGTCAACGTGGCGGGATTCCTACTCTCTCTAGTACTGTACGGCCTGATCGGGATCACCATGGCTTCGATGTCGTACTCATTCGCGCTCATCTACAAAAGCGAGGACAACCTCGCACCCACCCTTAACACCATCACGCTACCAATCTCACTTCTATCAGGCATAATTCTCCCGCTCATACTAGCCCCCATCTGGCTCCAAAATGTAGCAAAGATCAATCCCTTCTCCTACGCTGTAAACGCCTCCCGCGCACTATTCGCCGGAAACTTCCAAAGCATCGATATAATCGAAGGATTCGTCATCATTGCATTGCTCGCAATCCTCATGTTCTCGTGGTCACTGAGCTCGCTGAAGAAAATTGAATCCTAACTGAAGAGAACGGATCATCCACAAAAAGAGTGGAAAATCGGGCTAGAACCCGAATAGGAAGAATGCTGCCATGAGTCTTCATTATGAGACTAGGGAGCTGTCTCCTTCAACTTGGGTTGATTTTGAAAGGTTATTCGAGAAGCATGGTGGCGTGCAGGGTGGTTGCTGGTGCATGTTCTATCACGTAGCGAAAGGTTGGAGGGATAAGAATCGAGCACAGAACAAAACCGACAAACATGCACTAGTGATGCACGGGAAAGCGCACGGAGTGATCGTGTATCACGGCAGAAAACCTGTTGGTTGGTGCCAGTTCGGTCCAAGCGAGGAATTGCCACGTATCGAGAACATTAAGGACTACAAACCCACGCACCAGGGGAATCTCTGGAGGATAACCTGTTTCTTCACTGACCGCGATCACAGGAGGAAAGGCGTGGCAAGAGCGGCTTTGGAGGGCGCTCTTCATTACATGAAACAGCACGGCGCGGAAGTGGTTGAAGCCTACCCGGTAGATCCTAGGAAGAGGCATTCATCAAATCTGCTTTGGAACGGAACCCCAGATCTCTTCAATTCCATGGGCTTCACCAAAGAACACAAGCTGGGCAGCGAACGATGGATCTTCAAGAAGACCCTGTGAGGAAATCTCACGAGACAATTTTCTTGCCACCCGAGTCTCGACGTGCGCGTCGATAGTCTCAACGGAATGAGTTCGCCAGCTCGTTGCGTTCGCTCCTAAAACATGGATGTGGGAGAGAGTTCGTCTACTCGTACTTCAAGGCGACCACCGCGTTCATCCTTGATGCTCGCCAAGCTGGGTAAAGTCCTGCCAATACTGCGATTCCGATTGGGAAAATCAGCGAGAAAGCGATCAGTTCCGGCGAGAACACAGGAGTGAATGTTGTGCTGGTTGAACTGGTTCTGCTAGCTTGTCCGGGAGGTCCTCCGCCCATGCCAAATCCGCTAAGACCAGATAGGGAACCGCCTATCATGAAAGACAGGACATAGCCGAGTATGGTGCCTCCGATTCCGCCGACGATGCCGCTTAGGGTTGCCTCTGCGAGGAACATTCCCATGATTTGTCCGGGCCTGTATCCTATGGCTTTCAGAATGCCTATCTCTCTTGTTCTCTCCATCACCGACACGAACATAGTGTTAGTTATCCCAACCGCGGCAACGAACAACGATACAGCGCCTATGCTTCCCAGAAACACGGTCAACTGTGACGTGATGGACTCAACGCTTGATACCATAGAACCCGCGTTCATCACTCGAACCTGCGTACCGTAGTAGCTCTCTATCTCTTGTTGGACGGTTGTCACATCTCCAGCAGTATCTGTCATGACGTAGAGTCCGCTGAAGTATTGTGTCTTAAGGAGAATCTCAGCGGATTGTAAGGAGATGAAGACTGTCTCATCAATATTCGAGAATAGTACTTGGCCATACTCCGAGAAGATTCCTTTTGCCAAGAAAGTGAGGGTAGTGCTCGTTCGACCTGAAATAGTGGTTGTGATCATTTGATTAGTGGTCAATTGATCAGTGGATCCCGTTGGAAACGCGATCGAGTAACCTACAGCGGCTGCGCTCGGATCATTCGAGTCAGGCAGACTACCGCTATAGAGGCTCAAACCCTTGTACATCGATGATAAGGCGCTTGTATCAACGCCTATGAGCGTCTCCTGAAATTGAATTACTCCCGTATGCGAATGTGGCGCGTTGGCTGTAGTATGGGATGACATTCGAGACGCCTTGAAATGTCTTTATCGTGTTCACATCTTGTGAGGTGAGTCTGTAGCTTTGCGTGCTACTGCTCGCCCCCAGGAGCGAAGAACCCGCCAGCTGAGCTGACAGTAAGGGTATTGGCTCCAATCTTGCCAACTTGAGCTTGGATTCCTGTGCTTAGACCACTTGAGCTGGCGATGAGAGCGAGGATTATTGCCGAGCCAATCATGATTCCAAGAATTGTGAGAAAGCTTCGCACTTTCCTGTCACGAAGTGCTTTGAACGCGAGTTTGAATACGTCTAACGCACGCATTTAGATCACAATCTTGCATACGAATCGATTCGCTGAAGGTATTGTTCCTTCTCGATCAAACCATCTTTGAATGTAATCACTCGATGGGTCATGTTGGCAACATCTGGGTTGTGTGTCACCAGGATGAACGTTGTACTCAGTGTCTTGTTGACTTGAATGATGTAGTTGAGAATCTCCTGAGTAGTCTTGGAGTCGACGTTTCCAGTTGGTTCGTCACCAAGAACGAGAGCAGGTTGAGTGACCAGTGCTCTAGCGATGGCTACGCGTTGTTGCTCTCCGCCGCTAAGCTCGGTCGGGCGCTTGTTCGCTTTCTGGGCAAGTCCAACTGCACTCAACATCTTCAAGGATCTGCTTTTGCGCATTTTTTCAGGGACTCCTCTTGCGATGAGAGGCATCTCAACATTCTCGATTGAGGTAAGCCGTTGAATCAGGTTGAAGGATTGGTAGACGAATCCTATCCTAAGATTTCGAAGAAGGGCGAGCTTATCCTCGTTCAGCTTCCTCAAGTCAACGCCGTCGATGATCACGCGTCCTGAGGTAGGCGGATCAAGAGCGCCAATCAGATTAAGAAAGGTGGATTTCCCGCTACCTGAAGGTCCCACAACCGATACAAGCTCGCCTTTAGGTATCTTGAGGCTCACGCCCTTAAGTGCTGGATAGTCAACGTGTCCCACGCGGTAAACTCTCGTGACATCAACAGTCTGAACTGCAAAGCCGGCGCGCGATGGCAATTCTCTCAACACCGACTATGATCCAAATCTTGAGGCGCAGATGCCTTCTGAGAACACTGTGGACAGCTGAAATGGCACAGGTAAATTCTGCGAACCGAAGAACAGTCCAAAGAGTAGACGCAAGATCTCGAGAATCGTTCCCGTGAGCCCACTAGCTCCCGGTTGAGGCCCGATCGGTGGTTGCACGACTGGTTTTTTGATTTGGATTCGGGATGTTTGTTGGACGCTGTATGGTGAAGCTGGGTTGTTTGTGTCGATTGCGGTTACCTTGATTGTGATCGAGTAGTTTCCTTCGGCGAGGGTCTTCTTGAAGTTGATTAGGAGGCTGAATGGTCTAGGTATGTTGGGATCAATTTCACCCAAGAATAGGCTTGAGACGCTGGTTGACGCTAACGCGTCTGACTTGACTGTTACGTTCGCGTTGTATGCGGCTAGGTTTCCGCTGTTGAGGAGGTTTCCCGGAGATTGTTGCGTTGCCGCCAGGCACGGCAGCCGTCACCGTCACTTGCACACCGTATAGCATCAAGCTGATCCAGCCGCGAACTGAGAAGCTAACCTGATGAGTCTCGGTAGTGTAGGATATGTCACCAAGCTCTCGATAGTTCACGGTAATTGTGCCCTGATATGAACTGCCGATCGCTGAGATGGGCGCGTAGACTTGAAGACTAATGGTGACAGACTGCTTCAACTCGATCGTGCCGTAGTGCCAATGGTTATCTCCGAACATTTGTAGCGGAGTAGGCAACGATACAGCGACGTCCACATCGTAAATCGCTGAGGATGGATACACGTTCCCCGAAAAGTAGCTGTTCGTGACCGTTATCGTGACATTGTTATTGAAACCTGCAGTTAACGTCTGACCAGTAACGGTTACGGTCAATTGTGTAGCACTCTGACCCTCAGCAACGCCAATCGGCGCACACATCAGAAACGCAACAAAAGCGAAAATCGCACGTTTTCGGAGCATGACAGTGTTCATCTTGTTTTCATCTTCCTAGCTTGTCGAGTGTCGGATCCGTCAGGACGCCTAATGTTACGCCCGCAAACAATTCCGGCAGCTTCGCCAAGGGCCAACGCGCGGGCTACATTTTGCTCTTTTTCAGAATTCGTCCAGAATCTCTTCAAGAAGTGAAGGCAGGATTCAGCTCTATCCACAATAGGAAAGCAAGGGGAAGAATTGGGTAGAATTCTGAAAAACCGATTTAAACAGTGGCCGTGGAGGTTGGCCGAGCAGCGGAGACCATGCCTGAGATACCCATCATATTGCCCATGATCATCCTCGGTTTGGCAGTCGGTTCGATAGTCAAATCCAAAAGCTCGAAGATCTCAAAAAAGAAGCTGTCCTCCGCGAGTCTAGCAGCGGGCTTGTCAAACTCCATCCACGCATACCTGCTCTACTCGCTGACGCCCACTCAGGTTGCTCCCCGCGGAACGGTGGTTTCGACGACGGGAACATTTACTCCACCAACAACTGGGGCACTCCCTCTGGTAGGTGTCGCCGCAACATCAGAAGTGTCGTTCATTGCAGCATCGTTTCTTGCTGCTTTCTTTGCGGTTTTTCTAGTTCTTGGGATTGCGGCACTGTATGCTCGACCAGGTAAAGGTGAGGAATTCCAAGAGGCCTCTGAGGCGACTTCTGAGACCTCAGAAGAAGCTGCGCTCATGCCGAGTTAGTTCGATGTCATGTGGATTCTGATTGCTCAAAATCTTTCAGCGGATTGAAGATGAGTTGTTCTAAGCGACTACTGCTTATGATGTTCTTGCTGATCATTGCAGCCGGTTGCATCGCTGAAGATGCCTCAGCAAATCCGGTTGGCCAGGCTAAGGTGCAGATGTCTCCTGGAAAGTATGCCCACTATCTAGGCACGTCTGAGAGTGTGGTCAAGCTGGATTATCCGAAGGGTGCCATACTGCAGAATGCAACAGGCGACATCTCTCTAAACGTCACGTTAAGCGAGGTTGTGTCTTCGATTGTGGTGTATGTGCCGCCTGAGTTTGGTTTTCAGGAGTCAGGCACTGTGAGCGTGTGGACGAGTATAACGAATGATTATGGTCGCATATCGATTGGGAGGCAGGGCTCAAGGGATGCTATCGCGCCTGGCTGGTGGAGGATAGTTGTCGAAAACGGTACTATTCCGATCGGTAGCTACTTCATAAGATTGTTTGATGTTGTAGCTCCCAGTGTGTGCGGTAGATACTTCGTTAAGGTCTTCACGGGTGGGCACTCGATAGGTGCAGAGAATTTTCCGACGGTTGTTGTGAAGTGTGATTTGGATCCAGCGTACATTTCTGGTCGCGTGATGAATGGGACGCGAGGAATGTACGCTGAGCCTGTTGATGTGTCAGGTAGGGTTATCGCGGAAGGTATGACTAGGCAGGGTAGAACGATCGTCGCGCAGGCTTACTTCAATGCTTCCGCGAATGGTGCCTACACTATCTATGGCCTCGCGGCGGGAACGTACACGTTGAATGTTTCAGCGGATGGCTTCACTCCAGTAGAGGTGACTGAGAGGGTTACTGTTTCTACTGGTCAATCGTTGGAGGGCATCGACATCTACCTGCATCCAAGCGCGACAGTATCTGGTCTCATCACTTCGAAATGTGTTAGCGGGCCAGTTGCTTGGGGTAGTGTGTCTAATTCGTCGCTGATCACGATAGAATTGTCGGATTATTCTGGCGGTCTTGTGGTTTCTGTAACTGGTAGAACTGATCCGTTGCTTTCGTATTATCATTTCATGTTGAATGGGTCGGTGGGGTTGGATGGTCATGTTCCGCAGGATTATGCGGATTATGTGTCGGGTTTCGCGTTTGGGGATTATGTTGTGAATGCTCGTGTGAATGGGTATTATCAGAAGGATGTGGTTCGTGTTCACGTGTTTGATTATTCGCGTGAGATTGTGGTTCCTCTGGATTTGTGGGGGAGCGGCTCGTTTGATGTTACGGTGCATTTCCGTTATTCTGTGGGCGGCGATTTTGCTCCTGTGCCGAATGGTGGCATATTGAGGGTTAGTGTGTATGCTGCTGATGGATCGCTTGGGGGTTCGTATGGTACTCCTGTGGGTGCGGGTGACATCACCGGGAGTGTGATGGTTGGGGTTTCTGGTTCAAGAGGGGTTTACGGCCCGCCTACTGGAGTGTATGTGATTCAGGCTTCTTTTCCTGGGTACGTGCAGACAACGCTTGTTCAAGCTGCGATTGGGGGAGGCTGCACGGTGGTTAGTCTCAGTTACGATTTGGTTAGGGCGGGCAGTCTACTCATTGCTTTGCGATCGGTGAATTGGCAGACTCCGCCATTAGAAGTCGCTTGGTTGTATCCTAATGCGCCTGTCAGGTTCGAGTTGATAGGCTCCGCTGGAGTACTCTATACTGCAAACGGAAGGCAGAATGGTGCGGGCACTGTAAGTATTACAGGAATGGTACGCGCACGTAAATTTCGTCAATGTGACAGGTCTACTTCCTGACCGGTATCTCTTGAGGGCTTACACGGTCGGTTACCTCCAGGCCAGGGAGTATACGGTTGTGGTGTCGCTTGGAAGCATAAGCGACATGAAGATGGATTTGCTGACGGGTACACGAATTAATCTCATATTGACGTTTAGGACGGAGGGTCTAATCGCGCCCATAGATACGACGCCCTACAAGTGGATGCAACCACCAGTACGAATCGAGCTTTATGACACTCACGGGATTCTCGTAGCTGCGAATGCGACACGGATCCCTGCCAACTCGACGGTTTGGACGGCCGGCTTCCGAAACTACGCGGGGAATCCTGCCTTGAGGTGGGTGAACTTCTATGATACCACGGACCGTCAATTGCAGAAGGACTACGGCCTACCTCCTGGATCATATCGGGTTGTGGTATGGGTGCCTGGTTACTCGCAGATTGAGACATTAACCGTTACAACAACTGCAGAAAGCATAGTGACTGTCCCGGTAAGCTTCGAGAAGCTAAGCCGCGTATTCGGAAACATCCTCGGATTCAACATGTACGGAGACTTGATCCCAATTTCCTGGGCCACAGTGACGGCTTATGGTCCCGTGGAGGCTTATACAAGCTCCCTGGACGGCTTCTATCAGATGTGGCTACCGAACGGAGAATACACGCTGGCCGCGGCGTCTCCGGGATACGAGACTCAAGGAGCTGAAATCCATGTGTCCATGGCTTGGGAATTGCCTGCAGACCTTGACTTGAAAGCCCCGGGCGGCACAATCCCAGAGCTAACCGCTGCCGAATTGACATTACCTACAGTTCTGATAGTGGTTTGTTTGTCGTTGTATCGCGCGAAGTCTCCTAGCGACTCATCAATGGTCACTCATTGCGAAGGTAACGAGAATGTCCCAAAAGAACAAGAGAAGGACTGTTTCTGCAGTGATGTGTGTGATCACTAAGGTCAATGACGATATCTCAGTGGGACAATACGCAACACAATTCACGGAAGACATATAATCGCCGGAATGAGTCACACCTCATTGAAACCTAGCACCAGAGCGATCCCACAAGGCCAGACCCAACATGATCTCTCAAGGCGAGCCATCGCTGAAACGTCTGCTGGGTTGGCTTATCGCAGGCACGAAAGGAGGCCCAACTCGGGCCGAGATAATTGCGGTATTGAAAGAGACCCCCCAGAATGCGAACCAACTGGCGAGCAGGCTCGACAAGGACTACAGAACCATAAGGCATCATCTGGAGATTCTCTCCAAGAATGGCATAATCACTTCTGGCGGAGACAGATACGGCACCACATATTTCCTGACCTCACAAATGGAGCAGGACTATGTCTTCTTCGAAGAGATTGTGGGTAAACTCTGGGAAAGACCTAAGACGAACAACAGAAAATAAGTGAGATCATCATGAACAAGAATCTGAAACCTTGGATAATCTTTGCCACACTGATATTGGTGGCATTGGTGGTAGCGTTTCTGGGTATCACTTATCTGGAACCATCTAGGCCACCATTTGCGCCTAGGCCCACCCATCCGCCGCCTCCTGGAGACATCCAGCTGTATTACACGATCCAAGTCGTGCTTTCAACAATCAATGTCACACTTCTGGTCTTCCTGTTCTCCGCGTATCTTGGCTTGTATCGAAAGATGAAATCGCATTTCGCTTTGGGCCTAATGGTGTTCTCGGTCATCTTGCTATTCTACGCACTGTCCTCCAACCCTCTTGTTCAGCGTGTCTTTGGCTTTTTCGCATTCGGACTTGGACCATTTGCCATGTTGCCTGAATTATTCACATGCGTCGCCCTAGTTGTGCTGCTATACCTCACTTTCAAGTACTAAACAGGATTAATGTTAAGATATACAGGAAACTGAATTCCATTCTTCAATTGGCGAGAATTGCGCTGAACCCCGCCGCAGGGGGACATTGGTTACTGATTATTAGAAGTCAAATCCTTGCGTACTGTTAATTGTCCGGCATCGTATCATGATTTCAAACGCTTGTTCACTGATGGATACTGCAACATCAGCACGCTCAGATTGGGGAAGAATTAGGAGAGAAGTTGAGCGTAATTCTGAAAATCCCTCTTATGGGATGACGCACCAGCTCACCCATACTAACACTGGAGCGGAGAAGTATGATGCGAAGAGACAGCCACACGATCATATCGTACACTCGCAGAGTCCATCGGGGCTTTGACAAGACTACTCACAATCTATGCCCACGATGCAGAAGCCACAGCCTCGCAGTATACTTCAACTCCGGCAGCCCGCGAAAGGTGGGAGCCCTCTGTTATTTATGCGGATTTGTTGGCTTCTTTGCCCGCAATGATTTCTTCGAGATCGGAAATCTCACACCCGACCTCGCATTGACCATCAACAACCATGTGGTTTGTAAACAGTGACCAAACATGCACAGAAGACTCATAATGACCACAATGTTGCTGACGCTGTCTGTATGCCACGAGGATCTTTCGGTAGTTAGAAGCGAGTGTTCATGTCAAGTCTGAGATCCATTCTTGACGCAACAATGAACTGGATAGCCACAAATGCAAGGTTCAGTTACCTGATGAGGTAGAACTCGTGCTGTATCTTTGCCTTGCAGCATACTTAGCAGTGCAGCTCCAACCGCAAGTGTGACTAGCCAAGGTCTTGGTCCAATTCTGAAAAACCCGTAAATAGCTTGCTGTGTGACGAATTTTGAATGTTCATCTCTAATGAGAGTCTTCTTGAACTTGCATGTCAACGTGAGTTCCCAGTCAAATGGTTTTGCATTCACAAAGTCAGTCTGCTCTATCTTTCTCTTGTTCAAACAGCGAGACTTATTCTCGGAGTGCTACTTTGCGTAGTTACGCTAGGGTGCATTAGATTTGCAAGTTTCCTCTAACAATTCGCGAAGAACGATTGCGGTTCTTCTTTTGGTGATCGTAGTCGTAGGCTCAGTTGCGTTGTACTATAGTCCACTGCTTCAACAAACTCGGATGACGGCAACGACGGTTACGATGACTCAAGGAGTGCCTTTGGGGACGCAACTTGACCCAGTTACGGTATATGCGCAAGCGAGTCCTAGCGTAGTGACTGTGCAGGGAGTTATCACCGATATAACAGGTACTGGAAGCGTGCTTGGGACCGGCTTCGTGGTCGCATACAGCAATTCATACTACATCATAACCAACTTCCACGTAGTCGACGGTCTTACAGATTCAACGGTTACGTTCTCGAACGGAGACGCATATCCGGCAACAGTCGTTGGTTCCGACGCTTACAGCGACCTCGCTGTAGTATCAGTCGAGGCTTCCGCATCGGAGTTTCATCCGCTGCAGCTTGGAGTCTCATCTTCTCTTAGAGGTCGGTGAATCGGTAGTTGCTATTGGAAGCCCCTACGGCTTGTCTGGTACAATCACGGTGGGCGTCGTGAGTCAAGTTGGAAGGAGCTTACAGGAAGACACGGCTGGCGGGTTTGCGATCGCTGACACAATACAGTTCAGCGCTGCAATAAACCCCGGCAATTCAGGAGGTCCGCTCATTGACTCCAACGGAATGGTTGTAGGAATCACCACAGCCACCACCAGCGGCTCTGAGGGACTTGGCTTCGCTATCCCATCCGATACAATCTCCAGAGAACTACCATACCTCGTGAAGGATGGCAGGTATGACAGACATCCATACTTGGGTGTCCAGCTTGTGGCTATGGACTATCAGCTCTCTCAAGCGATGCAAACGACCACAACATGGGGGGTATTGATCGAGAGCATAGTTCCCAACGGACCCGCAAGCAAAGCCGGTCTCAGAGGCGGCACCCAAGATGCCACGATTGGAGATCAACAATACCTCACAGGGGGCGACATCATAATATCGTTTGACGGAAACAAGATCGTTAACTACGATGCACTTTCTGCATACTTAGAGAGGCATGCCGTCCCAGGACAGACGATACAAGTTGGCATAATAAGATCAGGCAAAGAGATGGTGATCCCCGTGCAAGTAGGCACACGTCCGGCAATCCAATATGCTCCCCTTTCTAACCAGTCGAACACTTCATCCTGAGCCCTCTGAATCGGGCGCCTAATCGAGCGGATCTTTTCGAGAGAACCATCCAAGTCATCGGCGTCTCCGAATCTCTTCGAAGAGTTCCCAAACAATTTCGGACCTGTCCGGAACGTTTGGCAGACATGCTCACGCGTGTTCCGACGTCCGGCATACCCTCACGATCTACCACAACTGACACGATCACGGGATAGGGGAGCAGTATCTGCCCCTAGTTTGGGGGCAAGTTACCGCCGGACCCCTCAGGCACCCGTGCTTTCCTTGGTGCAGATACCTAATTGAGTTGATAGAATTCAAAGCGCACGAGTGTACGTAGGAGACTCGCCAGCTCTTTTCCAGTAATCATCCTGTGAGGCTGAGGAAGGGTGCGGGTATCTGTCCTCCTCGTCTTACAAAGTTGGCTGAACTGAAGGTGCTAATTGGCATGATTACTGCTTCTCCGAAAAGTCCGCCGAACTTGACGGTTTCTCCAACTTTACCGTTTGGGACTGGGATCAGTCTCACGCCTGTAGGTTTGTTGTTAACTACTCCTATGGCCATTTCATCCAGAATAGTCGCCGATATTGTCTCTGCTTTTGTGTCTCCCGGAATCGCGATCATGTCAAGCCCTACGGAGCAGACCGAAGTCATGGCTTCCAGTTTCTCAATCGTCAAGGCCTTGGCTAATGCTGCATCCTTCATTCCAGAGTCCTCACTTACCGGTATGAACGCGCCGCTTAAGCCCCCGACAGAAGATACTGCCATTGCTCCTCCCTTCTTGATCGCGTCGGTGAGTATTGCCAAAGCTGCTGTTGAGCCTGGGGCTCCGCAGTATTCGATGCCCATGGCCTCGATTATGTCAGCTATGCTGTCACCCTCCTCAGGTGTCGGTGCCAAAGACAGGTCAACAGATCCGAATCTTGCTTCGAGTCGCTTGGCCATCTCCATGCCTATCAGTTCGCCCACGCGAGCAACCTTGAAGGCTGACCTCTTGATTAGATCTGCGAGCCCTCTGAAGTCTAGATCTTTCGCCTCTTCCACGACTGCTCTGATCACGCCAGGGCCGCTTATTCCAACATTTATTGTTGTATCGTGTTCGCCCACGCCATGAAATGCGCCTGCCATGAACGGGTTATCTCCAGGCGCATTTGCAAATGTTACAAGTTTTGCGCAACCGATGCCATGTCTATCAGCGGTCAATTCTGCAGTTTCTTTGATGACCTTGCCCATCTTCTGAGCTGCATCGACGTTTATTCCAGTCTTGGTTGTCGCTATGTTGACGCATGAACAGACGCGTTCTGTAACGCTCAAGGCTTTTGGAATCGAATCAATCAACACCGTTCCTCCTTTGTTCAATCCTTTTTGGACAAGCGCACCGAAACCGCCTATGAAATCAATATTCACTCGTGCAGTCGCCTCATCAAGAGTCTGAGCAAGCATTACCGCGCGGTTAGTTGCTTCGGCAGATGTTAGGCCGTCCACTATCGGCTCAAGCAATAGCGCAATCGGAGTCACAGCGAGTCTCCTGTTCACTATCGGGATACCGTGCTTCTTTTCTAGCATCTCTGCCTCTTCAGCGAGTTTCCCAGCCTTCTCCACTATCTTGCTGTAGATCTTCTCTCGCATAGTCCCAAAGTCTCTATCCACACAGCTGAGGAGACTTATTCCCAGCGTCACAGCTCTAACATTCAGATGTCTGAGAAAGATCATCTCATAGGTTTCGAGGACCTCATCAGGAGTGAACATTCAGCTCCCACCTAGATCCTATGCAGATAGCGAAAGACAGCCTCGTCCTGTGCCACAACTTGTATCCCCAGCTCTTCTCCCTTCTTTTTCAATCGTTCCTGCAATTCTCCAACCGTAATCTTTCCCTCTTGAATCTCAGCCAGGACGATCATTACAAATAGGCCATGCATCTCTGTCGAGGTCAAGTCAATGATGTTGACTTTGTTCTCAGCCAAGACCCCCGATATTCCCGCAACAATGCCAACTCGATCTTGACCCATAGCAGTGACAACTAATCGTTCTCTTTCAGTCAAACCAAGTATTCACCCGTTGTTTTAGGCCCACTGTCAAGGTGACTGTACTTATGTCATCGCTTTCCATCATGAAGGCTGGCATGATTAGCAACGTACCAGTGCGCCTTGTGCTTCCGCCAGTCTCGTCCTCTTACTCTTCTGGGCCTTGAGATCTGAGCGGCAATTTTCGGCGTTGCGAAGGTACAAATTCGTTCAGCGATTTTACTTCTGGAATGGTGCGTGTCCTATATTCAATGGCTTTGACCATTGCCCAAGCAAGTTCTATGCTGGTGATGACTGGAATGTTAGATTCAACTGCTAGCCTGCGTATTGTATATTCATCTTGAAGAGCTCCACTTTCTTGTTGGGACTCGGAAGCTACGGGAATATTGATGACTAAGTCGATCTTGTTTTCGAGCAAGAAATCTCTAATGTTGGGCTTAATTTCGGGGGTGCTGACTTTGTGTAAAACTTGGACACGCAGGCCCGGGACTAGTCGGAAGCTTTCGGAGGTATTCTCAGTCGCATGAATCCTCATGCCGATCTTTTGGAGTCGTTTGGCTAGCGGTATGATTTGTCGTTTGTATTCTTGTCCGGCTACTGTCACTAGGACAGCACCATTTGCAGCTGGAATCTTGATCTCTGCAGCCTCAAGGGCCTTCGTCAACGCGTCCGCTAGGTTGTCCCCCAGGCACGCAACTTCTCCCGTGCTTACCATTTCAACGCCTAACACTGGGTCAGCGCCTTTGAGTCGGACGAAACTGAACTGAGGAACCTTGACTCCCACGTGTGGAACAGTGAAGGTCATGGGTTTGTCCTCTGGCGGAAGCTTTCCTTCGACCACGATGTGCGCGGCCAGTTCCATGAGGTTTGTTCCCCAGGTCTTGCTGACGAATGGCATCGTTCTTGAGGCTCGCAAGTTGCATTCGATGACCATGACCTTCTCTTCGCTGACTAGGTACTGGATGTTGAAAGGGCCGCGGATTCCCAATGCTAGAGCGATTCTACGCGAATTGTAATCGATTGTCTTGATGGTAGGTTGTTTCAGGGTCTGCGGGGGAATGGTCATGCAAGCGTCGCCGCTATGAATTCCCGCCTTCTCTATGTGTTCGATGATTGCTCCAATGATTACTCGTTCTCCGTCACATACGCCGTCCACATCAACTTCCTTCGCGTTTCTCACAAACTTGGAAATTACAACGGGATGTTCCCGTGAAACCGATGCAGCCAGGTCAAGATGAGCGTCAAGTTCGGACTCGTTGTAGGCCACTCGCATGGCGGAGCCCGAGAGAACATAACTTGGTCTTATCAGAACGGGATATTCAATTTGCTTGGCAAATAGTCTCGCCTCTTCTCTGCTTGTTAGTGCACTCCACTTGGGCTGTGCAATCCCTAGAGTGTCAAGAAGTGCGCTGAACTTGGCGCGGTCTTCGGCCATGTCAATGCTTTCACTCGAAGTTCCAAGAAGGACGGCTCCAGCTTTCGTGAGGCTGTGCGCCAGACTGTTCGGCACTTGGCCTCCTGCACTCACAACGATTCCAATCGGTTGCTCCTTCTCGTAGATGTCCATGATTCGCTCGACGGTCAACTCTTCGAAGTACAACTTGTCAGAAGAGTCATAGTCTGTAGAAACTGTCTCGGGGTTGTAGTTGATCATTATCGTCTCCTCGATTCCGCACTCCTTTAGAAATCGAGTAGTGTTGACCGCGCACCAGTCGAACTCGACGCTGGAACCTATTCGAAAGACGCCTGAACCAAGCACTATCGCTTTCTTTCCGGATTTGAATGCAATGTCGTCGTCTTCGCCGCCATAGGTCAAGTAGAGGTAGTTGGTTTGCGCCGGCCATTCGGCAGCCATCGTATCAATCTGCTTAACAACCGGTATGAGCCCCCATTTCTTGCGAAGATCCCGAATACACTGCGTCGTTGTGGATACGAAGGCAGCAATCTGCGAGTCTGAGAATCCTAAACGCTTAGCCTGTGCAAGCAGGCCTTTCGGTAGCGAGTCAAGACTATGGAGTCCTAGCTCGCGTCTCATTTCAACTATGTTCTTGAGTTTTTCGAGAAACCAAGGATCGATACCAGTTAGCATAGATATTTCGCTGATTTCGAATTCAGCATCTAACGCGTGAGCTACTTCGAACAGCCGTGTGTCAGTCGGATGGCTGAGTGCTTGTACGATTTCTTCACGGCTCTCTAGTATCTGCTTACTTTCGAGGAGTCCTTCTCTTCCGTTGTCGAGCATTCGTACAGCTTTTTGCAGTGCCTCTTCAAAGCATCTGCCGATTGCCATCACCTCGCCTATGGATTTCATTGCGGGGCCTAGGTGTGGGTCGACATTTCGAAACTTCTGGAAATCCCATCTGGGGATCTTGACTACGACGTAATCCAACGCAGGTTCAAAGAATGCGCAGGTCGCTCCTGTGACTTTGTTTCTCAACTCGGGCAAGAGGAAGCCAATGGCTAGTTTTGCTGCTATGTAGGCCAGAGGATAACCAGTCGCTTTGCTTGCAAGTGCAGAACTCCTAGACATCCGAGCGTTAACCTCGATTGCCCGATACTGGCCGCTCTTTGGGTCTAGGGCCCACTGAATGTTGCACTCTCCAACGATCCCGAGCTTTTGTATCACTCGAATCGACTCTGAGCGCAACAGGTGATACTCCTCATTTGACAGCGTCTGTGATGGTGCCACCACAGTCGAGTCGCCTGTGTGTATGCCCATGGGGTCGAAGTTCTCCATGTTACAGATGATCAGACAATTGTTGGCGCTATCCCGCATGACTTCGTATTCGAGTTCCTTCCAGCCGCCAAGATATTCTTCGATAAGGATTTGGCCGATCGGGCTTTGTGCTATGCCCTCACCAGCCGCGAGTCTCAGCTGCTCACTATTGCGAGCAATTCCAGATCCCTTGCCACCAAGTGTGTAGGCGGCTCTCACTATCACTGGGTACCCGATTTTGTCGGCGACATTTAGTGCGTCGTCAACAGAATTCGCCGTCTCGCTCTGTGGGACAGGGACTCCCGCCTGTTTCATAGCTGAGCGAAAGAGCGCCCGATCCTCTGTGATCTCGATGGCCCTCGCTGGCGTGCCAAGGATCTTGACGCCGAGTTCCTCCAGTCTTCCAGCCTTGGCAAGCTCCATGCCGCAATTAAGCGCAGTCTGGCCGCCGAAACCTAGGACTATTCCGTCGGGTTTCTCGCGTCGAATGACTTCCGTCACATACTCAGCTGTCACAGGCAGCAAGTAGACCTGACCGGCCAGTTGAGGATCGGTTTGAACTGTGGCGATGTTAGGGTTGACGACAACTGTTTCAACACCTTCCTCCTGGAGTGCCTTCAAGCATTGCGAGCCTGAGTAATCGAATTCTGCGGCTTCGCCGATCTTGATTGCTCCGCTGCCGAGAATCAGTACCTTTCGTATCGACGGTAACTTGCGCAAATTCGTCACATCACCTTTTTGGCGAATTCGTCGAAGAGAAACTTCGTATCCAAAGGTCCGGGAGATGCTTCCGGATGCCATTGGACCCCGAAAATAGGTCTACCGGGAAATCTGAACCCCTCGACTGTCTGGTCATTTGCGTTCAAGAACCAGAGCTTCATGCCTGAAGCCTCAAGCGAGACCCTGTCGACCGCGTACCCATGATTCTGCGTGGTCACATAGGCGCGGCCGTTTTCGCAATCAATCACTGGTTGGTTCTGTGAGCGGTGACCGTACTTCAGCTTGAAGGTCTTCGCTCCTGCCGCCAACGCTAGAATCTGGGTTCCTAGGCAGATGCCCATCATGGGAAGCTCCATCTCGAGGAGAGTTCTGGCTGACTCGATGGTTGCGGTGCAAATGCTGGGGTCGCCAGGTCCGTTGCTTATCACAATTCCGTTCGGTTTGAATGAGAGAATCTCTATCCGCCGGCGTGTCGTACGGGACGCGAATCACTGTTAGATCGCATTTACGTAGATTGCGTATGATGCTGTGTTTGACGCCGCAGTCAACAAGCACAACTCGTGAGCTGTCTTCAGGACCGTACGTGATGGGACTGTGAGCAGATACTTCTGCAACAAGGTTGCGTTTGTTTGGATCCTCGAAATGGTCAGCTTTCAGCTTGAACTCATCGGCGAGCGCAGCATCCGCATTCTCAGGGAAGCATAGATTTCCAAGCAAGACGCCATAGGATCGTAGAAGCCTGGTCAGTCGCCGTGTATCCACGCCACCGAGGCCTGGAACTCCCTCGGCTCTTAGCCACTCATCCAGACTCTTTGTGGAAGTCCAATGGCTGGGGCGCTCACAAAGTTCGTGAACGATAAGACCTCGTACGCGAATCATGTCAGACTCAAAATGGCGCAGCGTCTGAAACTCATCTAGCTCATTGGATGGCACCCCATAGTTGCCAATCAAAGGATAGGTCAAGGTGAGTATTTGCCCTTGGTAGGAGGGATCCGTAAGCGCCTCAGGGTAGCCTACCATCGAAGTTGAGAAAACCACTTCACCTGAGGTTTCAATTCTTCTTCCGAACTGGAAACCTTGAAAGACCGAACCATCTTGAAGAACGAGGAATCCCGGTTGCCGCTTCTCCGGGAGCTTAGCTTGCGTTCGTCGCTGCCTTGAGTCTTCTGACACTTCTAGTAATCATTCCTGGGAGGTCCTTGCGGTTGCCGTTCTTTGCCACAATTTCGACAAGTGCACTTCCAACTATGGCTCCGTTGGCGCCGGCTTTCAAGACGGTGGCTACATGGTTGGGGGTTGAGATTCCAAAACCAACGCAAACTGGTAGCTTGTCAGCGAGTCTTCGCGTCCTCCTGACCAGTCTTGGCAGATTTTTGTTAAGATGTCTCCTTGTGCCAGTCACGCCGAAAAGGGAAGCGAGGTAGAGGAATCCGGAGCTTTGGGACGCTATTCGCTTCAATCTGCCATCTGACGTTGAAGGCGCTGCCATAAAGATTGTGTCCACACCGCTTTGATCAGCGACCATCCTGTATTCCAACGATTCTTCAATCGGAAGGTCAGGGATTATCACGCCGTCCACGCCGAACCTCGCTGCGGACTCGAAGAAGTTCTCAAGACCCATTCTATAGACAGGATTGAAGTAAGTAAGCAGAACCACAGGAATCGTTCGCTTCCTCTTCACTTCGCCCACGAGGCTGAGAATCGCTGCTGGGCTCGTCTTGGCCTTGAGGGCTCTGTTTGCCGCAGCTTGTATTGTAGGTCCGTCAGCGATAGGATCAGAGAACGGGATTCCGATCTCCACAATATCGGCGCCGCCGTCAGCCAAGCCTAGAACGATTCTATTCGTCAGGTCAACGGTCGGGTCTCCACCAGTCACGTATGCAACCAAGGCGCCCTCGTTTTTGTCGGCGAGTCGCTCAAGGGTTTCCGAGATCAGGCTCATACCTCGTCTCCCATCGTTTCAGCCACAACTTGCACGTCTTTGTCGCCCCGTCCAGATAGCGTAACTACAATGACGCCGTTTCTCTTCGTTCTTCTCGCTAACTTGGTTGCATAAGCCAGTGCGTGGGCGCTTTCCAAGGCAGGAATTATTCCCTCACTCAGTGAAAGCTGTGTGAAGGCATTGATCGCCGCCTCATCTCTGACTGCTGCGTAGTGCACTCTCTTGGCGGCATGGAGGAAGGCGTGTTCGGGCCCAACGCCCGGATAGTCCAATCCTGCAGAAATGCTGTGAGTTGCCTGTATCTGACCATTCATGTCCTGAAGCAGATAGGTCAGCATCCCGTGGAAGACTCCCTCATGCCCAGCGCAGATGGAGGCTGCGTGCATTCCACTTCTCAAGCCTCTTCCGGCTGCCTCAACACCATAGAGCGCAACATTCTCATCTTTGAGGAACGGATAGAAAGTTCCTATCGCGTTGCTTCCGCCACCCACGCAGGCAACAAGCGCATTCGGGAGCCTCTCCTCCTCTCTAAGGATCTGTTTTCTGATCTCCTTCCCTATGACACTCTGGAAGTCTCTCACAATCATTGGGAATGGGTGCGGTCCAACAGCGGAGCCTATCAGATAGTGAGTGGAGTCGGGGTTGGTTACCCAATCCCTGAAAGCCTCGTTGATAGCGTCTTTCAGGGTTCTTGATCCTGAAGAAACGGGGTTCACCTTAGCGCCGAGCATTCGCATTCTGAAAACGTTGAGCTTCTGCCTCTCCATGTCATCTGTTCCCATGTAGATTTCAGCCGTCAATCCAAGCATTGCGCATGCCATTGCAGTGGCTACACCGTGCTGTCCTGCGCCTGTTTCGGCTATCACTCTCTTCTTGCCGAGTCTTTTCGCCAAGAGTGCCTGGCCCACTGTGTTGTTTATCTTGTGTGCGCCTCCGTGCGCCAGGTCCTCTCGTTTTAGGTAGATCTTCGCTCCTCCACTTCTCCGAGACAGATTGGCTGCATAGTAGAGCGGAGTCGGCCTGCCCGCGTAATGTCGCAGATAATCAGTTAGCTGCCTTTGGAACGAGGCATCCTTCCTCAGCTTCAGGTAAGCGGCTTCCAGCTCGTCCAGCGTCGCGACAAGAGTCTCGGGAACGTAGCGCCCTCCGTATTTTCCATACTTTCCCTTGATCGGGTTGCGAGTAAAGTGCTTCATGAAAGCGAGACCTCCTTTGCTCTCTTCACGAATTCAAAGATCTTGTCGTGATCCTTCACACCAGGGCTACGTTCGACACCGGTTGAGACATCGACGGCAAATGGGCGAACGACTCGAATCGCTTCGGCAACATTGTCCGGCGAGAGACCGCCAGCCAGTGTGAGAGGCGTAGGGTCAATCAGGTCTCTGACTCGGGCGGATAGTTTCCAGTCGTGAGTTTTGCCGGTTCCTCCGCTCAGGTCATTTACATAAGAGTCGGCGTGGATTCCATCGAAGACCTTGGACAGAGCCAGTCCCTCACTAAGGCACGACTCATCTCGGATAGACACCGCGCCGATGAACTCGACTTCCGCGAAGTTCTGTCGAATCGACGCTGGAATCGACGATTCATGTCCATGGAGTTGAACTATGTCTGGAGCCAACGCGCTAAGTAGGAAGGACAACCTCTCTTCAAAATCGGGTTGAGCTTTCACAGTGACTGCAACCTTCTTGATGCGATCCGGTACTCTTTCCATCAGTCGGTGCGCTGTCTTCACAGAGAGATTGCGAGGGGAGGATGGCACACCTACAACGAATCCGAGATAGTCTGCCTCGGCTCCTACGGCAGCGAGAATATCTTCTTCCTCGCGAATTCCACAGATCTTGACTCGAACTCTACTCAAAGCGAATTGACCAACTCCTCAAGTTTCAGTCTTGGATCTCTTGCCTTCATCAGGCAGGTTCCGACAAGGAATGCTCGAGCTCCAGACTTGGAAAGGAATCGAATGTCTTCGGGGTTTTCGATCCCACTCTCACTTAGTATGATCTTGAGCTTGGCTGAACAGCTTTCACACAATGTAGCCGTAGTTTTCAGATCGACCTTGAGAGTTGCCAGATCACGGTTGTTTATGCCAACGAGGTCTGCGCTCGAGTCGAGTGCAGACGAGAATTCCTTGACCGTGTGCGTTTCTAGGAGGACTTCCAGATTCTCAGAGTGCGCTTTCTCAATCAATGTTTCAATTTCATGTGCTGAGTATCCTCTATCATGGATGGCTTGAATTAGCAGGATACAATCGGCCCCTAGGCTAGCTGCGGCCTTGATCTGAACGGGATCCAAGACAATATCTTTCATCAGGATCGGGAGGTTCACACGTTTCCTCACTAGAGATAGGTTCTCCAAAGAGCCTTTGAAGTGCGTCGGTTCCGTCAAGACGGATATTCCAATCGCCCCTCCCAACGCGAAATCTTGAGCCAACTCACCAACATCTCGTTCTTTCAGGAGTAGCCCAGAAGAGGGAGATTGAGGTTTGATCTCGGCTATTACGGCGGCTTTTGTGGATTCCAGAATGGATTGTTTGAGGCTTCTTCTCTGGCCATTCCAAGCCTCACTAGGCTTCTCGTAGTAGCCAGTCGTCAGTCTCAGTTGCGCGTCTCTCGCCAATACATCAAGATAGTCAGTCATATCGCTCTTCCAACGTTTCCAGTTTTGCGAGAGATCCGCCACTCCCCTTGACTAGCGCAACGAGTTTCCGGTAAGTGGCGCCAGACTCAACGGAACGCTTGGCTAGCTCGACGCCCTCTTTCAAGTCAGTAGCCAAGCCTCCCAGGAAGATGGCTGCAGCCGCGTTTACCAAGGCCATGTCTCGCTTTGTGTCTTGACCGAGTTTGCGTCCCGAGAGTATTTGATAGGTCACGGAAATGCTTCCATCGACGTCAAGCTCGAGCAGATCTTCTATTCCTGCCTTGGGCACTCCGAAATCAGAGCACGTGAGGCATTTCAGCTCAACTGTCTTCCCTGAGATTCTTGCCAGAATCGTCTCTCCGACAGTTGAGATCTCATCGAGGCCCCCTCTTCCGTGAATCACCATGGCATCTTCCACGCCAAGACCGGTAAGGGCGTGGGCCAGAGGTTCAACCATGCGTTCGTCGTACACGCCTAGAAGCTGCGCGTCCGCGCTTGCAGGATTCGTCAAAGGTCCCAAGATGTTGAAGACCGTTCTGATGCCGATCTCTTTCCTGGGGGCGATTGCATTTTTCATGGCTGGGTGGAAGATAGGAGCGAACATGAATCCGATTCCGATGTCTTCGATGAGGCGTTCGACTTTCTGAGGCTCAAGATTCAGGTTCACCCCGAAATGTTCGAGAACATCTGCGCTTCCACACTTGCTGGTTACCGACCTGTTGCCGTGCTTTGCAATGGTGACTCCTGCGCTTGCGGCTATCAAGGCGGCAGCAGTGCTTACGTTGAATGTCTTGATTTTGTCTCCGCCAGTTCCACATGTATCGACGATTCTGCCGCGGACTTTTGGGGAGATTCTCTGACTGAATCTTCTCATAGTTTCTGCGAAAGCTACGATCTCCTCTACGGTCTCGCCTTTCATTCTCAACGCTGTTAGGAAGGATGCAACTTGTGAGTTGGTCGCCTCTCCCCTCATTATCTCGCCCATAATTTGGGAAGCTTCTTGGCTGGAAAGGTGCTGTAGTTCGACCAGCTTTGCGATTCCTTCCTGAATCATAGTCGCGATCGACCTCGAAGGAAGTTAGCAATCATCTTCTTTCCGTCCTGTGTGAGAATTGATTCAGGATGGAACTGGACGCCTTCTATCGGATGGTGGACGTGACGGACGCCCATTATTTCTCCGTCGTCTTTCGATCGGGCAGTCATCTCAAGACAGGAGGGCAACGAACTTTCGATGCATGATAGGGAGTGATATCTCGTTGCTTGGAAAGGATTCGAGACTTGCTCGAAAATGCCTCGGCCATCATGTTCCACCACACTTGTCTTGCCATGCATCAGCGTCTTGGCAGGGCCTATTGCTCCTCCAAAAGCTGCGACGATTCCTTGATGTCCTAAACAAACGCCGAGCAGAGGAGTCTTCGGACCGATGCGAGTGATTACTTCATTGCAGACACCGAAATACTTCTTGTCCAGCGGTGTTCCTGGTCCTGGCGATATGATGATTCTGTCAGCCTTCAGGTTCTCGACATCATCAATCGTCACTTTGTCGTTTCTGAACACAATGGGGTCTCCTCCTAGTTCCCCCACGTATTGGACGATGTTGTACACGAATGAGTCGTAGTTGTCAAGCACCAGAACTTTCAATTGTCCTCACTCTCGCAGTTCTTCAGAGCCATCAGAAGGCCTCTTGCCTTGTCCTCAGTCTCCATCCATTCGCGCTCCGGAATAGAATCGGCGACTATGCCGGCTCCAACCTGGATGCTCGCTTTCTCCCCGTCAGCTACTAGTGTCCGAATCGTTATTGCGAAGTCAGCGTCTCCCGAGTAAGAGACGTATCCCAGGGCTCCCGCATATGGCCCTCTTCGAGTCGGTTCCAACTCCTCTATGATCTCCATAGCTCTGACTTTCGGAGCGCCTGACACTGTACCCGCGGGAAAGACGGCGCGTAGACAATCAGAGGCATCGTAGCAGTCCTTCAGTGAACCAGTTACTCTCGAGACGATATGTTGCACATGACTGAATTGGTGGACTTCCATGAACTCTGGGACCGACACGGACCCATACTGAGAGACGCGCCCTAAGTCGTTTCGAGCCAAGTCCACAAGCATGGTATGTTCTGCGCGTTCTTTCGGATCCTCCAGCAACTCATTGGCAAGGGCTTTGTTCTTGGCTGGATCGGTCACATGGGGCCTCGTGCCCGCTATCGGATAACTCTCCACCATCTTGTCTGAGATTCTCACAAGCATCTCTGGGCTTGAGCCTACAATCTGCCTCGGCCCCATCTTCAGGAAGAACATGTAGGGTGAAGCGTTGATCTTGCGGAGCGTCTCGTAGAAACCTAGGAGACTCCCTTTGATCTTGAAATCGAGTCGCTTGGAGAGAACTACTTGGAATATGTCTCCAGCCGCTATGTAGTCTTTGGCCCTAGAAACGTTGTCTTCGAACCTTTCCTGCGAAATTGTGGATCTGAGGTCCGAATACTGAAAACGATCGTCCCTTTTATTTTGATTCGTTATGTTGAGGATCTGATCTGATCGATCTTCACCATGATAGTAGTAGAACGCTTTCCAGTCGTGATGATCGAAGACCAAGCCGTCGTCGTAAATTCCAAACTCTACGTCCGGAAATCTCAAGTCGTCTTGAGTCAGTTGAGGAAGGTTCTCCCACATTCTGACTGCGTCATATGAGATGAAGCCTACTGCGCCGCCAACGAACGGGAACCCTGCTGGCAAACTTGAGTGGGGGCGAACAACTCGACGAAGAAGCGCAAACGGGTCGTGATCCGTAGCAACAATCTGGCCTGATTCTGGATTCTCGAGTTGAACACTCTCGTCCTTGGACCTCAGGACTAAGCGCGGAGCGAATCCGATGAATGAGAAACGGGCAAGCCTCTCGGGACCTACGAGGGACTCTAGGAAATAGACATGATTCTCTTTTTCCATTAGACCAGAGAAGACTTCGATGGGCGGAGGGAGCGAGGGGAGCTCTTTTATCCTCACTTCAAGCGGCTTGGAGCTTCGAGTTTCCGTGCCTCGAGATCCAAAGGCAATCCCTCATGCTAATCGCCGCCCCCACATCATCGCTGTCATATTTAAGCCTACATAGTACATTTATGGCCTTCAGAGTACAAAAAAGACGCTTAAGGCCTAATTCCGCCCTGTGCACTCAATGTCGCCAAGCCCACCCAATAATCCAACTCACAAATCGAGATCATATCTCTCTTCAGTGATCTTTCGTCCCCAAATTTGGTGCGTTCTTCTCCGAGTTCGCCTGAATCCAGCATTTGTGTAGAGCCGTTGAGCTGTGTTCAGTTCGCTTGTTGTCCAGAGGAACACGGCTCTATACTTCTGTTCTTTGCAGAAATGGAGCGCTTGATTGAGTAGTCTCCTCCCCATACCGAGTCCCCGATACTTGGGGTGGACGAAGACCCAGCGAAGTTGGGCCTCTATTTTTGAATGCCCTACAATCGCGATGGAGCCAACAATCCGATGATTTCTCTCTGCCAGCCAAATCCGGTCTTTGTCAGGATTGAAAGATCGAATGAATTTGGCAAGCCCGTCAGCAACATAGGCTTCGAATGTTCGATCGTAGCCGTATTCTCTCGCATACACAACCCCGTGAAGATGGATCAGATATCCAATGTCACCTGGTTTAGTATGATGCCGTAGCTTCAATTTTGCCAGCGAGGAGTTGGGAGCACTGTTCTTTCGTTTTCTTCCATGTTCAGATGATGAGCCTGTCGAGCTGAACACTTTTCGATCTTTCGTCATGGACAGTCGCTGTCTTGTCACTGAATGATAGTGGTTTCCTTGTCTATCTGATCAACTAAAAAGTTCTAATACCACTCCACGCTTCGAGGGCGGCCATCTCTATCAGGCCAGACAAGCCTTGACCGGTCCAAAGAGCTTCAGCAGAAGAAAGTACTTGAAGTACGTTGGTATAGCGGCGCTGGGCGTATCCGGATCGGCGATTGCTCTATGGGGCCCCTGGAAACAGAGTCCGCCCTACGTGCCCGAAGTTGTCAGCGCTACTCAGACAACTGGATCAACCATTCAAGCAACTGCATCAACAAACGTCCCAACAACTGCATCAGTCACTACAGCGGTGAAAGAGACACCAACGCTGCCTGGTGCAGAGAAATCCTTGGTCTCGGTCGTGAGGGGTAACTCGGACGCTCAAATCGAAGCAATGGTACAGAAAAGCGTAGATACCATTGGAGGGATCGGGAAATTCATCTCTTCGGGGCAGAGAGTGGTCGTGAAACCGCCTGTTCTTACATCCGACAAAGCATGCACGCCAGATCCTAGAGTTGTCGCCGCCATAGTCCGACTCGCAAAGGACGCCGGAGGTAAAGTTGCTGTCGCGGAATCCTCAGGAAACGGAGATACTGGCTACAACCTATCCAAGGTTGGAATAACCGCGGCCGCTCAGGACGCAGGTGCCGAAGTGATCAATCTTCAAACGGAAAAAGCAGTTCAGGTAACTGTACCGAATGGCGTGCTGCTCAAACAGGTAGACACTTTTCCCACTATCCGTGATTGTGATGTGCTCATAAGCGTACCAAGACTCAAGAGGCACAGTTCAACCCTCGTTACGATTTCTCTGAAGAATATGATGGGGACTCTGCCGCCGTCCGAGATGCGACGACTTCACACACTAGGTCTATCCCAGTGCATTGGAGACCTGAACACAATCGTCAAGCCTCACCTTACGGTCGTGGACGCAAGCTACGCAATGACCAGAACTGGACCGACAGGTGGCGATTTGACAAGGCTGGACACCATTCTGGCGTCAAGAGATTCAGTTGCGGCGGATACGATCGCCGCAAGAGAACTGCAAGCGCTGGAAGAACGGATAGGTGTGGCTTCCAGGTTCCGGTTCGATGCCGCCAACGTCAGTCATATTCGTGCAGCTGCTGATCTACGAGTCGGCAAATCCAGCCTAGACGATATCGAGATTGTCGAGGTAACTTTGCCCTAATCTTACGAGTGCTGAGGAAGAGCGTTTGGCCATCACGAGAAGAGAATGCGTCACTTTTGTTGCCCAGTCTGCACTAGTACTCGGCATCATGAGGGTTGCCTCTCTACTTCCAGCACGCGCCGACGCTGTCGCCGTCAGACCACCAGGCGCAGTTGATGAAGCCTACTTCTCTCTCCTTTGCGTGCGTTGCGGAATATGCCTCGAAGTATGTCCCACGAAGGCCATCGTGTTTAGGAGGATTTGAGGAAGGAATAGCCACAGTCAACACGCCCAAGATCGATCCATTGAATGGCGCGTGCGAGTTCATCAGGGGCAGATGCGAGGAGAGCATGCGGTGTGCCGATCATTGCCCGACCGGTGCGCTCCAACGGATCGCCAAGGAGCAGGCTAAACTCGGAACGGTGAGATTCAATCGCGATAGTTGCCTTGCGTATCAGGGCAAGGAATGTGTGGTCTGCAGTGAGATGTGCCCTGTTCCTGAAGCGATTGTCGTCACTGAGGATCTGAAACCGACATTCAATCCGGACAAATGCGTGGGCTGCGGCACTTGCGTCTACACTTGTCCTGCGAATCCAAAGGCTCTAGGTCTACTGGCGGAGGGGGCTAAACGCACAAAATGGCTTGGATGAAGAAGCACAGATTCGAGATAGTGAGGCCCCTTGCAGGCGGTTTGGTGATTCTACTCTTTGTCCTCGCCGCATACTCCGGGATCGCTTATGGCACGACTTCCGCGTTCAGTCTCGGCGGCCTGGTGCTGATTTCGCCGCTGGAATGGGGCCTTCTGACTCTTGGCACGAAGACGATCATACCTACCCTTCTAGTACCTGCTCTTTCGGTCGTTCTGGTGATAGTGCTCTTTGGCCGGTTCTTGTGCGGTTGGATCTGTCCTGTTGGGATGCTGCTTGATTACTCGCATGGAATCACCAGAGTCACGAACAAGAAAACGCTCGGTCTCTCTAGAAATAGTAGAATGAGGTATGCAATTCTCATCGCTATCCTCGCGGCCAGCCTCCTTTTCAACTTCTCTCTGCCGTACCTCTTCTCGCCTCCTGGGATAGTCTACAGAGCCGTATTGGGTTACGTAATGAGAGGCGTCATGGGTGCCGACTTGGCTCTTCTATTGCTGATCTTTGTTCTGGACGTGTTATCGATCCGCTTCGGCCGGACCTGGTGCAACAGCATCTGCCCATTAGGGACTACAATCAGCAGTCTCAGCATCGTCAACTTCCTGAGACCGCAAGTCGATCATGGAAAATGTACTAATTGCCTTGAGTGCGAGAAGGTTTGCCCGATGCAGATCTCGCTGGCTCACAGTTCGAACAGATGGGCCATGATGCTCTGCAACAAGTGTATGAAGTGCCTAGACCACTGCCCAATTGGAGCCATAAAGATAGTAGCCGTCTAGAGAGAAGGAGTAATCCCGAGTTCGTCGCGGCTAGTTAGTCAATATATAGGGCGGATCAGAAGCGAAGAAGTAGGCTTCATAATGAGTGTAAACGATTCCTTCCAGCTGTGTGGGCTCCGTTCCGGAGAGGACCTTGATTATCGCCAGCGTGAAGTGCTGTCTGCGCTTTCTGGAGAACACAAGGCAACTTACTCATTTCAGGGACTCCGCAGGAAGCTTGGGCTGCATCAGGAGATGCTCTCCAGAACATTGGACCGGCTTGAAGAGCAAGACCTTGTTGAAAAAACCGAGGATGGATATCGAATCAGCTTCGACAGTCACTCGTCTCGGTTGAGTCATACCGGATCCGTCGTGACCGAGGCGAGAGCAATAACAGCCTATCTTCCGCATGACATGGATCCAAGTTTCGTTTTGAGAAATCTCAAGGGAAGATGGTTCGGCGAATTTCGTTGGCTTGGGTACTCATGCACATCGTCAGCCACCATGATGAGTTGGATAAGTGATGACGGGCGTGTGGAACTACGAGCAAAGCTTCTCAGGAACACGCTCACGATAGATGCCATCTGTGGTTCGGCGGCTGATAAAGAACGAGCGTTTAGGTCAGCTTTTGAACTCTTCGACCTTTTCGCAGATAAGACAAGTGTGATTCCTCAAGTCGCATCTTAGGCTCACGCCGTTACTGCGAGCTCTAAGCGTTGACTTGGTTCTTGCTTCCTTAGTCAATATGCCGTGCTTCGTTCAATTGGTATCCAGTGTAGAAAAATGAAAAGGGAATTAGTCGCAAAGATGAGTCAATCAAATGACTTGAGAGCTTGGAAACCGATAGAGCCTGATCCTCAGCCGTTGGAGCGACATCCGAGTCCCGGATCTCCGGGTGAACTGAATGGAGGTGAAACGTATGGATCATTGCTGTGGGCATGAAAGAAGGTTCCTTACGCGTGAAGAGAAAATCAAGCATTTAGAGGAGTACAAAGAATATCTAGAGCAAGAAGCGGCAGGCGTAGCTGAAAGAATAGAAGAACTCAAGAAACATGAGTAGCTCCTTCGCTAAGACTAGTCGTATTGAAATCGTCTTGAGGTCGGACCATCCCCGAAAAATCTCTTCTGCAACAAATTCAAAACGTCCCCCATTGCACGGAGGTTCTAAACCCTCCGCACATTATTCCGTCGATATCAACCGCCAATGGGGCTCTTCAGAAGCGAAAAGCATTGCTCCAAGAAGCCATTTCGCGGCTACCCATTTTGCCAAATCGGCTCATTTTAAATAGCGTGTTATCTTGACACTCTCACGAGAGAGATGGCGCTCTATTCCTGTCTTGCTTTGATCGAGGACGAGACCGACCAATTATATGAGATGTTGGTCAAGAAGGCTGGAGATCGCAGCATCGAACTCCTATTGAACGTCATACTTCAGGAAACGAAGGGACACGAAGAGATCTTCAAACATCTCGCACTGTTGTTTGACGAGACTTATCCCCCGGCGATCCCCGATTGTGCGACAGCGATGGGCGAGCTCTTCACAGATTCTATTGAGTTTACGAGAAACCTCAAAGACAGAGTGCAGAAAGGAATACCTCTGCTCGAAGCCATGCAGAGGCTCGTTGGTTATGAAGAGAATGTTGGCGAAGAATTCGTAACTCTAATGCACTCTCGGCTAAGCGCACTCGATGAGGACGATGCCACGATAAAGAAAATACTCGAATACATCGCGAAAGACGAAGAGAGACATGTTGAGATACTGAAACGGGCAATTCAGGTAGCATCAACCATGAAGAGGCCTGATTGACCCGGTGCCCTGGGCATTTGATTTCATGTCGTCGAATCAGCATGGAAATGAGATTTCCTGTCTTTGCCTATTATGCTCGATGAACAAGTTCGGGAGTTCGAATCCGTCCTGTACACACGATTGCTCAGAAGCAATTCTCTTATGGCTGAAGCCTGGCGTCGTAGGCGAGTTATGCGGAGCGTTCAGCTTCGTGACGCCATGGCCTCTTTGAGCCGGTTCTAGACTATCCGATTTCTAGAGTGGCGTTTGTTGTTTGAAGCAGTCTTGGTGCGTCTCTATCATGAGTTGAATTTCTCTTTTCAGCGTCTCCTTCGTTCGATACCCTACGAGGCTCTCGATTGGTGTGCCGTTACAGAAGAGGATCACCGTTGGGGTTCCCATGACGCCAAACTTGGCGGCGAGTTGATTGTTGTTCTCGTTTGACAGGACGTTCAGTTTGGCGAACTTCAGTTTGGCAGAATACTCTTCAGCCAGCTGGCTAAAGACGGGATCCAAGTGTCTACACCAGACGCAGGCCTCGTGCCAGAAATCAACAAGGACTGGCGTACCTGATTTGTGTACTTCTGCATGCCAGTTATCTGCATTAACGTCCAAAGGAGCGGTCATAGAATCACCAGCAGATCAAATGGATTGAGCGCACTTGGATATTATCTTAGAGTCTGCTAATATTTGCATCTTTGGCGTCGCTCGAAGATAGAAGCGAACGCTACAATATCTAGTGATTTCACTCATCTTACAGGATTGAACTGCACTCTTTTTGCGGCTGCAGAGTTGGGCATCAGCCTTCAACTTGCCTAGTGAGATGTCCTTCAGCATGAATTGACTTGGCTTTCCAGCTCAAATATGTTGACTTTGGAATGGCATGTGAATTCGAGACATGAGCGAGCACCACTTATTTGATCCTTAGCGAATGATAACGACTGCGTGTGTTAGCAGATCTTTCTTGGGTCTCGTGGCGTAAGAAAAATATACTGCACCGCATTTTGGGGCGCACGGTGAAACAACATACAGCTCCCAAGCGGCAGACTGCGCCTACTATTGCAGCTGTTGCTCATGGTCGTCATTCTGGGAGCACTAGTGTGGTACGTGGGATTGGACACGCTAGTGATGGTTCTAACGAAAACAGATCCACTATACTTCCTACTTGCTTTTGCCGCATATTTCCTGATCAACGTGCTCTTCACCATACGAATCATTAGAGTTCTCCAACGACAGGGAATCAAGGCAACCTTCGGTAGAACGTTCCTAGCTCATTATAGTGGCATGCTGACAAGTGATTTCACGCCTGGAAGAACCGGATACCTGCTAACGCCAGTGTATCTGATGAACCAAGGCATAGACACTTCAGCAAGCCTTTCCTGCGTTCTCGGTATACAGTCAATCGAGTTTCTCGTCAAGGTTCTTGGTGGAGCCTTGGCGTTAGTCTTCCTTCTGAATCAAATGAGCATGACTCGGGAACTATTCTGGATCGGCTTGATAGGCATCGGGCTCATGCTTCTTGGCGGTTTCGTGTTAGCTGCGATAATCTGGTCTCCAAGAGCAGCCGCATTGATTCGGAAAATCGCCGGTTCAAAGCCGCTCGTGCGCTTCACCCATGGCATCATGACGAAGCTGGAAGAGTTCGGCAAGAACGCGATGAAGACTCGAAGCGGGATACCTGAGATCGCGCTGATATCAACCCTATCTTGGGTTCTGAAGGGGTTAGAATGGTATTTTCTAGGCCTGGCGCTTGGAATAACCAATATTGGATGGCTGGGGTTCTTTCTTCTCCATCCTCTAATTACTGCGTTCGGATTTGTGCCGCTAACACCCTCTGGAATAGGATTCCAAGAAGGTGCCATCGTAGGCATCTTCCTACTGCTAGGAGTTGACATTCGACTAGCTTTGGCATTCGCAGTTCTCTCGCGAGCACTACTAATACTCCAAGACCTAATCGGCGTGCCTCAGATTGCGGGATCCGCTCAACACGGGCTCTTCGCAACAACGAAGCTGGTATCCCGTAAGCCAACAACCGTAAGCTAAGAAAGTAGAATGACTGTAGACGGGATCTGACAGCTTAGGCCTTAGACGTTTCTTCTTCGTCGTTTCCAAATCCAGAGTATTATCGACGGCAGCACCGAGACGAGTACGACGACCACGATAACGAGCTGCAAGTACTCAGCTATGTTGGGTATCATGCTCCCGAGAAAATAGCCTGTCAGAGTCATGCTCAGAACCCACAGTACGCCTCCAGTTATGTTGTACAATACGAAGGCGAAGTAATTCATTCTCGCCGCTCCTGCGACTGCAGGCGCAAAAGTTCGAATCACAGGAACGAAACGTGCCAGCACAATCGCTTTTCCTCCATGCTTCGCGTAGAATGCGCTTGCACGCTCAAGGTTAGTGCGTACGAATTGAAAGCGGTCAGCGAGAACCTCACCCGATTGGTGGCCAATGAAGTAACTCAGCTGATCCCCGAGTATGGCTGCCAAGATTGTCAACGGGATCAGAAGGACTAAATTCAGCTGACCCGCCGATCCCAAGATTCCAGCAGCAACCAGCAAGGAATCACCGGGGAGAAAGAATCCGAAGAAGAGGCCTGTTTCAACAAAGACAACTGCGGGCACCCCCCACGTGCCTCCCCAGCGAATCAGAAACGCTGGGTTAAGGTAACTCTGCGAAGCAAAGTAGAAGCCATTCACAGTGGTATATATCGCCAAGAGAGCGCCTGTCAGCCCGAAAGGATAGTAGAACAATAGCTCCCTAACCACTAATAGCGCAGGCAAAACGCTGATCGCAAGAAGTATGGTGCCTCCCACATTGGTCAGCTCTCGCAATGGTCTATTCATCTTCAGCGAAACGCTGTAGGCAGTCCAAGAGAACACGCACAGCACGACAGATGTGAGAGGAATCATGATCCAAAGAAGCGGAAAGAGAAATGAGGATACGAGACGAACCTCAGGTTCTTGCTCGAAAAGAAGCGGAAGAAGAAATCCTCCAATTTCCCCTGAAATGAAATGCGGCACCACGAAAACAAGAGAAAGCAGGAAGAGGCAGGAATACCCTGAAAGGAATCCTAGCAGGATCCCAGATATTCGCCTCATCCTAAGACACACAGGCAAGTCCAAGTCTCTGGAACCATACAAAAATGATTGCCTACATCCCTTGAATTGGTAAGCGAGAATGAATCGAGTGCATGCAGTGTTCACCATCATGCATGGTGCCTGTCGGGGCTGCCCTGGGTCCTATCCTCCAACAAGGGAATCGTCTTCCCGGTGAGCAAGGTCTCATGGAATTCGGGTACTGAGGATCGTGCCATACGAAGTTGGGGTGGCTGCCACTCTTGACAGCGTCAGAACCCTCCGGTCTAGAATAGAAGAACTATTCTTTCTCGACGTTCTGAATAGGGCGCTCCAATAGGCCAGGCTTGCGGTATCGAAGGATATCCCCCATGAAATCGATCATCATAGTCGGTGACGGAATGTCTGACCGACCTATCGCACGTCTTGGCCTCAAGACGCCCCTTATGGTTGCTCGGAAACCTAGTATCGATCGTATCGCACGTGAGGGACGAGTAGGTCTTTTCAGGTCTATTCCAACGGGGCTACCGGCGGAGTCTGATGTGGCGAACGTATCGATCTTCGGATACGATCCCTGGAAATCCGTGCGTGGGCGGGCGGTACTAGAGGCGGCGAGCCTAGGTATCGATCTTGATCCCTCCGATGTTGCGTTTCGATGCAATTTTATCGCGATCGAATCCGGCAGAATCAAGAACCATTCTGCTGGTCACATCTCAACCGAGGAGTCCTCTAAGCTAATTCACGCATTGGATACGGAGCTTGGCAGCGGACGCGGTGAAATGCCCGTGAAGTTTCATTCTGGCGTCAGCTACCGGAATCTTCTCGTCCTCAGAGGAGGATGGGCCTCACCAGATGTACAGTGCACTCCTCCCCACGATCATGTCGGCGAAAAAATATCGGATCTGCTTCCACGTGCGCTTGACCAATCGGCCGAGAAAACTCGTTTGCGCCTCTTGGAGCTCTATGAGCAATCGCTGAAGATTCTGGCAGATCAACCTGTCAACCTTGCCCGGCGTGCTGCTGGGAAGGACGTGGCTGCAGCCATTTGGCCCTGGTCTCCGGGAAGACGACCGGCAATGAAGACATTCCAAGAACTCTATGGGGTCCGAGGAGCGGTGATCTCTGCGGTCGACCTCATTAAGGGTCTCGGGCGCTATGCAGGATTGGAGATTATCCAAGTTCCAGGGGCGACCGGACTCTGGGACACCAACTACGAAGGAAAAGCCTCAGCATGTCTTGAAGCCCTCAAAGACCATGACTTCGTTTACGTTCATGTCGAAGCAACCGACGAGGCGTCGCACTCTCGGGATCTTGATTTGAAAATCAAATGTATCGAACAACTGGATGGGAGACTCGTTAGCCCGATCCTTGCAGGTCTTGAGAAGCTGGAGATTGAAGCCACGGTGGCTATAATATCAGACCATCCAACGTTGGTGGAGACGGGCAATCATGCCGGTGACCCGGTTCCTGCCGCGATCTGGAGAAAAGGTGGCAACTCCGATGCCGTTCAGCGATTTGACGAGCAGGAAGCTGTTCACGGTAGCCTAGGCATGATGCGAGGGGACGATTTCATCAGACAAGTTCTCGATATCCACAAGGACGAAACCACTCCCTCGTGACGGTTCAATTCGAAAGCTCGCACTATAATATTCGCATGTACAGGAAGTGGCTTTTCTGGCTCCGCAGTTTGGGCAGAAGATGCTCCCTTGGCGTGAGCGCTCCACGATGTTGACGGGGCAAAGATGAGTTAACACGAGGCGCAACTTCAGAATTCTGTGTTGGTTGAGCCTTCAAGCTTTGATGGTAGCGGCGGATATGACCTGGTCTCGTGTCTCATCGGATTCATATTGGATTGTGACATGCGTTGGTCTGAGTATTTTTCTGAAGGTCGCAAGGGCTGCCAAAGGATTACTGGCGTATCCGCATGTGGCGCAGTCAAATTCCACCGTTCGATACAATTTGGATGTATGAGCTGTTAGATGGCTAGTTGTTATGAGAGCGTTGACGCTTACTCCGCCCCCCATAATGTCGTCTTCGACCTTGTAGACTAGGGGGTTCGTTGTTTTGGTTTTCGCAAGACGCATGTTCGCGTTGCGGATCGCTGTCAATGTCGTATCAAGGAGAAGTTTGTCGTCGAGAAGATCTGACTGACATCCGTGCAGTGTTGCCACGATCTGCTTGTAAGCGTATGGTCTAGCAATCAATTTCTGAGCTGGAGTTCCTCCGCAAGTAGTTCGATTTTTTTCTTATCGCAAGACAGAATGAATATAAGTGTTGTCTTGGTGAGTCGCGCGAAATTTCTTCGCCAAAATTCTACGTTCAGTCACAAATTTCGGTACAGAACGCCACAGATGTTCCAATTGCTCCAAACAAAGCCAGAAAAATTTCCTCATGCATGAATGACTGCGGGCAAATGGATCCAGATGGACCGTGAGTTTCTTGCTAGGTGGTATGAGCCGTCCCGAACGTGAAATAAGTGTCCAAACATCAAACTGCCTTCGTTCTTCTTCAGTGGACGAGGAGATCGTGGTCTAGAAGATTATTCTGTTAAGCTGCTCATTTTCTGAGCCTAGATTGATTTCGCGTGCTATGCGTCGCCCTGTTGACATTGGTTCTTTGTAAGAATAGGCAGAATAGGGCGAGCCTGAAGGGTACAGATTCGTGCCGGCGACGATACGCGCTGAGATCTCAAATACGGTAAAGCCTCTGCTCGGGCTGAAGATCGTCTCTAGAGAGAAGGGGCCGATCATGCCCGGTGGGAAGAGCTCCATTGACTTCTCAACGGTTCTTGCTCCCATCCTTAGAACCTCGGGCAAGAGGCTTTCCCTCACTATCACTGGTTCATTGCCGGTTACCGTGTAGTCGAAGAACTGCTCCGGCACATCAGGGAGGCCTCGGTAACTCTCGTCAATAGGCTCGATCCTCCTATCCATGCTGAGAAGCTCAAGTGCTGACCCTCGGACGGGCAGGCCCTGCTTGGATATCGGCGAGGTGAAAAAATGCGGATAGTAACGGACGCCCACCACGAATTCCTGTATCGCAATATTGCGGGCGTCTTCAGATCTGATTTCTCCTCTATCTATCTTCTCTGAAATCTTCCTGTGAAATTCTTGTTCGTTGTTTGCGGTGAAGAATCCGTGTCCTCCCTTGGCGCCAGGAAGCTTAGCGAAGACTCTTTGGTCGATCTCTGATGGATCTTTGTACTCTTTGGGCATCCTAAGGCCCGCCGATTCCAGCCATTTCCGTTGCCTGTTCCTATCTGTCTCCCAGTTGAGACTCTCCCTGTTTCCGAACACTGGCACCGCGAATTTCTCAAGGATCGCTTTAGCGGTCACATACTCGACGAAACTTCCGTGCGGAACCACGATGCTGTTCTCTTCGATGAGTTGTGTCTGTATTTCGTCTCTGAGGATGTCCTTGAAGTCATCAACGATGAGACACTTGTCCGCCTTCGCCAGCGGAAACGACTCGTACGTTGCTCGCCGTTCTTGCGTACAGACGTTGAGGGTGCGTAGTCCTTCCTGTTTCGCGCCGTGGAAGATCTGCAGTGCCGAGTGTGAACCAATGGTTGCCACGGTCAATCTGCGGCGATCGTATCCTGCCAGAATCTCCGCTATCTCTTCTCTAGAGATCATGTGACAATCTCCGAAAGTCTCCCGGTCTCGGCTGCAACCTTGATCTCCAACATTGGCAGATCCATAGGCGCCTCGACTCTGTCAAGGCCAAATCTTCTCAGATATTCTCCATACTTCAGCGTGAGCCGTCGCATCTCTGGTGAGGTCGGTCCGACACAGGGACAACCGGGTATCCTTGGGCTTACGTCGAAAACGTAGAAGGAGAGACGTTTGCTCTCGGGGTCGTCCGCGTCATAGGCGATTGCGCCTTGGAGAGCAAACAACCCGTTCACGCCAGGAGGGAACTCTTCTCGGCAAGTTCGCCGGAAAGCCTCCGCGGCTTGATAGACCAGCGGTTTTTGTGACTCCCTCATTGTAAGGCCATAGTGGCCTATCTCCTCATTTCTGATGGCGATGTCTACGGAAAGCTGATCTCGCGCGGGCAGCCCCAGAAGGCCATGCAAGTTAGTCTGCTTGCGATCATCGAAGCCGACGAAGTCAAAGTCGTCGAAGAGATCCGCCAGCGCCCAGCCTTGGAAATTTGCGTTGAACTTCTGCCCAAGGACGTACTCTTCGATTCTCGCCTTCCGAAGGTTCTGCTCGTCGATGACTCCTTTCCTGAGTAGTTCCTCAGCCTTTTGCTCGAATTGCGTCTTTGAGTTCGCGTAGAAGAAGGCGCGTTCAAGCGGCCTTCGCTTCTGCTGAACCTTCACGATGGCGAGTCTATCGATCTTGTCCGGGGATTCGAATTTCTTCGGAGTCTTTATCCCAGCTCTCTCCAGCAACCAGTATTGGTTTCTGCGTTCGGTCCTTTCTTCAGCTCGTAATAGCAGTCTATTGCCGTAGAGGGGTATGGGGAAATGTTGCTCAATTACGTCATAGCCAACGTACACCGAGAAACTCCTGTTCGGAATGAAGACTGTGTTAAGTTCCTTCAGTTGGCTGACTATGTCTGGACTGGCAATATCAGCGAATCTGTCGACAAGAATGATGTGCTCAAATAGAGTTCGGTTGTGCTTCGAGTACAAGTCGTCTCTGCCTTTCTCACAGACCACGACGCAGGGCAGCCCGATTGCTTTCGAGGCGACGCCCACCTCTTCAGCTGAGTGTGACCCTAGCACACCCACAGTCACACTGTCTGAGTCGTACTTTTGGACTGCCTTCCGAATATCCGATCCAAGGCTCAATGAACTGACTTCCACCACCTAACCGCTATTTCACCCGTAAAACTATGTGTTTTGAGGCATAGTCCAAGTGAGACAAGGCCCCTTTCAGCCACGGCAGGGCACTGGTTGGAGGAACTCTGCGCTATTCATGCCACGCATATGATGAAGCTTCGATGACGTATTGCGACGCATCACTCACCGTACCTCGATCTATGAAAACGCCAGTAACAGCGACACGGCAGGGCACTGCGAAAGAGCAGGGAGAAGGAGCAACCTCATAGTTGGTTCCATTGAAGACAAGCGAGATATATCGATCAATTGTTGACGATGATCCCGCTACTGCTATGCACGGGTTGACTGCAAAGTACATGTTCCTAGGATCTCCTTCGCAGAGACTGTAGTCGTCTCCGAAATGTGGTGCAGTGTGTTTGACAAGATATCCGACAGCATTCACTTTCTGGCCAACGTGAAAAGCTGGACGTTCGTAAAGTTCTCTTACTGATACGTCACGAGGGTACAACCAGCCAGGCCCCAAGGAGAAGAAAACCCAAGTGCTCGCAAGAACGAGTATCAGCAGTGTCGCTAGAAGACAAACCCGGATTACAGTCCTATTCTTGGCTTTATCCGTGCCATGGTATATTCTGTCAACGGTCTTTCGCAACTCCGATCCCAACCAGCCAAGCTGATGTCCTACATGGGGGTCGAGTCAAATCTCGTTGGTCTGCAATGCAAACATCAGGGTCGTTTCATGGCAGCTAGTATGCGTCCAGTCTGGCCGCGCATCTTACGCAGTAGATCCTAATCCACTCCGGATTCACGTGCCCGCAAGTCCTGCACACTTTCTGACCTCCGATTGGTCTCTCGCTCCTCGTGTCCCATTCTCTTGTGGTAGTCGCCACGTTAACAGGAGGTTCCGGCTTCCTGACCGGCGCTACAGTCGCATGGGGTTCTTGCTTCCTGACTGGCGCGGCTCTGACTGGTGCTGCTCTGGAAATGTGTTCCGGCTTCGTGACATGCATGCCTGTGCTTGGAGCAGCAAGCGAGCTTCCGCAACTCGAACAGAATGTTGCATCGCTTCTATTCTTGTATCCACACGCAGGGCATGACCTTGCTAAGGCTCCCTTGGCAGTCGCTGATTTCTTCCGATATCTTACAAGTCCGACTACAGCTAAGGCGACTACAACGCCCAGCCCGATCAGAGTTACGTAGGTTGTCGTTCCGCTAGGAATCTCGAATGGCAAGATTCCTCCCTGAGTGTTAGTTGCCACCTTACCGACCGGTATGTTCGTGTCATACAGGATCACTGTCCGCGTGGTCGAATTGCCGCTCAAGAAGCTCGTTTCCATAAGAATGCCGGTGATTTTGTCATACCAGGAACGTTGGTCTTGATTCACGGAGTCGAGCACGAAGCACTGTACCTGCGTATAGTTCACACTATCCGGAGGAAAACCGATGGTAGTATTCGTGTTGAAGCTACCCGGGCCTGTCCAAAGAGAATACCCAAGCCCTTGTGTTGTGCCCACTAGTGCGAGGGTTCCGCTTTCGAAATCGAGATAGCCATACGAGGGCGGATGTTGGCTCAACTCAGAGTCAGTGAAATTCAGTATCCCAGTCCTGATAGCCATCTCGGCGGTATGCTCATGGATTTCCACGAATTCCACGTACGTGTAGTCCGTCTTGTTTGCTTGCCAATCCACGGACCTGTACCACACGTATGCGCCATCCTTGATCCCCGAAGGTGCAGATGATGCGGCATTGGCCCAGCCGAAGTTGGCGAGATTCATAACTGCCAACAGCACAAAAGCAAGCATGAAGCCCTTCTTGGCACACGCTTTCAAACACAAGACCCAGTAGCGTCTCAGATCCGACAGCCTTTAACAATTTCGACTTGTGCGCTTGGTGAGTTTGGTCATGAAGGTGGCCGTTATGCGTGTTCGCACCATGCCGACACGCTCAAAATCAATGGACTCCTGAACTCGGTCATATCCATGATCGTTTTGGGAATCCCTAGATAACCGGATGTAACGCGGTCAAAGTCCGAAGTGTCGGCCAGCTTCGGAGAGCCTCTCGGCACCTTGAAAGGTGACGAGGAAGGGAAAGCGTCTTAAGGATTGAACGCGCTATGACGAGTGGCGTTCGACATGGCGCGTTCTAGGACTAGCCGAGTTGAAGCTCTGAATCTAAAGTCCGGTCCGACCCAAAGCGGAGGGGTTTCGCATCCTCCTCCTTCGGCACCTGTGGGAGGAGAAATGCTTCCGGTCGACAAGCTGTCAGTATTCCTGTCAAACTATTGGGTCCTCGTTATCTTGCTGCTTTTGCTCCCAGCTGCCTTGGTCCTCTACAAGAAACGGGAAATCGCCCTGAAGTTGCTCACGCCCGTTCTCTCACGCTTCTGACTTCAGCGTGGCTACATTTCGGGTGAGGCCCGTAAGAGTCGCCGTTCTCCAGATACGCATGAAGTCTACAGTAGAAGTCCCTACATTTCACCAGGCTTTTGCAGTCCTTACACTTCTTCAGGTCGCTCGTCCTGACCTCTCCTCTGAAGAATGACCATCTATCCGAGAACCAAATCTCCGAGATACTCTGGCTCCCTATGTTGCCCATGTTCCATCTAGGATCTGATATGACAAGGTTGCATGGGTAGATCGAACCGTGGCTATCGATTGACAGCCTGCTTCTTCCTGCTTGGCAGCAGACGTACCCTCTTCTTGCTTCTTTGACAGCCTCTTCAAGTGGCCGACAAGTAAGAAAGGTATCCAATGCAACGTCTATCTTCCTCGCGTATCTGATTCTATCAATCATCAGCTCAGGCAACACCTCTTGGTATTCCCGATACGACGGCATCCACTCGAGATTTCTCTTCATTTTGAGCGAGGGCTTCAAGTCAAGGAACGCTATCCTACGAGCTCCATAGCTGACTGCGAGGTCAATGATCTTCCTGTGATTGCTAAGATTGCGTTTGTGTAGGCAGCAGTTTATCCCGTATTCAACTCCGTGTTTCTGGAGCAGTTTCAAAGCTTCGATGGTTCTCTGGAAGGATCCTTCGACTCCTCGGAAGAGATCATGTCCTTCCGCGCTTGAATCGTCGACCGAGATCGTCGGCGTAGTTTCGGATTCTTTGAGGAGACGTGCCTTCTCCTCATCCAATTGGGTTCCATTCGTAAGTATTACCTTTCGGAGTCTTCTCTGTTTGAGCGTCATCAGTATCTCATTTATCCGTGGGTGCAGTAGTGGTTCGCCTCCGTTGATCCTAAGTTCTAGAACTCCAAGCGTCTCAAGCTGATCCAGAATAGACTCGATTTCCTCAACAGACAACTCATGCACACCATGATCCTCGCTGTTTGAGAAGCAGTGGGCGCAGTTCAGATTGCATCGACTTGTTATGAATAAATCAACCGAGGTAGGCGCCGAGAGGAAAGGCAGGACGAATCGTTCATAAAGTGTCGGGTCCGCCTTGACTCGCTCGGGCAGTCGAACCCTGAAGCTGTCCGCATTCACATGGACATATCCTAATCTTGACATGCGATTGAGAAACTTCTCGCACTCTTCTTCGTTAGTATCTGATTCTTTGGAGATTTCACGTTCGCATTGGAGGACTTGGCACTGATATGGTCAAGGATTTTGTATTCGTCCTCCGTGAGCAATTCGGTTCTGACCTTGTTGTAATCGAATGCTGCATAGGTCTTGTAGTACTGTGGTTCTGACCTGAGTATCACTTTGGCGTCCAGTGAGTATCTCTTGGGCAATCTCTAGTTCTCCAAACCCTGACCGCATGTCACGACAGTCACTAGACTTCTCTCCATCTCGATTTGCTTCTCGCTACAATAAACAGGGCTACAGTCAATGTGATCAGAATGATCCAGTCAAGAGCCATCGTGGTAGATGACAAGGTAAGATATCCAGCAGCACCCTGAGCCAGCTCTGCCGCATACGTGGTCGGAGAGAGATAAGCCAAGTATCTGTACGGAAGCGGAATGTAAGTGATCGGATAATAGACAGGTGGTATCGTCGAGAAAAGCGTTGAAATGAGTCTCGAAAAGGCGAAGCTTTGGACTATGTCGGTTGAGAAAGTTGAAAGAGTGAAACCGATCGCGACTGAAGTAAGGAACATTAGGAGAAGCACTCCCGCGAACGATAGGGCTCCAAAGGCGCTCAGATTCATGAAGTAGTATGCAAGCACGCCGAGGACGAGAAGGGCTGGGAAAGAATAGACTAGTTCCGAGATTGCCATTCCAAACATGTAAGTCTGCCAAGTGGTTGGTGAACTAACTACCATGTCTTGGAGTTTGAAATCATTCTTCAGGTGCGAGAGATCTCCTTGGAGCGCGACGCCGGCCGAGAACATGCTCATGATGAATCCGCCTCCTATCGCCTCTCCCAATAGGGTGCCGTGGCTCACGAAAACAATCACAAGCAGAAATGAAAGAGGAGAGAGAACGGTGTTGATTAGAACGATCGGATAGTTTCTCATTTCGAATATTGAATTGACGAGTATAGCGGCGAGAATCTGGCTGAACCTGCTTCTCTTCTGAGCCAACCCATCTTTGCTGAGCAGGTCATTTGCCTCCTTTTCGGCTCGCAAGGTAGAAGAATATGTCGTCAAGTGAGATGGGATTGATCGTAAACTTGAACCCGCCTCTCGCGAGTTCTCTTGAGACTCTGAAGGCCTCCTCTTCGACTGTGAGGATTCTGACATTGCCATCTGTTCCTGTAACCACCTCGCCCTTCTCCAGCGGAGGAAGTGGAGGTGCCGGTTTTGATAGAAGTCTCATGCTGTAGTTGTAATTCACGCTCTTTCGCAGTTCTTCCAGCGTTCCGATGCGGACAAGACTGCCGCGATCCAATATGCCAATATGGTCCGCCAGCTCCTCTGCTTCTTCCAAGTAGTGCGTCGTCAGAAATGCAAAACGTTCCTTTCCGATCTCTCTGAGAGTCTCCCAAAATTCTCTTCTTGAAATCGGGTCAAGTCCTGTAGTTGGTTCGTCAAGAAAGATCGTTTCAGCTTCCGAAGAGAGAACCGTGGCGACCATGACTTTCCTTCTCATTCCACCGGAAAGCGAGCGGTTCAGGGCATTGGATGACTCACTGAGCCCGAGCCTCTCGAACGTCTGGGACGCCCTCCGCTTGGCCTCACCGTAGCTGAACCCGCGCCAAAGAAGGTACGACAGTACTGTCTGCATAGGCGTCATCCAAGGTATCGGTCGGGCTTCTTGAGGTACGATGGCAATTCTCTCTCTGAGCTGACGTGCCTCCTTTACGACATCTATCCCATTTATCGTGGCGCTTCCTGATGTCGGCTCGAGTTCTGTTGCTAGGATTCGTACGAGTGTGGTTTTCCCTGAACCATTCCTGCCTATCAGCACGAATATGCCGCTCGAAGGCAATGAGAAGCTGACGGAGTCGAGAGCCTTGGTCTTACTGTTACCGTAGATCTTGGTGAGGCGATCACATACGACCCTCCGAGTGCTCTCCATCATTTTCCCACGCAATGCTACTGTCAAATTCTCTGCTATTATGTAATCTGACTCGAAACAGCGGTTGCTCTACAAACAACAGGGCGACTTAGATTACCCGAGGCCGTCAATGTCGCGAGTTGCGTTCTTGCATGATTCTTTCGACAAAAGTCTCGAATCTCGTGAGAGGGCGCCTAATCAACTGAGATAGTACATTCGGGTTGCCCCAGAAGCCGTTGTGATCGTAATAGCGGAACATCCTGATCAGGGTCTCAATCTGATATTGCCCCATGCCTGACGCCTGAGCTTGGCGGGTCCAGTGCTCAATCCCTACTTGCTCAGCGCGTACCGGGCGCTCAAGCTTCTTGCTCAAAACATCAGCAATTTGCCTCTGTGTCAGCACCTCGGGACCTGCCAGCTCGTATGTCGCGCCCAAATGATCTGGTTCTGTCAATACGACAGCAGCGGCTTGGGCAACGTCCTCAAGGTCAACCATGCTCAGGCGAGTCTCCACTGAATACGGCACAGCGTACACCCCATTCTCAACAATCGCCTGCCACCCTCCCAACACGTTTTGCATGTAGGATGCTGGCTGAAGGATAGTGTATGATAAACCAGATTCGAACAGCATTTCCTCCACACGTAGCTTGTTCCAGTGGTGCGTCATCGCTTCCGTCTGCGGATGCAACACCGAGTGAAAGACGAATCGATCAACATCAGCATCATCGGCCGCAGCGATCACCGTTTTGCCGATCTGGATCTCGTCAGGGTTGACGTTTGGGCAAATGTGATACACCGCAGAGGCGCCCTGTGTAGCCTTTTTGAGTGTCGCTGTGTCGCGCATGTCCCCGGCAATCACTTCCTTGGCTCCTAGTAATTTGACGATCTGAATCTGTTCGTCACGACGAACAAGAGCACGCACAGGTTGTCGTCTGGCAACCAGTGCTTTGATGATTGCTTGCCCAGTTTTGCCTGCTGCTCCCGTAATCAGTATCGTACGCATTCACCCTGTCAATGATCCTCTTCCACAGGTTCTCATAAGTGCTCAGCTAGCTCGCCGCACAGGATTGTGATCGCTTGCCCGCTTAGATAGACGCGCTCGCCACTTACGCGCACACGGATCGTGCCGCCTCGCCTTGAGGCTTGGTAAGCAATGAGTTCATCCTTTCCAAGTCTTTGGCTCCAGAACGGGCCGAGACAGCAGTGGGCGGAGCCCGTAACTGGATCTTCGTCAATGCCAGATCCTGGAGCAAAGAATCTGGAAACAAAATCGTATCCGGACGACGCCGCTCGGCTAGTGACCATGACCCCTCGAACATTCATAGTCTTCAGTAGTGCGAAGTCAGGTTTCAGATTGCGTACAGTTTCCTCGGTTTCAACCTCAAAAAGGTAATCGAACTTGCTCTTGCCCGTATACTTCGGGGTCAAACCTAATGCTTTCTCAAGGTTGGGAGGAGCAGTTGCTGGTTGTTCGGGCGTGGCTGGGAAATTCAGTTCAATCCAGTCGCCCTTTCGCTTCGCTGTCAGCAATCCGCTGAGAGTGTGAAACCTTGCCGGTTCTTCTGGTGAGACGAGCCCAATCTCCCAGAGGATATGTGCACTTGCGAGGGTTGCGTGACCACACAATGCAACTTCGACAGAAGGGGTGAACCATCGTAGGTTGAATCCATCCTCTTGCCTGCTCAGGAAAGCGGTCTCGGACAGATTCATCTCGCGAGCCAGATCCTGCATCCACGCGTCGTCACGTGGCTCTGTCAGGATGCAAACGGCTGCTGGGTTGCCCGCAAAGGCTTTGTCCGTAAACGCGTCAACTTGGAAAATTCTCAATCCCACTGTTCATCAATCCGGCTATTTCATTTCAGTTATTCACTGATTTCGGCAACTTTGGCACTAGTGAGTCTAACAATGTCCTGCGGGTCAATCTCTACCAGAGCCTCCATCGTCCCTGAACCGCCATAGACTTTGCTGAAATTCATTACCTTTCGATCGACCACAGTCATGAGTCTTTTCTTATGACCGAGTGGAGGCATAACGCCAACTTCGAACCCAGCCAGCATCTTCGTGATCTCTGGCGTTGCGATCTTGATCTTTGGGACACCGACAACTGAAGACAGTCTCTTCGTATCCACTCTCCTATCGCCAGTCAGTATCGCGAGCACGGGCTCTTGCTTTTCATCGATGAAGAGTATGCTCTTTATGATCGTCTCAAGTGGGACTCGGAGTCTGGTCGCTGCATCTTGAGCTGTCATTGTCGGGCCATCTACAACGTGGAGCTGATAGTTCACGTTGTGCCCGTCAAGGTAGCGCTTGAGTGCTTCAGCCATTGTTATCATCCTCAAAATGATCTGTCGTCTTTCACATTTCAGTTTGAGCCATCAGCATCCGAATGTGTCCAACAGCTTACATAGTATGGCTCTCCGGCCTCATCGGAGCCGCAGTCGGAGACGTTCGCCGACGTTTTGTGCCTTTGGGATGGGGTCAAAATTGTCTAAGCGAGCGGTTCCGGAGGTGCGTAGTTGACGGTATTCAGGTATTGAACTCTCAAATCAGCAAATCCTACTCTGTGCTCTTTGAGGAAAGCCTAGATTGAGCAAGAGAAATGCGTTAACCGAGCAGAGCATCGTCATAGATGATGTACTCTCAATGTTGACAGGACATCCAAGAGGCTCGATGGTGAGCTTCACGGAAATCACAAAGAGCCTCCATGACTACATCAAGATGAACGGTTTGCGGCAGAGGTTCTGTCCACACTGCAATGCTCCATTGACTAGTGCCCCATCAGAGTCACTGCCAGTTGCGGTGCCTCCAACCTAGATTGATGTCACGCACTTCCCTGTAAGGGCCAGTAGCTCGTACGAGCACGAGCCCCAATATTTTCTCTATCTCGTAGTCCTGAGTCTGCATAGTTTTTTCTTTGTTCGGTATTCTACACGCTCAGATCCAGCGCGGCGAGGAGCGATGCTCAAGGCAACAGAGATCGGAGATGTCACTGAGATCAAGATGGGAAGGTCTCTCGACGGCGTGTCCGCGCTCTACTGGGTCGCCGCCTACTTGATAGATGGAATCCTGATCGATACGGGCTGCGACTATTCGAAGAAAGAGCTTGGTGACTTTCTGAAAGATAAGCAGATCTCGGTGATAGTGAATACTCATTACCACGAAGATCATGTCGGCGGAAACGCTCTCCTTTCCAAACGTTTCAGGCTAGGGGCGCTGGCGCACGCGGACACGGTTCGTCTCATGAATAGAACGTACGAGTTGTACCCGTTCGAACAAGAAATCTGGGGATATCCTGACCCATCCACTGCCACTCCGATCGGGACTATCGTCAAGAACGGTACCGTGAGCCTGCGTGTAGTCGAGACTCCGGGCCATTGCAAAGGTCACATTTCTCTCTTCGAGGAAGAACGAGGGATCCTCTTCTCTGGCGACACATGGGTTGGGGAACACCCAAAGACGGCTAGAGCGGAAGAAGATGTGCATGAGTTGATTTCTGATCTTAGGAAGTTTGAGGAGCTCAGGCCGAAGATCATGTTCGCCTCGTTGGGAAAGGTTGTTCCCGAACCGCAACAAGTCATCAAAAAGACTCGAGAATACCTGGAAGAGACGCGAGACAAGATTCGCGATCTTCACGCCGAGGGCAAATCCACTGAACAGATTCTGGAAACACTGTTTGGTAGAGAGAGCGTTCTCGCTTCGGTTACGCAGGATCAGCTTTCAACGAAGATTTTCATTGAATCTTTCTTGCGAGATGTCTAAGCTCTTCTCGATTTGTTGTTCGAGCGCGATTCCGAATGCGTAATTGTTTATAAGCGCCTAGAAAGCCTAGACTGCAAACCCGCCAGAAATAACCACGAATACTCAGAGAAGGTCATGTGCGTCATGGAGGTTGAGATCCTTGAAGAGAAGGCAGACTCGCTCAGGTTCATCCTGCGCGACAGTTCTCCAGCATTCGCCAATGCCCTCCGACGGGGAATACTTGCAGATGTCCCCGTGATGGCGATCGAGGACGTGATCTTCCTTGAGAACACCTCCGTTATGTACGATGAGATTCTTGCACATCGGCTCGGCCTCGTCCCGTTGAAGACCGACCTAGATGCTTATGTTCCCCGTGAGGAGTGTGACTGTAAAAGCGATCTGGGATGCCCGAAGTGCACAGCATCTTTTGTGCTTGAGGCAGAAGCAACCGACCAAACCATAACCGTGTACTCGGCTGATCTGAAGGCTGCAACCGATGTCGTTCCCACAACTGATAGAATACCAATCGTGAAACTCGCGCCAGGACAGAAAGTGAAGTTGGAGGCATACGCTCGCTTGGGAAGAGGATCCGAACATGCAAAGTGGCAAGCAGCCTCAATCGCAGCTTACAGGTACATGCCCAAGGTCACATTGCGCCCTGAGAACCTCTCAAACCCAGAAGACGTGATCAAGTGTTGCCCCACGAGAGTGTACGCTTCAGACTCGACACGAAAGATCTTCATCAAGAACGAGCTCGACTGTATCCTGTGCAATGCATGCGTGGAGAAAGCCGTTCCTTCGGACCAAAAGAAAGGTCCGCCAATAGAAATCAAGGGCGACGATACAGCTTTTCTATTCCAAATAGAATCAACAGGAGCTCTCCCTCCAAGGAGAATCCTCAGAGAGGCCGGGAGCATCCTCACCAAGAAAGCTGAGGCAATGACTGTTCTAGTTGAAGCGGAGCAGAAATAGTAGGTGTGATAATTATGCGTCGTGTGATAACGAATCCAGAATTGAACGAAGCAATTGCCAAACTCAAGAGGAAAGGAAGACAAAACAAGGCACCGATCTGGTTGCGTGTAGCAGAATTTCTCGGAAAACCCAAGCGGACAAGGATCGCAGTGAACGTAAGCAGGATCGCAAGGAACACAAAGAAAGGAGACATAATCGCGGTTCCAGGCAAAGTCCTCTCTGCGGGTTCAATCAACCACGCGATCAATGTGGGAGCTTTCAGATTCTCCCAGACAGCAAGAGCCAAGATCCAGAAAGCTGGGGGCTCATGCGTGAGTCTTGACAAGCTTGCAGACGCTCACCCTAAGGGGAGCAAGGTCAGGATACTAAGGTGAATATGCAATGTCGAAGCAACAGCAACCAATCATCATAGATGCCTCCAACCTGGTACTTGGGCGAGTTGCAAGCTTCGTAGCAAAACATGCACTACAAGGTGAAGAGGTCATCGTTTTCAATGCCGAGAACGCAGTCATCTCCGGAACCAAAGCGAACATAGTAGAGGAGGCAATGCGAAGATTGAAGACGAGGACCCTGGCAGCTCAGTACAAAGCGCCAACACATCCTCGAAGACCTGACACTTACATGCGTCGTGTCATTCGCGGTATGATGCCACGGAAGAAGCCGAAGGGGCGCAACGCCCTAAGACGGGTACAAGTCTTTACAGGCGTCCCTGAAGAATACCGAGACAAGCCCACAGTGAAGGTTCCTGACGCTGAGGCTTCAAAGCTGCGCTGCCAATACATTACAGTAGGTGAGCTCTCAGAAGAGATAGGAGGACCTTGGAAAGAATGAGCGAGAGAAAGAAGATACTTCTAGTCACAGGAAAGCGGAAAACCGCGATCGCCCGAGCCGTATTCAAATCTGGCCGCGGCAACGTAACGATAAACGAATTCCCCGTGAGCAATATGTCGTCTGAACTGGCTCGCGCAAGAGTCTCCGAGCCGCTCACGCTAGCAGGCGAACGCCTGAACACGGTTGACGTGCGCGTGAAAGTCAAGGGAGGAGGCGTCATGGGCCAAGCTGAGGCAGCTAGGATGGCGATCGCTCGCGGACTTGTGGAATACTCCAGAAGCGCCGAACTGCGGAGACTATTCACGAGTTTTGACAGGACAATGCTCGCTGGAGACCCCCGAAGGAAGGAAACGAAGAAGTTCGGAGGCCCAGGCGCAAGAGTGAGGAAACAAAAATCCTATCGTTAGACCACACGAGTTGACTGCCCAATGATCATACCTGTACGTTGCTTCACTTGCGGAAAAGTGATCGGTGATCACTGGGAAGAGTACGCACGCCGCACGAAGCAAGGAGAGAATCCTGCTAAGGTTCTAGACGACCTGGGAATGACGCGCTATTGTTGCAGACGGATGTTCATATCCCACGTCGAAGTGATCGACGAACTCCTAAAGTACGGTGAAGTCGCAGCACGTAAACGCGGCCAAATCCAGTAGATGCGGTATCTTGGCAGCTCCTGTCAAGATCACGAGCCTAAAGGCTCGAAGAATCCTAGACAGCCGCGGCGAATCCACAGTCGAAGTAGACCTCTCCAGCAAAACTATCATGGTTCGGGTAGCTGCGCCATCAGGCAAGAGCCGAGGCAAATGGGAAGTTCAACCGTTCCCTGACGGCGGAGTCGATGAAGCCGTCGAGCACGTGAAGAAGCTGCTGGCTCCTGAACTCTCAGGAATGAACGCCGACCGCCAACAGCAGATCGACGAGAAACTGCATGAGGTTGACGGAACCGCGCAATTCAGCAGAATCGGCGGAAACACTGCATACGCAGTCTCCATAGCCGCTGCACTCTTGTCGGCAACTGTCCACAAGAAACCGCTCTACCAGAAACTCGCAGGTTCCTCAAAGGTCAGAATCTCTCTTCCGCTCGGAAACGTTGTCGGCGGAGGCGCACACGCCAAAGGCAAACGAACAGACATACAGGAATTCCTGGTCGTCCCAACGAGAGCAACCTCGGCAATTCAAGCAGCAGAAGCCAACATCAAAGTCCACGCGGAAGTCGCGCGGCTAGCAGTGAAGCAAGGATCACCAATGATCGGGAAAGGAGACGAGGGAGGCTATGTGCTAGACATGACAACCGAGCAGGCGCTCGACCTGATCAGCAAAGCATGCGAGATCGTCTCACTCGAAACTGGAGCGGACGTTAGGATAGGTCTCGATGTCGCGTCCTCAAGCATGTGGGATGAGAAGCAACAGGCATACATCTACAAGAGAGACGAGAAGAAACGCAACGAAGGCGAGCAGATAGAATTCATCCTTGACCTAATAGACCGCTACAAGCTCCTCTACATCGAGGATCCGTTGGACGAGGATGCCTTCGAAGCATTCGCCGAACTCCACAAGAAGGCTGGAGCAGCCTTGATCTGCGGTGACGACCTCCTAGTCACCAATACGACTAGGATTGACCAAGCGATCAAACGTGGATCAGCCAACGCGATCATCATCAAAACAAACCAGGTTGGGACACTCTCTGACGCTAGAAAGGCCGTCGAGAATTCAAAAGCCGCAGACTACGTTACGGTCATGTCGCATCGTTCGGGAGAAGTGTGCTCCGGGGAGCTCGCGCAAATTGCGGTTGGCCTATCATGTCCCATGATCAAGTGCGGAGTCATCGGCGGGGAACGCATCTCGAAACTCAACGAGCTGATCCGAATAGAGGAAGACGCGAAGAAGCGAAAGATGCTCGCTGGAATGGCACAGGTACCAAGCTAGATGCTGCCATAGCCTGCCTTTGTGTTACTCACAAATCCTCACCGATCCAGTCTTCACCGTGCGATATCAGAAAAGCCCAGGGTGCTATCTCGTGGTAGGTGCTCGAAATCCGGGAGTCTGTCTGGAGTCACCGGATTGAAATCGAACTCAGGTTTCTGAATCGCTCAGGACTCACTGAGCAAATGCTGCAAACACTCGCTTCGCACATGCTGTGCTACTGACCCGGTTTCCTCAGTTTCCTGATTCGTGAGTGTTATTGCTTGATGGCTTTCGCTATTTGTTCAACAACGATCGCCGGGTCGGCGTTTGAGTCTTCATTTCTGATATCCTTGAGTAGATTTTTCGATCGATAGAAGCTGATCACCGGTTCAGATGCTTCTTGATAGATCCTTAGGCGCTCACGGATTACCTCGGGCTGGTCGTCTACTCGTCTGAACAATTCGCCTTTGTCCTTATCGCATTTTCCAGGCACTTTCGGTTTCATCGTCTTCTCATTGTAGATCGCTCCACATGTCCTGCATTGTAGTCTCGCAGATAGTCTGTCCACAATTACGCTGTCGGGAACGTCTAGATTCACCACAGCGTCAAGTTTCGTGATCTTGTCGAGCTCGTGGGCCTGTCCGACGGTTCTAGGATACCCTTCGAGAATGAATCCTTGTCGACACCCCAGAGGCCAGGCGTTTCTTCAGCATCTCAGTGATAATCTCGTCTGGCACCAGCGTACCTGAGCTACTGTACTTCTCAATCTTCTTACCCAAAGGTGTCTGATTTCGTATCTCTTCGCGGACAAGGTCGCCGGTCGAGATGTGAGGTATTCCGAGCTTGTTCATGAGTCTGGAAGCGTAGGTTCCCTTTCCGGAACCAGGTGGTCCAAATATGACAATCTTCATTCAATCAATCCTCTGCATCTTCACGTTGCGAGTATCTCCTTGAGACTTCGGCTTGCCCGCAATAAGTCCTCCTCTGTATTGTATACGTGAAAAGAGAAGCGCACTCCATTGAAGCGCTGTGAAACCACAACCTGCCGTTTCCCAAACTCAGCAGCAATGGCAGACTGGTCTCGTCCCTCGAACCTGAATGAAGCGATACTCCCGTGAGCGTTTTCTTTCTCAGGCGTTAGCGTAGTCACATTAGCTCGGGCGTGGTCGTTTCTTATGATATCTATGAATTTCTCGGTGAGTGAGAGTGCGTGGTCGGTGACGTTCCTGTGACCCATCTTGGCGAGATATCGCATGGATTCGGCTAGTCCAAAGGGTGAGGCATAGTCCATGGTGCTGTACTCGAACTTTCTCGCGTCGCTTGCATAGGTCAGCTCTGTTGCATTCAAGTTGTAAGGATTCGGCGTACTACGCCAGCCCACCAAGGGTGGTTCAAGTCTCTCGACTAGCTCTCGATTGAGATAGAGTATTGCTGCGCCGAACGGCCCTAGCAGTCCCTTGTACCCACCCGCAACGAGCACATCGATTCCGTCTCTGTCCACATCGATGGGTATTAGACCGGCCGACTGCGTCGCATCGACCAATAGAAGAGCTCCATGAGAGTGTGCCAATTCAGATAACCAACGGAGATCAAACCTTTGTCCCGTGCCATATTCCACGTGACTGATGGAGACCACCGCCGTATGATTGTCGACAAGGTTCTCCAATTCGTCTTCATTCACTACGCCATCATGATTCTTTGCAAGGCGTACTTCGATGCCCTTCTCCTCACGAAGGCGCATCCAGGGATATACTACGCTTGGAAAGTCGGCGTCTGTACTCACAACATTTGATCCTCTCTTCAGGTCTACGGACCACGCGAACGAGCAGATGCCTATCGTGGCGCTGGACAGGATGGCGATTTGTTCCTTGCGCGTGCCAAGGAGTGAGGCAGCCTCGTTTCGTACGCCCTCGAGCGCCTGAGTCTCAGCCTCTTCATCGAAGCCGATAGTCCCTCCGGCCGCGATCTGCTGTTGGAACTTCACCATGCTGTCTACGGCTGGTGTTGGCATCAGAGAGATAGACGCCGAGTTCAAATACGTTACAGCGCGTGCAGTTGGAAAATCCTTGAGATCCACATGTAACATGCAGGTTCCCGACCGAGATGTCGCCTGTCTACACTTTAGATTACCGCAATCATTCGAGCATGATTCCACGGGAATTCAAATCATCTTTAATCGCTGACCTCATCTCAATCTATTTACTCTCGCACGCCTGTGCGGAGACATCGACTGGGAAGAAGACTAGGAGACTCGACTGTTGGTTGACTTCGCGAAGTTCGTTGACCAAATCCCTCCAACGACATGCGTCTATTTGCAGGACTCGTACCTGCAATCACTGGACGTGAATGTTCTGAAAGTCGTTCAGGAAAAGAGCAGTGCATATCTGGCTTTGGATCGAACCATCTTCCATCCAAGATCGGGTGGGCAACCATCTGATTTCGGAACAATAGAAGGGTCATCGTATCGCGTCAACGTGAAGAGAGCTATGAACCAGAGCGGGGTCATCATTCACTTTGGTAAGGTTGAGGGAAAGCCGGATTTAGGTCCAGCCACGTGCATGATTGACTGGGCGAATCGATTCTTGATGATGCGGAGACACACTGCAGCCCACCTTCTAGACCATTGTCTCACAACAGTCACTAGCTCACATGTGGAGACAACAGATTCCTGGCTCGGGGACGATCCCTACGTTGGATATGGAGGACCCCTTCCATCTGGTCTAGCTCTGAATGGACTTCAGGACCTCGCGAACGATCTAATCCGACAAGGGCTCAATGTCGGAATCGAGACAATGGATAGGGTTGACGCTGAGCGCTTGATTGCTGATGCACCTAACATTGCTAGGCTTCCGAAGAGCGAGAAGCTCCGAATTGTGACCATCAAGGGCCAGCTTTCGATCCCGTGCGGAGGAACGCATGTCTTGAACCTCAAAGAGATCGGATCGCTGGAAGTTCAGAGGATTGCGCCTGCTGAGACGGGGTTTAGGCTGCATTTTGAAGTCAGGTGAGGGGCTCGTCCGAACGTTTCTCTGAACCGTTTGGTGGGCTGGCGAGTGCTATCCTTAAATTATCTGTCTACTTGTACGGTGAATCTGAATCTGGAATCATTGCATCGTAGAGGAATCGTGCGTGTCTGACATCGAAGAGAATGAGGTAATGCCGAAGGTCGAGAACCTTCTGTTGCCTCTGGAGGAGATGCTTGCCGCTGGCCTACACATTGGAACCCGCATCAAGACTGGAGACATGGAACAGTATATCTATCGTGTCCGGCCTGACGGGCTCTTCATATTGAACATCGGCAAGACCGATGAGAAGATCCGGGTGGCAGCAAAGTTCGTGGCAAAGTTTGAGGCTGATCGTGTCCTTGTGGTCTCATCTAGGATTTATGGGAAGACGCCGATCGAGAAGTTCTGCGAGCAAACAAGGGCGTTGTCAATGATCGGCAGATTCATGCCTGGCCTGATTTCGAATCCGCTCCAGCGAAGACACGCAGAACCTCAGCTTGTCTTGGTGACTGACCCACGGGCTGACTTTCAAGCGATCAAAGAGTCAACGAGTGCCGGTGTTCCTGTCATAGCACTTTGCGACACCGATAATGCCTTCACAGGCGTTGACCTCGCAATCCCCGTGAACAACAAAGGACGACGGGCCCTAGCAATGGTTTACTGGCTCTTGACAAGGCAGGTGCTCCGCGAACGAGGAGAGCTTCCAGCCGACGGGACGATCACAGCAACCGTGGACGATTTCGAGACGAAACTCGCTGCGATCGCGCCAAGAGTTGGCGGCGAGCTTTGAAACTGAGAAGGGCTCAAGTCGCCGGCTCATTCTACAAAGGAACGAAGGCAGCTCTAACCAGCGAGATCGAGGGATGCTTCACTCACCGTCTAGGTCCAGGACGGCTCCCAGCTCTGGCGCAGACTGGTGAGAGGAAACTTGTTGGACTCGTATGTCCCCATGCCGGCTTCATTTACTCGGGTCCGATAGCTGCAAGATCCTACTTCGAACTCGCTAACGATGGAAAACCGAACAAGATTGTCATCATCGGGCCAAATCATACAGGCCAAGGAAGCGGCGTGTCAATGATGTCAGAGGGCGTCTGGGAAACGCCTCTTGGGCAAGTCGAAGTTGACAAGGAAGCGGTCGACGCCATCTCGAAAGCTTCTGACATTATTGATCTTGATGACCAAGCCCACCTCCACGAGCATTCAGTAGAGGTTCAGCTTCCGTTCCTGCAATACGTTCTCAAGTCGAGCTTCAAATTTGTACCAATTTGCATGATGATGCAAGATTTGGAGACGAGCTTAGAGGTTGGGAAAGCAATCGGACAAGCACTCAAGGGAGACGATCCCCTGATCATCGCTTCATCTGACATGACTCACTATGAATCGGCCGAGGCGGCGAAACAAAAAGATCAACTTGCAATAAACGCCATCCTTGCACTCGATGACACCAAGCTACAGGAAACGGTTCAAGCTCACGGAATCAGCATGTGCGGCCACGGTCCAGTCGCAAGCATGATCGCAGCATCAAGGATCCTGAATGCAAAGACCGCCAAGCTTCTAGGTTACAGCACGAGCGGCGACATCACCGGGGACAACAGCGAAGTCGTCGGTTATCTCGCAGCCTCAATCCACAAATAAGAGTCAACGCTCGACTTTTTGCTCTGCTCTAATGAACCGAATCGCACCCGTCTATGAGATAATTTGATTTCGGCGGTTGACTTTTCTATTCGCTCAATGGTACTAGGAAAGAGGTGCTGCGTTCTTGGGGACAGGTATAGGATTTGGCAAAGTCATACTGTTCAACGAGCATTTTGTCGTTTACGGTCTTCCCGCGATAGCATCAGCGATCGGAGCAAAAACGACAGCGCTTGTTGAACGGCGCTCAGGTTCAGGAGTTGAGATCAACGACGAGAGGCCTGAAACAAGAGGATACAAAGCGGAGAAGGCCAGTCAACAGAAAGAATCCTTGGATCTCATGCTGAATTTCATGAAGGTTGACACAAAGAATAACGCGTTCCGCGTGGCGCTAGCCGGTGATCTGCTTGCAGCAAGCGGAGTGGGTGCAAGCGCTGCATCATGTGCAGCGATCGCACGCGCATTCTCAGACGAGCTTGGCCTCAACTTCACGGACGACAGAGTGAACGAGGTCGCATACGAGGGGGAGAAAGGATACCACGGCACCCCATCAGGAATCGATAACACTGCTGCCACGTATGGTGGTCTGATCTGGTACAAGCGCGAAGGTTCCTTGCATCAAATGGAACGCATGAAGTTGAAGCGACCGGTAGAGATCGTGATGGGAAACACTGGCCTAGTTGCGGACACTAAGGCTGTTGTTGGAGCTGTGAAGGTCAGAAAGGAGAAGGATCCGGAAAAGTATGCCGGAATCTTCCAGGACGCTGACAAGCTGGTGAATAACGCAAGGAAGCAGCTTGAAGCATTCCATCTAGAGGAAGTGGGGTACTATATGGACGAGAACCATACGCTTCTTCAGCAAATTGGAGTTTCATGTCCCGAACTGGATCTGCTCGTGGACTTGGCCCGCAACAATGGAGCATTAGGCGCCAAGCTGACTGGCACAGGCAAAGGCGGCTATATGGTCGCGCTCACTCCTGGCAAGGACCTTCAGGAAAACATTGCGAAAGCAATTGAGAAGAAGGGTTTTCAAGCACTCCGCACGACCATTGGAGTTTGAGGACAACCCAACAGCAGGATTCATCGCTCTAGGTGAATAGGAATGGAGTTAGCGAAGTTAGTCGAGGTGCTCGACTCAAAAGGTGCATTGACTAGAATCAGCAAACCCGTCGACCGGAAATATGAAGTATCTACCTTGATGAAGATGCTCGACGGGCGAGTCCTACTATTCGATCACGTGAAAGGCTCCAACATGCCAGTGATCGCGAACATCTGCTCAACACGAGACCTAGTTGCCACTGGGATAGGAATCCGCAGAGAGGAACTAATCGCAAAACTGACGGCCGCAATAGATCGCCCCAAGAAAGCACGTATCATAGACGCTCAAGGATACGAAGAAATGGAACTTGACCTTGGAAAACTGCCAATCCTGACACACTATCCAAAGGACCCCGGACCTTACATCTCATCCGGCATAGTCGCCAGCAACGACAAGGAGCATGGAGTCAACCTTTCCTATCATCGAGCTCAAGTTCTCGAAAAAGACAAGCTCGTTCTCCGAATCCTTCAGAGACACTTTGACACTTACATACAACGTGGATTGAAGGAATTTGCGATCTGCATCTCTCCACCAGTCCAGGTCTTAGTAAGTGCAGCCATCTCCGTCGAAACAGGAATTAGCGAGATCGACATAGCTAACGCGTTAGAGGAAACACCGCTCCTAAGACTCGACGGTCACTTGGTGCCTTCATCTGATATTGTAATCACGGCAGAGTTTACCGGCGAACTGCATGATGAAGGCCCGTTTCTCGACCTGACTGAAACGTTTGACATAGTCAGGGAACAGAGGGTGGCTAAGGTGAAGAAGATATTCATGAGAAAGGACGCGATCTACCACGCGCTTCTCCCGGGTGGCCTTGAGCATAAGGTTCTGATGGGCATGCCACGAGAACCCACGATATATCGAGAGGTCGCTAAGGTCTGTGATGTCAAAGACGTGTTGGTTACACCTGGCGGATGCTCTTGGCTTCACGGAGCAGTCAGCATACGCAAGAAGAATCCAGATGACGGCCGAAAGGCTATCGATGCGGCTTTCAAGGGTCACAAATCCATGAAACATGTCTTCATCGTTGACGAGGACATAGACATCCATGACCCGAACGATATCGAATGGGCCATGGCAACCCGCTTCCAAGCGGACAAGAACATGATCCATTTTAGAGAGAAAGGATCATCCCTAGATCCCTCCTCGGACATGGACACTCAAATGACATGCAAGGCCGGATTTGATCTCACAATCCCTGAGCGCGGAAAGAAGGAGTTTAGACGACCCACCTTGCCCATGAAGCTGAATCTGAACGACTATGTACCTCACAAGTAGACTGGAGCTGAAGTGACCAATGTACCTGACGAATGCTGAGGAACGAACGCTCTCGGGCGAGGACGGGGAGGTCTTGGAGCGTATGTTCCGTTTGCTCGTCCGGCTGGGAGAGATCTACGGTGCGGACAGAATGATTCCAGTAAGCTCCGCTCAAGTGGCAGGCGTCTCCTACAAATCGATTGGTGATCCTGGAGTCGAGTTTCTCGAAGACTATGCAAACAAAGGTGCGACAGTAAAGATCGTCACCTTCCTGAATCCGGCAGGAATGGACATCGAAGACTGGCAGAAACTCAACATACCGCTGAGCTTCGCGGAGAAACAGCTACGTATCATGGACGCATTCAGGAAGATGGGCATAGTTGTGAGCGCGACCTGCACGCCATACCTTGCAGGAAATCTGCCGAGATTCAAAGAACATATCGCATGGTCAGAATCGTCGGCGATCGCTTTCTCAAACTCAGTCATCGGAGCAAGAACGAATAGAGAGGGAGGACCTTCGGCCCTTGCAGCGGCGCTTTGTGGTGTCACGCCAAACTATGGACTCCACTTGGATGAGAACAGGAAGCCGCAGTTCCTAGTCGAAGTAGATGCGGCGCTTGAAGATAGTGCAGATTTCGGAGCGCTTGGATACGTTGTTGGAAAACAAGTCAAGAACAGAATACCATTCTTCAAAGGCATCAAAGATGCTGACACAGACCAACTGAAAGCACTTGGCGCCGCGATGGCAGCGTCAGGTGCAGTCGCACTCTACCACATCGAGAATCTGACCCCTGAAGCTCACCTAATGGAAACGAAAGGTCTGGAGAAACTCTCGGTAAGCAACAAAGATGTGAACGAGACTTATTCGAAACTCTCAACAGGAAAGGAGCCCGACATAGTGATTCTAGGATGCCCTCACTCATCGCTCAAAGAGATAATGACGGTCTCACGTAAGCTAGAGGGCAAGAGACTGACGAAACCTCTGTGGATTTGCACATCGAGAATGGTCAAAGAGGCTGCTAACCGGATGGGGTTCACTCGAATAATCGAAACAGCCGGCGGCAAGGTTGTGGCTGACACATGCATGGTCGTTTCACCGATAGAGGACATGGGATACAAGACAACAGCAGTAAACTCTGGAAAAGCTGCAAACTATCTGCCTGGCTTCTGCAAGCAAAATGTAATCTTCGGAAGACTCGACAGCATACTCGAAAAGGTGACCGTCTAGAGCAACCAAAGGTGGCCGAGCGATGGAAATATTGAAAGGAAGAACAATCAGCCCTGGAAAAGTGGAAGGAGAAAGCTTAGTCTCAAAGGAACCGATCGGATTCTACGGAGGCGTCGACGCAAAGACAGGCATCTTCACGGAGAAAGGGCATGAGCTCGAGGGCAAGTCGGTCAAAGGAAAGATCTTGGTATTTCCGTGCGGAAAAGGCTCGACAGTGGGATCATATATCATCTACGGACTTGCAAAGAACAATCAGGCGCCTCTGGCAATAGTGAACAAGGAGACGGAAACGATCGTTGCAACAGGCGCCATACTAGCCGGCATCCCTTGCATTGATCAAATCCCCGTAGAGAAGATCTCGACCGGTGACCACCTTGTGGTTGACGCATCAGCTGCAACGGTTTCTATCATCAAGAAAACTCAGTCGCGTCAATAATGACTAGCAAAGAAGATAGAATGGATCTAGGCACATCAGGATTGGTGAATCTTGGCAAGCGAAACTACTGAGCGGAAAAGAAGCCACATTACGACATCGTTGCGCCGTGATGTCCAAGCGCACGTAGGCACGGGCTTCGATGATATATCGCTAGTTCACAATGCCTTGCCCGAGCTTGATTACGAAGAGATTGATGTCACTTGTGAGTTGTTCGGTCGCAAGCTTGCTGCTCCTATCATCATTGAATCAATGACAGGCGGCACACCGATCGCCGCCAAAATCAATGCAACTCTCGGCAAGATAGCGGAAGAGTTGCAGATACCAATGGGCGTTGGCAGCCAGAGAGCAGCAATCGATGATCCGGCCCTCGCTTACACGTTTCAAGTGGCGAGAGAGAACGCGCCGTCCGCGCTGATCTTGGCAAACTTGGGGTGCCCACAGATCATCAAGGATGACGGAATCGAACGCGCGAAAGCCGCGGTTGAGATGATCAAGGCAGACGCGCTGCTTATCCATTTGAATGCGCTTCAGGAATCGGTTCAACTGGAAGGTCAAACACGTTTCAAAGGTGCGCTCGGAAGAATTCGAGAACTTGCTTCCACATTGAGCGTTCCTGTCTTGGTGAAGGAGACTGGAGCAGGGATCTCGCGAGAGACTGGTCTGTCAGTCGAGCGAGCCGGCGTGAAGGGAGTCGATATTGCCGGCCTAGGAGGAACAAGTTGGGCGGCCGTCGAGTACTACCGCGCAAGAGAGAAACGCAGAACACGACAAGCCCACCTGGGTTTCACTTTCTGGGATTGGGGAATCACAACCGCTGCAAGCATCGTAGAAGTCGCGGTTTCAACGAAAGTGAAGATCATTGCCTCAGGCGGCGTGAGGAACGGCCTTCACATCGCAAAGGCAATCGCACTAGGCGCGAACTACGGAGGATTAGCGATGCCGCTTCTGAAATCAGTCTCAAAGAGCTCCAAAGACGCCAAAGAGGGGCTCCTGTCGGTCATAGACGAACTCAGAACCGCGATGTTCCTAACGGGTTCCAAAAACCTGGACCAATTGCACAAGTGCCCCATCGTGATAACTGGCAGAACACGTGAATGGCTAGTAGCGAGGAGACTACTATCTTAGGGCGCATCGACGCCCACCGGCGATCGGAAGAGTTCGTTTAGAGGCAAGCTGTCTGTCTTAGGCTTCTTTTGGCAGTTCAACAGGTCTCTGATTCAGCGTTCGATACTCGCATTTCTCGCAATGCAGCTCATCAATTCTAGCGTTGAAGAGGGCACACCACTCCCATGCATCCTTTCCGATGCGCAGCGTTGTCCGCTGGATGCATGGATAGGTCTTCGCGGCCATGGTCTTCCGGGTACGTCGATTCTTCGGGATAAACCTAAGCCTCTGGGTTGATATAGGCTCAGCAACCTTAGCTCGTTTTCACGTCCCTGGAGGGAGGGTCTTCTTGACTTCTTCTGAATCTGCCGGATTCTACAAATTGACGCCTCAGGAGAGGCTTCGCTTTGTCGGTGAATTCGCTCATCTAGAAAAAGCGGAGCTGGACATACTTGCCACCTCTAGTGCTTTGAATATCGAAACTGCCAACCGCATGATCGAGAATGCGATCGGCGTGATGCCGGTACCCTTGGGAGTAGCGATGAATTTCCTGATAAATGGAAAAGATCGCTTGATTCCGATGGCAGTGGAGGAGCCGTCAGTGGTTGCCGGTGCAAGCAACGCGGCCAAGATGGCTCGATCCAAAGGAGGATTCTGGACAACGAGCACGCGCCCGGTCATGATTGGACAGATCCAAATAATGGGTTGCGCCGACCCTCACAAAGCGGGAAAATCCGTTCTTGCATCTGCGGAAGAGATACTCAGAAAAGCGAACGAACAGGACCCAATCCTCGTTTCAAAAGGCGGCGGAGCCATCGGCTTAGAAACGAAAGTGCTTCAGACTATTGTTGGTCCCATGCTCGTCGTAGAGCTACTAGTAGATTGCGGGGATGCGATGGGTGCCAACGCAGTCAATACAATGGCAGAAACGATTGCGCCACTTGTCGAAAGAATCGCAGGCGGCCGAGTGTACCTAAGAATCCTATCTAACCTAGCCGACAGAAGGCTTGCACAGGCTCGCGTCACGGTCACGAAAGACGTTGTCGGCGGTCCGGAAGTTGTAGATGGAATAGTCAACGCATACGCTTTCGCAGCCGCCGATCCATATCGTTCTGCAACACATAACAAAGGAGTAATGAACGGAATCAGCGCGGTTGTGCTAGCTACTGGAAACGATACTCGCGCTATTGAGGCTGGAGCCCACGCCTATGCATCCAGATCAGGACAATACAGTCCATTGACTCGCTGGAGCAAGGACAGCAACGGAGACCTATTCGGAGAAATCGAGCTGCCGATGGCAGTAGGATTGATCGGAGGCGCTACTGCAGTTCATCCAGTGGCTAAGACTGCCGTCAAAATACTTGGAGTCAAATCAGCACGCGAACTGGCCGAGATAATCGCCGCAGTCGGCCTTTGCCAGAACCTTGCAGCCCTACGGGCGTTGGCGGCTGAGGGAATCCAACTCGGTCACATGCGGCTTCACGCAAGAAACTTGGCTGCAACCGCGGGGGCGACCGGGGATCTTGTGGACACGATAGCTCAGAAGATGATCGAAGAAAAGAAAATCAGGATCGACAGGGCGAAGGAGTTACTGGCCGGATATTCGAAGAGTGCTTAGATTCTTTCTATGAGTGCGACTGATTCCATGTGTTTGATCTTCGGAACAGCATCCTTCTCCATCCAGTCCGATACGCTGTCATAGATCTTCTGGTAGTATTTCTTGGTGGAATGCTTCACCAACCCTAGGCGTTCCATTCTTCGAACGTATCTCCACTTCATGCTTCTCGAGATCTCATCCCCGAGAACTCTGTCAAGATCCACCTTCTTGAAGACTCTCGGCAACTGCACAAAGGCTCGAATAATCTCCTTAGGAAAGGCAGCTAAGTTCTCCTTCGACAGCTTACGCTTTCCTCTCGATGTGATGAACCGTACACCATCCCTCGCTCTCCTCACAGCTCTTCACCACATACTCTCCTATCTGGGGCGACCATGCGTAAAAATGTTCTTTGTCTGACGCGCTCTAAAAAAGGTCCATCTTTCTCGATTCCTCCCCGTAACAGATATCCGATAAACAAGTATCGGGCTTCCGAAGACGCACACGTAGGGATTGTAGTTGAGATGGATCACCCGGACGATTTCGGCAATGAGATCCCGGGACTCATCATACTCCTGATAGCAGTAATCAACAGATTTGTCTAAGGACACGGGAAACGAATCCGAGCTCAAGCGTAGTGGCGTTCAATTCTCGTGAATAGCGCGGGGATGATTGCCGCTACGAACAATCCACGAATGGTGGAATTCACGAAGCTTGGAACTAAGTAGCTGCTGGGTAGGATTACTTCCGTACCTAAAGCCAACAGGCCCGTCAGTACGCCGCCTGTTCCAAGTCGCATGATCTTCTGAGAAGCAGAGGCTTTGTTTGTGAAGTGCACGAATCTCTCCTCGACCAGGGCGCCAACCGAGAAGCCAAAAATGTAGCCGCCTACCTTTGCCGGATACGTATCGCCTACGATATTCAATGCAACTGCAATCATCATTGGTATCAATGCGGAGAAAGCGAACAACATCTGAGGCATCGCTCTCATCTGTCCAATTTGCGGAAAGCGCCGCAAAATGAGCATCCCCGAACATGCCACCGCAAGACCGACTATCCATCCACCGATGACCTGAACGGGATAGTGTAGCCCAAGATAGATGCGAGAGATCCCAACTGCAACAACAATCAATACCCCCATTATGCTCACGATTCTCTTCCTGAATTCCACCGCAGTCCATGACCAGAATGTCATAGAGTCTTGAGCGTGCCCGCTGGGGAATCCATATGATGTCTCGCTCTTCTCTGCGATGCGAAGTTCGATCGGCGGCCGAGGCCACGCGACGAAAATCTTCAGGAAAAAGTTCAGATAAGCTCCTAAGAGAAGAACATACGTAATTACCCTACCACGAGGCTTGTCGAAACACCAATACGTGGCCGCGCTCAGCCCAACCAGAACTGTGCCGTCGCCCAGCAACGTTGTTGCCAAGAAGAGGAGGTCGAACTGAGGCGCAAGTAGACCTTGAAGTATCTCAACCAATTGCGTTCCAAATAGCATTTCCAAAAGCGACAACGTATTTTCAGCGCCCAAAGACTCTTTTTGTGAAAATCAATATGCACCAAATATGAATAGTTCGTTCCAAATCCTAGGATTATCCAACGTGGAAACCGCCGGCGATAAAAGCGACTAGCCCCAGCAACATCCAGACCAAGGCTTGATTCTTGGATCTCAACGCATTTTCGGGCGAAGGATTCTTGACGATTGAATATGCTGAATACATGAAGCCCGTATCGCAGAATAGGACCAGCGGAACATAAAACCAGGAAACCAACCCTAGCGAGACAGGGATTGCACTCAGAAGAACCGCAATCACAAAGAATAGCGCACCTGTCTTCGCCGCGACACCGAGCCCCTTTGAGACTGCAAGCGTCCTTACACCTCGATTGGAGTCTCCCGCGATGTCAGCCATGCCCTTGATTACTTCGCGGCCCATTCCTGCAAGAAACGCGATCAACGCGAACATATACAGAATTCTGCTCACACCGCCTACCGCTCCACCGAAAATGAATGGTATTGCCAGGTTGGCGCTGACGACAGCGTTTCCCGGTAGTCCAGTTCGCTTTCCGAACCTGTTGTAGTAAAGCATGAGGATCACAGCCAAGACTGCTATGATCAGGTTGAGAGAACTCAATACGGATGCTAGTAACAGTCCCACGGCGAGCGCGACTACTGCAAGAGCCGCAGCTTCCGTCTGAGATACACGCTTTGAGGGGATAGGCCTACCTGGATTGTTTATTCGATCTATGTCTGCGTCGATAATGTCGTTTATTGCCATGGAGCCAGCAACGAGGCTGAACCCGACGAGGAACCCAACTGCTGCGGAGAAGGCTGGCATTGACGGTCCCAGCGACATGAACTCGCCTACTATGACGGCGAAACCCATCATGATGCAGTTGGGAATCCTTGCAATCTCAAGGAAGCCGGAGGTCTTGCTAGCTATTGAGGGCATACGAGTCTCCATGTTGTTCGCCGGGAATCCCAACATCTTCTGCTAGAGCACATCGATATACAGACGTGTTGGCGGGGGCACTTTTAATAACGATTCTCTGATCTTGAGTCTACGGCAGTTTAGCGAGGATTGTCATATGTGCGGCAGGGTCGAGCAATACCTAATTGATTGCATTAGGGAGCAGGGCGCAATCCACCTGACGCTGCTCGATCCAGAAAAGGTAACTAGATCAACGTCTAGTGCCTTGGCAAAGGCGATAAACAAGAGCGGCTCCTCCGGAATTATGGTTGGAGGGTCAACTGCTGTATCAGTGTATCACATTGATGAGATTATCAGTGCCATAAAGAAACAGACCAAGCTTCCCGTCATAATCTTCCCGAATGACGTTGCTGGGATAAGCAAAGAGGCCGACGCCATATTCTTCATGAGCTTGATGAACTCAATGAACCCGTACTACATTACCCATGTACAGGCCCTCGGCGCACCCCTCGTGAAACGGTACGGCCTCGAACCGATTCCCATGGGATACGTTATTGTTGGTGATAGAGGCGCCGCGGCAGCATTCGTAGGCCAAGTCAATCCAATCCCATATGACAAACCACCCTTGGCCATGATGTATGGAATGGCAGCCCAATTCATGGGCAAACGATTCTTCTACCTGGAAGCAGGTTCCGGTGTTGAAAGACCAATCTCCCCAGCGATGGTGGAAGCAGTAAGCAAGAACGTCGAGATCCCACTAATTGTGGGCGGCGGAATAAGATCCCCCAAAACAGCAAGACAACTTGTGAAGGCTGGCGCACGAATTATTGTCACAGGGACGATAGTCGAAAAAGCCTCGCCTGAAGTCTTGCGACGAATTGTACGCAGCATAAAGAAGGCTGCTTAGAGGACATGGGGCTCAGGAGTGTCCAACGACAACTATCTGCGCATCAAGAAGGCTACGCCGTACTATAATGCCGTCCGCCGCGTCGCTTTCCCTTCAACTAGAGGGATACTCATCTCGCTGCTCGTTATCGATCTCCTTGGCACCATGCTCGCATTCGCGATTGTTGATTGGACATCGCCCGGGTTGGTCCAGGGGCTTCTGACAGGTTCCGCGGTATTCTTCGTACCTACCCTACTCTCTGCCATTTTCTCGTTTCAAGTAGTGGTCAAAGGGGATCCGCTGTTCTTTCTAAGACGCGTCTTAGCGTTATCGCTCTTCGGAAACGTGGTCTGGATCGTTGTAATGATAATCGGGGCGACAGTGAGTCGAATTTCTGGAGTCTTCCTCTTTCCTGCCAGCGCTTTCTATCTTGGTCTGTTTATCATGTTGCCTCTACGTTCCATAGCGGTTTTTTCAATGTCGACCGTCAGCTTGGCGAGACGTGTGATTTTTGCAGTATCTGATCCACTAGCATGTTCCATCGCCCTTGCGATCTTTCTGAATGCTCTTCCTTCCGGTCTCATTGCAAGTCTCGTCCTGGCGGTTTCGGTCTCTTTCGCGTTCTCGTTTGCCTTCTTGATCCACGTGGAAAGACGGGGCATCCAAACTATCGGTGTCTCTCCATCGCTCGTCTTCAGAGCCTTCCTAAAAGACTGGTTGGACGGCGACTTTGCAAGATTCGAGAACTATCTCGAGGTTTTCGGCGTCAATAGCTCGGTCAATCTGTGCGTCTTGAGTCTTACATCAAAGGCCTCTAAGAAAGTCAAGGGCACTCTGATTGTGCCCAACTTCCACCCAGGCCCATTTCTGAACATCGGAAGTAGCGCCCTTCCGTACATGATCAAGCGCGTCGTGGAGTCAACGATTGGAGGTGTTGCCGCCGTCGCGCATGGAGTCTCAGGACACGAGCGGAATTTGGTCAGTCAGCAAGAGAACGAGAAAGTAATCGAAGAGGTCTTGTCAATGCTGGCTCACCCGTCGTCAGCTTCGAACATCAGCCCAATTCTTCGTTCGACCTCCGGAAGCGCCACAGCGACATGTCAAGTCTTCGGCAAGTCAGCCTTAGTGACAATGACCACTGCGCCGCAGGATACTGAAGACATAGACTTCGAGGTCGGCGAGTCACTGCGCAGTAGCGCAAGACGCCTTTTCAGAAGTATTGCCATTGTTGACGCCCACAATAGCTTGGGGAATGCAGTCGTGATGAGTCAGGACAAACTAAACGATCTCGCCGAGGCCGCCAAGCTTGCGATCAAATCAGCGAAAACCGTGAAGCTGCGTTCCGCTTCAGCGGGTGTCGCTCATACTATGCTGAGAGACGTATCATTGAAAGAAGGCATGGGTCTCGGAGGGGTCGTCGCCTTCTGGATCAAAGTGGGTGACAAATCTTTCGCGTACGTTGTCTTTGACAGCAACAACATGACCTCAGGCCTGAGGGAGAAGATTCTCACCGCCCTTAGAGAGATGGGCGCTGCAGACGCAGAAGTGATGACCTCAGATACCCACATGGTGAATGGCATTATATCGGCAAGATTCGGTTACAATCCGATTGGAGCAGCTTCTGATCCAGAAGCCATCGTTCAATCCGTGCGAAAAGTTGTAGATGAGGCCAAAAGGAACATGGAGCCGGTGAAAACCTCACTGACTTGCTCCGAGATTCAAGTTGGAACGCTGGGACTCTCGTCCTTCAGCCAATTGACGAGTTTCCTTCTCAGGACCGCAAGGCTCACATTTGCGACGCTCTTCCCTGTAGTACTTGTAATCGCGATCATATCATTGGTCTTTCTGACCTAGGTCGAGCCCAATGCATCAAGAATTCCACTATATGCAACTGCCCCGAGAAGTAATCGTCGGCAAGGGCGTGCTCAGCCGAGTTGGAGAGACTTGTCGTCGGCTCGGTTTCTCTGGATCCATTCTCATTGTTACTGACTCCAATGTTCAATCACTAGGAGCGGCACCCGTAGGTGAATCGCTGAGGAATTCTGGATTCAAGGTTCAGAAGATGCTCGTGAAATCCTCAACGATTCCGCAGGTTCGTGAGGTTGAACGAGAAATCGAGAAACTCAAACCCAGTGTTGTAGTTGCGGTTGGCGGAGGAAGCGACATAGATATCGCAAAACTCAGCTCAGCCAACAAGGGCATACCGTTTCTGAGCATTCCAACAGCTGCTTCTCACGACGGAATCGCCAGTCCGGTCGTCTCGATGAAAGGACACAGTAAGCCATACTCTTTCATGGCGCAATCCCCCATCGCAATCATGGCTGACGTGGGTGTCATAGCTGGCGCACCGTTCCGGTTGCTAGCAAGCGGTTGCGGCGATATTGTGGGCAAGTATACATCTGTCAGAGACTGGAAGCTTGCGCATCGAATAAAGAACGAATACTACGGTGACTATGCGGCCGACTTAGCGCTGATGAGCGCGAAGCTTGTGATGAGAAATGCACGCATCGTGAAGAGCATGAGCGAGACAGGCATCAGGACAATCGTCGAGGCCCTGGTCAGCTGCGGCGTCGCAATGAGCATCGCAGGCAGCAGCAGACCCTGCAGCGGCGCCGAGCACTTGTTCAGCCACGCACTCGATGTAACTGCACCGCATCCAGCCCTTCATGGAGAACAGGTTGGCGTCGGAACGATCATGTGTGCGCACCTCCATGGAGCAAACTGGGCGCTGATACGAGACGTTCTACAGAGAATCGGAGCTCCGACAAGCGCACGCGAACTCGGAATCGAGAGCAAATACCTGATCAAGGCGCTGACGATCGCTCACAAGATAAGACCAGATCGGTACACGATCCTAGGGGAGAAAGGACTCACACGGAAAGCAGCGGAACACGTTGCAAAAGTCACCGGCGTAATCGAGTAGGCTCGGCGAACGAAGTGGCGACCCCAGTAGCATTAGAAGTTGAAGCGAGAAAAGCGGCGTTACTGAACGCTATCAAGCACGAAGGCAAGGCCGAGATCGGAGCGATCATTGGCAGACTTCTCGGCGCCCACCCTGAACTGAGACAGAAAGCGGCAGATGTCCGCATCCTCGCCTCCAAGATCATTGACCAAGTAAACGCGATGAGCCTTTCGGATCAAGAAAAGATCGTTGCAGAGAATTGGCCGGAAGAGGCGATGAAGGAGAAACGAAAAGAAACAGAACGGACTCTTCCACCATTGCCTAATGCCGACAAGTACGCTAAGATCGTCACACGTTTCTCGCCCAATCCAGATTCAGTTCTACACCTGGGAAACGCGAGAGCATTCATCCTCAGCCATGACTATGCACGGAAATACGGTGGAAGGTTCATTCTGCGTTTTGAGGACACTGATCCACGACTGAAGAAGGCCGCTTTGCAGTACTACGACCTCATACGAGACGACTTGAAATGGCTTGAATGCAGCTGGGATGAGGAGTACTACCAGAGCGACCGTCTAGGGCTATACTACCAGTATGCGGAAGAACTGATCCGCAAAGCAGGTGCCTACGTCTGTGAATGTGCATCCGAGGATTTCAAGAAACTCGTTGAATCAGGACGGGCATGCCCCTGCCGAGCGAAGACAGTTGAGGAGAATCTGGTGCGCTGGAAAAGTATGCTCGGTGGGGAATATGGCGAAGGTGAGGCAGTTCTCCGCGTCAAGACAGACCTCGATCACCCGAACCCAGCGGTTAGGGATTGGCCTGCTCTTCGTGTCATTGATCCCGTGAAGTATCCTCATCCGCGCGTCGGGAGCAATTACCGGGTGTGGCCGCTATACAACATGGCCTGTGGAGTCGACGACCATGCAATGGGCATCTCGCATGTGATTCGCGGCAAAGAGCATCTGACAAACATGGAACGGCAGAAGTACCTCTACAAGTACTTGGGGTGGCAGTACCCAGACGCGATCCACTACGGCAGACTACATGTCGTTGGAGTCGATCTTAGCAAGTCAAAGATGATGCGGGCACTCGAAGAAGGCGTCTACAAAGACCTAAGCGACCCTCGTCTCGGAACCCTGATGGCTCTGAGACGGCGTGGCATCACTCCCCAAGCCATCAGAGGCGTCGTTTACGAGGTTGGGCCACGCCCGGTCGACGCAACCATTAGCTGGGAGAACCTTTACGCCGCCAACCGCAAAATCATCGACCCTATCGCACGCAGGTTCTTCTTCATCGATAACCCCATAATTGCCTCAGTCTCCGGAGTGAAGAACGATCGAACGGCCAAGCTTCCTATTCATCCGGATCACCCTGAAATGGGCACAAGAGAGATCACCGTTGATGTCAAGGATGGCATATGTCGCCTACTGCTTTCGAAAACAGATCTGGGCATCCTGAAGCCGGGGGCCATAGTGCGACTAATGGAGCTATTCAACCTCAAAGTGATCCAAGTGAGCCAGGATTTGGTGACCGCTGAGCTGCATAGCGAGACGTACGCCGAGTCCAGAAAAGTGAGCGCTCCGCTAGTGCATTGGCTTCCAGAACACCACAACTGTACGGCCACGGTTGTGATGCCGAACGCTGAGAGGATCGACGGCATAGGCGAACTTGCTTTAGCGACTTGTCATGTGAATGAACCTATTCAGCTCGTTAGATTTGGCTTCGGGAGAGTCGATGCTGTTACTCAAGAATCTGTAGTGATCTATTTTGCGCACGAATAAGGCAAGAAGTCGACGAACCATAACGAATTTGCCTGCTTTCTCTCTTGATGACGTAGCAGTGAGTATTGGGTCACCTTTAATAGGAGTCTCACGCTATTACGTGAGCAGTATACTGGAGATCTTACTGCGTGGATGACGCAAGGGCTGTGTGCCCAGTGCGCGATTATCGCGTCGAGTATTATCTTTTGTATAACTAGAGAATAGGGACGGTGGAATGCGAATATGGGTTATGAGAATCGACGATATGGTGCTCCGAGGCAAATGACGAAAGTCAAATGCTCCGAATGCGGCGCAGAGACGGAAGTACCGTTTGTGCCGACGACCGGAAGACCAGTCTACTGTAGAGACTGCTACCAGAAGCACCGAAGATACTAGGCTAACCGCCTAGGACCGATTGGTACGAATTTCCCGATTTTTTTGTTTATTTTTCAACCGTGCATCCTGCTGGTTTTCTAAACCAGGTTCGTCGCAATCAGGTCAGTTGATGCACCTGTACTAGAAGCGGTCGATCCGCATGTCGAGAGACACGAGGCTCTTTCTTGAATGAATGGGTCTTCTACAGTGTGGAGATTCCAAAGCAAATCGCCTTAGCAAGAGAGACTAGGAACGAGCGAAGACGCAACGAGAACGCGAAGCATATCATGGACTGAATGTCGCACTGTCTGAACTGTGTTGCAATTGAGAGAGGTCAGACAAGTAAGAAGAAACGGAGAGAATCTGGTTCAGCGTACATGATTTCGTCGCGGTCGGAAGTGTTAAAATCCTGATTGTTGCATTAGATCTGCACGTGATTTCTATGCCAAAAGCAAAGAAGAAGAAATCAAAAAAGAAAGCAAGGAAATAGCGGAGTAGCAAAGGATTTCCTTTGCGGCGACGATAGGGTTCAAGTAACAAAGGTAGAGATTGCTGCGAAGCGTATTCCACTGAACCCCCGCTGCCGTTAGTAACCCACTTATCTTTCTCATGTTATGAGCGTCGGATTCATTGTCAGAGCTGCTTAGCAGGAGTCCAGTGATGAACATGATCAGTAACACATGTCTCGAGAACAGATGCATCAAATGCTGTCTGAATACGGAGATGCCACTGAGCAGTTCAGATATCGTCCGGATAGAGAAGCTCGGTTTCTCTGACGATTCCTTCATCGTGAAGGAAGATGGGAACCGGATTCTCAAGAATCTGTCAGGAAGGTGTGTCTTTCACAATGGCCAACGATGCACGATCTATGATGATAGGCCTGAAGGCTGTCAGCTTTACCCAGTCATCCTCGATGAAGACGTGGGAGAGGCGATTCTCGATTCATACTGCCCACATCACGAGAATTTCCAGCTGACGCCAACCATCTCACGAGACGTAATCGAACTGGTTCAAAAGGTAGATGCAGAGAAGAAGAGACGACTCATCTCCGGGGAACACTGAACGTCGAGGCGTCTGAGCTACTCAGGCATTCGCCGGTGTTCCGTGACCGACATTGTCTGCTAGACAATGAGCCTTGACTAGCGTCGTATGCGTTTGCCCGATGGTGAGGCAGGTTAAAAATGGACAGTTGAGTTGTCTCCTTTGTAGGATAGGCAGTTTGGATTGGGAAAGAGAAGGGTCCTTTCAGAGGGAGACATTAACCAACTTGTTCTTCCAGGAATGGGTCAGTTGCTTGGGATTGTAACCCAAATGTTCGGGTACGATCGGATAATGGTGAAGTGTTCAGACGGAGCCGACCGAGTCTGTCGTATTAGAGGCAAGATGAAGAGGCGGGTCTGGATCAAGAATGGCGATGTGGTTCTTGTTGCCCCTTGGGATTTCCAAGCAAGTCGTGCGGACGTGATCTGGCGTTACACACAGAATCAAGCGCAGGTACTTCACAGCAAGGGCATTCTTACGATGTAGCTCAATACTGGAATTCTCCTAGCCAGCAGTACCTGTGCAAAGTTGCACTTGGAAGAGAGAGGCCATTGAGTGGCCTTCGCTTGTTTACATTCATGACAAAAATCAGTACAGTCGTTCGACGACATAAGAAAAGAGAGAGCGGAATTCACACGAGATCGCTCCGCTGGGCGGGTGCGGCCTACTGTCGCAGCTAGGCTGCTTTTGTCACCGTGATCTCCATCGTTGAGACGTTTCGCACTTGTCCTTCCTCGCCCAACTGCTCGGTTCCGATGGTGATTTTCTTGACGTGAAGCTTGCCTTCGAAGAATCGTCTTCTGCACACTTCAACGACATCAACGGCTGCAGATATGGCTCGCCCTCTCGCTTTGATTGTTACATCACCGCTGCCGCTGGTGAATTGCATCAAGATGGCTGTAACGTAGGCCATGATGGGTTTTTGTCCGATGAAGATGGTGCTCGAGGGGATTCCACTCTGGGTAGGAGGGGTTGGCGTAACTTTCTGTTGTTCTGTCATGTTCTGTTCACCACTTTTTGCTTCTGTTACACATTGGATGGGACAGACGGTCCGAATCCACTGTATACGCCCATGGATACCCTTTCCATCCACTTAAGTATCCTTAGAACAGCCAGAAGTGCACGACGCCGACATCGAAGGCCAGCTAAGGGTCTTACCTTCAACGTCATTTGACACTTTATTGTCTCGGTAACACGTGCCTGATTCTTGGCAGGTCTTTGGAAAGACTTGAACCATGGGTCACAACTCTTAGAAAAGAGAAACAAGATCATGAATTCGTGAAGCATTTCCAGAAACTCTGCGAATTGACCGTAGCTCATATGAAAGAGGCTTCACACAAATAGCCATAGAGTGTAGTGCACATGGAAGGACATAGGGGTAGCATGAATGACTAATCGTATAGGATCCTTGACCGTCAATGAACTTCTAACTCAGCCTGTGGTCCTGTCGCCGACAGAACCTGTCCACAAGGCAATCGGCCTCTTCGAGAAGGCGAAGGCGTACGAGATCTTCGTTGTCGAGAAAAACGAAGTGATTGGCATCCTGACGATTCGAGATCTTCTGAGAGCCAAGAGCGTGGCGGGTAGCAAGATCTCTTCGCTGATAACACGCGTCCAACATCTCTCCGAAAACGACACCGTGAGCGCTGCTGCAGGAATCATGATCAACTATAGAGTAAGAGCAGTGCCGATAATGAGAGATCGTAAGCTCATCGGTCAGATAACCAGTGCATCGATTTGTGATAAGCTCTCGCAGGAACGGAAACTGAACGTGCCCGCGTCAGGAGTTATGACCTCTAATCCAATCTCCATACGAGAAAATGACTCTGCTGCAAAAGCAAGGAACTTGATGATTCAGAAGAATATTGACCATCTCCCCGCTCTTCGGGAACGGGAGATCGCCGGAGTCATAACATCCGATGCCATAGTCTATACGATGGCTCCATCCGAGAGCATCACACCAGAGTCTATCACAAGCGAAAAGCAAGCACGACTCGACGTGGAAGTATCAGGGCTAATGTCGGAACCGGTGATATCTGCGCCTGATGCGGACGTCTGCCAAGTCATCGAGCTGATGAGAAAAAGAGGAACAACATACTCACTAGTTGCCTTATGGGGGGAACTCCAAGGCATAATAACTTACAGAGACTGCGTCAAACTCCTAACAGAACCTGAGAAAGCATCTCTCCCAATAGTCATTGTTGGACTGCCCGAAGATCCTTTCGAAGCAGCAGCAGCCAGGACGAAGTTTGAGACCGTCGTGAAACGAATAGCAAAAAGCCTTCCGGACCTGCTCGAAGCGAGATCGGTGATCAAGACCTCCGAAAAGGCCGGCCAAAGGCATCGATACGAGGTCGGAGTCGAACTGATCACGGCAAGGAAGACGACATCATTCAGCGCGTCAGGCTGGAGCCTTCCAGAATTGTACGATGGACTCTCGGACAAGATGAAGAGAGTGACCACGAAGAAACCCACACGTCCAAAAAGAAGACTCGACTAGACAGTCGCAGCACAGACAGGCCTGTCTGTGCTGTCTCTCTTGCTCCAACTAGAAAGGCAATCTCTTCTTCACTAACACATCTGAGCCTTGCAGCTGGACCTCGTAGATGGTCGCGTCGATCTTGGGAGGTGGGCCGACAACCTTGCCTGTTGCTATGTCGAAGCGTCCATGGTGGCATGGGCATATGATGGTCGAATCTTCGATCTCTCCATCACTCAGCGAGCAGCTTCTGTGCGTGCACGTGTCACCTATCACATAGATCTTTCCGGAAAGGTTCGCGACCATTACGTCATCATCGCTCACTCTGACTCTCTTTTTTGATCCCGCCGGGAAGGTGTCGAGTGATCCGATCTTGACGAATTCTCCGTTCATTTTGCTTCTCCTTGAATCCTGGGCGCTATTAGCTGCGTTGAATGGTTCTTATCCTTTCAGGTCGCAAGGTTAGGGCCTAGAGGTAGCTTCTCGATGCCATGTTTCTTCATAATTCGCTTTGCGACGTCATCAAGTCTTTTCTCGATTTCTGATGGTAGCGGCTCGGACTCGTGATCTCTGACTATCTTCTCAACGGCTTCTCTTGCTCTTTGATAGCTGTCCTTTGATCCTAGCTTCTTCCAAAGACTGAGTTCTCTTCTATCAACGACATCTGATGGATTGAAGATTTCTTTGCTGAGCCACTCCATCGTATGTTTCTGGGCTAGGTAGTGTCCTCCGGCGCCGACCTTTCTGATCAGATCAACACCTAGAGTCTGATCATTCACTTCAATGCCCCTCACAAGCCTCAAAGCCATTCCGCAGATGGCATCGTCTATCACGAGTTTCTCAAAGCTCTGGCAATTCTCGAAATCCAGCATCCCCGGCCCTGAGATCATGTTTATTCCGGCAAGTGCGCCCAGAGTGATACCTATTCCAGATTCAAACCCGGCTTGAGCATCAACAGTCTTCGAGTCACTCAAACCTAGGTACATGTGGGTTGGGAGGCCGTAGTATTTTCCGATCTGCGCGTAGGCGCATCCCATCATGATGGTTTCCATAGCGCCAAGTCGCGCTGTTAGATAGCGCATGTCGAATGTTGTCGGTGACCCTCCATAGATCACCGGCGCCCCAGGCTTAGCGAGCTGTGACACAACCAGACCGCTGAGGAACTCTGCGTTCAATTGAACGAGCGAGCCAGCAAGCGTTACTGGTCCCGTTGCGCCAAGCTGCGGCATCGGAAGTATCTCAGCCGGTATCCCGTATTTCGCGCAGTCGATTAGGTTCTGGATTATGAAATCTCCCCACTTCAGTGGGGCTGATGGGCAGAGATCAAAGATTGCCATGGGTTTTCGTGCGAGTTCCCTTTCGTCTCCAACAATCGCGGCAAGCATGTCTTTCATATCGTACAAGCCGTCTATGCTGAATGTGCCGGTGACTATCGTCTTCGGCGAGTTCCTAAGAACGACGTAGAGTCGATATCGATCAACAATTGCTTCGGGAACATCTGAGACAACGAGTGCGGTGCTCTGAGCTTCTATGTGCTCTAGAGCGTCTGCTAGTCGCACGAAATTGGCTAGGTCCTCAGATACGGGTCTTCTGATCTCTCCTGTTTTCGAATCTAGCAGAAGGAGCGCTGCTGAACCCGGGTCGTAGTGAACCTTGTTGCCTTCAAGCAGCAAGTCATGCTTGCCGTCACGGCTGTACAATCTTATTGTTGAAGGTGCCTTCACCAATGATTCCTTTGCCAAATGCTGGGGAATCCGCACGGTCTTCTTTTTCGGGTCAACATCTGCTCCAGCATCGGTCAACAGCCTCAGAGCCGTCTCGTTCTGAATGATTACGCCAATTTCTTCCAGGATTTTCAGCGAAGAAAGATGTATGGTCTCAACTTGTTCTCTTGATAGCAGCTGTAACCATGGGTTGTTTGAGTACGAGAATTTCGTCATCACAGCGATCTCCTTCCAAATATCACGGTTCAGGAAGGGTAAGAAGCTCTGCTGTTCTTGTGTTTAAAGCAGCACGCTGTTTGCGAACTTCTGGTTGACCCTGAGCCTCTCCAACCCTGCCCTAATTCCGTTCTCTGCTTCTGGCACCGTATTCTCAACAAAGTATCTTTCAACTTCTTCAACCCTCCCGATCCCAAGAATAGGGATGCAAGATTGGAAAAACCGAGAAAGAGTGCCAGTGCCCTCATAGGTTTCCCTCAGGCGTGACATGTTGAACTTGATCCACGCCCACGCCGTGTCCTTCGCAGCGGGATTTCTCGTAACCGCTTCGATCAGTATTATCTGATCCTGTCTCTTTATCTCGCCCTTTTCAGCCAGTTCCAGTGATTGCGAAATCAGCTTCGGTTCCTTGAACGTAGCCATCGAAACGAGCAGTCTGACTTTCTCCTCATTGGAAGTGCTCTCACTGTACTTCTTGGCAATGGCTTCGAAATTGCCGTAAGCTCTCGCATATCCAATGGCAACCGCCTGTTTCATGTCCGGCTCGACTCCTCCATAGTTGGCAAACCTCGAACCTAGCTTAGCTGCAAAGTCTTCATCCACCACGGCAAGTCTGGCTGAGACAATGCCCCGCATCATAGAGCTAGTCTCATCGACCTTGTCCTCAAGAAGTCCAAGCTGCGCTCTGTGAAATTGTCTGGAAACATCAATGATTTTCGAACCCAGGATTGAGTGAAGCGATGCAAGCTGATCTGAGACTTCGCGTGCAGGCAGGTAATCTTGCTCTTTCAAGTACCTCTTGATGAATGCCAGGTAGTCTGCAAACGATATCTTCCCTGCGAGAAGGAAGGCGATCGCGTCGAACACCATGCCCCATCTGTCAACTGCTGATGGTTCGTTCTCCAAAACGACGTCGCCAAGTTCCTTGTATTGTACTCTGTAGAAGCCTGTCCGGTCGGGGTTAAGCTGCAATGACTTCAAGTTCTCGAAGTTGATTGTCTCTTCTTCTTTGTTCAAAAGTAGCCTTCTAGATTGGCCGTTGATTTTCATGGTGATGGGAATAGGCCAGATCGTCTTCTTTTCGTGATTGCCTGAAAGAAGAAACCTTTCCTGTCTCAGTATTATCCGCCCCTGATCGATCGTTACGCTTACCACCGGGTGTCCGGGTTTGCCTATCCATTCGGTCATTATCCTCGCAACTTCTCTCCCAGAGGATTCGTCCAGCGAATTCCAGAGATCAATTCCGGTTGCATTCGAGAACTTGTAGCGTTCGAGATAGTTTTGCACTCCCTTCCTGAAGTCCTCAACTCCCGTGTACGCTTCGATCATTCTGAGTATGCTTGCGCCTTTTCCGTAGGTTATTGCGTCGAATATCTGCTGAATGTCACTCGGAGACTTGACATTTGCTTCTATTGCATGTGTGTTCATGAGGGAGTCCATGTTCATGGACAATGATGTCTCATTTGTTAGAAAATCATGCCAAGAGTTCCATTTTGGAAACGTTGTGTCCAACACTTTGTATCCCATGAGCGTAGCGAAACTCTCGTTTAGCCAGAGATCGTTCCACCATTTCATAGTGACAAGGTTTCCAAACCATTGGTGCGCCAGTTCGTGAGACACGATCCTAGCAACACCCTTCTTCGTACCAAAACTGCTGTTCTGATCTACATAGAGCGCCGTTTCCCTGAACGTTACTGCGCCCCAGTTCTCCATCGCGCCGGCAGCGAATTCTGGCACACCTATGAGGTGCAGTTTGGGAAGCATGAATGGTATGCCGAAATATGTCTCGTAGAAATCCAAAGACTTCTTGGCAACATCTAGAGCGAATTCCCCATTGTGCGCTTTGCCAGGAGTTCCCGCTACCAGTACGTCTATGTTGCCAAGTTTCTGCTTGATCTCTTGAAATCGACCTATCCCCAAATAGAGGAGGTAAGTCGACATCTTCGGTGTGACCTGAAACGTAACTACTTTCTTTCCATTTTCCATCTTCACCGATTCGATGGGAGTGTTTGATATCGCGTCTAACTCCCTATCGATCCTGACAGTAAGTTTGAATTCTGCCTTGCATGCGGGCTGGTCAACGCACGGGAGCAATCTCCTTGCGTTGGCAGGCTCAAAATCAGTAGTCACGACGTATGTCTCATCATAAGGCGCCCTGTAGATGCCGACCAAGTCGTCTGGAATCGATCCGGAATATCGGATTTCTAGCCGGCCCTTGAAATGCCCGCTCCTCACCAGCAGGCTATCGCCTTTTTCCTCGAAATCAAATGTCTTTCCATTGCTCGACACATTTGAGACGAGCAGTCCGACGGAATCCAGGACAACATCTTCCCCGGACTCGAAGGTTATGAACAATTTTCCTTCGAATCGAAGATCCTTGAAGAACACATCGAGAAACAGATCGTATCGTTCTACATCTGCCACCATGCCCTCAGCCAGCATCGACTTGTTGCCCTTTCGCGGCTCCACACTGCCTAGAAAGATTTCCGTGTGACATGTTTTGGTACGGTCTCGTCCAAAGGAGCCCAAAATGAGCCTGATATTGACGACCATTGGGGAAAAGCGCTAAGTATTTCAAGAATCTCTGCCCCAAACGGCGGAATATTGATCCCTACCCCAGCCGCAACATTGGCCAGTCAACCAGCGACCAGCAATAGGAATCCGCGTGCCCGTCCGCTGGACCTGGATATGCTGTACCTCACACGTTCCATCCTGTCATTTCGTTGGTCTTCCGATGGAAACCAGATCTACTTTGATTCTAACACTACGGGTCGATTCAACATTTGGCGTGTTTCTTCCTGGGGAGGCTTACCCGCCCAGATTACCATCTCCGATGAGAGAACATTGCTGAAGGATCCGTCGCCAGACGGACGCTTCCTGCTCTACAAGCAAGACATCGGCGGAGATGAGAAACCGAACCTTTTCCTCGTCGACCTCAGAAGTGGCGCTGTCCGCAACATCACGAACACCGAGAAAGTGGGCTACAGGGATATGCGTTGGTCCCCCGATGGGAAAGCAATTGCCTGCGCAGCAGAACGCGAAAAACCGGGAGCCTACTCGATATTCAAAATTGAAGCAGAAACGGCAGCATTCACAAAGATCCTAGGAAACGACAATGGAGAATGTGCGTCAATCCAGTGGAGCCGGGACGGACGCAAGCTCGCATTCACAAGAACCAGAAACTACCAACATGCTGGAGTAAGTGTCTTTGATCTTGAGACCAAGAAAGAAGAAGTTCTCACTCCGATAGATAGAGAATCCACGAATATCACAATGGGATGGACGCTCGACAACAAGAGAATCTACGTTAACTCCAACGCGAACGACCAGGGCACCGACGCCGTTGCTCTACTTGGATTAGACGGGAAAGGATACGAATGGTTGACCCTCGGAGCTTGGGAGAGTTACCTTTGCGATTCCTCTTCAACAGAGAATTGTTACGTCTATGTTCGCAATGAAGCGGGCAATCACCGTATCTTTCTAAGAACTTTGAGTGGCGATGAAACGGAGATCCCGCTCCCGAGCGGAGTAGTCAAAATGGCTAGTTTCTCTCCAGATGGCAAAGAGGTCGGAGTACTCCACGCGTCAGCTGACCGCCCGAACGAGATTTGGATCTATGACATAGCCGCTCAAACACTGCTACAAATAACCGATTCACTTGTTGGGGGCCTTGATCAAGAGAATTTTGTGCAGCCACAGCTTGTTGTCTATCCGTCATTCGACACTACGCCCATAGCTTCATTCCTATACTTGCCGGCTAACATCAAGCGGGACGGCTCGCATCCTGCCATCGTCATCCCTCACGGTGGACCTACTTGGCAACACATGAACGACTGGTTTCCCAGCATACAGTATTTCGTGAGCCATGGTTTCGTTGTTGTTGCGCCAAACTACCGCGGATCAACTGGCTTTGGGCGTGAATTCATGGAAGCCAACAGAGGTGATTGCGGTGGTGGCGACCTACGCGACTGCGTTGCCGCAGTCGATTTCCTGAAAGAGACGGGTTATGTGGATTCGCATCAGATCGCGTTCATGGGCGCCTCTTACGGAGGTTATCTTACGCTCATGGCAGTCACCAAGTTTCCTAGCTTATGGGCAGCTGGAGCCGCGTTCGTCCCCTTCGCCAACTGGTTCACTGCCTATGAGAATGAGGATCCCGTTCTGCAGGCCATTGATGAATGGCTTATGGGGAATCCAACGAAGCACAGTGAATTGTGGCGTGACCGCTCTCCGGTTTTCTTTGCAGATCAAATCAGAGCACCTTTGCTTATGCTGGGCGGGGCGAACGACATCAATTGTCCAGCAGAGGAAATCCAACAGATGGCAGATGCGGTGCGTCAGAAGGGTGGATCAGTAGAGTTCAAGATCTACGAGAATGAGGGTCATGAGTTCACGCGCAGAGAAAACGAAATCGATGCTCACAGAAGAGCTGCAGATTTCCTACTAGAGCACCTGCGCAAGATAAAGACGGCTTGAACCCCAGCTTCTCTGAGAAAGATCCGACTTAAGACAAATAGCCCCACGCGAGCAACAGATCCGTGTCTCTGTACCAACGTTCTCCAATGTCTGTGCGGTAGAACAGATTCGGTATGATTATGTTCCTAACCCGATTGTATGCTTCCCGTCTCGCGTCTTCTACTGTCTGTCCTGAACCAGTTATCACCAGTGCATAGCCTGAGCTGCCCGCTAGCCGCCAATCTCCGTTTACAAGTTTCGCGTCGCCGTGATGAATGCCGCTTGTCATTGGCTTCTTGAAGATGATCACAGCGTCTTCCGAATAGCGCTTGTATGCTGAAGAATCTGAGAATGGATAAGGAGGAACAGCAACGACAACGCCGATCTGGAATCCTCGCTGAGTTCGCAAAGCAAATTGCTGCTTATTTGCCAAAGCGTACAGGAACTCGCCCCATTTGCTTGTGACACCCTCCATCTGAATGCTGATTGTTGGATAGCCAAATCGTGGAGTGATCTCCAGTGGATAAATGCCGCGAGAGTTGACGATGCAGTTAATGTCGAAGTACCCTATGAAACCCATTTCCGCCAAGATCGGCCTGAACTTCACCAATGTTTCCTCATGGAGACGGCTCTTTTCAGTCCAAAACATGAGAGTTCCCATCTCGCCGGTGCTGGGGCCGATCTCTCCATTGAACATCCGTTTATGCTCGAAGTTGATGCACACTGGGAGAATGAAGTTCTCTCCGTTGAAGAATGCTCCAACAGCCACTTCAACGCCAGATACGAAGCGTTGCACCTGGAAACTCTTGATTTTGGTGCTCCAAGCATTCTTGTATCTTTCAAGTACAGCCAGAACGTCGAGTCCATCTTCTTCTTGCCCAACGAACGAAAGCACCTTGTCGTCCTGGGCTTTTCCGCTCGGCTTGATGACATATCGTCCTGGATTGCCCTTTACGAAGCTGATCGCATCATCGAAAGTGGTGAATTCCCGGGAGGGAATAGTCAGCAGGCCTGCCTTCTTCATCTGCTCCTGACCGAAATCACGATCAAGCTCCAATCGATCAGTTGCAGCAGTTCCACCTATCACTGCTTTTCCTTCTTTGCGCAGGCGCTCTGCGGTTGCCCCAAAACCAATGTCATCGAAAATGATGACGTCTGCCCAATCCTTCAATGATTCCCAATCGTCAGTCTTGTCAACAAAACCATCAGAGACGTCTTTGTCGGCTTTGCTTCGAATGCAATACCGAACTTCATTTCCTTCATTCTTCACTGCATACGCAAGATCGCCAATCAAACCTACGTCGGAAATGAAAAGGAATTTCTTCGACGCGGAACGTTCATCCTGTTTACGCGATTCGTTTTGTTGAATAGTAGAATCGCTAGAAGCTTTCTCGTTCGGCATGGCGCACTAGTGAGCTTGCAGCAAGCTATAACGATGCCGAAATAGTCTGTGCAGTCGCGATCGTTGTTTCGAATTCGCGCAAAGAGCGTAACGACTGAAGAAGAGAGTGAACGATCAGCTAGCGTTGTACGGGATTTCCAGTCATCTGCTGATTTCTGTGCCTACGATTGTTTGCCACCGCACTTTGGGCAGAACTTGGCCTCTGATCGAATTCTGTCACCACATTCGATACAGAATTTGGATTCGGTTTCAGCCTGTGGCGTAATCGGTGCTGGTTGAGTTGAAGATCGCGCAGCTATTGTAGATTTGAGGGTCTGAACCAAGTCTTCGCTTACGCCGAATCCTCTTCCGAATATGTACGAGTGTGCCGGCGGTTGGAGATTCGGGTGATCCACACGTAGATGTCTTCCTCCGAACTTGTGTTCAATCGCAACGTTGCTGATTTCTTCTAGTGGGATGGAATAGCTTCCTTCGTACTTTGAGAAATCCTCCAACTCGGACTTTGAAGCCATCTTCTCAAATTCAGCCTGAAAGAGCGGACCGGCAGCGAAGGTTGACCACTTGCCTTTGGGAATGAACACGAGTCTCCGATTGGTGAGCAGAAGAGAACCCAGTTCGTATCCCATGACCATAACGGGAGCGGCGGATTTGTAGGACCTAACACCCGCTTCCTGTTTGAGCAGAATCTCTCCAGACATTGGAATCAAGTTAGTGAAATCGTACATTATTTCTTAAGGATATTCACTGGCTTTGCACGCGCTGGAGCCCCAGGCATGCTTCCCGCGTAAGGCGGTCTCACATTATTTGGGCAGGGATTCTAGGTATCTGTTGATTTCTGTCTCGGCGTTGTCTGCTGTGATGAAGATTGGAACGTTCTCCATTCCTGTGGCTATGTAGCTTGAGAGCAGCCACCGGCCCGGCGAGAACTCCAGAGTCTTTTCGAGTATGCTCGGATCGATTGTGAACGTTGTGCTGACCAGGCTTCGATCATACTGGCGAGGCAGTGTGCCAACAAAGTACGTGTGAAGCTGTTGAAGTGCATTCGTGTTGAGATAGGCGATTCTCTGTGTCGCGATGCATCCGCCAAGCCCATACTTGCGGCCTTGCCTGAGAAGCGTCTCAACCGCTTCTGTGCATTCACGCTCGATTCCACGAGCCTCAGATGTCGCAGGAGCAAACTCCTGAGCTTCATCGAACACAAACAAAACCCACGGCTTGACCTTGAATTTCCGTTTGCGGTTCCAAAGCGTCTCCCTAGTCAAATCAACCGCAAGCTGCTTGATTGTCACAGGATCAGAGATCGAAAGCGAGATGAGGCGAGTAGGTCCCTCAAGGAGACGATGTATCTTCTCAGTATCTAATCCTGGTCTGCTTTTCTCAGCGGCTCCCCTACGAATTGCGTCTAGGAGTTGTTTTCGCGATGTCGCCCAGCCGTAGACGTTGCTCTTATCGCTGACTTTGTACCGTTCCACGGCGCCTTGGGCTGTCGTGTCCAAGAACGTAACGAATTCTTCATCGATCTCGTCTAGCTCGTTTCTGTTTTCTTTGGTCATGTATTCGGCGACTGCCGACGATATGGCTTCGAGCGCCTCAAGGTAGACTTGCTTACCAGAGCTTTCGCCTATCATCGAGCCAATTGCCACTAGAATGTCCGTGTAGCGAGGAACCACAAACCTAGGTTTGACGTATCGGTCAACTCTACCTAGTTCCATTATGGTTTGGAAGGCTTTGACTGGTCGCTCGTCCTTCTCAAACTCTCGCGGCTTCACGACCGAGTCATACAGTTGAGTTGCATTTTTGATCTGATCTTCTAGGACTATTTTGGAAGGAATGGCCTTGTCAGCGAACACGTCCATGAGCAGGAACGGATACTCCATCGAGATGTCGAAGATCACTACCTTCGTGTCCTTAGTGTGATAGATGAGGCGGCGTAGAATATTCGAGAGTAGGTTGGATTTTCCGCCGCCTGTGAATGAGAAGATGCCAAAGTGGTAGCGTAGTAGGTTCTCGAAGTTCACGTAGATCGGAACCCTGATCTTCTCAGATTCGAACATCTTGATGACGCCAAGACGTGGGTCCTCACGTGCCACATCGGTCGTTTTCAGCTTCTTCCAGTCGACACCCATCTCTTCAAGGATTCTGCGATTGTACATTTGGTGAATCATATCTTGGTTGAGGATGTGTGTCTCCTCTCCAACGATCGGGTAGGAGAATCCCTTCACGTACTCTGGTTCGCCTTTGTCGGCGATAACGAGGTCATAGTTGATCGGGATCGCTTGTACCTGGATCATCATGGTGGATCTGTCGTTGGAGTCCCAGTCCCGAACTGACTGCTGGATAATCTCAAACTGCATTGGGTAGTAGCTTTGATCGGATAAGCCGCGCAAGCCGAAATGCTCCGGCCTGATACTGGCGATTTCTGAGAGCGTGTATCTCTCGCCTCCTTCCTTCGTTGCTCGAAAGTTCCTAACCGCAAGTATCATCCCCTCTTCCACCAGACGCATAATGTCTCTCTGATACTCGGCTTTCACGGTGCACTCGTACCGAGCGGTGGTGCTGATCTGTGTGGTTTCGGGCGTCGGGCCGTAGCGCGGGCGAACCATTGCCACCCGCGCTTTGAATCTCCCGTCGAAGTCTGTGAAGTATCGCTTAAGGTCCTCTTCTCGTTGATTCAAATTCAGCTCTCCTTTCTCTAAACGTGCTCATATAGAAAACGAACTCGCGTAAGTCATGGTTCGTCATAATCCAGTCCCTCGTCGTTTCAACAATTCTCCTGAACTCACGCGCATGCCACTTCGCGACATTGTCCGCGATGAAGAGAGGCACATTGTGGCCGAACGCTTCAGGAATACTTGTGCTCGTCATCGCACTTAGTGCAACCATAGTGAGGTTCTGGATATCATTGCGAGCTTCCTTGTTCGGGAAGAGTATTGGTTTCACCTTCTCCTCGACGCCTCCATACTCGTGAGAAAGCTCGCATACAAGATTAGGATTCAAATCCAATTCCGGACAAACTAGCCGATCCATGAGTAGGACATTGCTACGCAGCTTCGGGTCCTGCTCAGCCTGTGCAAGCTGGATATACGACTTCAAGAACAGTCGCTCAGAGTTCACTCTGTTCTGGACGGCGCCGCTCACAAATCCCTCTCTACCGGGCGTGTTGTCTTTGGGTAGTTCGGGGACCATGGTCTTGAAGGCGGTATCATACTCGACGAGCGCCCACGGAACCGACAGCTTCTCCCAATTGTGAACAGAGGCGGACTGAAGGAGCATCCTGTCAGTTCTAGGAATGTTATCCATAGCCTCGCCTGATAGGTCAAGCTTCCACATGTGCTCGCTACTGCAAATCTTGACTACCTGGCGTTGGAAGTCTCGGGCGGCGGTGTCCTTCGTGAGGCCGATCAATAGAACCGGCTTCTTCCAGCACTCCTCGATCATCATGTTGAGAGAGAAGAGGGTGAGGAACGCCATGTCAACCGTCGTGAGCCAAGTTTGTTTGCCGGCTTTCGTGATCATCATCGGGTTCGGTCGCTCGGTCAACGGCTGATCAAGGAACAGGCGGTCACCGATGGTGCGCGTGAGCTTCTTCATTCGCTCCCAACAATTCCGATACTCCTCCCTCAAAGCATAGCTGGAGCCTGTCGACTGAATGTAGTTAGCCTTCTCGAGGCCGTCTAGGATCTTCTTGGCTCTACGTTTGCAGTTGGCGTGTTCAAGATGGAGTCGCCCGCAGAGTTCGTCGAGCGTGAGCGAGCTTGCGGTTTCGAGTTCGTAGAGAAGGCGCGGTCTCAGATAGTCGCCTCTGGGTGGTGGAAGGTCGAGCGTTTTGTTGATGAATCGGTGGCGACAGTAAATCATCTCCTCCATGCGTACTGGTTGCCCGTCGAGGTCATAACCGCAGAGGCCTGACTTCTCTCTGAGCCTTTGACCATGCGCTGTGTCGCTGATGAGGGCGGAATGCTCGCCTGAGAGGGTCCGATCCATCAGCAGGATCCGCACCTCCTCGTCGACGATGAGCCTGTAGGCGAGATAGAACTCTGAGAACGCCATTATCCAGTCGGCGATTCGTGAATTATCGAATACCGCCTTGTCATCGAGAGGTTTCTTGGCGCCGATCGCGTCGATCATAGAATCGACATCAGAGACCTCATTCACATAGAGTGGAACACAGCTTGAGATGCCTCGACCATGTTCGAGTAGCTTGCCCGCATGCTCGACCGACGGCTTAGCGTCCTTGTGGAATGTGATCCAGCCGAAGGAGACGTAGGCGCCGCCGAAGAAGATGATCAGATCGAACATGTTGCGAGCGTACTCGGTTCCGTCGACAGCGGCGAACTTCACACGGTCGGAACCGAACAGCTTCAAAGCGGTCTCATGCGCCCGTTCCACACTGAAGTCTTGAACGATAAGGTTCGAGAGGAGCGCCTCATAGACGCCGCTCGCTGAGGAGAATCGCTGGCTGTAGTCGGATATGCGGTCTAAGGCGCCTGCTTTCAGAAAATGGCCGGCTCGCTTCAGCTGACTGCTGAGGAATGATGTCTCCATTTCTGAAAGCCTAGGCGTGAGCCTTGCACGCTCCCTTCGCTTAATTGGGATGGAAGATCGTACGCTTATCGGGAGAGAGTCATGTCAGCCTGTATTTAACACGGGCTCACAAGTGAAACTACTCTCAAAGAAACCATACGCTATTTCGGACAAGAAGGACCAACTACGCTTCGCTGTTGGTCTGCTACTTGTATGCTCGTGATCTAAACTCTAGGGCCAAGATGCTGATTCGTTTAGATTCCCAGGCCACTTCGTATTCGATGCGGATGTCTCCTATTCGTATGCGGTAGGTGTTCTTCAGTCCGTGCAGTTTCTTGACCTCATATTCAGGAACAGGTGCCGGATTCTGCTTCAACGCTTCAAACGCGAGGATTGCTCTATGCGCATACTGCTGGGGCAGTCTTTTCAGAGATTTTCTCGCACGGTTTGATATGACAATATCGAACAGAGGGTCACGCACCAATCTCTTTTCGGAGTTGGGCGAGCGTCACGAACGTACCCCTCTCGATTTCTCGGCGACCCAGAGCGATCTGTCTCTTCTCCGATGCGGTGGGTCGCTCCTCCGGCAAGAGGTCGGCTCGAAGCCGCAGAAGCTCAACCTTCACATCGTCAAGCTTAGTGATCACCTTGTGAAGTTCAATCTTCGTGACCGCCATGATCTCTCATACCGAGAGAATGTATGTCCGCATACTAAGACTTACGGTGCAGGTCGACGCGTCTAGAATCTCGGTATATGCCCGGTGAACTGGATCTGCTGCCGAGAGCATCATCGACGGAACAAAGGCCTTCTCATGATTCACCTCATCAGCTCTGATGCCCTCTAACATTTATCGACTAGGAGAAGCGGCGATTCTCGCGTTCGCTCCTCCATGGGATCGGAGAGTGTTTCGCGTGGTGGTTGTGTGCTTAAGGGTACACATCTAAGAAGGGTGAATGCTTATTGGCGGTGTTCTGTTCGCGTGTCAGTTCTCATCATAGCGCATCTTAAGCGGATTGCTGTTAGGGAGCATTGGATGCTGTCAGATCTGGCTAGGATGCTGATCTGTCTAGGCGCGGCTGGCACGTATCTGAGGCTGGGAGATCCTGAGGTCTCGGACAGGTTCAAGACGTTGGCGAGCTTGAGTGGAGCACTCAACGCATTAGACACAACTTTGGGTCGAGTGAGTCGTCGCCATCACGCCTCGCGTGGGCTGGCTAGATCAGAATTGTTAGCTCTACGCCTACCAACGGGCCTCACAAGCCTCATCACAACATATGCGAGGACTAGTGGGAGATCACGAAACGAAGCCTTGACGATGTTTCTGGAGCGCGGCTTAATCATCTACCTGAAAGCAGAAAAGATGCTACTAGAAACAATCCAATCAGTCGAAGCCGAGTCCGTCAAGAGAATGAAATAAGATGAAGCAGTCGCTAGTGTATGATTTGCAGGAGCCGTTTCGTTGGATAGCTGATGTAACGGTGATAGATGCTTTCGAATGTGTATCTCGAACTCGACGACTACCAAGTCCAGAGTTGCGCCGAGAGCGCAGGATTACATCAAGACCTTCATGCGAGCAAACGCGCTTCTGAACGGCAGATGTAAGGTCACCATGTCGGACTTGTCTTCTGTATGATCTTGTGCATCCGCTCTTCCTGAACAGCGTGGGCGAACTGGGAACAGAGAACCGTTTGCTATCGCTCATCAAGAAGAATCCGGACAAGCCGGATAAGGAGATTATCAAGATGAGCGGTCTTTCAAAGGGAACCTTCTACAAGTACAAGAAGATTCTCCAACAGAAGAATCTGATCTGACGTGACTTCACTGAAATCAAAACGAACGGAGTATCTTTTCCTTCACACTCACCGGATTCTCGCTTTAATTCGTGTTCCCACACCTCGATGACTCTCCAACCCATTGATTCCAGCTCTCGCTTGACGAGCCGATCCCTCGCCCTATTCCGTTCGAATTTCGTCGCCCAGAACTCGCGGTTTCTTTTCGGAAGGGCGAAAGCACACCGAGGACACCTGTGCCAGAAGCAACCATGCAAGAAGACAACCATCTTCTTCCTCGGGAAAACGAAGTCGGGTTTCCCTGGCAGGTCGTTCTTGCTGATCTTCTTTCGAAGAAGTCTGGACAGAAGCAGCTCGGGTCTTGTCCCGGACGATTTGTTGGCCTGCATTGACTTCGATACGCTTGCACTGGTTGACTTTGGAGTGCTCAAGGTGCCCCAGCGGTTTGCGCCACGGCATTTCATCATGGAATCTATCAAAAACCATTTATAAAGACTCTTTCAATGACAAACGGTGTCGAAAGCCATCGATACCCTAGGCGTAGAAGTAGTGCCGGAAGCCATGGATACACCGGGCGTCATTGACGTCTTTTGCGGTATTGGAGGGCTGACTCACGGATTTTTCAAAGAGGATTTCAAGATTCTCGGGGGAATAGACGTAGACGCCTCTTGCAAGTACGCGTTCGAAAGCAACAACAAGGCTCCGTTCGTAAACAAGTCAATAGAAGACGTCAAGTCTGACGAAGTCTCGGCGCTCTTCGGCGAATGCAAAACCAAGATACTGATCGGATGCGCGCCTTGCCAACCGTTCTCCATGTACAACAGGAAGAAAAGCGAGAACGCCAAGTGGAAACTGCTTAGGAATTTCTCGAGGCTCGTGTCGGACATCCGACCGGACATAGTGTCAATGGAAAATGTGCCGCAGCTTTGCCATCACCGGGTATTCGGCGAGTTTCTTAGGGATTTGAAGAGGGCGGGCTACACGGTTTCTCAGTATGTGGTCTTTTGCCCTGACTACGGCGTCCCTCAGAGAAGGAGAAGACTGGTCCTTTTCGCTTCCAAGTTCGGCGAAATTAAGTTATTGCCCAAGACCCACTCGCCCAAGAACTACAAGAGAGTCAGGAATGCAATATTCAAGCTAAGACCCATAGGATCTGGCGAGGTCGGACCCCAAGGACCCGTTGCACAGATCCCAGAAACTCAGCCCACTGAACTTGATACGGATCAGAAACACACCCGAAGGTGGCGCATGGCAGAGTTGGGATGATTCTCTCAAGTTGAAATGCCACAAGAAGAAGAAAGGCCACTCGTTCCGAGCTGTATACGGCAGAATGCGATGGGACGACCTGGGCTCAACAATCACGACGCAATCCTTCAAGTTGGGTACCGGCAGATTCGGTCACCCAGAGCAAGACAGGGCGATATCGATAAGGGAAGCAGCTCTGCTGCAAACCTTCCCGAAATACTACAAGTTCGTCAGAGACCAATCGGACATCACTTTCGTGGAGCTGTCCAGACACATCGGAAATGCAGTGCCCGTCAGGCTCGGCAGGGTCATCGCGAAGAGCATCAAGAAACACTTGGAGCAGATTGGCAATGAGTGATAGGGACTCATTCACGTTCGTAATGTCTCTAAGTATTCTGGATCATCTCGGTAGAAAACTTTACCGAAGCTTTGCAACCGTTCTTGGAGAGGCCATATCGAATTCCTGGGACGCTAACGCCGACAACGTATGGATCTACATTGACAAAAGGAAGAACAGTTTTGTCATAAAAGATGACGGTGACGGCATGACATCGGAAGATTTCCAGAACAAGTTCCTGAAGATCGGGTATACAAAAAGAAAACACGGGGAAACTCATTCACCGAATAAGCATAGACCGTACGTCGGCAGGAAGGGGATAGGGAAATTGGCGCTGTTGTCGTGCGCGGACAAGATCGCCGTCATTTCAAAAACCAAGAGCGGGGAGTACGTTGGTGGGATGATTGACAATGGAGAATTGGATAAAGCAATAACCGACGACCTGAACCCCCAGCAGTATCCTCTTGAAAACGTGGTTTTAGATGATTTCAGCAAATACATGAAGGATCACAAGAAGGGCACAATCATCTATTTCGAGAACATGAAACAAGGCATGAGGAATAGCCTCGACAACATAAGAAGAATACTTGCTCTGTTCTTCCGATTTTCACTAGTTGACAAATCATTCAAGATCTTTGTCGATGACAAGCCAATCACATTTGACGACCTCAACGATCTCGCTAAACGCACGGAATTCTTGTGGATCATCAACGACCTCAAGGACCCATATGTCACCGAGAAACTGAAGTATGAGAAGACAAACCTCAAGAACGATGTTAATCTGCTGGAACCGGGAAAGAAGATAGATATCGACGACAACTCCGAGGGATTCATCGCTTCCGTTCGCAAGCCAGCGGATCTCAACGATATTCGGTACGGATGAAAGAGTCGGTGTTGATCTCTTCGTGAACGGCAGACTTCGAGAAAGAGACCTTTTGAGACACATCCCTACAGCAAAGTTGCCCGAGAACTATTTGTATGGCCAAATTCACCGTAATGATTTGGACGACGACAAGGATAGATTTTCGACCAGCCGAGAAGGAATCATCGCTGAAGATGACAAATTCAAACAACTCTTGAAGAGCCTGAGTGAAATCATAGCGAACGTTATCGCGGATTGGGACTCCTTGAGGCGAAAATACCACAAGGAGGGAGATCCAGAGAACACCAGCATTACGAGGAAAGAGAGGAAGGCCGAGGAACTGTACAACGTTGTTTCCGTTGAATACAAGATTCCAGAGGACACAGGCAAACCGGGACTAAAGGAGAAAGTTGACCAATGGGTGGATGATTTGTCAAAAGACGCTGCTTACAACTTCTCTTCTTATGCGGACTGCTTCATCTCAGAGAACCTAATCAGGAAGCACATCGAAGATAAGAAGGTCCCACTATCCAAAGAAGCGATCGAACGGATAAACGATAACAAGAGCCGTGAAAAACTGAACAAGAACAAGGGAAACATAAGCATAGACTTGAGAAAAACGCCGATCGATACGAGTTACTTGTCGATGGATGATTTGGCGAACCTTGTTGACAAGACAAAGGATCCGATTAAGGAAGCTGCCCTTTCCAGAGACGCGTCTGAATACAAGCCAATCAGAGATGCGCTTATGCACACTGCACTCTTGACCGACGAGGCGAAGAAGAAATTGACTACGGTTTTTTCGAACATAACATCACGCGTGAGGACACTGCTTTCAAAGGAATAACATGTTGTCACACCTTTGTCCGTCATCCGGTGAATGACGTACAATTCAAGAATCTGGGAGCAGGAGAGTACACTATTCAGGTGGTCGTCGTCAAGCCATTCGAATTTGAACCGTCATGAGGAGATGGAGTGGCGTTCGTTCTTCGTCGTCGGGACACTTGGTGCGGGCAACGAAATTTGAACCCTCATAGGAGGGTGTGTTTTCGTCGTCGCGCGCCAAGAGTGCCACACATTCATGACAGGCGATGACCCATGCCCTTCCGGCGGTGATGAGGCTCTCAAAGGGGCACCTCTTTCCCGTAGGTGGGACCTCTTTGCATAATCTCCGGAGTCGATTTCGATTTGATACTAATAACCGAGGGACAAGAGAGTAGGATGGCTGGTTTCGGCGATGATAGAGATCCTTGGAATCTCAGGCAGCCCTCGCAAGGGAGGCAACACCGATCAGTGTTTACAGGAAGTGTTGCGAGCCTGTTCGGAGAAATGTAGAACCGAACTCGTAGCTTAGCACATACGAACATTGCTGAGTGTGACGGCTGCAATCGCTGAAGAAGGAAGGAACCAGGAAGCTTCCCTGCCCAGCACATGACGATGACATGACTCTGCTCTATGCTAAGCTGGCTTCAGCGGACGGATTCCTGTTCGCTAGTCCTGTATACTATGGGTCTGTAACCGGTATCCACGAAGCTGTTCATGGACAGGTTTCTTCCCTTCTATCTATGAATCAGGCTCAGAAAGCGAACTGAAAGGCGCACTCAGATTCAAGCCCGCAGGAGCAATAGCTGTCGGTGGAGGAAGAAACGATGGGATCCAGCGGTTCTCACGCTCCACAGATTCTTCCTCTTCAACGACATGCTGGTCGTAGGTACGGCCGGATACCCTGATTCAGCCTCCAATCTTGGAGGAACCATCTTCTCCGACAGCAAGCCTAACGCGCTGACACGAGATGCCCTTGGAAGGAGCACTCTCAGGGCATTAGGAAGTAAGGTTTCGCTGACAGCTGAAAGACTTGCCCATTTGCGGTGACGAAGGCTTGGTCAAGGGGCAAGCTGTTCTTTCGGTTTTGACGTCCGAGTATCACTAGACCAACGACAGCAATACCCGCGAGGGTTGCGATGATGAGAAGTGCTATGAGCCATACCGTAAGGATCGTGAGGAGGCTCACGGATGTTTGAGTTGACGTGTAGTTTGTGCTCTTCACCTTGGCGGCTACAGTGTGTGAACCGGTTCATTCAGTTCCAGCTTGAGAACCACTCTCGCTTCTCCGTTCGCATCAGTTTGAGCGATTGTTCTCTGAACGTTGTCGACGTAGATGGCAATGCTGACGCCAGCCAATGGCTTCCCATCTGCATTCTTAACAGATATTTCGACAGGCACGTTATCGGTGGTTGAGATGCTTGGAGTTGATATTATCATTGTAATTTTCGCAGGTTTGATGCTTACAGTGAATTCCGCGGAGTCGGAGAGCACGATGCGTCACCCTCCTCCAGCATAGAAGAAACGTGCCCTATAGTCGCCTGCGGGATAGTTCAGATCAACTTGGAATGAGATCGCGCCCTGCTGGTTTGTAACTTTCGTTCCAATGTTCTGCCACTGCCCCGTGGTCGAGTTGAATATTTCAAGCCGAACCGGCTGGTCACCCATCAGCGCTCCATTTCCGCTCGTCAGCGTTCCAGTCAAGACAACACTCTGGCTGTATGAACCACTGAAAAGAGTTCTGCGAAGGCTTCAGGTTGACGTTTGATAATGATCCGGCGAGTTCTTGTGTCGAATAGATGGCGGTTACGGTGGAGTCGTTGCTCTGGAATGCGAGAAAAACGTTGTTGGCTGGGTCACGAAATGTGTTTCCAACTGTGAAGGCGGCGACGTCGAGCCGTTCGGCGCGGACTTGGCGTGGGAAGAGACCTCCACTAATAGGGTTAACGAGCCTGACGATTCCTTCACCGGAGTCGAGTGATTCATCGACATAGGATACTAGGATGCCGGTGGCAACGAAGTCTGCTAAAATTCCTGCTCGTTGCCTGTATTCTACAACGTGATACCTAGTCGACGAGACAGGTATCAAGATCGATGATGCTCCCGGGTATTCCAGAGGATTCAGGGTAAACGAAGAAACAACCGTGTTGGGGTTGGGATGGAGGGAGTAATCCATCCGAGTGCAACGGCACCCCAAGCGCCAATGTATGAGGGCGTCAGATCGTCCTGGAGCGCTGCAGCAGAAGGCGCCGGTGTCGATTAGGGACCAATATCCAACATAGTTGTCGCTAGTGGAGGAGTCATAGAGGTCCGGGAATCCGAAGAGGTGCCCCGTCTCATGCACAAACGTGCCTAATCGATCGAATTCGGACAGGAATGTGACGCACTGAAATGATTTCGAACGAACCACTACCCGCTCTGCTGGGCCATAGTCTGGAAATGTCGAGCAGGAGGTCTGAGACCAGATCTCACCGGTAAGAGTCATGCCCGTGTTAGTTGCCTGGTCCTGACCCGCGTGAACAATCATCAGATACTTGAAGGAACTGGTATCGACTGAGGAAGGCAGCATAGCGGCTGCATCTTCCGCCAGCGAGAACAGGTTCATGTCTTGGCCTGGCGTTCTGCGGTCGTCTGTAGTAGCCCATCGTGTTACTCACTGTGTACCAGCCGTACACTTCGGCGGCTACTGAGGCTTTCCCGTAGGAAACCTCGCTGTAGTAATTGTTCATTCCATCAATAGCGAGGCTTTTCATTTGGTCGACGCTTATCGAGTGTTTGACATCCTGAAAATCCACGAGAAGAACAAGAACTTGCTGAGGCCCAGTGATTGAATGCTGACCAGAGAGGACCTTGTAGTTGTAGCTGGAGGTGGAGATTGCCTGGGCCTGGGGTATTGAAGCTGGAGTAAGCCAGATCGACATCGAAAAGGCTAGTAGAACGAGTAGGAAATACCCTTGCAGTTTCTTCGTATCCAACACTTCCTCGTATCGGCGGCGGTGAACCTTGGAGGCGTCTTATAGGTTCTCAGGATGATTCGTCCACACTCG
>CAVPLU010000015.1:0-32959 GCA_963706285.1 Candidatus Bathyarchaeota archaeon
CCCCATTTTTTTTAAAATCCGATTTTTCTTGTTATGAATCCAAGGTGCCCATATTCAGACACGTGTCCGCGTGCTCACTCTCTGCCAAACTGCGCATTTCAAAACTCATGGCGAGAATCCGATCGCTCGCACCAAGCACGGAACACATCTAAGTCCAAAAAACCACGAACGAGACGGTTTCGTCAAATGTACATGCCCGCGCCATCGTCCGTCAAGATAAAGGGGAAGCTGTCAAGTAATGCCGCAAGGTCTCAAGATGACAGAATTGGCGCGTTTCGCTTCAGACTGTAGACGGTGAATTGATTCAATTGTCGTTTGAAATCCAAGAACTAGCTGACATCATAAGAGTGATTGTTCTTCTTAGCCTACGCAAGGGCGATCGGCACGAGTTCCTGTCACTTAAGCGACGGATAGACAAGATCTGTGCAGGCCCTCACGTCCACGTCGAAATGAATGACCTCGATCGAGCGTTGAAAGAGATGGTTTCCGAGGGACTCGTTCTGTTTCAAGAGGGAGCGGTTCAGCTGACTGATCGAGGCGTCAGACTCGGCGAGGAATGGCGAAGGCTCCTCTTGAAGAAGGACCCTGTGATCGAAGTTGTAGCTGGATTAGCTGATGGATCAGTTACCGGGACTGGTTGTCGTGCTTTCCGCATTCATTGCAGGCCTATCCACCAGCGCTGCAACGTTCGCAGCCTTTCTGACGCTGACCTCTGTCGCGATCACCAATTTCTCCAGTTTCATGCTTGGCGGCATCACTGAGGACTTGGCAGACTTGGTGAACCTGCGGGCATTGATGGACTATAGTGTGAGCGACATTCCTGACAAGATGGAAAGAGACAAGTCTCTTGCAGTACTCAGGCACCTATTCACCGTTCTTCACAAAGAGATAGGTAGATCGAACCTTCAAGCAGCAGCGATCTGTGGAACAACCACATTCCTATCAGGCATCATGCCAATCCTGGCATACTTGACTCTGCCAAGCCCGTTAGACATCATTCTGTCGTTGAGTTTGGTAGCCACCATCGCTGGTGTTTTCTTAGTCAGATATCGTTCCAAAAAAACAAGAGTCCACTGGAAAGCCACGCTGCTTGAAACAATTGTAATAGTGACTATCGCAGTTCTCGCTTCACTACTGCTTGGACGTAGTCTCTAGATCAAATGCTAGGTTCCTCAACCACTGAGCAGCTGACCAAGGAGAGCCCATCCGTAGTATCCGGCGTAAGCATAGAAGAGGCTCAGGATGGTCTTCCCGATGATTCCTGCCAACAAGGCCTTCGCTTTCGGGTACCGCATGAACCCGAGCGGTATCCACACTATGTCGTCAGGACTTAGCGGCGTTGCCGCAGTGGCGACGATCAGCCAGAACCCGTATTTTCCGTACCTGACGCGCCATTTCTCGAATCTTTTGCGAGTCTCGGGAGAGAACAGGATCCTCCCACCGAGACCGATGTAGTAGTGGAGAAACTGACCGGCTCCTGCCCCGATTCCCGAAACAACCCCCACCACTATCGGGTTCAGTTGCGTCGCCATCAAGGGAATGAGAACATAGGAGGGAAAGAAGGGAATAACCGACCCTAGAAAGCCCGCCAGGAAAGCACCCAAATAACCCATTCGATCCATTGTTTCAAGTGCTGATTCAATCCAAGACATGCAGTTCTCAGCGCCATTCTATGGTCTCGTGCCACTCGTATGCCTTTGATCGAGCGGCCCGCTACGAATGCTTTGACCTACTTGAATACTTGCAGATTGACGGCCTCACATCGTTCTCTTTATCCAAGAAGACGTGACAAAACTGGAATCAGGTCCTCCACAAGTTACATCATCTAAGTCTGGGCTCTCCAGGCACGAGCATTGACGCCTTAATCCCTCCTCCGTGGGCACGAGCAACACTAATTGAACCGTCGTTCAGACCGTGATTTTCTTGGTGGTGGTGCGCACCAAGCTGATCGCACGCAATGGAACGATTGAATCGTCCATGCATGTTCGGGGCAAGATCTGGGGGCGGAAGTAGTCCGAGTTCAATGCGGCGTGTGTGGCATGTTCAAGATCGCATTCTGCAAAGAGGTGCCGCCCTCCGGGAAAGAGGTACCGCTTTGAAAGTTCTAATTAACGCGGATAAGGCGTGAGTCATCGTCTACCGTGGATGTGTGTGGCACATTAGGGACGGGCACCACAATTTCAATGCCATAGGAGGATCTATTTCGAGTGAAGCAGGATCTGGTTGTGTTTTCCCATGGCAAATAAGGCGCGATCTAGTCTGCGGAATGGCGGGTATTCTATCGAATTCCAAACCCTACTTGGCACTTGCCTGACCCAGCTATTGAAGTCGATTCGATAGGATTCGTACTCCCTCTCATCGTGGATCAGCTCGCCTGCTCGCGCAATCTCATCACTACGACCAGAGATCAAGAGGTGCGCCTTGAGCACATACTGATCCCAAACCGGGTACTTGCGTGGGCTTATGATGTGGCATATGAAGAAGCGTTTCACCAGCCCCCCTTTCGAAAATGTTTCTGCAAATTTGACAACAGAGCGACCTTCCTTGAACCTCAACTCGTTCAATTCGCGTAAGCGTTTGATAACTGGACGAGGATCCCAGCTGGGTACTGGTCTGTATTTCCAGCCAAACAGATACCTCACATCATCTGCGGTGAGTTTTCCACCCTTCCACTTCAAATGCTCCAAGAACTTAGAGTCCGGATGCTGCGTGTTCTCTTCGTAGAATTGCTCCCAATAGTCAACAAGGTCCTCTGGAGAGCTACACGTGGTCTTGGAAAGTTTGACAAACACGGATCAGTCCCTCTCCAAATCCCATGCTGATTGTTCCAAGTTATGCGGAATTGACTAATCCTGCTTTCTGGATGCTCAATCAGACGCTCCATCAGAGAGTGTCTAAAGGGTTAGATAGAATGTTCGTTAGATTGCTGATCGACGCTCTTTGATTGGTGAGGTTGCGAAGAAAGTCGCTCAGGATCTCGATCGCTTGATCGTTGAGAAGGAGCTTGGCGATCCATTTCTAGGCAATCGCAACTACCGACCGTATCCGCTAAATCCCAACTACCTCACGCAAATTCGACGTGTAGAGAGTGGCAGGAAACTTGCCTTCATAGATGGTGGGAATCAGGAACTCATCGGCGCACCAAACTTCTCTGTCCAACTTAACAGAACCTACTTCAACCTCTTCGCAAGAGCGAAGATGACGCAACCGAAGTCGCTGCCAAACAGGGTTGAGTTCATCTCAGTCACACACGCTGACTTCAGAAACGGGAAGATACACTACCACACCTCAACGTTTCCAGCGAATGAGAAGTGTTCCAGTTCTGTTCCTGACTTGTCCAACATTTCATTTGATTCGGCGGACAAGAGAATCATGGTAGGTAATGCACGCGCAGATATTCGTCGTGTTGCTTCCATAACCAGAAGATTCGCTGAATGGCAATGTGCCAAACAAATACTTGAGAATGAACTTGATCGAAAGGATATCTTGGTAATGGACGGTACGCTTTGGACAGGTTTTCCGAACGAGTCCAAGTATGCCAGAGCTGTATACTCAACGGCGAATGAGAAAGGGATTCTTTGCTCTGGCTTGTCGAAGACTAGTCGGCTCCTAACTACAACCGGGCTTTCTCTCTCGGGTGCTGTTAGAAGGCTGGCTTTGGACAACGAAGTCGGACCGGTGTGGTATTATTATCCTATTGCGGATTCACTGAGTACGGATCATCAGGCGGCCATTTTCCTGTTGAAGCTCAGCGATCAGTCACAACGCATCTTCAGATACGAGATCAATTCAGGGCAAGCAAGATCTCTCAATCCTGAGGAGCTTAATGAGATCTTCAGTGAGTTGTCGATCAACGCGAGCGACCTCAGTTTTCCTGGCTACCCTTATGGTCTGATTGACGCGGATGACAATGCCCGCGTCAGGTTCGAAGAACTGGAGACATATCGAGTGTTATTGTTGTCTGAAATCTCTAAGCTCGGTTCTGCTGCGAAATTCGTTCGCCACATGCAATCAAGTGACGCTCACGATGTTTTGAATGGCCTCAGGGGGGTTTCGTAGGCTTGACAGTCTGCGGGCAGATTGTTGCTGGCGAAATAGGCAAGATCCTCATACGAGAGAAGAGCGGTGAGAAAATCGAGCTTGGAGACCTGCTCGTAGTCGAAGATGCTGAAGGCTTTCTCATAATGCAGGTCTACGATCTTCTCTATGGAAGCCAGATATCGAAAATGGCAAGGGAACAGATTGCCGGCCTGAAATTGGAGGGTTTCGGCGTCGGGTTAGAATTCTTTGAACCGCAGCTGAGAAACTACGTGCTGGCACAGGCGAAAGCGGTCCTACGATTCACCAGCAAAGCTCAGGCGGCAAAGACGCTCCCAGATTTCTTCGGAATAGTAAGACACGCAGAAGCGAAAGACCTGCAGTTCCTGAGCAAGCCCGAGAATCCGATCTACCTCGGCAAGGTTCGCAGCGGTTCGAAGGTGATGGATGTTCCGGTCTACTTGGACGGGTCGGAGGCTCTGGTTCACCACATACTCATCCCCTCCGCGACCGGCAGAGGAAAAAGCAACCTGGTCAAAGTCATGCTCTGGAGCATTATCGGTCAACACAAGTTTGGCGTCTTGGTCTTGGACGCTCATGACGAGTACTACGGCAGAACGGGCGTAGGCCTCAAAGACCACCCGACAGCCAGCGGCGGGTTAGCGTATTATTCGGTGAATCCGCCGCCCGGCACGAACACCCTCAGTAATCAGTCTCAAGACGATTCTGCCCTCACACCTTGAAGGCATTATTTCGCTCACTGAAGCTCAGGGGCAGGCTGTGCGCAGATACTACACAGAATACAGGGAAAACTGGATAGAGAATATTCTCCGAGGAACGCCATTAGAAGGCGTGAAGGACGTAACGCTCGGCGTCCTACAGCGAATCATCAACACCAAACTATCCATCCACATTAAGGACGGAGAGATTGCCTGCAGGAATAGACTCTTCAGCGCCACCGCGGGCGAGTCTACAGTCAAGGAGATCGTGAGTGCGCTCGAGAATGGCAAGATCGTCGTTATCGACACGTCGAAGATCGGCGACGAGGCCGAGCTTCTAATTGGAAGCATGATCGCAACAAACGTCCTCGACAGTTACCAGAACAGCAAAGCCGAGGGAACACTCAAGGACAAGCTCCCGGTTAGTATCGTGATCGAGGAAGCCCCTCGAGTACTAGCAAGCGAAAAGCTGCAGGCTGGGGAAAACGTTTACAGTCGGATCGCGAGGGAAGGTCGAAAATTCAAGGTTGGCCTGATAGCGATAACTCAGCTTACAAGTGTGATTCCACGCGACATTCTAACGAACATTAACACGAAGATAATTCTTGGAAACGAGATGGCTACGGAGAGACGTGCGGTAATAGATAGCGCCGCTCAAGATCTCGAAGACGACGACCAGATGATAGCGAGTCTCGATAAGGGCGAGGCGATAGTTACCAGTATATTCACAAGATTCGCCGTGCCGATACAGATACCTCTCTTTGAGAGCCTCGTCAAGGAACAGAAGGCCGCTCGGAAGCAGTCAGATTTGGAGTATACTGGGTAGACTCTATTTGGGAAGCTTCGCTCACCTGTCGGACATTCACATCGGCGCGTTCAGACAGCCAATTCTCCAAGACCTTGCACTCAAATCATTCACACGAGCAATGGACATCTGCATTGAGCGAGCGGTCGATTTCATAATAGTGAGCGGCGACCTCTTCGACTCAAACATCCCAGACATGGCATTGGCAAATGCAGCGGTAAAGAAGATCAGAGAAGTCACAAAGAAAGGCATCCCATTCTACGTCGTTTACGGCAGCCACGACTTCAGCCCAACCCAAACATCTATCGTTGACCTGATCGAAAGTGCGGGCCTCTTCAAGAAAGTCACACAGGGCAAAATGATCGACGGTAAATTGCATCTTGAGTTTCAGGTCGATGACCGTACCAATGCGAAACTCTGCGGCATTTCGGGCAGAAGGCTAGGAATCGAGAAAGAATACTACAACGTCTTGGACAGGGCTTCGCTGGAGAAAGAAGACGGATTCAAGATATTTGTGATGCATGGCGCCGTAACCGAGTACAAGCCAAAGTACGCTGCGGAATCAGAATCAATCCCTTTGTCGAGTTTGCCGAGACAATTCGCTTACTATGCTGGAGGGCATATCCACGAGAAACTCCTCAGCAACGAGTACGGGTACAATCTAGCATATCCCGGGACGCCCTTCGGCGCCGACTATCGCGACCTAGAAACCACCGCAAGAGGCCAAGAGAGAGGCTTCTTCATCGTCAAATTCTCCACAAGAGTCGAGAAGATTGAGTTTGTGCCAGTCCCGGTTTGTAGCTACGGGCTAATCGAATACGATGCTAACGGCAAGACCGCAGCGAAAGTGCAGGAGGATCTTCTCAAGCTCGCGGGAGAGCATGATCGGGTGAGCAACCGATTGTTCCTTCTGAGGGTCTCGGGGGAAATGTCAGGCGGCAAAACCTCCGAGATAGATTTCCAGCACATAAGAAGGACGATGAAAGACAACGGCGCACTTGAGGTGCTGCTCAACTATCAGAGATTGACCTCGAAGGAATACCGCTGCGATACGAGTAGCCGGCATGGGCGAGGAAGTTCACAAGATCGAGGAGAGACTCTTCAGGGAAAACATTGGAAACGTGAGAGTCTCAAACCCCAAGCTGAAAGCTGACTCAGGCGTCCGAACCTCGTGCGAGCTACTCTCTGTCCTCAAGCAACCAAAGAAAGAAAATGAAACCAAGGGAAGCCACGAAACTCGAATCATCAGCGCCGCAGTTGACGCGCTTGGCTTGAAGGAGACGTTGTCGGAATGATGCTCAAAGCGCTGACGCTTGAGAACATCCGCAGCTACAAGGATGAGATGCGCATTCAGTTCCCTTCAGGCACGATCCTATTCGAAGGCGACATTGCATCCGGAAAATCCACGATACTCTACGCGATTGAGTTCGCGCTCTTCGGTCTCGGTGACATGAAATCCTCGTCGCTGCTAAGAAACGGCGCCAAACGCGGTCAGGTCGCCCTTCGGTTCGAAGTCGACGGAAAAGAATACGAAGTTCACAGGAGCCTAATCAAGAAAGGGAAAATCATTCAGCAGGATGAATGTTACATCGACGGACCAAATGGGAAAAATGTTCTCTCTGCTTCTGAGTTGAAGGAGAGAGTCCTCCAGCTTCTAGGATTCAACGAACCGTCCAATCCGAGAGCTCAGAGCGTGATCTACCGCTACGCAATCTTCACTCCGCAAGAAGAGATGAAAGAAGTCATCCTGAAGCAACCTGACGAGAGACTGCAGACACTACGAAAGGCGCTGAGAATTGAAGACTACAGAATTGCAGCCGACAACACTTCAGCACTTCTTGGAAAATTGAAGGAGAGAACAAAATACCTCGAAGGCGCAACCCAAGACCTAGACGCCATCAAGAAGAAGATTGATGATGAGAAGAAGCTGATCGCAAAGATCACGGATGAGCTAGGCCCTCTAAAGCAGAAGGAAACACACCTCAAGGAAGAAATCAAGACCAAGAACGAGAAGCTGAAACAGCTTCAGGGAGAACGAGAGAAGATCAGGAAAGCCGAGGCGACAATCCCGCTTCTGAGGAATCAAATCGAAGACAAGAATGCATCAGTGAGACTCGCTACAGAACAGAATCAGTCGCTCAAGAAGAGAATCGATGACACACAGACCCAGGATATCAGAACTTGAATCCGTAAGGCAACCTACTGAGAAATCAAAGGATGAACTCAGACGAACACAAAACGAACTCAAGATTAGACTGGAGAATGTGCAGAAACGGAAGGGTGGATTCGATGAGCGCATCGCCAACTTGAACTCGATACTCCAGCAGAAAATATGTCCGGTGTGCGAGCGGCCCGTGGAGTCGGAGGAGTTTCGCAGCAAATGCCAACATGTGACCGCGGAACGCTCCAGACCTTGATCGCGAAATCGGCAATTGTGAGAAGTCAATCGCAGAAATCGAGCAGCTCATAGACGGACTAGGCCGATACGAAACGGCGCAAAGTCAGCTGAGCATACTTCGCTCGCAAATGAAGGAGAACACCGATAGATTCGAACGGAACAATCGAACAGTCAACGAGCTCACCGAAGGATATCAAGGTGCTCCAAGCGCAGCTGAACGATGCATTATCGAAGGTCGAGCCTCTGCAACAGGTCTTGCGAAGTACTGATATGTTGGAGAAAGAAGTTGAGAAACTGAACGACGAGCTCGCCGATGTTGGGAAACGGATTTCGGCGAAACAAACGTCCGTGCAGAGCTGCCGAAGAGACTCTGAAAGAACTGCAGACGCAATTGGATCAGAAGACGAAGTGGCTGGAAACATTGAAGTCGTTTCGAGAACACAACATCTGGCTAGGCGAATACTTGGCTCCCACGATCGTAAATATCGAGAAGCACGTGATGACTTCAATAAATCAGAGGTTCGCTGAGCAGTTCGCAAAATGGTTCCAGATCCTGATAGAAGACGCGGACATGCAGGTCCGAATCGACGAGGACTTCTCACCGATAATTGAACGGGAAGGATACGAGCAGGACTTCAACGCCTTAAGCGGAGGTGAGAAGACAAGCGTCGCTTTAGCCTACAGATTAGCCCTAAACACTACCGTTCAAGAAGTCACGATAGGTGGAGACTCGAACTTGCTGATCCTTGATGAGCCCACAGACGGCTTCAGCAAAGAACAGCTCTACAAGATTAGGGATATTCTTGAGGAGTTGAAGTGTCCGCAAGTAATTCTGGTGTCGCATGAAAGGGAACTTGAAGGCTTCGCAGATCATGTCTTCAAAGTGAGCAAGTCGGATGGCGTTTCCGGGCTTGAGAGCGAATTAACGGCGTGTAAAGGACCGAACATGGTTGCCAGTTTTCTTCCTAGCAACGTCAAGATGAAATCCGAGTTAGGTATTTGCTTTGACTGTTCTCCGATCCCTGCAATTTTCTAGCTGAGCGCTCAGTACACATCGTACACTGTTACGTCCCAGAATACGAGGAATGTTGGATTAGAAGCGTGGTTTGGGCCTTCTAGGAATATCTCGATTTCAAGTCCGACCCGTGTTCTCCCTAATTGTTCGGCGGGAATACTGTACAGGGGAACGTACTTCGTCTTGCTGTATTCTTCATGGAAGTCCCATGTGGTACGGTTCATTATCGTTTCTGGATAGAGGCCAAATATTCGTGTCTCACGGGGCCCCTCTCTGTCCTCAATGATCATGTAGCCGACAATGCGGGCTACTTCGATCGTGGCATTGATCTGTTGATTCGCACGCAATGTCAGGACGATCTTCAGTTGGTTCGTCTTTGGAACGAACTGTTCCGAACGGAGATAGTTGATAGGGACTCCTTCGATTAGGGTTCCGTTGACTGTCAGTAGGTGCTCCTCGCGTGTTCGAGGTTGAGTCAGGGTCGGTGTTTCGTTAGCTGTGATCGGATGCTCCTCGCGGTGCGGAGGCGCCAAGCCACATACAGGATAGGGATCGCTATGACGATCAGAACGAGAAATGCAAGATCCACCTAGATCTCGTCATGTCCAGATCTTCCTTGGTGATGAGAGCAGATGCGGCATATTCATCTGTAATAAGATGACCGGTAGACTGTGGCACTTCGTCAAAACACACTGTGCAGGCAAGGTAAAATCTTCTCATTGAGTGCAGGAATAGTTGAGTAGTCCGAAGCTGAAGCTAGTCAAAAGCACGTAGATTATCAGCTATCGCATACGCATCGCGGTCAACTGAATCGGAAAAAGAAGCTCAAGTAGAGGATCGGTAGGAAGAGCGCTACGCCGACAAGAACGGGCACGAGGTTAACCAGTAGACTTTCCTTCGTCTTCGATTTGAGCAGCATGAATCTTATCCTAATCGCAAAATGGATTGTGAATACAGCCATCGTTGGAACCGCTAGATCGAAGTGAGCCAGAAAACCCCAGTATCGATCGATGAAACCTTTCGTAAGCATGTAGCCGCTAACGGTCATAACTAGAACAATGCCCAGAGTATCCACGCGGTTACTCGGTCCAACTTGTTCAAGGCTACATTGAGATCCAAATCAGTCAACCGAACATCGGAGACAGTCTCGACAAATTTCCTCTCAGGAATCGTGAGGCTATCCGTACCTGTCGTTTGTCCACGGGTCGGCGGTGTTGCTGTATCCTCTGCTCTCCCAGTAACCAAGCTCCTGTGTCTCGGTAAATCGAACTCGGCTAACCCACTTCGCGCTCTTGTACCCGTACTTTCCCGGAACCACAAGCCTGAGAGGACCCCCATACTTGGGTGCTAGCGGTTTTCCATCAAGATTGTAAGCGAAGAGGACGTCATCGTGCATGAGATAATCGAGTGGCAATGAAGTTGTGTAGAAAGGTGTTCCGTAGCACTCGATCGTTGCATACTTCGCGTTCGCAGTTGGACGAGCCTGCCTCGCGATTTCTGCGAATCGGACTCCTTCCCAGCTACTGTCTAGTCTGGTCCAACCTGTCACACAGTCAAATTCCGAGACACTCACTATCTTGGGCAACAGCATGAACTGATCCCAGTTCAGTTTGAATGGATTCTCAACTTCCCCAGCAACTTCGAAACCCCAAGTGTCAAGGCCAAGTTGGGGAACTCCATTCACCTCAAGCTCCTGGAGGCCTTGGACCTCGTACTGCCCCGGCGGCAACTTGCGACCACTTGATGTCTGCCCCGATCCACGTGACAGGAAGTAAGCTGACGCGCCTCCGAGACCCACGAGTATCGCCGATACAACGCCGTACTTGATGAATCGTCTTCTACTGACTGTCTTCATGCTCAATTCCCATCCGGAAAACGGAGATAGGAGAAATATCGCGATGTTGAGACTGTGTTCAATCCTGCATAAGGATGTTCGGCCTTTCAACCCTAACGCCAAAGCGACGCCAGTTTTCAATACGTGAAGACTAGCGAGGATCTTTCTAGCAGACGATCGGTGCGAGAGCGTGCAAGTGTCTGACATACTAACTGTGACTAGGCTTGCTAGATATTGCTGACGACATCGAGAAAGTTACGCAAGTATTCCCTCATTTGTTCCCGAAATTCATCTTCAGAGACATCTTCCTTTAGGCCGACCATGAATTTGTTGAAGTACTCAAACCAGATGGCTCCGTTCGGTTTGATCTGTTTCAAGAACCGGTTGTTGATTGCTTTCGCCTTCTCGATCTGACTTTCTGTTATCCCATGCCTTTCCATGTTGCTGATTGCGAAACAGTTGTTGAGCAGTATGGATGCATTGGTCCATTGATCTCTTCGATGCGCCTTGCTTCTTGAAGGGTTTTCTTTGATCCAGCCGAGAAAGAATTCGCCTAGCTGCTGCAAATCAGGCGCCGTAGTGGGATGAGCTGTGAGAACTCTGATTGACACGTCATCTGCGTACAGATCCTGTATGTGGTTTATGACCTGATGCAGTATTCCCTGCTCGTATTTCTTGTCAAGCTTGTGATCGTCGATGAAAAGGCGCATAAGATCTTCGATTAGGGGTTCGCTGTGTGAAGGATGATTCGTTATGTTTCTGTATACGTGTGAGAGTTCATGAGTGAGCAAGCCCTCAAGCATTGGGGATTTGAGAGCAAAGCCTGAAACAACAATTAGGTGGGTTTGCCATCGGCGAGAGGTGTAGCCCATGAAGGGGAGTTTCTCATCTACGGCTACCTTGACCTCTTGATTGATCTCGAACCCAGCCTGTTCCATTTTGTCCAGTACATTTCTGAGGGCTTCCTCAACACTCGATGTCATGATGGATCCCGATCCAGCGGCATTCACTCAGCCAAGATACTGGTGAGTCGTTCCATTCGATGTTTAGGCCTTGAGACTCTGGGGATCGAAACGGTTGCCATACTTGCCGAGAAAGACGATCTCGCCGAGCGGTTTGCGGCTCTTCCTACCAATGATCTTCTTCGCTGGATATCCGAAGCCTAAGATGATGCTTGGATTCATTTCGCTCGGTATATTGAAGTCTCGGCGAATGGCCTCGTTCTTCACTCCCGTGTAGACGCCTGAAGCAACTCCAAAATTCCACGCGGCAAGTTGCATGTCTTGAGCCACTCTGCCCGCGTCGATTAGATGAAATGGATATCGCGGATTGGTCAGAACTATGATTGCAAAGTTGGAGCCTTCAACCCATGCTCCTGTGGTGCTGTCTTCAGCTAGCCGTTTGAGTTGATCGGAGCCTTGGACTAGAATGAACCGCCAATGTTGCACATTCATTCCACTTCCCGTAAGCCTCGCAGCCTCAAGGATCTTCAGTTTCACATCGAAGGGCACGTTCTTGGAAGCGAACTCGCGAATCTCCAGTTTAGTGGATACACACGTGTAGGCATCCATGACGTTCACCACCTGACTGATTGAGGATAGAACGAATGTGGTAATCTCTGTTGCGGCTTACGAACACATGTCCTTCGTGTGATTAACCGCGGACTACCTTGAACGCGTGCTTCCACGTATTTAGTGCGGCTCCAACCCTCACCCAGAGGGGAACGAGCGCCTCAAGCCATCGTGCCTCTTCGATCCCGCCAATGTCAATCGCGCCAGGCCATCCGAATTCTTTCAAGATATCAATGACTTGCTGTTTTGCTTGTGTATCGTTTCCGCAGATGAGCATCTCTGGCTTGTCCTCGCCGAAGTTTGGGTTCACCATCTGCGTGTTGGGCACGGTGTTGAAGCATTTTACCACCTTCGCCTGTGGCAGTTTTCGCTGAACGCGTTCTCCGAGCGAGTCGTTCATTCCTACGAATAGGCCGGGCGATGAGCCCTTTGAAAAATCGAGTGCATTCGTCACGTCAATCACCAACTTTCCTGCGAACTTTTCACGCCCGGCCAGATCGATCGCGTTCTCAACGGCGGCTCCCAAGATCGCTAGGATTAGTATGTCGCCGTGATTCGAGGCTTCTGCGAAGGTGCCTGTGGAAGTTTTTCCTGCGGTTTGTTTCAGCCATGCTTTCAATTTGTCACTGTCTGGGGTTCGCGAGCCTATCTTCACATCATATCCACGGCTCGCGAATCCTCTGCCAAGCGCTTGCCCCACATCTCCACTGCCCAAGATGCCTATTCTCAAAACACAACCCACACTCCAAACAGAGTAGAAAGATCTGAGAGGGGAACGCGAGCCTATCGCATCTTCTGGAGGTTTGCGTTGTCTTCGTTGAAGCCTGTTGTGTAGAAATCGTCCAGCATCTTGAGTTGAGCTGATTCAGACATTCCTGGGATTGCCTTGTAGTCGCCTTTCAGTTCGACTTTGGTTTTGTTGCCTATCGGCGTGTATGTGTGGTTGAATACCGCGCCATCCATGGCGCTCCCTTTGACGGTCGTTTGCCAACCGATTGGTGGATTCATAATATGTTTGAAGATGGCTTTGCTGGTTGTCTTGCCGTCTGGGTTGAAGACTTCTGCGTCAATCGTAACCTCGTTGCCAGATTGACTTGCTACTTTGTAGCTTTTGAACCCACTATGCGTGTGTTCCATGCTTGAGAGATATTTCCAAACCTTCTCCAACGGAGCATCGAATACTCCATCACTTTCGTAGTGTACCATCTTGACTCATCTGAGGCAAGAGATGTCTGCGTGGCTTATCTCTCCGCCCGCTTCCGATGCGAACGGCGACGCGGTCTCTTCTTTACGTATGCCAATTTCCAAGCGTAGAGTTCTTCTTTTGAAGAGACTGAGGCGACTCTGTCGGAGCCATTCTTTCGTACGAGCACAATACCAGATTCGTGACGATTATTGGCTTCGGAATCAGTGCCACGTTCGAAGTGTCCGACAGGGAAAACAAGCGTCTGAGTAGATGCGGTTGAGCCAACTGGAGAAAACATCGGGTGTTACAAATGTGTCAATCGCATTACCAAAACGGTGCCATCGATACGCTGCCGGTGTGCAAATTGAGGGCATTGATGTATCGACAACGGAACGTTGATATACCCTGAGAACTGCGCTCATCAGTATGAGCTTGGGCCAATTCGACGTCAGCAGCGCTTTTCTCATCTTGTCGATAATCTCCAGCGGGGGAGCTGCCTCACTCCTTGTCTATGCTACCGTCCGCTCGAGAACACGCAAAGTCAGATACGTTAGCGTGGGAGTTCCAATTCAGCTCTACGGCGAAGACAACAGCAGTATGCAGGGCCATAGTTCAGCGCAAGAGGCAGGCCTGCATGACGAAAATTTGACTCAATGTCCCAAATGCTTCATGATTGATCATACAGAAGCACGATTCTGTATTCGATGCGGGATACCGATGCGACGACAAGTCCAGCGTCCACTAGGCGATTTTCGTTACGCTGAAACTCCACATTCGATACAAGAAGGATCATCTCGAGTGCTCGGATTCTCCACTTGGCTCGATCCCGAGACTCGGCTCGGTGTTATCATCGGCATACAGAAACGAGAACCTCTGCAATATGTCAACGAAATCTAGACTAAACCGAAAGAAGATTGGCAAAAAGCGATTTCGAGAATCACGCGATTCCGAGTTTCTTGTTTCTCATTAGAAGAGCGATTGCTTTCTTCAGGCGTTTCTCTCTAGTTTCCGGCTTCTTTGCGCTGGTGAGCCAGTACGCGTACTGTTCCTTTGAAGATGGAGCGAGCTTGCAGTAGTTGTTCCATGCTTTTTCGTTGATCATGAGTCGTCTTTTCATCTCCTGAGATATCCGGAATCTTGGTCTCAATCGACCGTTCTTAGGGAGTGGCCTCTTCAGTGTCTTGTTGTCTATCTTCGCGAGTCCGGCCGGGGTCATCCTGCCTTCTTCTATGAGCTTACGGACCCTTCTCACGTTCCGATCCGACCAGACGCTTCTCTCCCTGCGTGGAGAGAACCTTATCATGTGTCTTTCATCGTCAATTCTTTTCAGTCTCCCGTCAATCCATCCGAAACACAAGGCCTCGTCAAGCGCCTCAAGATAGGACATTCTCCCCGCGCTAACCTGCTTCTTGTAGAAAATCAGCCATGCCTCCTTCTCCCTTGAGTGATTCATCTTCAACCAGGAACGCCATTCGTCCCTCGCAAGAGTTCGGGGTGTCTTCAATGATTCGGCATCATTTACCATGAAATCGCTCTCTGACATTGCTCATGTGTGCGCTCCAAGGAGCGACATGCTTCGAATGTTCTCGTGCAACGCTTCTCAGTTCGTCGCGAGTGTTCCGTGGACGCGTGCATCATCTTCAATCTTCTTGAAGGCGAAGAATCCGGCCACTAGCATGCAGACTGACAGCAGTGCAGCTATGACGTATTCAAGAGTCACGGGTAAGATCGTCGGCGTTGCAAGGGCCGCATGTCGGACTATGTCATTGAAGTATGTGAACGGAATGGCGAGGGAGAGGTAGCGGAACGGAACTGGTATCACGCTGATTGGAAAGAGGGCGCCAGTCAGAATCATGTAGCCGAAAAAGACTAGATTGGAAACCGTGTTGTAGGATTTGATGCGCATCGTCAACCCCGCGAAGAAAAGTCCGAAACCGATCAGGCCCAATTCATAGAGGCCAACCGAGAATAGAAAGAGCACTGGGTCATGGAGCGCCACAAGGCCACCCCAGAGCAAGTAGAGAAGTAATGTTGTGTATCCTATTATTAGCGTGTCCGTGAGGAAGATGCGAGCCCATCTTCCTATAATTAGCGTGACTCGGCTGGCCGGAGTGAGGAAGAATTGTTCCAGTGTGCCGGCCATCTGCTCGTTTCTTACGGTTTGTCCCATTCCCCACACTCCGGTGCTGAAGAGGATTATGAAAACAAATCCGAAGAAGAAGACAGTGATTCCGCCCTCAATTGGTGAGGTGGAAGAGAGGGATGTTGGCGCAAAAAGTGTTACGCCAAGTGCAAAGAAGAAGAACCATAATGGCGTGCTTATGAATTCGCCTACCATCCATGCAGGATAACGAACGTATGAACGTAGGTCTTTCAGGAAAGCCGCTCTAAACTCGGCCACGAATCTTAGGACAGGACTAGTATTTCGAGAATTCACCTGTCATACTCGCCTTCCTCTCGAGCTGTTTGAAAACCGCGTAGCCGAGTGTTGGGTAGGCAATAGCCAAAGCGAGAAGTATGAAGATACTTCCATAGAGGCTAACCAGAGTCTGGTTAGCTAGGACTATTCTACGCATATCCTCAATTACGTACGTTTGGGGCAATGCGCCGGATAGGAATTGAACCCAATAGGGCAAGAGGGAAACGGGATAGTAAGTGCCTGTTAGTGTTGCAAAGAGAAGGTTTACGATCTGAGTAAATATGTAGGGTTCTTTGAACCTGAGAACGAATCCTGCAAAGAGGAAACCAATCCCAAATAATGGAATTAGCCCAATCAACAAGACTACAAAGGCTTGAAGAAGGCTCAGAGCAGCAGTCGGCAATGCTATCATTGTCGTCACCCCGACAACCACGACAAAGACTGCGCTCGTAACCACTATGTCAGTCAGACTAAGCCCGATCAAGAGCGTGGCACGGTTGACGGGCGCCAAGAAGTTCTGTTCAAGCGTTCCCTTCATCTGCTCATCCCTTAAGGCAACTCCAACATCTTCGACAACCACCCAGCCTATCATCCAAACGGCGCTTCCAAGAATCTCATAGACCAGAATATTGCTGGTGCCAGTGCGCTCAGCAAAATTCAGGGAGGCATCAGAACCGCCGACAAACTGACCCATCCCGAAGATCATCAGTGTAAACAGGAAAGGCATCACGAGGATGAGCACGAAGCTTCCTGGGTATCTAGTGTAGTGCTTTATTCCCTTCCAGAAGATTGCAGTCAGCGTACCGATTGTTGCCTTGTACCCCGATACAGTTCGCATTCTAGTCTCTGAGGCTCCTGCCGGTTTCTGATATGAAAACATCTTCGAGGGTAGGCTCGATGAAACTCACCTTGGTCACACTGACTTGGTTACGGACCAAGAACTCAAGGACCTTCGGCAGCACCTCTTTTCCTTTAACGGCGTGAATTCGCAGCGACCCCTTCTCGCTCGATTGCGGATCTGGAGCAACGGCTACCTTCGATACTTCGCTGAACGCTTCAAGAGCATTCACGGTGCTTCCGGAAAGATTTCGGGCCTCAATCTCAATGATATCACTGCTCTTGACTTTATCCTTGAGTTCCGAGGGTGATCCTAAAGCTACGATTCTGCCGCGATCAATTATGGCAACCCGGTCGCTCAGGAAGTCAGCTTCTTCCATGTTGTGAGTCGTTAGAATGATCGCGTGCCCTTCCTTTTTCAAGCCCCGAATCGTTTCTCGAATCAGGCGTGATGACTGAGGGTCTAGGCTGGCGGTCGGCTCATCAAAAAGGAGCACTGGGGCATCATTGAGTATTGCTTTGGCGAAGGAGAGACGTACTCGCATACCTGTAGAATAGTTTTCCACATACATGTTCTCATGTTGCTTCAAACCGACTAAGTCAAGAAGGTCATCGATGCGTTTCCTAGCGTCCAGAGGGTCTAGATGATAGAGCGCAGCGAAGTATTCCAGATTCTCGCGTCCGGTTAATTTCCAGTACAAGGTTCGCTCCCCAGTCAGCATCACACCGAGATTTTCCCGTACCTTCTGCTGGTCGTTCGCTACGCTGTTCCCATTGACGAATGCGTCTCCCGATGTGGGAGTAATCAAGGTGCAAAGCATCTTGATGGTCGTAGTCTTGCCGGCGCCGTTTGGACCAAGAAGCCCGAAGATTTCTCCGCTCGGGACACTGAAACTAATTGCATCTACGGCGACGACTTTCTTTGGAACCTTCCGTAGCAGCGGCCCCTCTTTCGTTTCGAATATCTTGGACAATGATTGAACTTCAACGGCATTCAAGGTGCATCGCGAGATTGCTCGTATGACGACGAGGAGGCGTGCTAATTAACATGCTCGCAAATCTCATGGCGCTCGTACAAAGTTCTTACCTTCCTTGGACGCGTGCAGAACAACGTTTTCGAAATACCATAACATAGCAATCCTAAGAAGTCTCGCACACAATCATAATCTGCCAAAGTGAATGAGGAATGAAGAAACCAATTCTTGCCTTCATTGCGATAGCCTTCTGTTTGATTGTACCTGGTTCCGCCTTAGCTCAGGCGCAGCAAGCTGCAGCTGAAATCAAGGATGCAGGCGGGCAGGTTGTCGGGAATGCCATCTTCACTCAACAGTCTGAAGGCGTGCGAATCAACGTCGAGGTGAAGAATCTGTCGCCAGGTAAGCACGGCATCCACATTCACGCGCAAGGTAGATGCGATCCTCCTGGCTTCACTACAGCTGGCGGTCACTTCAACCCCTATGGGAAGCAGCACGGAACAATGAACCCAATGGGGCCTCACGCAGGTGACGTACCGAACTTGGATGTGGCTCAAGACGGGACCGGGAAACTAGATTATACTGACATGCTCGTGACACTAGCCAGCGGCCCGGACAATTCCCTGTTCAAAACCAATGGGACCTCACTGGTAATCCATGCTAACCCCGACGACGAGAAGACAGACCCATCGGGAAACAGTGGAACACGCATTGCTTGCGGCCTCATCCTAGCGGTTCCAATGCCATCATTCATCGAAGTATACGGCTGGGCGATAGCTGCGCTAGTCGCAATAGCAGTCATCGTTGTCGCACTTGTCGTAGTCAAGCTGAGGAAAATGAAACCGGCAGCTTAGTCATTACACATTCGATGCGGGCATCCGCCATTATCAGCCAAACTCTTTCACCTAGACTACGAAACGTCATGCATTTGGACATCGTTCAACAGAAGCATGTTCCTTGCTGTGGCAGGTGAACATGAGAAGTACGGCGAGCTGGGCTGGCTTGACTAGCTCGAATGCTTCTGAATCACGCTCATGATTCCCTCACCGAGTATTTCCACCGGACAGACTGTTTGTTCGATGAATCAACGAGCATCAACACCATATCCTAATTGCCCGTATCCCTATGATATCTGTCTGAGCTGCCTCTAATCGTTGCGCGTCTCTACATGCAAGCACGACTGCTATCGTGCTTCATGAAGACTGAAAGAAAAAGGTCCGGATTCGGACTCGTGGTGCGCTAGCGTGCGGAAAGACTCAGCTGCCGGATTTTCTGTATGCTAGGAGTAGAGCGATCACTCCCAGCAGGACACCTAGAGAGGCAACGAGGGCCAGTATCCCTATGGGCTGTACTACGAAGTTGATTTGAACGTGCACTATTCCTGGAATATCTTTGGCTGCAGTGCCTTTTGCTGTCTCGTTAAGGGTTATGATGCCTCCAACGTATCCCGCGTACCCAAGCAGTGCTGTACCTACTACTGTCCCGATTTCCAGCAGCGTCAAATGTAGCCACGCGAGAATGTTGTTCACCTTTCCACCTGTTGTCTTAGGGATTATGTAATATAGGGACGCGAATGCTGCGAACCCCAAAACCCCCACGATAAGAAACAGCATGAAGCCGAGGAATCCCCAAGTTCCTACGGAACCACCTGCAATGGTACGCGAGATTCGAGTATCGAGGACGATTGGGAAGAGCAGCCAACCAATCGCAATCAAAGCATTCACAAGAGCAACAACGCCGAATCTTTTCGACCAAACTTCGGGCGATGAAGATGCCATATCAATCAACAACTAGTGTGTCATATGCGTCGCTCCCGTCTATGAATCGTGACCAATTCCAGTGACAAGATTCGAGCCTGCTTGCTTGGCTAGTGAAAAGTCAGAGCCGGTTTGTATTTACAAACACAACATGTCGTAGTGCGTTACGAGCCGGAACTCTAGATCCTTGTATCAACCCTACGCTTACTTGTCAGTAGACTTGATGCGAAGCCAATAGTCGTTGACTGCGGTGATCTGTTCTGGAATCTCGGGCCCTCGTCCACGTTTCTTATGAACAAGTTCCAGCGCGTCTCTTGCAGTGAATCCTTTGTATACTAAGTAGCAGGCCAGTATCACGCCTGATCGGCCGATGCCTGCGTTGCATGATACCCCGACGCGAATTCCAGCTTCGATGCGGGAGTCCATGTACGCGATGATCTTGTCGATCTGCGTTTGGGTTGGCCCTTGGAAATCTGGGATGGGCTCGTGATAGTCCTCTAGGCCAGCTTCGTTGATCTGATTAGCTGTCAGCCATGCCTCGTCGGGCTCAACAAGCCTCACGAGCGCACCTATGCCCTGCTGCTTCAACACGGTGAGATCTGACTTTGAGCGTGGGCCTCTTGAGCCTGCAAGTTTTTTGTCGATCACCCAACTGAAGTTCAAACTCATGACCACCGTCCGCCCACTCTCAGAGATCTGTTAAGGAATCGGCTTCATCATCTTGTGTACAAAGTATTCTCCAGCCCGGTAGGAGCTACGCACTAACGGACCAGACGCGACGTATAGGAACCCCAACTCCTCGGCCACCTCTTGATAATGGCTGAACTGTTCAGGTCTAATGTATGCTCGCACGGGAAGGTTTCGTGGTGAAGGTCTGAGGTATTGGCCCAACGTTAGAAAATCGGTGCCGACAGCTCGGAGATCATGGAACGTTTGGAGGAGATCATCTTCTCGTTCGCCCAATCCGAGCATAAGCGATGACTTCGTGAAAACCTGTCGATCCAACCTTTTCACGTGCTTCAAGACCGCGAGCGATTGATCATAGCTTGCTCTCGGATCCCTTACCTCCGATGTCAGTGATTTCGTGGTCTCAAGATTGTGACCGATAACATCGGGACCTGCCTGAACGACTGTCTGAATCTGCGCGAGGGCTCCCCCAAAGTCGGGAATGAGAGCCTCAATCCTCACGTTCGGGGTGAGCTTTCTAACGGCAGTGATCGTCTTGGCGAAATGTGATGCGCCACCGTCCGGCAAATCGTCACGATCGACCGAAGTCAACACAACGTACTTCAACTCGAGATCCTTCACGGCTCCTGCAACGTTCGCAGGCTCGTCAGGATCCAGGATACCGTTCGGTTTGCCGCTCTTGACGTTGCAGAATCTGCAAGCGCGAGTGCAGAGCTCGCCCATTATCATGAAAGTTGCCGTGCCGCTGCCCCAGCATTCGCCAACGTTTGGGCAGTGAGCCTCCTCGCAGACCGTGTTCAACGAATACTGTTCCATTATTGTCTGGAGTCGCGCATAGATTGGGCCCTGAGGGGCTTTGGCCCTTACCCACCTAGGTTTGGTCGATTGGCTCATCATGAAACGCGCGTCATTCACGCGGTCACCGGAACTATAAACGTTCCCAGATCACCAGAGCAATCCTTGCATCTCGTTCCGCTTCGTGGCTTCTCAGCGACGCCTAATCCAACAAGGTCTCTCTTGGAGGGCTTGAAGAGTGGCGGTCGTGATCTATCTGCGCAGGCAGGTCAGATGACAAATCCAAATGCGGTTGCAAATCTTTCAACCGCCCTGAATTGATTCACGAACTCAATGCCTTTCTGTGTTAGCCTGTAGAATCGGTCATCATGGTCATCGACCTCTTCGATTACGCCGAGCGTTTTCAGCTCATCGAGATGCTTCACAAGTCGGTCATAGGAGAGGTTCGCGCCGTAAAGAATACGTGTAGGTTTCGCGTGATTATCCTCGCGTTGAATGACGTGCATGATGTCAACGTAGATTCTCATCTGTGACCGGTACTTTGGAAGTTTCTGAGTCATTGTTGGCGTGTCACTCGCAGAAGCATCGTGAACAGCGAGACGAAGCCAAGGAGCTGAAGGATGTGTCCGATCACGAATAGTAGCGGGCCGAATGGTTGTAGGATGAAGAACAGGTGACTTAGTGTGAGAAGCAGGAAGGCGAGGAACACTAGGAACGCGCTTCTGTCTTTCGTTGATGAGTAGTTCATGCCTGTTTGGACAGCGATGTAGAGCGCGAGGAAGAGCAAGATGATCTCTGGTATTGGATGATACTCTACCAGAGGTCCGAGTAGTCTAATGCCTTGAGCGGGCGTGGTTTGAAGCGTCGCCAAGCCGATCAGGGAAGCGAGCGCAACTGTCGTAGACGTTGTGCCTAACGTTCTTGTCTGGGAAACGTACGCATAGATCAACATAGAGTATGCGAGCAGTTGTGCGAGGAAGTAGATTGAGTATCCAATCCACGTGAGGCTTAACGTTCCTCTAAATGTGCGAGCTAGTATTCCTAGGAACCCTGTCAGTGAATCGATCAATAGACCTGCTGATAACACTGCGAAGCTGAAGTGCACGTACCATAGCGTTCTCTGTTTTGTGAGTCTGTATCCTTTCAGAGCCTGATAGGCGATGGCGAGGGCGATGATGAAAGCCACGAACTCCATTAGGCTGTCGAAGCCGACGAACCAGCGAGGGCCAACCAGATTTTTCCACCTCGTTTCATGCCACGGACTTGATGGGTTTATTGTACGTTATGGACGATGCGTACATCTCCGTTCCAGCGGTTTAACAGTTGGTCTACTATATTGCGGCTTCCGCTTTGAGTCGTTCAACATCGCTCGTTGAGTATCCGAGTTCCTGCAATATCTGGAGAGTGTGCTCGCCGAGCTTGGGAGGAGGAGACCTAACAGATAGCGAATTTCGAGACATCTTAATCGGTGTTGCTAGTTGATTCAACTTCCCGAAGGTCTTCGTCTCCATTTCGAAGAGCATCTGTCTTGATTTCACGTGTGGATCGGATGGAACCTCGCTTGCGTCATAGACTGGGGCGCAAGGTATCCCATGCTCGTTGAGAATCTCGAGCCACTCGTCGCGACTCTTTTGGCGGAACAATGCGGCTAGGTCCTGATGGATTCGCCGAGCAGTTTCTTCGGCGGCAAGCTGTTGGTCTTCGTATTTCTCCAGTTTCAGGGTTCTGCACAATTCGGTCCAGAACTTCGGCTCAAGCGCCGCTATCGAGATGAATCTATGGTCCATGGTTTCGTAGACATTATAGAATGGCGCACCGCCCGAAAGGAGCGATGCTCCTCTCTCCGTTGATGATCCCGCGAAATAGAAACTCAACGGCAGGATCATTGACGCAACCCCGGCGTCCATGAGTGAAATATCAATAAAGTCACCTTTCCCAGTTTTCTCTCTCTGATGCAATGCCGCCATGATCGCGATGGCAGCGTACATTCCACCTTGAATGTCGGAGACTTGGGTGGCAGGAATAACTGGTGGGCCTCCCTTGAGGCCTGTGGCTCCGATTATTCCACTGTAGGCCGCATAGGTCAGATCGTGGCCGACTAGGTCGCGATACGGCCCGCTCTGCCCGTAACCTGAGATCGAACAATAGATTATGCGTTCGTTCACTTTGCTGATGACGGGATAGTCAACGTGGAGTCTCTCTGCCACTCCTGGCTGATGACTCTCAATGAACACGTCAGCTCTTGTTGCGAGCTTGTGCAGTATCTCCTGCGCTTCAGCGTTCTTGAGATTCAGCGTGATGCTTCGCTTGTTCCGATTGAGCATTAAGAAAGCAGCGCCGGTGTCTGCCGATGAAAGGTGGTGCAGAACGAGCGTAATCGCCGATTTCCGGCTGTTCGACCTTCACCACATCGGCACCAAGATCACTCAGAATCATCGTGCAAAGCGGACCCGGCATCAGTCTACTCAAGTCTAAGACATGTAGGCCATCAAGCGGAGCCATCGCTAACTCGGGCATCATATGTGATAGCCTGGCAATATTACAATGATTACGGCAGCACTCTGCAGTGTGGTCTCAACGGAGACATTGGCAGGGAGCTTCAGATCCATTCGGTTTTGACAGTTCTTGATTTCTCTGAAATGCTGGTCGTCTGATACGACACGGCCTGACTTTGTCTCGATCGCAGTCGCAGCCACGATCGTGACGTGTTCCATTCCTGAGCTGGTCGAGGAATCTATCTCGTTATGGTGTAGGCATGACCGTGAGTTTGCCTTCTGAAAAATATCCTTTCAAGCCGCATAGTTGGCAGGCGGCGCCGAGTCGGAATCCTGAATCTTCCTCATAGTAGACATTCAAGGAATCTCTGAAGCATCTTGGGCATCTGTTGCCTGGACTCTTCTCCATCACTATTCAGGAGAGTATTGAAGTGGCTTCGATATAGCCACGAGACATAGCTGAAACTATTGACTCCTCATGAATATGCAATTGATTTTAGACTCTTCCGAGTATTTCTGGGGCAACTATGGCTGAGGTTTACGCTTGTGCTGAAGGACCCGTTCGGCAACAGCATGATTATCTCTCAGAAGGCGAAGAAACGCAGAATAGGCGAAAGAGAGCTCAAAGGGCTCAAGTTCGGCGAGGAAGCAATCGCTACAAGGAAGAGGTAGTAGTTTGTCGTCACCCGGACCGACGCTGTTTCACATGCTCGAGAAACTCGTCGGCAAACGCGTGCTTGTCGTCGTGGAACGAGACTTCGGATACGAAGGTGAACTTGTCGTCATCTCACATCATCCACCAGGCATATGGCTTTCAGAAGCCGAAGCCATCATTCTACGCTCGACCGTGGTGAATCCCATCCCACAAGTAGTAAGCAAAGAGAAGAAGCACGAGCTCTTTCTCCATCTTAATTCCGTGCTAAGAATTGAAGCTGCGTCTGAAAGTGGAAAGACGAGTGAGAGAAAATAGAGTCGGTTGGCTCGGCGGCGTCGTCATAGACACCAACGACGGAAGAATGGTCTTCGATCCGGCCGCAACACGTAGCATGGAACGCGATGCACACATATTCATCTCACACGCGCACTCTGACCATACGCTCGGCTTTCAATCAAGCATCATGAAGTATTCCACAAAAGAGACGAAGCGAATCTTCGAGAAGCTTAGAGGAAAGACCGTCAGAAACTGGCGGCCGGTTGAATACGGACAGAAGATACGCATCGGCGACACGGAGATACTTCCACTAAACGCGGGTCACATGCTCGGCTCAGCACAATTCAAAGTCGTCACGAGCGATCACACTTACGTGTACACTGGCGACCTGAACTGCGTCAACACGTTGACAACCGAAGCTGCTGAAGTGCCCAAGTGTGATACTCTCATCATAGAAGCGACCTATGGAGATCCGAGTTTCATCTTTCCCCGACGCGAAAGAACGTACGCGAGAATTGTCAACTGGGCTCTTCAGGAAGTGAAGGATGGACACATGCCCACCTTTCACGTCTACTCATCAGGAAAATCGCAGGAGATCGTTAGACTATTCAACGTGTACACGAAGCTCCCGGTCGTCTGCGCCTCGATCGTCAATCGGGCGAACGAAGCATACAATGAAGCTGGCATCGATTTGTCGTTCGTCGAGGCTGATACAGCAGAAGGCAAGAAGTTGCTTCGCAAAGGCAATTGCGTCTACGTCACTACAACGAGAACCAACTCATCGGTTCCACACCACGCCTCGGAAGCCATGGCAACGGGCTGGGCTGTCCGTTTCGGTTCAGGGAGCTACGCATCATTCCCGCTGAGCAGTCACGCCGGCTTTGACCAACTGATCAAGTATGTGGCCAAGACGGATGCAAGACGCGTCTACGTATTCACAGGCTATGGCGAACTTATCTCAAAACACTTGAGGAGAGAGTTGAAGGTTGAAGCGGATCCGCTTCCGCTATTTTCGCAGAGAAGTATCCTAGACTACTAGAGTGCGAATATGGTGCTCTACTTGAATGTCATGTAGGTGAAGATACTGACCGCAATCAGGGCGATGGAAAGTATCAAGACGACCTCAGGCCGCACCTTAATGCCGGGAGTCTCCTCCTCAAAAAATCTTAGCAGCCCTGCGCTTGCAGCTGGCATTGGTGCTTCGCTCTTGCGCCGTTTTTCTCGTCTGCTCATGACCTAAAGCCTAGTGAAGTGAGCGGGTGGGGCGCCCTCTTAAACATTGACGCGGCCAAGCGACTTTTCACGCTAGTAAAGAGACTGTGAGTCAGCGTATCGTGAGGTGTTAGCGCCTGCTGCATGTTTCCTCCTGCTGCAATGATTACGATTGAGATTAGCAAGTCTAAATCAGGGATGATAGATCCCCAGACGATTCCGAAACGCATAGTTCGAGTTCCGACTTCTCCCAGGATCGTGCGTCGTCTGGTTGCGAACGCTACATCGATTCCGATCAGACCGCGAAGCCCTGTCCAGACCATTCGCCTCACAGAGACTACTGGGTCACCTTTTTTATACTGGTCTTGCCTTCTGCGTGATCAGTATACTGGGAGATCTTACTGCGTGGATGACGGGAGGGCCGCGTGGCTCGTGCCGATTATCGCATGGAGTATTATCTTTCGTATAACTAGAGAATAGGGACGGTGGAATGCGAATATGGGTTATGAGAATCGACGGTCTGGTCCCCCGAGGCAAATGACGAAAGTCAAATGCTCCGACTGCGGCGCAGAGACGGAAGTACCGTTTGTGCCTACTGCGGGCAGACCAGTCTACTGTAGAGAGTGCTACCAGAAGCACCGAAGATACTAGGCTAATCGCCTAGCGTCAAGACTACCCGAATTTCTTCATTTTCTTTCTTATGAAACAGGTATCCTGTCAAGGATGCCATTCCGACCCATCTCGATCCAGTGGGTACTCTGACTTACGGACAAAAGCCTCAATATAGCTGAAGCAACCATTATCTCCGTCAGACAGGAGAGACTTGCGATCCCCCGTTACAAGAGACCAGGCATAGGCGAAGAAGAAGTCAAGGAAAGAGTCCTCAAGATGATTCGAAAAATCTCTCCTCACGGATATGGGATAGAGTTTCGTAAGATACGCCAAGTCGGCGACTTCTGGGAGGCAGAGGGAGTCTACCGCTCAGAAGGAAAGGAATCCCCTTCCCGCTTCACAATCAGGCTCAACTCGCAAGGAGCCGTCAAATTCAAAGACATAGAGCCACCTTAAACAACCATCTTTGCCATACCGCAAGACCAAGCAGAAGTCTCTTGTCACACACGCTTGTGACTCACCATACTTAATCTACTAGTACCATCCGCTTGATGTTTGTGGATGGCCTCTTCAATGCGCAGGTGTCTTCCAATCTTAGTAGTCTTCATTCTTGCACTTCCATTCTCGGTTGTCACTGCATGCTATGCATCGGTGACAAATCCCTACGCGCCCCTGTCCACTCCTGTTAACCACTCAATGACGGTAAGAGTAAGCATAATCGGGATTTCTGATATTGACCTGAATCAGCTTCTCTGGAATCTGGAGCCTGAGATTCGACCCAGCATTCAAACAAATCATAGCCCTCAGGGATTCTCCCCTCTGAATTGGGGCACAAGCTTCACGATGAAATATGACATAAATTCGGTTTCGACATCAGCTGCCTCTAACCTGAAGAGTTATCTCAAATCCATCGCGAAGACCGAGACAGTTCCAGACTACCTCCAAGGATCTCAACCAGACTCGAACCGTTACACAACGCTGGACGCCTTGAAGACTGAGGATTGGCTGAATACTCACATATCCGACTTTGGTGGAATCCCAGACGACGGATATCTTCTCATAGTGGCTGACCTCTCAGACATCTCCAACCTTTACCATTACTACAGCATATCATACAACGACCTTGACAAGGCATCCTCACAAGCGACGAATGCCGGTGATCCAACACTTTTTCCAATCGTCGATTGGATGTTCTCTTGGGGCGGCCATCACAGGTTCTACTTCATAGATCTCTCAGGAGGAGATCCTGATTTTGACTATACACAGACAGGGCATGTTCCGATTCAGGATTTTGATGTGAGAACCATCTCGAATCAACAAGTGAGGTTCAGCAAGAATGGTCAGACTGTGACTGAGTATGTGGCAGACTACATTGCGGAGGCAACAAGAAACCTCTTCCTCCCAGACTACGCGTACGCACCAACCTATGCTACCTCCTATAGGATCGTAGTGAACTTGTTCGATGAGACGGGTCAGATTTCTGATACTAACGTGGGTAATTATCTTTCAACATCTATGATGAAGCAGGCATACGAGGCTTTCATTCCTTACGCCAGCTGGGATGTTTCGGTCACCACGCATCAGCTTCGAGATGATGCTGGATTAGCGAAGGCTGTCTCCGACAGCCTAGCATTTACACGCAGTACGGGATCTAGGGGCGCGACCTCCAGCATAGACTACTACGACTACAGGCAAGTCTACTTCTACCTGCAATCTCACATGGGACAGTACGTGGATGCGAAGGGTGACACGATCGTTCTGCCAATCTTCGAGTTTGTCTTCAAGAATGGGGCACGTTTCGAGCAATCAATCGAAGAGAGTATTGGCTCATCTTCGAGGAACATCGAATTCGCCAGTTGGATCGTTCGCGGGAATAAGCCTAGGCGACTTATCCATAGTGGGCTCTAAATGACATCAATCTCTTTGACAATGGAGTGGAATTGACACATGATACGATTCACGAAGTGGGACACTCAATGGGTTGTATGCACCCGCACAGCTTCGGGCAGACAGAGGATTTCGTATCTTCAGTAATGGCTTACGCCCCGTACGAGTATGCGTTCAGCCAGTTTGATACTGATGCGGTGCAGAGAGCTCACGTAGATCGCTTACTACTGCAAGCACAGGACGCTGCTCGCCAGCAGGCTGCGTTGGCTAGCTACTCTAAGAAGGATTACGTTCAAGCGATCAAGATCCTGCAAGGCGTATCTCAAGGCGTCACAGCATCCACAACACAGACTCAAACACAGACAATGCAGACCCAGACGCAGGCTCCACCTTCCGAATGGCTCCTCGTGGCCGGATTTGGTGTTGGAATCGCCGTCGGAATCATCATAGGAGGCGCGTTAGCGGTAGTTCTGATTCGCCGAAGAAAAACACCCCCAATCCCGAGCCTCCCTGCGCCGCCGCCCATCCCCGAGCCTCCACCGAATCAACCGGTTTAGTGGACGAATAGATGCGAAATGTTTCCCTTACGATTCTCCTCACACCAAGACCCAGACTCTGCAATCTGACAGATACGATTTATTGAGCGCCAGACGAAGACCGAGTAGTCTTTGATGATATTTCTGACCAGTTCGTGATCAGAGCGCCAACGATTATCGTGCATCCCCCTACTATCGTGGTAGCGGTTGGAACAGTCCCGAAGATCAACGCCTCTCCGATGAAGGCGACGAGAGGCTCAAGATACAGCCATACCGCAACTTTGACCGCATCAACCGTCGACAAAGAGTAGTTCCATAGCAGGTAGCCCACACAAGAGCAGCCTACAGCGAGATAGAATATGCTGAACCATTGCCCGGGCTGCAAAAACCCTACTGAACCCCAATCCGATGAAACCGACATTGGGATCAACAGTAATGTTCCAAGAACCATTACGTAGGAAGTAGTGAGAAGCGGTTTGCCAGTTTCCTTCATGAGTCGCCTACTCAAGGTTGAGTACAGCGCCCAGCAGACTGCATCTAGCGCGAGACAGAGGACGCCTACATAGAAGAGCCAGTCAATCTTCTCTAAGAATAGTCCTGGCGCCGCAACCAGCGCCACGCCAAGGAGCCCAAGGAGAGTCCCAAACACCCGCCAAATTCCATATTCTTCCTTGAGGAAGAATGCCGACGACACTCCTGTAAGAACAGGTATCAAACCTACGACGAGAAGAGCAGAGATACCCGCGCCAGCATATTTGACGCCGGTGTACTGAAGCACGAAATAGATCGAAATACTTAGGAAACCGAGAAACGCAAGCTCGACCAACTTGCCGGGTTCAGGATAGTTCCGGCGGTGGTACTCGACGACAATGACGGGAGCGAAGATCAATGAGGCAATCCCGAATCGGACGGTCGCCAAGATTACTGGTGATAGAGTAGAGAGAACGATTCGCGCTGCCACGAATGAGAAACCCCACATAACCGCCGTTAGGATCGCAGCGACTATGCCATAGGAAGAAGTCCGCAGAACACGTCACCACTCATATGACACGCGGATACAGGTGACGTTATTGCTGATCTGTTTTGGCATTTTGTGACAGATCACGTCTCACGGAAGACGTGGTGAGATAAGGCGCATATTGTAGAGCTTATCTCGTCTTCTCCGCATCATACAACTACTTGAGAATTGAAGCGAGACGGTTTCTGTAGTACGATACCTTGCGGTGTCCGCGTTTCCAGGATTCCGTAGAGAATTCAGGGGCTCAAGGAGGGGGAGTTATCTTGATCGCTTGCACTGGGCATTGAACTTCGCATGCCATGCATTGAATGCAGTCCTTCTCTCTAGCAGGGTCTGACTTCTTCACAGAAGTAGGATGACCCGGACTGTCAATCATCTCAAATACAGTTGTAGGGCAAACGCTCACACAGATCTCATCGCCATCGCATACGTCTTGATCTACTGCAACATTTGTTCCGTGGATTCCACGCTTCGTGGGAAGGCTGGTCTCACCCCAAATCTTGTGACCATTGTGATCTCCACTAGCCTTCATCTTACTTTGGAATTCAGGATCTATTGGCATGGCTTGTGATCTCGGGCCCTTAGTTCGACCGGCATTGGTACTAGAACTTTTCTACTCAAGGATATAGGACGGAATGAGAGGCGCTCCATGATATCCCTTCTATTCGTGTTGGTTGATCTTGTGCATCATGCTTGACACTCACCACATACAAGCTGAGAGATCAAAGCGGCAAAACTCCCTTAGAGTGACATGCCTGATCTGGGAATCATGCCGGAGTGAGATTGCGAAAGTGACAGCTTCCCAATCAATCCGGCGTTTAAGACGTGCACTCCATGGCTTATATGTCAACAGAGGCATACGTGCTCTACAAAGTGATGGTTCATGGTGCATGAAGAACCGGTCTGGAAACGAGCAGTACTAGATTTGTCAGCCATCCTATTCTTGATAGGCGGCATTATCGGTCTGGTGAGCGTCATTATGATGATCCCGATCTCTACAGTGTATCCGTTCATGCTGACCGCAGGCATCGGTTTCATCCTGATTGTTGTGCTAGTTGTGGGCGTCATCTGCGCCGTTGAGGCTCTTGAGTGCTACAGTTTCGCCTCGAAACGAATGTCAATGAAAGCAGGAACGCGTGGAATTGTGATCGGCGCAATTCTTCTTGTCGTAGGACTCCTTAGCGGATCAGATTTGAAGACTCAGATTCTTATCGGTAGTGCAATCCTGATCCTTGTCGCAGGCGCGATAAACTACGTCTATCGCGAATGACTCACTCGATCGATCTCGTCCGTGGTCCTAGGTCTCGGGAGCAGTCACTAGCGCCGTCTGCTTGAGCCAAACGCTTCCGTGACTGCCGAGTTACCGAACTATCATTGTCGGATCTTGATGTATTCATAGGCTGAAGGTGCAGTCTCGAAGGCGTAGTGCACTTTCTGGAAGTCTCTGCGGAATGCTGACACATCGGCTTTGATTTTTTCGGGAGACTCCTTGTCGATAACCACGCGTTTGATGAATTCAGCTATCTCCGCCATCTGTGACCGTTTCATTCCGAGGCGGGTAATCTCAGAGACTCCAAGCCGTATCCCACCTGGATTGTGATAGTGGCGTCCGGCTTGAATGTCGCCTGGGAGTAGTTGTCGATTCACGATGATGTTCGCTTTCTCTAGGGTTTTTTCGATGTCTCCTCCGAGGCCGTACTTGGTCGTGTCAACCGCGATCTGATGCGACTTTGTGAACCCTTTACTCTCAGCAAGCGTGTTTAATCCGCATTCGTACAGTGCCTGCCCGAGCGCCTGAGCATTTGCAACTATCTCGGACGAATATTCGCGACCAAATTCAAGCATCTCCGCAAACGCGATGGCTTTCCCAGCGACTGTGTGGAGGTGATGGTTGCTCGTGTTCGATGGGAAAGTCGCCGTCTTGATCTGCTCTGCATATTTCTCGAACGAGACGACAGCGCCGCCTTGAGGGCCGAAGAGCGTCTTGTGCGTACTCATCATCATCACATCCACGCCTTCGCGGAGCGGATCCTGAAATTGTCCGCCAGCTATGAGACCTGAAACGTGTGCAGCATCATACGCAATGTTCGTGCCAATTCCGTGGAAGTACTCGGCCAGTTCCTTGACAGGGTGGGGAAACAGGAAGAGGCTTCCGCCGAATGTTGCGAGCTTCGGACGCTTACCGTCCTTGCTCAACTTCTCGACCTTGTCCTTAGTCTTGTCTACGTCGATGTTCATCTCGTTGCGGTCGAAGACGAAGTATTCCACATCGAGGCCGTGGACGCTGCCGGCGGTTCCGTTGAAGTCCTTCTTTGCCATGGAAATGTGGCCGCCGCTCGGAATCGCCAGAGCCATCATAACGTCTCCCGGCTTAGTGAAGGCCGTGTAGGTGACGAGGTTCGCGCAAACGCCAGACACTGGGCGGACATCTACAAATTCGGCACGAAAGAGTTGCTTCGCCAAGTCTATGCAGATCTGTTCCACTTGATCGATGTACGTGCATCCTGCGTAGACGCGCTCGCCAACCCATCCTTCCGCGTAACGGTTGCCAAAATCGGAAACAATTGCTTCACGGACCGCTGGGCTCGGAACATTCTCAGACGCGATGAGCGGAATGCTCTCAGAGAACCAACTATGATGCTGCTTGAGCAGCTCGAACACCTTATCATATGAGCCCTTAACTGAACTCAACACTACTTCCCCTAGTGCTAGAATGCATGGGAGTGAACTAATCACTCTTTAGATAGCCTGCGTAGCACTGCTGGAACGTTAGGGGGTTGTCTTGGAGTGCCCAAACGTCGACAGAGTCGAAGGCAGAAGACAGGCAGATCTACTAAAGACAAGGCAAAGGCGAGGAAGTACTTTGCCGCTGTGGCGAACCGCTGGGACAAGATGCGCGAAGACTTCTTCGATGAGACCGTAGCCGACTCGATACTGAAAGCCTCGGATGTGAAGCCAGGAAATACCATAGTTGATGTGGGCTGTGGAACCGGCTTCCTGACCCGGCGGGCTGCTCTGCAGACACAAGGCAAGGGAAGGATAATCGGCGTGGATCTCTCCCCCTCAATGCTAGAAAAGGCGAGAGACAACTTAGCCGAACTTTCACTACTCGATGCTGTAGAGCTACGATCCGGTGATGCAGAAAATATCCCCGTTGAGGACGGTTTTGCCGACGCAGTTGTGGGCAATATGATTCTCCATCATTGTCCGAGACCGAAACGAGCGATCTCTGA
>CAVPLU010000016.1:0-112110 GCA_963706285.1 Candidatus Bathyarchaeota archaeon
CAATCTCTGATAGTTGAGCAGCACCTCAAGTGCGCCGTTGTCTTTCATCGCCTTTCTTATGTGCTGGAAATCTATCTCGAAGGTTTTGCCGCCGTCATATTTCTCCCGAGACCCTCAGAAGGAACAGCCGGTCGCTTACCTGATCACGCTCTTCTGCGAGCTTGAGAAGATCCTCTTGCACTTTCGCTGCGGTTGGCCGTTAGCATCGTATTCGATTAGCCCGTACCGACAAACGGGATCGGCACAAAATCGATCTTCTCGAGTTTTGTGAGAATTTGACGATGAAGAAGCCTCTCTCTTGGCCTTTGGCGGTGGTTTCTAGGTCACGATAGTCGGCGCCGAAGGGCGTCCCGGGATATGCTATATTGTAGCCGTACTCGTTGCTGAGGGTTTTCGTGGACTACGCCCTCCAGCATAGTAAGCGAATTGTCTGGCAGACTCTGAGCAGGGGGATCGATTCTGATTCCGCGGCGTACTTTGGTTTGTATTCGGTTACGGCGCCGTGCATGACAAATATCTTGAATCCGTCTTCTTTCTCCAGCGAAGCCCTGTCCAGCACGTTGTAGTATTCTTTCTCGTTCCTGAGTCTTCTGCGGGAGATGCTGCAATAGTTTCGCATTGGTATGGTCATCGACCTGAAACTCAAGATGCAATTTACCGTTGATCATTTTGCCCTGTGTGACTTTCTTGAAGAGGCCCGCACTTTCGATCAGGTCAACGATAGATGTTTGGGTTGGGCTGAAGTCGTGGCTGCCGTAAACGACGTAGAATGGGATGCCTTTTTTTGTGACTTCTCTGATCTTCTTTACCGCTGCATTTGCCAATGCCATGTCTGGGATGTTTGAGTCGAATAGGTCGCCGCTCACTATTATGAAATCGACCGCTCGCTCAATGCAGATGTCCATTGCTTGTGTGAATGATTTGAGTGCAAGGTCTTGGAGAATTGGCTGTCTGAATGCTCCGATGTGGATATCCGACAGGTGAGCGAAGCTTCCCAAATAGCGTCTACCCAGTGTACTCCAAATCTGACTGCTTCCGAGCGGCCTTCTGTTCCTTGACGAGGCTCTCAAAGAGGGGTATCTGTATCGGCACGGCGAATCTTGTGAATATACTGGTGACTATCGCCTCGCCTTTATCGAGGCTGGCTATCATCTGGTCGTCGTCTTCGAGATCTTGAGCGGCGCTATCTATTACCGCACGTCTCTCCGTAGCCATCTCGTTTCCAAGGATTATCTTCGTGTTAATGTTCGTTAGAATGTCGCGTGGAATCACACTTGTAAGCTGGGTTATCGCTATCAGGCCTACCTTGAATTTTCGCCCTTCCCTCGCGATCCGGCTGTAAACGTTTTCCCCAGCCTGCAGTTTTTCGCTTGCTAGTACTCGAGGGGCTTCCTCGATCACGATACTAACCGGAGCTTGTCCTTGAGTGTTCCCTCGGCTTTGCTGTTCTGGTAACTGTCGAGGACGTTTGTTGCGATCATGCTTCCAATTAGAAGCTCGGCCTCGTCGCCGATCTTTGACGTGTCCATAACGACGATCTTGCCGTCCTCGAGCGCGTTCACGATCTCCTTGACTGTAGACTCGCCCGCGGTGGCGCTGAAGAGCCTATTCCTGCAGGCAATCTTTCCGTCCTTAATGTGGATGGATAGTTTGGTGTTGATGATTCGCTGCAGGACGCCGAGCGTGACGTCCTTCACGCCTTCTATTGTCGTTCCTCGGATAATATTCTCTATCCAGTTTTCCCTATATTCTGTGTAGTATCTGCGCACAGCCTGCCCCTGAGCTTCAGTGAGCGAGATAATACCTTCAAGGTGTGAGGGCAGAATCGTCTTGAGACTCATTACTAGGGTGTTTGTGCCGGGCGACGGATTCACCGAATAGTACGCTAGCCCGCCGCTGGCTGTCGGGTGGTCTTTGAGACCTACGCCCGTTCGGCCGTAATACTCGTCATGAGCGTCCAAGACCAAGACGCCAAACTTGTGTTGACCGATAATGCTCCAGAGCATGACCTTGACCAAGTTGCTTTTCCCTCTGCCGGTAGCGGAGGGGATGAGTATGTGGTGAACCAGAGCCTCCAACCCGTCCAAGTAGACCGGAACATCCATGACCTTCGAGCCGCTGCGAACCTTGCCGAGGTAAATTGGATTCTTCGGCCTGCTCAGGAACTGCAGGTCTTTCGCTTCTGCGTGTCTTACTGTTCCGAAGAAATCTGGAAGTGTCTTTGCCGCTTGAGGTTTGCTGGTGACTCGTAGGACCGCTTTCGCCTGCGCGATCACATAGTTTCTCAGCTGCGGTTCAAAGAACTCTAACCCGACGCCGAAACCCTCCAATTTCAGGCCGGCAATCTGTTCCCTTGCCATTTTCGATATCTGGCTTCCATAAAGAAGATCGTAGACCTGCATTATGAGAAGGCCTTCAGCATCCTCGACCACGAGCAAGTCTCCGAGCTCGATTTTCTCGCCGCTCTTCTCACGTATGAGGATCTTGCCTATTTCGCCAGCAACAATCTGCCCGCAGACTGTCAAGCCTACGAGGCCCCCCGGAGGCCATTCAAAACATCGTGAGCGTCACTTGATTGCATATGGCGAACGAATTTCGCAGCAGAACCAAGCTTAGAGATTTCAGATAACAATAACACTCGATATGTCTCCAGTTCTTCGAACCTGACGCGGGCATTATCATCCGCGTCAATCAGGCCATAAGGGTAGCCAGGAAAACTGAGGTCGCTCGCGTTGATCGATAACTCGCTGAAGATCTCATTAAGCTCCTCAGGATTGAGAGATTTTGCTTGCCCTGAATTGATCTCGTATCTGAAGATGCGTCGTGACTGATCGCTGAGCTTTAACAGGAAAATGGCCGCCTGATGATCCGTACTCAGTGAATCCGCAATAGGATAATAATACCACACCGGTCCGACTTCGTTGTCCAAAGCAAGCCTTCTAACAGCACCCGAGAGAGATAGGCCGGTAGTAGTTAGGAGGCGACTGGTTTTCGATAAGCCTGTGCAAAGGATACCTTTCTCATTCGCCGTTGTGTATGCGGCTCTGGCATACTTGGACTCGTTCGGAAAACCTGTCCAGAGCGTACCGTCCATTACCAAGATATCCTTTCGATCAAGTTCATTCTCAAGTATTTGTTTGGCACATTGCCATTCAGCGAATCTTCTGGTTATGGAAGCAACACGTCGAATATCTGCACGTGCATTACCTACCATGATTCTCTTGTCCGCCGAATCAAATGAAATGCTGGACAAGTCAGGAACAAAACTGGAACATTTCTCATTCGCTGGAAACGTTGAGGTGTGGTAGCGTATCTTCCCGTTTTTGAAGTCGGCGTGTGTGACTGAGATGAACTCAACCTTGTTTGGCAGCGACTTCGGTTGCGTCATCTTCGCTCTCGCGAAGAGGTTGAAGTAGGTTCTGTTGAGTTGGACAGAGAAGTTTGGTGCGCCGATAAGTTCCTGATTCCCACCATCTATGAAGGCAAGTTTCCTGCCACTCTCTACGCGTCGAATTTGCGTGAGGTTGCTAGGGTTTAGAGGATACGCTCGATAGTTGCGATTGCCCAGAAATGGGTCGCCAAGGTCCTGCTCAACGATCCGGCGATCGAGATCCTGAGCAACTTTCTTCGCAACCTCACCAATCAAAGAGCGTCAATCAGCAATCTAACGAACATTCTATCTAACCCTTTGGACACCCTCAGATGGAGCATCTGTTTGGCATCTAGAAAACAGGATTAGTCAATGCCGCATAAGCTGGAAGCCATCAGCATGGGATTTGGAGATAGACTGATCCGTGTTTGCTAAACTTTCCAAGACCACGTGTAGCTCTCCAGAGGACCTTGTTGACTATTGGGAGCAATTCTACGAAGAGAACACGCAGCATCCGGAACTCTAAGTTCTTGGAGCATTTGAAGTGGAAGGGTGGGAAACTCACCGCAGATGATGTGAGGTATCTGTTTGGCTGGAAATACAGACCAGTACCCAGCTGGGATCCTCATCCAGTCATCAGACGCTTGCGCGAATTGAACAAGTTGAGGTTCAAGGAAGATCGCTCTGTTGTCAAATTTGCGGAAACATTTTCGAAAGGACTGGTGAAACGCTTCTTCATATGCCACATCATAAGCCCACGCAAGTACCCGGTTTGGGATCAGTATGTGCTCAAGGCACACCTCTTGATCTCTGGTCGTAGTGATGAGATTGCGCGAGCAGGCGAGCTGATCCACGATGAGAGAGAGTACGAATCCTATCGAATCGGCTTCAATAGCTGGGTCAGGCAAGTGCCAAGTAGGGTTTGGAACTCGATAGAATACCCGCCATTCCGCAGACTGGATCGCGCCTTATTTGCCATGGGAAAACACAGCCAGATCCTGCTTCGCTCGAAGTAGATCCTCCTATGGAGAGATGGCAGGAGGGAGTATAGGGGGACGAGTTGGTAAATCACGCCTCCCATGAGAGTTCATATCTGGATTCCCGCACCAAGAGATTCCCACACAATGCCAATAACGACGACAAACGACGGCTCAAGCCATGCTCGCAATACGAGATGCCCCGCTTCCTCTTGAGGTCAAGGTGAAAGCGTGGATCATCGCCTCCCATGAATATGTGTGGCTAGTTTGGTGCGCATGCACCCGTGGGGGGGGGAGAGCCGCCGGCCGTCTTGAATATCGAGCAATAGGCACCTATTGCATGACATCACTGACGTGATCAGGGTTAGCCGTAGCCCAATTCCTGGAGCAGGCTCACGGTGAGAGAGATGTTCGCGTCACCGAGCGTTTTAATCTTCTGGAAACCATTCCGCTTGGGATTATGCTGTAGAGTGGTTCTGCTTGGCCTAGGAATACAGTGTCCACAAGCTCCTTCCGTCAAGAGCTGCTGCAATGGCCTGTTCACTTTCGGATTGTCGAAGGGCGGAATCTTCTCTTGGAAGCATAGGAACATTATGTAAGCCCCTGCGCCCTCCCAGACTCTCACGTTGGATCGGTTTGAGGAAGTTCTTGATGTCAGGTGCCGTCAATTGGGTTGCGTCGAATTCCGTCCCGTCATAGAACTTCGACCTTGCCTCAAATCCAAAGTCCATACAAGACCGTACGGGCTTGCTGACCACCCTGTCGCCAATCCCGGTACAAAGTCACTGATTGCCCAGATTAGGTTTGATATAGACCAAGGCGGCTCCGGTATTCATGATGACGTGCGTTCCAAAAGTCCGCTTCAGCCACATCTATGTTAGTAGCCACCGAGTCTGTCGTTCCAATGACCAGCGTGTCTCTGGGGCTTTCGATCAGCCAATAGCACAAATATCCTGCCATGTCGAGTGTGACTCCTCGACTTGGGCAGTGATCAAGGTACTGCCAGGATTGGCCATGGGTGCCCTGATAGGACTGTTCATAGGTTGATTTCTAGTTACAGATCCCAGCTACTCGGGCTTGATGATCGTTCGCATCTGGATTCTGTATCTCTTTGTGAAGAACGGTGAATAGGTGCCTGAGCACTGCCAGAGACTTGTCTCTTTCCATCTTGTCAGGAATATCGTTCACACTATAGTCCATCAATGCCCGCAGGTTCACCAAGTCTGCCAAGTCCTCAGTGATGCCGCCAAGCATGAAACTGGAGAAATTGGTGATCGCGACAGAGGTCAGCGTCAGAAAGGCTGCGAACGTTGCAGCGCTGGTGGATAGGCCTGCAATGAATGCGGAAAGCACGACAACCAGTCCGGTAACTGATCCATCAGCTAATCCAGCTACAACTTCGATCACAGGGTCCTTCTTCAAGAGGAGCCTTCGCCATTCCTCGCCGAGTCTGACGCCTCGATCAGTCAGCTGAACCGCTCCCTCTTGAAACAGAACGAGTCCCTCGGAAACCATCTCTTTCAACGCTCGATCGAGGTCATTCATTTCGACGTGGACGTGAGGGCCTGCACAGATCTTGTCTATCCGTCGCTTAAGTGACAGGAACTCGTGCCGATCGCCCTTGCGTAGGCTAAGAAGAACAATCACTCTTATGATGTCAGCTAGTTCTTGGATTTCAAACGACAATTGAATCAATTCACCGTCTACAGTCTGAAGCGAAACGCGCCAATTCTGTCATCTTGAGACCTTGCGGCATTACTTGACAGCTTCCCCTTTATCTTGACGGACGATGGCGCGGGCATCTAGATTTGAACCGTCGTCGTTCGTGGTTTTTGGACTTAGATGTGTGCCGTGCTTGGTGCGAGCATCGGATTCTCGCTATTGAGGTTTTGGAAATGCGTAGTTTGGCAGAGAGTGAGCACGCGGACACGTGTCTCAATATGGGCACTTGGATTCATAACAAGAAAAATCGGATTTAAGAAAAAAGAGGGGTGCGTATTGATGGAGATTGGTTGTTTATTTGACGTATGTTGGTACGGTGATTTTTGCTGGTTCGTATTCGCTGAGTTTCTTGCCCAGGAACATTTCGTATGCTGATAGGTCTAGGAGTCCGTGGCCGCTGCAGTTGAACGCTATCACTTTCGCCTCGCCGCTCCTCTTGCAGGCGAGCGCTTCGTCTATTGCGCATTTTATGGCGTGTGATGTTTCGGGTGCTGGGATGAGTCCTTCTGTGCGTGCTAGGAGTAGTGCGGCGTCGAATATTTCGTTCTGTCCGTAGGCGACTGGATTTCATGTATTTCTTGTTGATGAGGTAGGAGATGAGTGGCGCCATTCCGTGGTATCGTAGGCCGCCTGCGTGGATCGGTGGGCAAGCGTACATGTGTCCGAGCGTCAGCATCTTCGCGAGTGGTGTCATTCCGGCTGTGTCTCCGAAGTCGTACGTATAGACGCCTCGTGTGGTGTGTGGTACTGCTTTTGACTCGCATGCAATGAATTCGGTGTTCTTCTTTCCTTGCAGTTTGTCCATCATGAATGGGAAGGAGAAGCCTGCATAGTTTGATCCGCCGCCGATGCAGCCAATGACTACGTCGGGATAGGTGTCCAGTTTCTCGAATTGTTTCTTTGCCTCCAATCCAACGATGGTTTGGTGCATCAGCACGTGGTTGAGTACTGATCCGAGGCAGTAGCGTGTATCTTCGCGGGCGAGCGTGTCCTCAAGAGCTTCGCTGATTGCAATTCCTAATGTGCCTGGATGGTTCTTGTTCTTCTTGAGTAGGCTTCGGCCGAATTTTGTCTTGTTGCTTGGGGATGGGAATACTTCTGATCCCCATGTTTCCATCATGATTCGGCGGCCCGGTTTCTGATTGTAGCTGACGCGAACCATGTATGCTCGGCATTTGAGGTCGAAGAAAGCGGACGCCATCGCAAGGGCGGATCCCCATTGGCCAGCGCCTGTTTCAGTGACGATTCGCTCTACTCCCTGCTTCTTGCAGTAGTATGCTTGAGCGATCGCCGTGTTCGGCTTGTGGCTACCGGCAGGGTTCGTGTATTCGCATTTGAAGAAGATCTTCGCAGGCGTCTTCAGATACGCTTCGAGTCGTCTTGCTCGGAATAGTGGTGTGGGTCGGGGTAAGCGCAGGTAGGCGTCGAGGACTTCGTCGGGTATCGTGATGTAGCGTTCTTTCGAGTCTTCCTGTCGGACGAGTTCTTCTGCCCATATTCGAGGAGTTAGACCTGGGCTCAGCGCCTCTTTCGTGCCGGGGTGCAGTAGTGGTGGCAAAGGCTCGGGAAGGTCGGCTTGGATGTTGTACCACGAGGTCGGTATTTCATCTTGGTTCAGGAACGTTGCACAGTGGTTTCTAATACTGTTCGACATTTCATTTCACCAGAAATTCACGGAGGTCGAGTCGACGAGGTCTTCGTATGGGGGCGGGGCGTTCAGTCAAGTAGGCTATGGTTGTGTGCCGTCCAAACGCAGTCACCTGTCATCGAATTTGACCTCCGGATTGGCTCGCCGAGTATGCAACGTCTAATTTAAAGCTTCGTTGTGCTATTATGTACGTTGAAGTACAAATGTGGAGACAGATATCCCACCGCCTCGACGAATACCCCGGACGCCTCAAAGTAGCCAGAGCACTAGTCGAACTTGGACTAAGCGTCAAGGAAGGCAAGATCTTCTGCGGAGACGTAGAACAATCGGAACTCAAGATGGCTAGAGCAATTGGAGTGGATCGGCGAACCGTCAGGGAAACAGCCGAACTCATAGAGTCTGACCCAATGCTCCAACCTGTCTTCAAAGGATTGAAACCCGCAGGCCCCTTCCTCCCCAATGTCGCGCGTTTTCTCGGTTATCGTGTAATCGAAATCTATGCGGATCCGCACGCCGTCGGAATAGTCACAGAAGCCTCTTCACTGATCTCTCAGGAGGGGATCTCGATTCGACAAGCCGTCGCTGACGATCCCGATCTGATTCCAGAACCGAAACTCACGCTAGTAGTCGAAAGAGAGCCTTCCGGCGAGGCGATTCAGAAGATGCTTAAGATTCCCGGTGTAACAAAGGTTGCCACATACTAGCTGGGAGACGCGCTGAGACTACAAGATCTCATCTCGATCGCGCGTGAGGCCGGAGACGCGCTTGCAAGAGACTTTGGCAAGAAGCATCTAGCCGAAGTGATCGGGGTCGGAGACTCCGGAGACGTAACGATCGGTGCTGACGATCTCTCCGAAAAGATCGTGCTCAAACGCCTGAAAGAGATCGACAACATCGAAGTGATGTCTGAAGAAGCTGGCCGAGTCGTGTTTGGCAAGCCCCAGTACAGGGTCATCCTCGACCCGCTCGACGGAAGTTCAAATTACAAACGAAACATTCCACTCTTCTCAGTCTCCATCGAAGTTCGAACCTTCCCAGATCTAGAGCCCACGATGGCCGTGATCTATGAACCGATGAATCGAAAGATGTTCTCTGCGGAAAAAGGAAAAGGCGCGTTCCTAGACGACTCAGAAATTCACCCAAACCAAGAAAGGCCATTCGCGGAATGCCTGTTCGACTTGGACCTTCACACTGCAGCGGAAGAGAAGAAATTCATGAGGTGCATGGAGGCGTTTCGCAAATTCGGCGCCTCATTGAAGAGCTTTCGTAGCGTCGGATCATGCGCAATATCGCTCGCTTACACCGCATGCGGAACACTCGACGGCTTCCTCGACTTCACCAAGAACAGTAGAATGGTCGACGTAGCCGCCGGACTTTTGATACTGCAAGAGGCGGGAGGCGTCACAACCGATATTCGAGGCAACCCGATCACCGAGGCATATGATTCGCTGATCGCATGTTCCAGCGAGCAACTCAATCGCAAGATCAGAAAGCTACTACTCGAGTAAGCACGCCTGAGCCCTTACGTGCTCAACGGTAATCGGGGCGAAGTCATATGAGCCGAAATGATTGCTGATTATTTGCCATTATTCGACAAGCGAAAGGCCTATGAGTGAAGCCCCGCGTCTTGCGCGAAAGTGCGTCACATGCAGACCGCAACCGTTGCCAAACCGAAGCTCTTCGGCTCGCTCATATCCGAAGTGTTGAATCGTAATCTTTGTACATCCTGCGGCGGCTGCGTCGCATCCTGCCCAGTATACATTCTTCAGATGCAAGGCGAGAATCCCACGATGAAGGGGAAATGCGAACTCTGCCAAGTCTGCTACTACTCATGCGCGGGCGCAGCATTCCCAATAGACGAAGTTGAGAAAGCAATCTTTGGAAGACCTAGAGACGCTGACGAGCCGATCGGCATCTACAACACAATAGCGAACGCTCGTTCCATGAAAGAAGAGATTCTGCAAAAGAGCCAAGATGGCGGAGTCGTCACCTCGGTTCTTGGATATGCGCTTGAAAGCGGCAAGGTCGATGCCGCCGTGGTCACATCCCTCGACAAACAGATGTCGTGGAAAGCGATTCCGAGCGTCGCGCTGGATTACTCCGATGTTCTGAACGCCGCGGGGACGAAGTACACTCCCTCTCCAACATTGATCGGCCTCATGTCAGCCGCACAGGAATAGATGGAAAGAAGAAGGTCGCAATAGTATAGGCACTCCGTGCCAGATCCGAACATACAGGAGAATGCAGACATCACATCTCGGCGCGAAGAAACTTGCGAGCACAGTCTCACTTGCGATCGGATTATTCTGCATGGAAAGCTATCACTACGACAAACTACTCGGAGATTACCTCCAAACCAAGAATGTTGAGTTGAGCAAGGTCAGTCGGTTCGAGATGAAGAGCGGAGAATTCCGAGTCTACACTGGAAAACAAGAGACACTGAATGTTCCGATCAAGGAGCTGGATGTGCTTAGACGAGCAAACTGCAAAGCCTGCGAAGATTTCTCAGCCGAATTCGCCGACATATCCCTAGGAGGCGTGGGATGCTCGGAGGGTTGGTGTACTGTGATCGCTCGCACAACCCGCGGACAGGAATTCCTAATCAACGCTGAAAAGAATGGTTGGATAGAGCTGAAACCCATCGACTCTGAGAAATGCGGAATGGAGCAGATACTCAGACTCTCAGCTAGCAAGAAGACGAGCATGCAGAAGAACGAGTCTGTGCATACCTAGCCGCCCACACCATTAGCTCCGACGACGAAAAACGAACGCCTCTCCTATGACGGTTCAAATTCCGATGCCGCACCTAGGCAACTACACACAACAGGGTCAGATTCCATCATCCTTTCGACGACCTGCCGATTGGCCCTCTCGATCTCATCTTTGATCTGACCCGGACTCGTGAAGTCAAAGTCTCGGCTATTCGTTGAAACTTGATCCAAAGTGTAGAAGAGAATCTCTCTACTCTTGCTTCAGAGCCTGAACGGCTTTTCTAGCCACCTATTCTTTTCCGGATTCGAGTCTGGGCGGCGATAGCAGCCATCGCCTGTGAGGCGAACAAAGCTGAGGCGGCGAGACCTGCGAGGACGATCGTTGATGTTGCAGCCATCGTCACAACAGCTGGAGCGCCAAGAGCGGTTATGAAAGCCACAGCAACAATGGCACTGAATAGAACCGCCACTATGGGTACTTGAGACCTCCTAGCAATTCGACGTGCCCTCGAAGAATACACAAGCACAAGAGTGAGTGGTCCGGTTAAGTACACTAGACCCATGAGTGAACTTACCAGAAGCCCGGATGCAACCGCGCCCGCCTCATGATTCATTGGGAAGAGGTCGAACACTGCAGCTCCGATCCTCAAGATTCCCATTAGAGGATAGAGAGCGAGTTTCATGATGGTTCTCGCGGTCTGGTGTTCTCTAATGAATTGCGCAACCGTTGGGCTGAACGAATAGTAGAACACGTTGAAAGCGACCATGAAGGTCGATCCCGCAGTCGTTTTCATGATCGATCTGTCACGGAAGTTCCTCAGGAACTGGACTTCGTCCGAAAGTTCGGACCCGTAAGTGGCGGTAGCAATCAAGCATGGCCCGGCATTGCCGGGAATCTCGACTGTGATTGTCGCGCTGTGGCTGCGCGAGCCGCTGATTCCGGCAATAGTGATTATGTGATTTCCTATGGGTGCACCTGAGAGAGTGATTGTGACGAGTGACGATACCGTTCCGCCTATCGGCGGCGTTATGGGAGTCGTTCCGAACACTACAGCCATCCCGTCCGGTTGACCGGAACTCGTGAGATTTACTGGCGAAAAGAATACTCCAAGCGATTGGATCGTGACGGCCGAGGTGGCAGATGCACCAGGAGGAATGGATAGATGTGTTGGGGAGGTCATGATCGCGAAATCGGCCACCCCGGAAGCAATCGTAACGGTCAGATTCGCAGCATGGGTCAGTGAGCCACTTTTTCCCGTTACCTGAAAAGTGAACGTTCCGGTGGAGGCTATTGGACCCGCCGAAATAATCAACGTTGATGCGACTCCTCTACCAGGGGGAGGAGTGATTGGAGTTGGAAGCGTGAAAGCAACGCCTTCCGCTCGTGCTCCTGACCAGGAGCCTGCAAGCTCGACGGCCGAAGTAAAGCCATCGATCGAGGTCACCGTACATGTGCTCGTCCCGTTGGCGCCTTGCACAACAATCAGTGATGATGGATCGCACTTGATGACGTAGTCCGACTTCAGTGAAATTCTTGCGACCTTGTTAGCTGAAGATTCTAGTGCCCACGCGTCGCCTGACGCGTCAACGACTAGGTCATGAGGCCGACTTCCAGCAGGCAACATCCACTCTGTAAACGGTTCCGCACTCAAAGTAGCGGGGGTACTCGACGTTGGAGTGACGGTGGCGGTTGAGGGGAGCATTGGGCCAGCCACGTATGTGAAGAGCTCTCCCCTTATGAGACTGGATCGGGTGGTGGTTGGCTGCGAATTCGTAATGATTCCACCGGTAGACGGGTCAAGTTCTGCAATCTTGTCTGCTCCTTCTGCAATCCAAGGGTTCTGCGTCACCGGATTTATGCTGATTATTTGGGCATCAGCACTAACAGTTGGGACTTGCCACTCCGTGTAAGTGTTGTCATTCCGCAAGACACCGACATAGTTGGCGGTGCCGGTCCCGCCGGGGCTTGTTGAAGTGTACCAGACTTGGCCTAGCTGATCGACATCGACGAAGGCAGCCTGATTTGAAGGATGAGACGGGATAGCCCAAGTGGTGAACTGACTAGCGGCTATGTCCCAGTTGACGATGGCGCTGACACCGGCGAGCCAGATGACTCCTGGACCCGCGTGGACACCTTCGGCTCCGCCGCCCGCACCCGCCGGAAGTGTCAGTCGGTACAGCTCCGCGGTACCTGAATCAGTATCGTAGACGATCTCGCCTATCGAATTCCCATTGAGGTTAGTGAACCATGCTCTGATCTGTTTCTCCGCAGGCTCAATCGAAATGTACTTGGGGCGTGGATCTTCGGGCAAGTTGTACTCTTTGAATATACCCGTGCTTGGGAAGAAGACAAACACGTTGTTCTTGGCGGACTCGGTTCCGAGAACAACCGGCGATCCTGATATCACTGCTAACGCCAAGCTTGTAGGACTTGAGCTAGGTGTGGGGATTGCCCATTCTCGGAAGCTGTTAGTTGACGGGTCCAGATGAGCTACCTTGTTGCCAGCTGATTCCACGAACCAGCAGCATTTCCCGGACGGATCCAATGCCAAGCCGGTCGGTTGGCTATCGGGAGTTGGAATTGTCCACTCTGTGAGTGCAGAAGTTGCATCAAGAGCGTAAGCTGATAGAGTAAGGGGAGCTCCAACCATCAGAGGCGTTAGCATCAGAACGAGCAAGGCAGTAGGTCTCCACGCCCAAAACGTACGAGCCGTCAAGAGCTCACCTTTCCCGCCACCGAACCTTGAATCAGGAGCAGCTGCAGTATGGTTACACTGGACCTTTCTTATGTCATCTTCGTTTGCGGGCACGCCGCATGTATCCGGTTTTGTGTGTGTACGCACCAAGCTAGAATCACACACAACGCGTCTTTCCAGAGGTTAAATTCCAAAGAATCTTTCAGATCGCCCTAACAGTGCGTCATAAAGACAGGTGACGAAAAACATAAGCGAGACAGTCCTTCTTTCAGAACACCTCGGGGGCGATACTATGCTACAGATTGGCAAGACCATTAGAATGGACAGAATAATGAACAGACAGACCAAGAGAACTGTAATCATCCCGCTGGATCACGGAGTCACCTTGGGGCCGGTGCGCGGACTCCGCAAGATGAATGAGACTGTCGACGCTGTCTCGAGAGGCGGGGCAAATGCAGTTGTGGAGCACAAGGGAATCATTCAGGCAGGATATCGAGGATATGGAAAGGACATCGGTCTCATTATGCATATGTCTGCGAGCACCAATCTGGGCCCCGACCCAGGCAACAAGATCGCCGTTGCTGATGTTGACGAAGCGATAAAGCTCGGAGCAGACGCCGTTTCTGTTCACATAAACATAGGATCCAAGACTGAACCCGATCAGTTGGCATTCCTCGGACGCACCGCTAAGATCTGTGGAGAATGGTCCATCCCCCTTCTCGCGATGATGTACCCCAGAGGAGAGAAGATCAAGAACGAATTTGACGTGGAAGTCGTTGCGCATGCTGCTACGAGTTGGCGCTGAACTGGGGGCGGATGTGATCAAGACCAACTACACAGGAAGCATTGAATCGTTTAGAGAGGTTGTGCTAGGATGCCCGGTGCCTGTCGTTATGGCGGGCGGACCAAAAACGGAGACACATGAGGAGTTCTTCCGAATGGTCCATGATTCGGTGAAAGCCGGCGGATGCGGTGTCTCGGCTGGAAGAAATGTGTTTCAAGCCGATGATCCAACAAAAATGGTCCAAGTGCTCTGTGGCATAGTTCATGAGCAACTGAGCGCGGAAGCCGCTGTAGAGAAATACATGAAACGAACCTAGTATTCGAAGCCGCCCCCTTTCACCTCGATTCCGAAAACTAGTTAGAAGAGAGCTTCTAGGCGCCGAGAATTTTTGTCTTGACAGCCGCACCAGCCGACCCGGTGGCGGACGATAGGTTATTAATCGATCGTATTCGCCTTTTTCCAACATGAGAGAGAAGGGCGAACTTGTCGAGAGCATGTACGTGCGCGTAGACTATCTAGCCCTGACTGATTTCGTTGTGCAGGTTTTGCAGAAATTCGGCGTGCCTGACGAGGATGCGACAATTACGGGTCAGAACTTGGTCAAAGCAGACCTCAGAGGCATAGAGTCTCATGGAGTTGCAAGACTGAAGCGTTACACTGATGGCCTGAATAACGATGTGGTAAGAACACATCCAAACATAAGGACGATTCGCGAATCCCCGGTCACGGCTTTGGTGGACGGCGACTTTGGATTGGGTCAAGTCGTGTCTTACAGGGCGATGAGTCTTGCAATCGAAAAGGCAAGGAAGAGTCATGTCGGTTTGGTCGGTGTTCGCAACAGTAACCACTTCGGAATCGCCGGATTCTACGGCCTCATGGCAGCTCGAGCACGACCTAATCGGACTTGTCATGACGAATACCCGGCCGTTGGTGACCCCTACCTTCTCAAGAGGGAAGATGATAGGCACTAACCCGTTGTGTGTCGCGGTGCCGACGGGTGGGAAAGGATTCGTACTCGATATGGCTACTAGTGTGGCGCCGATCGGAAAGATGGAGGTAGCCAAGAGGCTCGGCAAGAAAGTTCCTATGGGTTGGGGCATTGATCCGGAGGGGAACTTGACAGATGACCCGAGCAGCATATCGAAGGGTGCGCTACTTCCTCTGGGGGGACTAGGTGAGGTTCTCGGAGGCCACAAGGGTTACGGTTTGGCGGCCGTCGTAGACATTTTCTGTGGCATCCTTACAGGAGCACACTTCGGCTCGACGGTCGGAGAGACGCAAGGTCCTGATCCGGCCAATGTGGGCCACTTCTTTGGAGCAATCAATCCGGAGTCTTTCATGCCGTTGTCCGAATTCAAGCATCGGATGGACCAGTTGATCGGATCACTCAAGTCGGGCGAGAAGCTGCCTGGAGTCGAAGAGATATACATCGCAGGCGAGAAGTCGGCATACACAGAAGAAATCAGAAAGAAGATAGGCGTGGCACTGGATCTCGAGACGATTAAGATGCTTAGACAATTGAGCGCCGAGACGGAGGTGCCCTTTACATTAACCAAGTAACGGCATCGACGAGTCGTTGTGTGTGGGTGGATCTCTTGGAGCGAGCGTTGTAATTTGAACAACTGGTTTTGTGTGTGGGTAGGCTGGTGCGGGCGCCCGAATTTGAACACTCGTCGTCGTTCAACGTTTTCCTTGTGTGCGGATCTCTTGTTGCGAATCCAAGAAAAGAAGATCTGGCTGGCAATGGATCTTCTTACCCCACCGTAGGAACATGGGCCAGCTCTGACTTTTGGTGATTGACCTTTGACTAGAGGAAAGCGCGGCTACAAACGCGGATATCCTATAGCTGTTCTGGTTGGGTTTGAGGAGAGAAGGGCGGTTCTGTGGCGCGTCTTCAGCGAATTAGTGAAACGGGATAGCATAGTGGAACGTGAAGATGGAAAGACGCTGTACGATTTCTATGAGTCAATTGTGAACGCGTTGCGGCCAATGTTCAAAGAAGGAGTCAGAAGCACACTAGTCGCGGCCCCTGCGAGGACAGACTACGCAAAGGATTTCCTCACGCATATCCGAAGGCATCATGCGTGGCTTGTTCGAGATGGCCCCAATGCTGCAACCTTCGGAGAATTGGTGGGCTCCGCGGGCCAACCTCACGAAGTCCATGAGCTCGTGAGAACTAAAGAGTTCCACGATGTGATTGGTGAGACGAGATCTCGAGATGCTGATGGTATTGCCGCAGTCTTGGAGAGGAGTCTCAACCTGAGATAGCGGCGAGGCAGTGTCGTACGCACTTGAGGAAATAGAGAGCCTAGTTTATGGTCGGCAAGGACAAAGTGACCTCAGGCCAGATCAAATTGTTCTAACTGACAGATACCTTGCGGAAACCAAGAACAAAGGTAGAATCCAGAGACTTCTACAGATCTCAAAGAACAAAGGCATCAAGACTACAATCGTCAACGCTAAGACTGGACCGGGGCTTCGTCTCAGTCAGCTTGGAGGGTTAGTCTGCTTCTCCAACTCAAACGAGAAGAAGCGAAAATGAACGAGAAGCACGTGGAATGGAGATCATCCCAATCATCGTGCCATTCTCTTTACGTGTGCGGATCTAGGACGTTACCTCTATTCTGGCAGGGATTTCTGTATTCAGGTGTGATTGCCGTCGCAGAAGGGTTTGTTCTCTGATTTTCCACAACGACACAAGGTAACGCGGTTTCTCGTTTCGTATCCGGTCCCGTCTGATGACTCGAGAGGTATCCCGCCTTCCAACCAAATTGGTCCGTGACTTTTTTCTCGTGGGTTCTCTACTAGACTGATACGTGGTTCTGACTGAGGCTCAATTGATTTTCCAGTATCTTTGTCCCAGACCACTAGCCTTCCTGAGGGGCAGTCCCATGTTTCCTGAATCGCAATTTCCCTCGCCTTTGTATTGTCAGAATTTTCTGTGAGTTTCCAAACCCCGCCTGCCCTGTGGCAGAACCTTGCAGCAGCACAAAATGCGTGGGCATCAGTCAAGACTAAGTTAGGCCCTGATATCGTGTGGGCCTGTTCAGCATACTTTTTCCTAATGGCAGTCTCGGTGCCATCGAAGATGATCCTCGTATGCGTTTTGTCGCAATAGGGCTTGTTTGCCGATCGCCCGCAACGACAAAGGTCATACTTTTCCTGATTTGGGTAGTGACGGCCCTCTTCCCATTTGACAGGGGTACCCTCAATGTCTGATACTATGATCTTCTCAGCGAGAGGCAAGTTGCCGGAAACAAGATAAGGGCCGTCTCTTGAAACTACCACCTTACGGTTCTTCATTTTCGAATCTCCAGTAGATCCCTCTCCGTTCACGGTCATTCACAACCCTCCCTATGTTTCATCTGCGCGTCTCAGTTCTACAATGCAGTTCCTTTGCCTATGATGCGCATCTTCTTGGCATTCAGGTCTAGTAATAGGAAAGTGTCTCTCGGCGTGTAGACTATCGGTTTTTCAGATTCGATAGCGATAGAGGTTTCGCTCTTCTTGGTGACTGTAACGGGGATCGTCTGCATGCCCACAGTAACATGGAAAGCACCCTCTCTAACGTCGTCGGAATAGAATGGGCTCTTCATGAAGGAGAGGTCTACTGTTGTACTCACCTTAGCATCACTAGGAACACATAGAACTGAGCCTCTTTCCATCTCGTCAACAGTCGCACCCTTAATGGCTAGGCCAACTCTTGATCCAGCTTCGGCTTCATCGTAGTCTTCATCCTGCATTTGTATTGAACGAACCATCACTTCCTTACCTGCTGGCAACAACGAGAGCTTGTCGTATTTCCTTACGATACCTCTCTTCACAAACCCGAGTATTACCTCACCCACTCCCCTAACACTGAACGAGTTGTCAACCACAACCACAGGCGGAGATACTGTATCCCTATCTGGGTGAATGTTTTTGAGAAGTCCCAGGATCTTCGCTGGGTCCCTATTTTCAATGATGAACGACTTGAGAGACGTCTCTTTGATTATCGCTGTTATGCGGTCAGGCATCGCGTACGGTGAGGCTACGGCGATTCCCTTGGAAATCCCCAGAGAGTCCAGCATCACGACTGTCTCCCCCAGTTCTCTTGTCATCTCGGTGAACGTAACTATGGCTACGTCAATGCTGGAGATTATCTCGCTTTTTGCTGATAGTTTGTCTTCGAGAGGGTACATGAAAGTGAGTATGTGCTCATCCATCTTCCTGTTGAGAATCACTATATCGGTCTCAGTATCCTTCTTACCCAGTTCTCGACTGAGCGTATCGTCGTGGAATATGCCGACCGCAAGATGTTTCATGGCGCGATGAATATTATCGCAGAATATCAATTCTCATGTATTTGCAAGGAGTATGAGTTGGAGGTACACAAGCTTCTCCTGTTCTATCCAAAGAGAGAAAAGGTCGGAGGCATGATATATCGAGAGGCGCTGACGTGTTGACTGCGAACCACACCATGTACATTTCAAAGACCATTAACGCTCCTCTACGATTCGTCTACGATTGGTGTACCGACTTCAGGGAAGACGACAGGAAGATGATAGGTTCAAAGAGGAAGAGAATAATCTTGCAGAAGACGAAACGTCGTGTAGTCTACAGCTATATCTACCGACGAGGAGGCAAGATCAGGAACGCTGTAAATATCGTGACGCTCCAGCCTCCAAGGGCTTGGCATTTGGATTCTCCTGGGCAGGACTGCGATGAGATCGGTGACTACCGATTATCGAGTCTTGGTCCCAAAAAGACGAAGCTGGATATGACCTTCAAGGAACATTACAAGATTCATGGGGCGCCGACAAGAGAGGAAGACATCAAAAGCATCAGTGAAGCTTGGGACAAATACGTGGCAGTTCTCGAAAGAGACTATGCACGCCGGGAATGAGTTGGACCGGTCAGTATTTCGGGGTATGAGATTGACGGTGTCTGCTGCTTGGAGTTGGGGGATTTGCTGAGGATGTCCCACAATTCCTCTTCCAAAGTGGCGCCGTGTTGAGTCTTCTCGACGAAGCGTCCGATCTCTCTCCAGCTTTTGTCATGAATGACAATGGTTGGGATTCGGAGTACGCGCATCTCTTCCGCGATGTCTCGGTTCTCGTCAAAATCCACAACCTTGACTGAGACGTTGCTGTTCTTGGCTGCGATGAGGAGTTTCGCTAGACTGGGAATATGAGCGCGACATTCAGCATCCCATTCAGCAGAGAAAACTACCATGAAGTAACGTGTATCGATTGTTGAGAATCTGTCAATTATCTCCAGTTTGGGCTGATACTCCTGTACTCGACGCTTCATTGTTTGCTTACTGCTTGGATTCTTCACGGTGTTGATGTAGTCGAAAATGTCTTGACCGAGCTTCATCGCCATCAAAAAGTCGTCAACTCAGCAGAGTGCATTTCTATGAGGTCAGAAATCTCGTTGATAATTCATTCAGCGTACGACTCTCTATTCACGCAAGAACAATTTGTCGGTGTCAAACATGATTTTTCCAGTTTGAGGATCGCGTCTTGTGACGCCGAAGGCTTCTACCCTCATTCCAGCAAGCTTCCCGGTTGCGTCGATAGGCAAGGCTACCGTACTCGTTCCTTTCGCTAATATCTCTTTCTGAGCCCAATTCACGCTCTTGCCGATTAGAGCGTGCGGTTCTTTGCTTCGAACATTCGCCACAATCGTGTCCGTACCATCGTCAAGCCGCATACGGGTTGTAAGCAGCCAAGTCGGTTCAGCCTGCGACCCGTGAGTGGAGCAAACGAAGTGGTCATCTGAGGGGGCAACCGGTTGCTCGCATTGACTGCAAATAGAAGTCAGCGCAGCCCCGTCTTCAGCATCTAGCACGATCGCTCTAACCCAAACCTGCTCGTTCTCCTTGAGTGTAAGGAACTGCCTGAACTCATCAGGGGAAGGCCCTGCACTCTCGGCGCGAGCCAACACTTCAAGCTTCGAAGCTTGGACCGTGTTGAATTCTGTATCACCTGACTAGGCCCGGTTTGGGTACTAGACCGTAGATGCGTATCCTTGAACCGCGCTTCAGTTTGCCAGCTTCGGTCGCGTGTGATCTCCAAAATGAGACTCTTGCCTCGCCTGTCTCGTCTCGAATTCGAGTTGATGTGACTTGGATGTTCTCGCCTTTTCCGGTCGTTATGTCCCTCGTCTCGGGATCCGTAGCAACTTCTCCCTCCAACGCGACAAGCTCAGGTTGTGATCCGATCTGAGTTATCTTGCTGATCTTGACCTCTACTGTTAGGCCTTTTTCACTCACTTTCTGAATTACTGCTGTTTTTCCTGCGCTTATTGATACCTGGCCGAGTTGCAGGGTCGGCCTTGCGTCTTCAATCTGGATGAGATCACCGATTTTCAGCTCAGCCGATAACGCCGCCTTATCGTCCCACAGGGAAACAGAGGTTATCCCGGTCTCATCGCCAACGAGAATTCGTGAGACTGAAACCTTCTCGCCAGTTTTACGTTGCACTTCTTGCGCGTTACTCGCTCCGACAATGCGTGCCACAAGATTCGCTGCTGGCAAGTCCGGTTTCAATTCAGATATCTTGTGAAGCTTCATCTCTGGAATCGTAAAGCCTTCTGGCGGTTTCTCGAGAAGAGTCACCTTTGCCATGTTGTCGAGATGCACCTCTAGGCGTCCGAGGTTATCTCGACGTAATCTGCCGCCTTGAACTCGTAGGATATCACTTTTGTTGAGGTTTTTCAATTCCTCGGCTTTTTCATTCCATGCAACTAGGGCGATCGACCCGGTATTGTCCGTAAGTATCGTTCTCAGCACCGCGCCCTTCTGCCCATTCCTATCGAATTCGTAGAATCTTGGTTCCGAATGGATGATGCCGAGCAGGTTCAGCTCTAAGACAGGTTCCTGTATAGCTCCTATCGCTGTGATCGGGCGTGCGGTTGGAGGGCCGGCTTCAGCAGTGATCGTGATTTCGCTTCTTTCTCCTGCGTTAAGTTCCGGTTCGCCTGTTAGACCGGCGCGTGTGTAGCCATGCCTTACCGTTATTGATTTCCCTACTATGTCGCCTTGTTTGGCGACTTCATCGGCTTTGTCATCCCAAATGGCGCATCGAATCTTACCAGTCAGATCTTCAAAAATAACGTTCACAACGCGACCGGTAGAACCATCTTGCCGTACGAAATCTCTTGACGACTCGATGGACACGACCTTCCCACTCAGAGTCGTGTCATTCAATCCGGCGACCAAGTCTCGAATCATCATGCTCGGAACAGCGACATGTTCGGTTTCGATCAGAAGTTCCTCGGCTACGAGTCTAGCGGCACCTTGGTCGGAGAGGAGACCGTCAAAGTTGCGCTTCTTCTCTTCAATGAGCTTGTGTAGCTGCTCGTGGGTGAAGTCTTTGCGCTCGGCTAGGATCTTCTCAATGAGCTCCTCCATCGAGGCCAAACATCTATCTCCTACAAGTCCTGATGCAATCGCAGTCGCGTTAGATTCAATTCGACCTTATTACGGTCTCAACCCTTATAATCGAACATTACGGTAAACGAAAACAGTTGGATGGCGAAAGGGATGACTACGAACGCTCGCATGTTGACGACCTTGGCTTGGGGACTGTTCTTCATTCTTGTCGGCGGGGCTTGGATTTACGGTGAAACCTTCCGGGTTGATGTGGGCACCGTGATCGCGCTCGGTGTAGGGCTCATACTCATCGGGTTGAACCTAGCCCGAAGCAGCATAGGCGTCAGCATGAGTAAGTTCAGCCTCGGCATTGGCATACTCGCATTACTCATAGGACTCGCACGCTACTTTGGCTTGAAGCTGGATATACTTCCACTAATCATAATCCTGATCGGGCTCTTCATAATCGCAGAAACAATCGCAAGAAGAAGATAGAAGATAAACTTGGAAGGCTCTGCGCCTCCCCTATGCTAAGCTGGGATTCAGTTTCTTCGGAATCGAGAGTACGTAGATAGCGAAGAGCATCAAGCAGCCTGCAAGAACCTGCACCAAGCTGATTGGTTCATGAAGCACAAAAAATGCGAAAACGGCTCCAAACAGCGATCCTATCGAGAATATCACTCCTGTTCTCATTGCTCCAATCTGTTGGAGCGCGAACAAGAAAAGCAGCAGGGAGAGTCCCACGCTGAAAACTCCCAGAATCAGCAGCCAAGAGATCGCAAATATGCTTGGGACGAAGCGAAAGCCGTAGAGCGAAGCGATCGCGAATAGTAGCCCACCACCGATAATGCTCTTCAACGAACCAACGTGCAAAAGGCTTCCTCTGACTGTGAGAGGTCGTGAAAGGTTGTTATCGATCCCCCAAAAGAAGGCAGCAAGGACAACGAGTACGTTGCCGATCAATGTGCCTTGAGAACCAATCTGTTGAAAGTTCAGGTTCGTTGTCAGTATCACTGCGCCCATGATGAGGAGACCCATAGCAGCGTAATCTCTCGGTCTTCCTCGTTCGCCGAGGAAGAAGAATGCGATCCCGATTGTGAAAAGAGTCTCCGTGTTTCCGAGCAGCGCAGCAGAAACCGCCGTTGTCTGGTTGAGTCCGATCAGGTTGAGGGAGGGAGCTAGAACTCCTCCAAACAGTGCGATCGACAGGAGCAAGACAGCATCCTTCCAAGTTAGCTTCGCTCGTGTGTTGCCCGGCAACTTGAGGAAAGAAGTCAGTTTGGTCTTCTGCGGGAGGAAGCTGATAGCTCCGAGGAATGTTCCTGCAACGATGTAGGTGATGGATGCGATTATGAGCGGAGATATTGACTCCAGTAGGATTTTGTTGGCTGTGATAGAGATGCCGAACAGGAGGGCCGCGCAGAGTATAGCCACGTAGCCCCAGTGATGTGACACGCTCTTCTTCTCTCCTTGCGTCCGGAACGATGGTTTTTTGGGCAACTTACATACAAACGCTACGTAGAGTGTGTTTCGGTCGATGGCCGAAGAGAAACTGGAGCAAATTGGCTCCATAGGGAACTACTACAGCAAGATCAGCGTCGCCGTCGTCGACTTGACCGGCAAACTAACCGTTGGAGACACCATACGACTCAAAGGCGCCACAACGGACTTCCGCCAGAAGGTGGACAGCATGCAAATTGAACATGCAAACGTGCAAAGCGCAGGACCCGGGCAGTCAATCGGAATGAAAGTCGCAGACAAAGTCCGAAAGGGAGACCTGGTCTACAAAGTTCTCGCATGATTCAAGACGGTCAAGCGAGTTGCGATGATACACTGCCGATGGATACTGCTCTCGATGAACCGGGATTTCTGTGCAGCGATCGCACCGTAGAGTCCGTTCACGTTGATTGGTCTAGCTTGACAAAGTCCTCCTGATCGAGGCTCCAGCCCAAAGCGTTAACGTTCTCCATGACCCTTTGCGGCTGCGATGCCCTTGGTATCGGGAAGACCACTTTGTTCTTGTTCACCAGCCAGTTGAGGGCGATCTGAGCAGGCGTTTTCCCGTCATGCTTCTGCGATATCTCATCAACGACTGCCCCCAGCTTTCCCGAAGGGTTGGCTAGCGCTCCGTGAGCAACCGGCCTGTACGCTAGTATGGCAACGCTGTTTCTTTCACAGTAGGGTAGGAGGTCAGCTTCTATCGTCTTGACCTTGAGGCTGTATTCCATTTGGTTTGACGCAAGCTCATACTTCGACAGCGCTTCTTGTGCTTCTCTCATGCGTGAAAGCGAGAAGTTGCTGACGCCGATGTACCTGTACTTTTCCCTCGTCGACTAGCTTCTCCATCGCTTTCAGGGTTTCTTTGACCGGCACTAATGGGTTGGGTCCGTGTATCTGGTAGAGGTCGATGTAGGAGCATTGCAGTTTCGATAGGCTTCGCTGAGCGGCCTTCAGAACTTGATCATATTTGAGATGGGTGATCCAGATCTTTGTGGCGACGAAGAGAGTGTCCCTGTCGTATCCTTGAATCGCTTCCGCGACGAGCGGTTCAGTGTTATACATTTCAGCCGTATCGATGAGGTTGATGCCTAGGTCGATGCCTCGCTTCAGGGCGGAGATTTTGTCTTCTCTGTCTTGCCGCTGGCTGAAGATGTGGGATCCCATTATCCATGGAGTGTCGTAGTATGTACCCATGCCAATGGAGGAGACCTTCACTTTTGTTCTTCCAAACTCTCGGTATTCCGTTTCAGATACGCCCCTGACTGTTGTGATGTTTAGTCTTCGTCCTGTACAGGTTTGTTCTGGAGAATCTTCTCAATTCGCTCCATTACATCGGAATCAAGTTTGGGCGCAATCTCTTCCGCTTTCAAGTTTTCAGCAACTTGTTCTGGTCGGCTTGCGCCGGTAATGACTGTGCTCACGTTTGGATTCTTCAGACACCACGCCAGTGCGAGTTGGGCCATCGAGCAGTCCAAATCGTCAGCTACAAGCTGCAGTTGCTTGACCTTTTCGATTCGTTCTGGGGTGATGATGTATTCTCGTAACCATTCGTAGCCTTGAACTGTCGCCCTGCTGTTTGGTGGAATTCCCTTGTTGTATTTGCCGGTCAGGACTCCTGAAGCGAGAGGACTCCAGATCGTGGTTCCTAGGCCAATCTCCCGGAAGAGTGGTAAGTATTCCTTCTCCAATTTTTCGCGGTGAAACATGTTGTACTGCGGCTGCTCCATCTGTGGTGGAGTAAGATCGTGCTCACGGGCAAGCGCGTACGCACGCATGATGTCAGCCGCGCTCCATTCAGATGTTCCCCAGTACAGGATCTTGCCCTGATGGATCAGATCGTCCATCGCGCGGACGGTCTCTTCGATAGGCGTGTTCGGATCAGGTCTGTGGCAGAAAAAGAGATCCAAGTAGTCAAGCTGTAGACGCTGTAGGGAATTTCTGCATGCTTCGAAGATGTGTTTGCGAGAAAGGCCTACGTCGTTGGGTCCTTCGCCGCCCCAGAAGACTTTGCTTGAGATTATGAGGCTCTCACGGCGCCAGCCCATTTTCTTGATCACTTTGCCAATTACGATCTCAGCGTTTCCTTGAGCGTAAGCTTCGGCGCTGTCGAAGAAGTTGACTCCGGCGTCGTGTGCTGCTGACATACACTTGAGGGCGACCTCTTCACCTACTTGTCCGCCGTATGTGACCCAGGAGCCGAGAGACAACTCGCTGATCTTGAGACCAGCATTACCCAACCGACGATAATTCATGACAACATCCTGAACCGCGTTTGCACTCTTCAAGTATTAAATCGAGAACGCTCACAACTGCAAATATCTGAGAGCGGGAAGGCTGCATTCGTTCAGGGCAACGAGCCCAGAAGCGTACGTGAAGAAAGGCTTCTGGGCGGATTTCAGGAGTTCGACTGCTTCCCGCTTCTTGAGACAGGCGGATAATAGAGATTTACGGCGACTTTCTGAGTCTTCTCTGAACCGCCTTGCTCTCGAGCTCCGTGATGGCGTCGGATGCGATCCAACGGGCGGCTTTCGAGTCAATCTGCTGGATCTGCTTGGCAGTCTTTATGGCGGCCCTGTTTAGGTTCGGGTTTCTTTTCCCGATATTCCTCAGCGCCCAGTTCACCGCCTTCTTAACAAAATTCCTCTCGTCAGTCGCTCCACCCTTTATCACCGGAAACAACTTCATGAACTTCTGGTCTTCCGCGTGCTTGTCATGCCATGCGAGGCAGGCTATCAGGGCGAAGGCAGCCCTCTTGACGTATTCGTCGTCTCGTTTGGACCAGTCACGGATCTTCTTCCATGCAAGCGGCGTCTTCTCGAAGAGGTTCATGCATACTTGGTCACAGACATCCCAAGAGTTGAAGTCTTTCACCCAATTCTCCATCTGAGTCTCTGACAGTTTCTCAGGCTCGTCAATCATGGCGGCCATGATTCTTGCGTCATCTATACCCGTCTTCCATAGCTCGATTGCTAGTTTGTGGTCTTTTCCCAGTTCTTTCGCGATCTTGCGCAGGTCAGGTATCGATACGCCCAGCCTTTGCTCAACGGCCATCCCGTATCGAGCCATGCCCTCCAACTGGTCGGGTCGAGCTTTCGCCTTCATCCTCTTAAGAGCCACTTCCACAGAAACCATTCTTGATCTCTCTCGCCTCGATGCAAATCGTCTCGCGTGAACCGTTGGACTCATGAGAAAGATTAGGTTAACGAACAAATGTTGGATGAGATGCAACACGAAGGCTGAAAGAGAAAGCAGCGTCTTCTATTCAACCAGTAACAGTCCGAAACGGTTCGTTTCTTCCCCATAGCCTTTCAGCACATGAATTGGGTACCCAATCTTCCGCACTGTGCTGTAGACATCCACCGAAAAAGCTTCCAGGCTCGGCCGAGCAGCGCGAGGCTGCTTGCATTCTTTCTTGCTTCCAGGGCAATCCGTGCACAAATCGCAAGACGCGGGTGGGAAGACAAATGCTTTCGGCAGATCTGCGAGGAAGACTTCTCTCTCAAAAGCCACGGCCTTCTTCTGCATCTCTCGACCCCATTGGAATCGCAGCTCTGGATCCTTGAATTTGATTGCAGAGTGGAGGAGAAGGCCGAGCTTGTACTCATCAAAGAATCTTCTGCAATCGGCTACGGAGGGAACTTCTGGCGGGCAGCATCCCCTTCTCCCGAAGTCTGGACAACCGTATTGGCATTTCATTCGAACCCAGTTTGCGGAGAACAACCTTTTTCGGATTGATCCATTTGAAATCATTAAACCCATGACTCTTCGCAATTCTTTCGATCCTCCTTGCGGCTGACCTTCGTCATTACGAACACCCAATCTGACCCACTCATCAGGATACTGGGATATGATCACATCGAATATCCTAGGATCAAACAACACGACAACTCCAACAACTGGTAAACGTTCGGGTATCGGCCTCGCCCTAGTCGCCGGATTAGCCGTCGCGGCCGCATTAGGTGTCGCTGTTCTTCTGCTACGTCGAGCTATGAAGAATACGGCGACGGGCTCGCACGCTTTGGTATTGGATCAGATATCTCAGGCAAGCGTTGCGGCATGACCGGCAGCCATATCGGCAGGATTATATGGCACATATGATGTATACCGCACATTAAGTGCGCTATAACCGCATATAATGTTAGGTGAACCACATGGAAGAAAGAATGACCGAGGGATTGTGGGTAGCGGGAACGGCTGTTGTCTCCTCGACGGCGTTCATTGTTCTGGGCATTATGTTCGGAGGCTCTCCGCTCAGATGGGACATCCATGTCATATTCGCGTCCGCGATTCTTGCGGTAATGCTCGCGCCGGATTCCGTTGGCACTTCCTGCACGGAAGGGAAGGCACGTAGGAGGGTGCTTCAATGACTGGATTTGAGTGGTTGGCTTCGAGTGGCCTGATAGCAGTAGCCATCGTCGTGATCGGCATCCTGTTCGTGTGGAGGACGCTCAAAGATAAGAAAGCGGGCTTCCCCGCCACGGACGAGCGCACTCAGAGAATAACTGGAAGAGCCGCGATGACGGCCCTCAACCTCGGGTGGTACTTCATAGTCGCAATTCTGATCGGGGCTATTGTCGCGAGGGAATTCCTTGGCATGCCTAGCTTTGGCGAGGACTTCTACAGCTACTCGTTGATAGCCGTCCTATTGATTCAGAGCATTTCTCTCGGGTTCCTCCGCTGGTACTTTGGCAGGTAACGGCGATTCCTGAATGGCGTTCAGGACGAGGATTAAGGAGCTTAGGGCAAGGTACAATCTGACTCAGGAGGAGCTTGCAAAGAAGGTTGGAGTGAGAAGGGAAACAATACTCTTTGTCGAAAATGGAAAATACGTCCCTTCCTTGAAGCTGGCTCATGATTTGGCCAAGATCTTGCAGACAACGATCGATGAACTGTTCATTTTCGATGACGATTAGACGTTCGGGAAATGACGAGAATGAATCGAGCTAGGTCTATGCTTCAGTTCGTAACAGGATTAGTGACAGCGATAACATCGGCTGGATTAGTATTCTTCATTGGGAACAGAGAAACTTGGATTCTGGCCCATGGTTGCGGCAATATTCGGCATCGGCTTGATAGCCACTTCAGGAGCACGCCTCCTACGCTGACACCGACACAGGGTCATATTCGATAGTCTTGTTTAGCTATCTTCTTGGCTCTTTGCACTCGCTTGGGATCTGAGGATTTGATATCATCCAGCAGTTGCTGGATTCTGAGTCGTTTCGCTAGGTCGTGTGGTTCATGTTGTGTAACATGAAGCAGTAATTTTTGAAGCTCGTTTTCAACTCGTCTTTGGGGTGGGACCGACATTCTCTTCACAATGGAGGGTTGTCGTCTCACGATTTATGATTTGGGCTGTCTGGGCTTTTTGGCTGGTCCAATCAGCTCGATCCAGACACCGTCGGGATCCTTCACGTACGCCAGAGTTTCCGATTCATCTCCGAATGGCTTCGCGGCCGGTTTTGCACCTCGCTTGATGAGAAGTTTGAACCACTTCTCGGCATCGTCTACGATGAAGCCGATATGGTCGAGTTCGCTTCCGTTTTTGTATCGCTCATAGAAGCGGCTTCGTTTCGGATACCAATTCAACTCCAACTTCTGGCCTGTCGAAGGCGCTTTCATCTGTACCCATTTGCCGCCGTGAGCCATCGTGCCACGATTGGTAACCTTGAGCCCGAGTGAACGGTAGAATCTGAGCGACCTGCGGAGTTCACGAACCTGTATTCCAGTGTAGTATAGTTTGATCTTATTCCTGGACATGCCTCTGAATCACACGACAGATAATGAGCGACCCGTCAGTCCATAACTCTTTTCGTGTAGGTCCTCCGAAAGATGAAGGAGAGTGAGCTCCCCCGGGGCTAACTGGCTATTTGTGAGCGACAGACGCTATCTAGTTTGAGAACGGTCCTCTTCCGTAACCTTCGGCGTCTCTGTTTCCTTGGCCTTCGACTAGAGTCTCCGTACTCATTATTCCAGCTAGTTTGGTTGCTCTCGAAATAGCTTTGAAAAGTTCCTTCACGTCATCATTCTCGAGGAAAGCTACAATATCGAACCTGCCGAAAACAGCATACGCGTCTGTAACGTGTGCCATGCGTTTCAGTTCTTTTGCGAGGTTCACCGCTCTCGGTACTCTGCCGCCGCTCTTGATCAGCATTACAGCTCGAATCATGATTCTGCCTCCGCGGCGACCAAAGTCTCGGTGGTTATGACATCCTGCAAGTTACCGATCTTGGTTCCAAGAGCTGTAAGGGCTTTCAGGTTCTTGACTTCTATTCTCGCAACGATATCAGCGGTACCGATTACGGGAAATGCGGCCGTGATTCCTGGAAGACCGGCGATCTTGTGAGCGACTCGCTGATGATGTCCCGGACGGACTTTGACTAGAACACACGCTTTCACAGCTGTCATCTCTGCTCAGCTGGCGTATTGGCAGGACTATCTGCGGAGACGGTTCGATCAGTTAAACATTAGGTTCGAAAGCGACCGAATCTGACGGAGATTACCGCGTTGAGGCTCATTGAGAATCCCTGCGGAGGCGTGTTGCCGGTATTCATTTGACGGCATTTTCCGCTGATGCGAGAATTCTTTTGATCTCCGATTCAGAGACGCCCAACTGTGAGGATAGCAGCTGTATCGAAACAATCGGATTGTGGCGTTTGATCTCCAAGAGTTTGCCGTTTAGGTAATTGTCATATGTCAAGGCTTGTCCCCATTTCTCTTCAAAATTCTGCAGTAGTATCTGCGCAAGTCCTTCCGAAGGGATTACGTAGCCTTCTCTTGTCGGTTCGGTTTCGCCAGGAGCGCTAGGCAATCCAAGCACTGTGTATTTGGTATCGATTATCACGTATCTCATGTCGCTGACTAGTAGGCCAGCGTGGAATCTCAAATCGGCACCGGCCTCTATGTATCTGCTTGCTAGTGCAAGCCTGTCTTGAGCCTTTGGAAGTAAATACTGGACGGTGACATTACGGCTCCTCGCACGATGTATCTGTTCGATAATTCCATCAATTCTGTCCTTCGCCTCGGGAGTCTGCGGGGATGACCCGGTAATGGAGCCCTTGATCGAGGCGACTGCGTTCTGCATACCGAACTGGACTGAGTTGAAGTATTCTTGTCTTGAAACCATCTTTGCCGTACTGGTTATCTGCCTCAGCAAGAGTTGCCTTCCATGCGCTTCCCTTCTGGCAAGAATGAGCAGTGAGAGGGTCGCAACCAATAGAACAAGCTCGACAATGAGCAGCACGAGGCTTACATCTATAATCAAATCGCATTCCTAGTCCAAAGACTCCTTCGCAAATTTATGGATTCCTCAAATAGGCGTGACCTTAAGATCCCAGGTTCAATCTTGGAAGCGACAAGATGTATGCACAATCCTATTGTGCCGACTTCGCCGTTAAGCGGTACATTCTGAGAGTCAAGCCTTGACTATTCAGTCATCAACACAACTGATCGTACAATTTGGAATATTCTATCTTCTAATCTTAGTCGGATATTTGATCGCCCGATTCTCCGGAAAGGGGCGTGACCGCGAATGCGCACTTGACGAGTCTGCTCGTGTCCCTGCAGTGTTGAGCGTCGTCTATGTGGGTTGGTTCAGGTTCAACTCAGAGAAAGCAGCAACGATTGTGACTCTTGGAACGCTGCTGCTACTTCCGGAACTTCCTTTTGTGCTTCTTCTATTGAGATAGAACAAATTATGTTCGTCGTGATTTCAGTTTAAGGTAAGAGCGGTTTTGTGCGGGCTTAGAATCTTGAAGCTTTGAAGAGGGTGAGACTGAAGGTTGCCTCTTCTTTCTTTTCAATAGAATTGCGCCTATTACTGCCACAAGGACGATAGCGCCAACCACCGCGAGGTATCCTCCTAAGACCTGACCTTCTTGACCGTACGTTGTCGAGGTCTGTTCAGTCTTTAGAGTGGATTCTGATGGTGGAGCGGTTGATGAGGTGTGGCTTGAAGCTTCTTCAATGATGAATCTTTTCACGAAGAGCAAATGGTCTTCGTTGAAGACCTCGACTCTCCACATTCCAGGAAACTTGCCAAGCGCCTCGTAACCGGGATCGTAAAGCGGATCGCCTTTACTACCGGACGCCTCAAGGCCCTTGTTGATGGAGACCTGATAGGCGAACCCAGTGATTTCCTTGCCGTTCGGGTCTCTCGCAAGCAGAACGGAGTATCCGTCACTTCTCTCTCTGTGCAGGGTACCGTTGGGACTGTAGAATCTGAATGTCAAGCTGGCTTTCTGACTCATCATTGCTGGCCAATCAGCGTGTTTGATGTCTGTGTAAGCATAGGATATTGCCGCTTCGTCGTTCAGAGCTGTAGTTTTCAGTGATGCCCACTGGTAGGCTATCTTGATCGATTCTATTGCACATACCGTAGTTGATTATGTTGAAATCGCTGCTGTAATTCCCTGGATAGATGCTCAATGTCTTGACCAGTTCATTGTTGCTCTGGGTTCTGATCGTTTGGTTCAGCCACGACTGCTTTGATCTGATGGTCGCCCTGCTTGAAGATCGCATAGTCGGAAATCGTAAAATGCCATACCTGCGACCGACCTGTGGCAATTCTTGGGCTGACCGCCGGTTGGTAGCCAACTAACCGAGTCAACCAGCCATCGATCCACCAGTCATCAACGTACAAAGACACTACGTACTTGTCAGACGAGACGTTGTCTCCAGCGTTTCTGATTCTGCCATGAATAGACCATGGGCCCCCAGAGACAGGGTGCTCAGGATCCCATGTGAGATACTCAATCGCGAGATCCGTAGACGCAGAGAAAGCATGATCCAAACTAGCTAGGAAGACTGTCCCCATGATTGTCAATGAGAGCGACAGGCATAGTGCAATACGAAAGTGCTTGCTGACGTTCAAGTGAGTTCTTGCCAATGGTTTCTAGACTGACGGATAAGACTTGATGCATCCTTGCCGAGCCTCTCTCGGCGTGCAGAATCTGATGAACCCTCGCCCAATCCTTCGCAAACTGGACACGTCGCGAGAGCACCTGATTCGTTAACCTCTTAAAAGACTCGCGCAAACGGCGTCAACAGACATCACATTATCGCCAACGCAGTCATTTCAGGAATTTCCTCCAATGAGACTGATGCGTCATTCTAGCGAAAAGCTGCAGGTCTTTGCGCGACTAGATCCAAACAAAAAGTATGAGGAAACATGATCCATGTACCAAAGAAAAGATGCGAGCCCTACACGCAAGCGTAATAACGCCAAGCAACCATCTTTGGCCCAATCTACACAACTCGTGAGGTTAACCCGACGAAACGGAATATCCTCCTCGGCATTGTCTTGGTGTTTTTTGCGGCGAGCTGGATTGTCCCGCGAGTTGCTACGAACGGGACTCCGACAAAGTACTATTTCCAGTCGAAGGTTTTTGATTCAAAATACGCTCAATTCTCATGTGATGTCTTGAAGAAGAACTACTCTACGAACGCCATGGATACTCCGTTGCCTACAGGTCCACTCTGCGAGAGCATATCATTCAAGTCGCTAATGTACCCGGGACTCCCTGCGGTGAATTCGATACCTGGGTTCTTTAGTAGAGCTTTGGTGGCTGCACACACCTTCAGTAATTTCAGACTGCATCTGTATCTGAAGGCTGGATCATGTATTGAGACACTTCTCTCATGCAGACTGACAGTATCGCTCGGTTCATGGACATCCGTGAGTGGAACAAGCAATGCCAAGATTCAGTTCAAAACAACCGTGCTTGTGGATTCTAAAGTAGCAGTGTTCGATACTCAGATTACCACTCCTGCGGGAATGGAAATCGTTGTACTTGCAGGTGAGGGACTCTCTATAGCCTTCGGAGACATTGCTGGTGGCGAGGAGAGTTATTCGCAGCCGATCATCCAGTTTGGTGACGCCGCACACGCGAGCTATATTGAGACTGACTCCGTAAGTCTTGAAGGGCAGCCGATTCCAGAGCTTTCTCTACCTTCAGTTGTCTTGGCCATCTCATTACTAGTGACATTTGCATTTATGACCAGACGCGGGGTAAGTGAGTCGGTCATGCCTACGAAAAGCCCCGCAAGCTACAATTCATTATGGAGAGTTTCCGCGTCTACATTGCTCTAGCTCAAACACGACATTGTTAAAGAAGTCCAGACCCAATTCATTTGTGGATTTCTCAGAGGTATGCCGTCGAGATGAAGAAGCTCGATCTAAAGAAACAGTTGAAGCACCTTTACGCTGCATCTGCTCGCAAGGTAGAGATTGTAGACGTGCCCAAATTCAATTTCGCCATGATCGATGGTGAAATTGAACCAAACCAGACACCAGCAACATCTGAGAAATTCCAGAATAGTGTGGGCGCGATTTATGGTGTCTCATTCACTCTGAAGTTCATGTCGAAACTGCGCAAAAAGAACCCGATTGACTACCCTGTGATGGCATTGGAAGGGCTCTGGTGGACGAATTCAGGAGAATTCGACTTCGCGAAGAGAGAGCCCTGGAAATGGACTGTGATGATCATGCAACCAAAGCATATCACGGAAAATATGCTAGAACAGGCAGTACAGCAGGTTAGAAAGAAGCGAGATAGCCTAGAGCTATCTGGAATCCGGCTTGAGAGCTTTCATGAAGGTCTCTCGATGCAGGCCATGCATGTTGGACCTTACTCTGAGGAACCACGCACTATTGATAAGATGAAGAGTTTTGCTCTCGAGCAGGGTTACGTTGCGAGCGGTAAGCATCACGAAATCTATCTTGGAGACCCGCGACGAGCCAAACCTGAGAAACTGAGAACGATACTGAGACAGCCAATAGCGACCAAATAGCAGCTCAGTCCTTGCGTTCGGCTATCCATGGTAACGCAACAGCCCCAAAGGAGCTACTCTTCAATCAGTTCGAGCCAGTTTCCGTCAGGATCTTTGATGAATGCTATCTGATGTGTTCCACCCTTCAGTTTGAACGGTTCCATTGCTATCACGGTGCCGAGTGCACGTAGGTGCTCGATTGTGGCCTTCATATCCTCGACGCCTAGCGCGACATGATCAAAGTTGTCACCTTCAACAAGCTGCTTCTTGTCGCGCCAATGAGTTAATTCGATAGCGCTCCCGTCCGGATCTTCCAAGAAGGCGATCTCGGCGTTGTTCTCTTTGACTTCGAATCTTCGTGTAAGCTTCAGTCCCAGTCGGTCTCTATAGAAAGCAATTGATTTGTCCAGATCCATCACGTTCAGACAAGTGTGCATAATCCGCAAGCAAGCCACTCAACCAGAATAGCGAAACACTGACTCATTTGTATTATGAGAGTCGAGAAATCACATTAACGGATTATCTCGTGATTTCAACGAGATGATTTCCTGCCTGTGCACACACTGGGCCATTAGTTCAATCTCCGAAGGCCTAGCTAGATTTCGCCGATTAGGCGAGTGACTTTCTCGAGTGATTCCTTATACCGTTTGGTGAAGGGTAAGCTGAATACGAAATATTCAACGCCGGCATCGACGTAATCAATTATTTTCTTCTTAGCCTCATTGAAATCTCCAACAATGGCCCATTCCCTGATCTTACTGATGGTGTCACCGGTCTGTTCACTCAGAAACGTCGCAGACCGCTCAGCCTCCGCAGCCGTGTCTTCCATTATTAGATACACGTGCGCTGCCACCATGCGGACATCCGTAGGCTTCACCTGCTGCTTGAACTCTGCTCTACCTCGGCGGATTTCATCCAAAGTTGGATCTGTTGGGAACCATGCATCGTATCTGCTGGCTCGCCGAATGGCTGAGTGAGAGTTCCCGCCGATCCAGATTGGTGGCAATTTCTTGGGCGGCGTTCCGATCCTAGCATCCTTCACGGTGAAGTGCTCGCCCTTGAAACTGAACGCTTCACCTTTCCAGAGTGCATGCATGATCTCAAGGCACTCGTCTGTGATTGCTCCCCTCTTTTCGAACCGTACTCCCAAAGTCTCAAACTCACTGCGGTCCCAACCAACACCCACACCTAACATGAAACGTCCACCGGACGCTTCTTGAATGGTCCCTGTAATGTCAGCAAGGAGAACTGGGTTCCTAAGAGAAGCGATGAGTACCGAGGTCCCGAGATGGATTTTCTTGGTGGCACCAGACAGGGCTGCCAGCGATGTGAGCGGCTCATATAGACCACCAGACGCACTCGAAAGAATGTGATCGGCGACCCACACCGATTCGAAACCCAAGTCCTCGCACTTCGTTGCATATGCAACAATGTCTCGGAAATTGGCGTTTGATGAAGAAGGGAGATGAATCCCGAACATTGGTTTTGTCATAACGCATCACGCATGTATCGAGACTTTTCATCCTAGATTCTCTAGGTCATGCCTACATTGCAACGTATTGGACTCGTCTGAGTTTCTCGCCTTCAGGCTGAGGCGCCAATTGTTTGTCTACGCGGAGCTGCATGAAGTGAACCACATTGTCAGCTACCTTGTGGAGTCTGCTAAGAGCGAGCGGGTTGTCTCTGATCTTCTGAAGATCCGCTTTCGTATTCTCAGCAAGGTTGGAGAGGTTGTACCATATTCCGAAAGGCGGCAACACGTACCCAAGGTTCTGAAGCACGAGAAAAACGTCCCACGCGACCTTGTAGGCTCCATCTTCGTGACCGTTTACGAAGATGCCGACTGGGCGGCCCGCCCAATCTACATGCCCCATTTGGAGGCCTATGTCCTGCATGTTGGTCATTCTATCCAAGAAGACCTTCAAGCGGCTGTTCATTCCCTCCCAGTTTATCGCTGTCACGATTATCAGTGATTTAGCTCGAACGAGTTTCGGGTAGATTTTTTGCATGTCATCATGCAGGTTGTTGCATGGGAATCGACAATCGTCGTCGGCCAGCGAGTAACATGCCCAGTTGTGCTCTATCTTGCACTTCGAAAGATCAACCCACTCGTACACCAAGTCTGGATGCGTCTCTTTGAGATGTTCAAGGATCTTTGGCGCTATGTAACCACTTACGATGTGCTGCGGATGAGCGCTAGCGCTGATGATCAGCACGTCTATCGGCTGTTGCTTAGCAATGCTGCGCCATATCTCAAGACGCCGAGAGACTAACTCGCCCTTCAGAATTCCCTTGGTAAGATACTCGGTTGTTACTTCTTCATCGATTGCGTAAGTCGATGTGTGAGTCAAGTCTTTCGAAAGAACACTCAGAACCCTATCTTTTGGCTGAATTAGTTCTTGTGGTGCTCGACATTTCGTACATTTCACAGGCGGCAGCTTTCCCGCGTATTCGTTCATGCAGACGAGACATTTCCATTCAAAGCTGTCGTCATTTTGTGGTTGCGGCTTCTGAGGCGCAAGTTCGATCTCATCTTCTGCGCTCCTACCCTGAGAGATTGGCTCCACGGAGACGAATACGTCATCTCCTTCAGCCTTCACAGCATAAGTTTCAACTCTTTCCGGTGCACCGCCTGGTGACTGTCCGGTCTTCGGGTCATAGTGATACCCGTGCCATGGACAAACGACGTGTCCATTCTTGTCCAGGTGGCCGTCGATGAGGGGTCCGCCAATATGAGCGCAAACGTTCGATATTCCGTAGTATTTCCCGTCGATCTGGAAGATCGCTACCTGTCTCCCGTCCACAAGTGCGAGGTACCTGTTGTGGACGAAGTCTTTCTTTGAGCATACTCGAACAAACGAGGCCATACCCTCTTGTGAAGAACGACTTCATGAAAAACGTACTCATCCACCGTTAGCATCTTTCGTGAGACCGCACGACCAGGTAAACAAAAGATCGTCAGGAATCACCTCAGGACCATGTTGAGAGAGGAAGGATTGTTCTTGGGGCTGGAGAGAATCAACCAGTACGATAATTAGGCGCTCGAACAATCCTAGCGACGCTCGCATCAGGCGTCCTGGCTATGGATAATCATGTCGAGAATTTGGTGATTGGCGGCGGCCCTGGCGGATACGTGGCCGCGATCAGACTCGGCCAATTGGGCCGAGAGACTATGTTAGTTGAGAAAGACAAGACGCTAGGCGGTGTCTGCGTCAATGTTGGATGTATCCCCTCGAAAACAATTGTCCGTGCCGCCAAATTGATGAAGGATATCTATCGAGCTCAAGATTTCGGGATAGAGATTTCTCAACCTAAGATGGATCTTCAGAAACTCCAGGTATGGAAGAAGGGCGTCGTTGACAGACTCACGCAGGGTATAGCATACCTCTGCAAGGGGAACAAGGTGAATGTCGTTTATGGTGAGGCAAGATTCCAAGGCCCACACCGGGTCGAGATCAGCGGCACAGAGGGATTGCGTGTGGTTGATGCGGACAATGTGATTATCGCAACCGGTTCGCGTCCCGTGGAGATACCGTCATTCAAGTTCGACGGACAGTTTGTGATCACTGCAACGGAAGCGCTCTCATTTACGGAAGCGCCGCGTAATTTTGTCATCATCGGTGGCGGAGTCAGCGGCCTTGAGCTTGGAATGGCGTACGCACGCTTTGGCAGCCATGTCACCGTGATCGAGATGCTTGACCAACTCCTGCCCGGAACCGATATTGAACTAGTGAGAGTGGTCGAGCGCACATTGAGAAAGCTGGGCGTGGAGACGCATCTGAAGGCTCGCGCCAAATGGGCGAAGGACGGCAAGGTTGGTGCTCAGCTTTCCGATGGTAAGGAGATTGAGGTTCCAGCGGACAAGGTGATGGTTGTTGTTGGCAGACGACCGAACTCTGATCAGATCGGACTTGAGACCACAGGAGTCAAGACAGATCAAGGAGGATTCATCCAAGTAAACGCGCAGATGCAGACCAACGTGTCTGGCATATACGCAATAGGAGACATTGTTGGTCAACCATTGCTTGCTCACAAGGCATCGAAGCAGGGCACAGTAGCAGCCGAGGTGATTGCGGGTGAAGCGAGCGCCGCGGATTTCAAGGCGATCCCGGGCGCTATCTGGACTGATCCTGAAATCGCTACCGTAGGCTTGACAGAAACGGAAGCGAAGAAGCAAGGATACGAAGTGATCGTCGGAAAATTCCCGTTCACTGCATTGGGCCGAGCAGTCGCAGTGGGCGAGACAGACGGATTCATCAAAGTCGTCGCCGACAAGAAGAGCGAACAGATACTTGGAGTGCATATGGTCGGCGCTGACGTAACCGACCTAATCAGCGAAGCCACGCTGGCAATTGAGATGGGCGCAACATTAGACGACCTAGCACTGACGGTTCACCCCCACCCGACACTGCCAGAGGCCCTAATGGAAGCAACCGAAGCAGCCAAAGGAAAGGCAATCGACATCTTGAAGCAACTATGAACAAAACACTCCTCGTAGATCTTCAGACCCGTGAATACAAAGAGACCTGGGAACTACAACGCAGGCTCGTGGAGCTGCGAGCGCGAGCGCTTATTCCGGATATTCTGCTTCTCGTTGAGCACCCACACGTAATCACGATGGGCACATCAGCGAAGGCTGAGAATATTCTGTCCAAGAGATTTCCAGTTTATGAAGTGGAAAGGGGTGGAGACGTCACGTATCACGGATATGGTCAACTGGTCGGATACCCGATCATTGACCTAACCCAACGAGACAAAGACATCAGACGATACGTGAGAAGCCTTGAGGTTACTCTCATTGAGACTCTCGATCATTTCGGAATCTCAGCCCAGAGGATAGAGGGCCGTACAGGAGTCTGGATCGTCGAACAACAACTCCGGAAAAAGATCGCCTCGATCGGTGTAGCCGTTCGCAGCTGGGTCACATTTCACGGTTTCGCTCTCAACGTCTCAACTGACCTCTCCTGCTTCTCCGCTATCAATCCTTGCGGCTACGAGAGCGGAGTAATGACATCGGTCAGTGAGCAGCTGAGCGAAGCAAGTGCCAGTTGCAGCGGCAAAAGAACCCCTCACGAAAGCATTCGAGCATGTTTTTGCGACGGAACTTGAAACAGTTAGCGAAGAACAGCTAACACGCTTGCCGGAAAACGATACTTCAGTCAGAACCTGATCGAGCTAGTCTTGGCAGGCGCCAAATGAGCGCGATGACTCCAGCGTGGGCACGCTGAGTTCGCTACTTCTGAAATATGGCTCTCGGATAAGCACGGCACGTTTGAACAACTCCGCGATCTCGTCGTCCGAACTCCCTGACTCTCATGCTTGTTAGGAAGTCCACGTGGTTGTCTTCACGGAGCAAGCATGGCTTGAATTTTCCGTCATGCGTAATCCTCATTCTGTTGTTTTTCATGCAGAATTCTGAGTTGTGCATGGGGCGCACAACTTCAACTGTGACTCCGTTTGGCAAGACGTATCTTGGGCGATTATGCATTCCGCGTCTGTAGACTGTGACTGCTTGAGACTTCAAGCGCTCTTCTATTGGCGCTAGGTCACAGTGATACTTCTTGTAGAACTCTGGATCCGTGACAACGAGCTCAATCAGCTGAAGGATGACCTCACCATTGCCTCCCGAAGAGTGAACGAATTCTATCATGTCCTCGATCTCGTCTTCGTTGATACTCTTCATCAATGTCACGTTCAGTTTGACTGGTAGGAGTTTTGCCGATATCGCGGCGCTCACTGCGGTGATTGCCTTGTCGTATCCGTCGACTCCTGCAATGAACTTGAAACGGTCTTTGCGGAGGCTGTGAAGGCTAATGTTAACTCTCGACAAACCAGCATCATGTAACTTTGTGGCAAGTTCTGGAAAACGTGTCCCGTTCGTTGTCATAGAGAGTTCACGCAAACCCACGCTTTTGAGATGCTGCACAATTTCGATTATGTCGTGTCGGAGCATTGGCTCTCCGCCAGTCAGCTTGACTACCTCGATTCCAAAACGGGAGAGAACTTGGACCACACGTTGTATCTCGTCGGCAGTCATCAAGATTGAATTAGATGATTTGACGCCTTCCATGTGGCAGTGAATGCATCTGAAGTTGCATGTCGAGCTTGAATTGAGTGAAATCCTAATGTTGGTGACGGGCCTGCCGAACCTGTCAATGAGGGCAGGGCCGGGAGTGGCTCTTCGAGTCTGATCGAAACCCAGGTAAGGTTTGTGGAAGCCCAACGCTGTCCCGCTACAACGACAACACGGCCGATTTAAGCAGTTACCAGCCTCCGTCGATCGTTCACAGCAAGCCTACAAGCCTGCAACGTATGGAATCGTGTTGGACTTGCAGTGAAGACAGCGTATTCAATTCAACGTTAGTCTTATAGGTTCTAGGGGGAACGTACTCGCGGCCATACCCTCAACAAACATGGGATAGAGCCTAGATCCAGCGATCCTATTGTCGGCGTGAACCCGGTCATGGAACAATCAAACCTAGTTCGCATCGGCAAGAAACCTATCATGAATTATGTGGTCGCTTGCGTCACACTGTTCAATTCGGGCGCCGACGAGGTTATGGTCCGTGCGAGAGGCCAGGCAATCACAAAAGCCGTTGAAACAGTCCTGATGCTTAGAAACTCGTTTGTTAAAGACCTCGACATTGAAGACATAACGATCGGATCTGAAGAAGTCACAAGACTAGACGGGACACGAGGCAGTATCTCAACAATAGAGATCCTGCTCGGAAAGTAGTAGAACGAGAGCTCACCAGTTTCCCAGTTGCCCCAAATCCTTTTTGACCCGACACGAGTAGCTTTCGGCCTGCCGGTAAGACCGTAATGAGTGGGAAGGCGACGTATCCGAAGATCGTAGTCACACCCCCAGGACCTAAGGCTCGCGAGCTTGTCCGCAGCGATGAATCCTACATCTCAAGTTCCATGGTAAGATGGTATCCGCTTGTAGCAGAATCAGGATCAGGATGCATCGTCAAAGACGTGGATGGTAACGAATTCATCGACTTCAACTCCGGATTGGCTGTTCTCAACGTGGGTCACTGCCATCCAAAGGTCGTCAGCGCAATCACCGAACAGACCAAGAAGCTGATCCACTACTCCTACACCGACTTCTACTATCAACCGATAATCGATCTCAGCAGAGAACTCACCAAGATCACGCCCGGTGCCCACGCGAAGAGGGTCTTCTTCTGCAACAGCGGCACCGAAGCGATCGAAGCTGCGATGAAAATGACCAAGTGGCACACGCGCAACAGCCTATTCCTGAGCTATACAGGCGCATTTCATGGACGAACCCTTGGAGCAGTCAGTCTAACCGCAAGCAAACCAGTGCAACGTAGACACTTCTTTCCCCTTGTACCCGGCACGACGCACGTACCCTATCCGTACTGTTACCGTTGCCCATTCCATCTAACCTATCCCGAATGTGATCGCTGGTGTGTAGACTTCATCGAGGAGGAGGTCCTCAACAAGTACGTTCCAGCTGAGAATGTTGCCGCGATGTTTGTTGAGAGCATCCAGGGCGAAGGAGGATATGTGGTTCCGCCCGACGACTACTTCACACGACTACAGAAGCTCCTCGAAAAACATAACATAATCATGATCGACGACGAGATCCAGTCAGGAATCGGCAGAACAGGCAAATGGTTCGCAATCGAGCACTTTAACGTAATTCCGGATGCAGTCTGTATCGCGAAGGCAATAGGCTCCGGCCTTCCTATAGGGGCGCTCATCAGCAAAGATGAGATGATGGACTGGGAAGGCGGATCACACGCTTCGACATTCGGTGGAAACCCAGTCGCCTGCGCTGCAGGCCTCGCAGTCATCGACGTGATCAAACAGGAGCACCTGCTTGAGAACGCTACCAAACAAGGAGCGCACCTAATGAATCGCCTCAAAGAAATGCAACGCAAGTATCCCATAATCGGCGACGTACGCGGCAAAGGACTCATGGTCGGCGCCGAGATCGTCAAAGACCCAGACACAAAAGAACCTGGATCGGAACTATCACGAGAGATCATGACGAAATGCTTCAAACGAGGACTCGCAATCATAACATCAGGCAAATCCACAATGCGATTCGTACCCCCGCTAGTGATCACGCGAGAACTACTAGACGCCGGACTCGACGTGTTCGAAGGCGCAGTCAAAGAAGTCGCAGGTTCCGCAAAATAGACAACCCTGTCAGGTTTTGGCCGCAGGGAAGCCCTTGGTAACGAGACACCCGTCACTCGCCTTGCAGAAACAAATGCTCGACACGATTCTGCGCCGATTCCCAGTGCGAAACCGACCCGGTTCCACTTCCGCGTTTGAAACCCTGATCCAGACTGTCCTGTCGCAGAATACAAGTGACGTGAACAGTGGCAGAGCGATGGAAAGGCTTCAGAGCCGGCTTGATATCACGCCTGAAGTTCTTTCGCGGACTCCTATCGACGAACTGATTGAATCTATTCGTCCTGCAGGACTTTACAGAGTTAAGGCTCCCAGGATCAAAGAGATCTCATCGATAATCATCAATCGATTCAGCGGCGATTTTGATTCCATCCTGAAAAGGAGACCCGAAGAGGCACGATCGATCCTAACGGAGCTGCCTGGCGTCGGCTACAAGACCGCAGACGTCGTGCTCGCGTTCGTTACGGGTCACCCGACAATTCCAGTTGACACACACGTGATGAGAGTGAGCAAACGGCTGGGGATAACTCGAAAGAATGCGGGTTATGAAGAGATCAGACTCGGGCTTGAGAGGCTCGTGCCTCCTAATCGGAGGGTGAGAATGCATCTCTCTCTGATTCGATTTGGACGTGAGATCTGCAAGGCACCAAAACCGCTGTGCCCTCAATGCCCAGTGAATAGAACCTGCCCAAGCTCCACAACACGTGTGAGAATCCAACACCACATGGTCTAGCTCTAATACACCGAATATATGTCATCTCCACATTCATATTATGGCGAAATCACCATTTTATAACAACATTTCCAACAACTAATATACTGTCAAATACGCCCTATAGCTCCCGACCTTCAAATGAACACGCGGGAAATCACCGGCACCGCCATCCTCAGTGCCTTGGTCGTGGTCTTCGACTATGCACTCAAGTTTGCAGGAATCAAGATCCCGTTTCCAATGCTCCCGTTTCTGAAATTCGACCTAGACGGCATTCCAGTAGTGCTATCTCTCCTGTTATACGGCCCGTACTCCGCTGTGACAACATGTTTCGTAGCTCTCGTGGCAATCCTTGCTCGAAGTGGCGACGCCCTCAGTGCGTCAATGAAAGCTCTAGCTGAATTTGCAACCGTCCTCGGAATGATACCATTCTACGCCGTCAGCTCAAATCGACTCAAAGGATTAGCTATCATCCCAGGAATGGCGACCAGAGTTGTTGTGATGCTCGTTGCGACTTTGGCCACGTGGCCTCTGTTATTCAATTCGCTGGGCGCTGTTGTTGCTTTCCTTCCTTTCTCTGCTTTGTTCAACGCTGTCGCAGCTGTGATCAGTGTCGCAGGCGGATTCATCATCTACGAGGCCCTGAGCAAAAGGGCACCCGCCCTGCTGCACAACGCGAACGGACACAACTCACGACGGCACAAGTAACTCGCAGAACTATGGAGTGCGACTAGACTGCGACCTCTCTCGTCTTCTGAATCAGCTCTGTGATGAGCTCGGGTTTTCGTGGCGTGAGCACGCGAGATCGTCCAACTTCGAATACTTCCAGCAATCTGGCCGTTCTGAGAACGTGAACGTGCCTGTAGACTGCAGCATAGTCCATCTTCAAGTTTCGCGCAACGGCCTTTATGTGAAGCGGCTTCTTCGTCTCGATGAGCATTTTGAGAATTCTGAGCCTAACAACGCTGCCAAGCGCGTTGAAGATCGTGGATGCATTTCTAAGATCTTCTTCTGGGGGCATTCTCTATCATCCTGAATAATGGATAGATGTCATTTATGATATCTTTGCTAACAAAATCGCGTTTGCGCTATGGACTCAAGCGTTGTTGACCGTACATTGTGAGCGCCCACACGTAGGGGCGGTGCTTGGATCGCTCGATGAGGCGCTCCTTCTTCATTGACCTCAGATGGTATATGACGCAGTCATAGCCAAGACCGCTCCGCTTTGAGATGTCAGAGGCGCCTCTCTTGGCTTCCTCCAAGACGAACAGGATCTTCGAACGAGCTCTCAATCCTGCTTTGACATTGCGTTTCGTCGTAAGACGTGCTTTCGGATGCATCTCATTCCTTGCCATCATGCGCCACGTTGCCTACATGAAATCCGCCAAGGCTGGTTGCTTCTTCTCTTGGCTCTCGTCAGCTTCTTCGCGGAAGAGAGACTTCAGCTCTTCCTGAAGAAGGAGCAGCCGTTGACTGTTGTAGATTCCAAGGTCATATCGTCGAACAAGACCTCGGGCCAGGTCTAGGTACTTCTCGATGGTGCCCCTGTAGACGGTCATCGTAATCTTGCCTCCGCACTTCGGGCAGACTCCTACTAGCGGAGGGCGGCGATACTTCGCATTGCATTTCATGCATCGCATGCGCTGCGTCGAGAAAGCTCTCAAATTGCCGATCAAGTCTCTCATTAGATGTGTCGAGAGTACTCGTCGCGCCACGTCCGCTGCAACGACCGCACGTATCTTCTCCGCGAGATTGAGCTGCGCGGACATCTTGTCGATCATGGTCGGTAGCTGGGTGTAGGCGCTCTCGTGGGTTCCGGTGTTTATGTCTCCTATCTCATGTGTGAAGCCGATCGGCTGGAGAATTCGGTCGCTTCCCAAGCGATGGACGACGACTTCGATCAGGTCAGCGACTGCTTTTGGATCGGCGTTCTTTGATGCTTCATCGAAGAACCTTACCGGAAAGCTGTTCACGGCTTCAAGGTTGAACGCTTGACGAGCAATCTCTGAGGGATTCATTACAACGGTTAGAAGCATCGGCGCATCCATGATGCCTCCAATCCGGGATGGTAGAAACGACCTTGAGAAGTTTATCAGAACATCCAACGCCAGCGTGACAGAGTCTTCGTCGCCGTCGCAATCTCGTCGTTTCGATGCATGCCAGAACGGATGGGCGAAGCATACTCTGGCCTTGGTGAAGCCAATGATTCTGCCGATTATACCTACGGATGTGTGAGGCGAGAGCCCAACTACAAGATGTCCAACCAGATCGTCACGACTCTTCATGTTGTAGAAAGATGGGAGATCGTAGAATCGTGTCAACAGATTGTCGACAAAATCTGCGACTCTCACGAGGTAGTCTCCGCACGAATCGTTTACGATAATATCTTGTGATTCTATCGGAATGACTTGATTGGCGTTCTCAAGCGGATTTCCATCAGCGTCTGTATCATAGCCCAGTTTGCGAAGCGTCTCGACGGTGACGCCAATCTCGGCTGGTCGGAAGTGAGTCAGAGGAGCGTTTGTCGCATCAAACCTGACGGTGCCGTCCTTGAACATGGAGAGGTCGTACCTTGCGCGAAGGATGCCCTTCTCTAGCGGTTCTGGGCACCTGGAGCCGCTCATCAGACTCTTCACGCCCTTCACGACCTCAGGCTCCTCTCCCAAACGCAGTTTCTTCGAAGCGGCAGACCAGATCTCGCTCACTGCGATGGCTGTTCTCTCATATGGACGCGCGTTAATCTTGCATGCGGGGCAGAGTTCTTGCGAGAGTGTCCTCCCACATTTCGGACATATCATCTCGACCTCTGTTCTGCTCGCGCATTTTGGACAGAGAGTCTTGTAGGTGATAATTCCACAAGTTTTGCAGCTGCGTCTGATCAGCTCTGCCTCTACGATACTGCCTGACTTTGCCGCTTCCACAATGTTACGTCTTGCTCCGCCCGCAAGTCCTACGGGAAACAGGCAATGTGTGACTGGACGCATCTCTCTTCTCTTAGCCTTCTCAGGTCTGCCCATCCTTGCCCCTATGAACGTCCCACCTCGAGTTAGGATGGGAAATCCTGCAACTATTCCTGCAGCTTCCAAGCCGTGATTTCCCACATGGTCAGGCATCGGTTTGCCCACGCCTAGACATGCTGCGAGCACGATTGCGTCCTCGCCAAAACAGATGCTGCCATCTTGGACTTTGTGAGGAATGCACAATGTTTCAAGGAGGGCTTTGATCTTCGGTTCGTTTGGAGCTACGACTGCACTCTCTGGGTCAACCAGACGAGGACCGAGCCTCTCCCTAAGGTAAGTCCAATCTTCGGCAGAAAGTCTCTCCCAGAACCAGGTATAGCGTGGATGAAGAGGCACCCCGAGCCTCTGAGAGACCATCAAGCACTCTTGAGGGGATGGAAACGATCGTAGAGGCTCCTCCATGAGCAACTTCAACCGAGCTTGGGCTATACCGCAGGCATGCTCGACCTCCGACAGCGACTGAAAGTCCAGCTCGGTTCGGTTCTTGAGTAGCTGCGCCCACCATTCTTCTGTGAATCCTGGAGATGCAAGGGGTCTATTGTTCTCAAGGAATTCCCCGTAGGAGATGAGCAAATCTCCGACGAAAAGCACTGACTGGATGGATTTCTGCAATTGTCTTGCTTGGTCGGCGCTGTCGAGCCTGACCACTGAACCGTCGCTCAGCTTGACTATGGGAGGCTCTATGGTGTCAACTGGCGTGACGATGCCAGCTTTCCCTGGTCTTTCGATTCTCAGCTGTGTTCCGATCGCTGGGAAGTCGTCCAGGGCCACCATTGTCGAAGGATGGATTCCAATCGCCGCCATGCCTGTGGCACGTGTTCGGCCATAGCGAAGCCTGAAGCCTCCCAGCGCCCCGGGAAAGGAGAAGATCGGCCGGCCAGCGACAACATCCTCCATGAACATCAACTCCTTTACCTCGTCAGCCTCTGGTGACGGCTGACGAAGATCACGCAGCCAATCCCATCCGGCGAGGTTCAATCTCTCGACGATCTTCACTACCTTCTGGCTGCGGCCTATGAGACCGTCATTGACGACTCGTAGTGCACCGCCTCTAACGCGGTTAGTCTCTATCCTAGGCACGTTTCTGTACGACGCGACTTCAACCTGGTCTGTCTCGACACCAGTGATTTCTACCGGCAGCTTCAGAATCGCATTGTACAGCTCGTCATCAGGGATGTGATACTGGAACCGCGCGACCTCGCGTTCGTAGAGCCTGAGTTCTTCTACGAAACGTTTAGCCTCAATCTCAGTCGCTTTGTACTTCCCAAGCCCACAGATCTGGCGAACATATTCAGCCACGACGACTGTTAGGCCCATCTCGGTGCCGCCTGCGGATCTTATGGGACCCGCGAAGTAGAGTGCAAGATACTTGGTTTTGTCAGGATTACTCTTGATCTTGACTGTGTTGATTCCTTGAAGAGGAGCAGCTGTCACACCTTCGTCTAGGATCGCTGCAGCGGTACGTATCGCCTGCTCCGTCGCACATTCGGCCTCTGTTGCGAAACCAGCGAGCGTTATCTCCTCTGCAATTTTGATTGCGACTTCCTCGCGTGGAATCATTGAGGATAGTTCACGGATTCTTACCGCTATGCCAGGTGGGCCTACGGATTTCTCGACCCTTTCAGCGACATCCCTTGCGACCTTACATTCTGGTTCGAGCGAGGGATCCAGTCCCTTCGAATGTGCGATCCCTGCTAGTTCATGGAGTTGATTGAACTGAGTCCGAAGACGGTCGCCGTTCGGACTCGTCAGCAAGGGTTCCGGCCTTCAAGTAGGTGTCAAGATGGATCAGCGGATGTCCGGATTATTAGCTGGTCTGGTCAGCTTTTCACTTCTGGAGCCGGAGGCTTGAGGCTGTACCGGTTAGGTAGTACTTGTCAGTGAACTTGCAGTACACGTCGACCATCTGCGTGCCTCGAGGAACATCAAATTCGTCTTTCACCCCACATGCGGCACAGTGAATGGCTGCCATACCTGCGCTTTTTGGCAGGATGACCTTCATGGCATCTTCATTGCAGACCGGGCAAGTGAAGACTGTTGGCAGCTTCTTCTTGACGATCCTGATGACACGTCTACGTCGACGACCCATGCTAATCTCACTGTGACGCATGGGTGATGCGCCACTTATTTCAACGTTCCATGCGATCTTGGGAACCAGTCGAGCAAGGGTTATCAGAGCGGAGGAATGAGATTGCCGGGGATACGAAACTGTATCTCCTAGAGAGGTCCCTAAAATGACCGCGGAACAAGCTCAATTACCCATCGACTGGTCTCTCGCCACGCTCAAGGATGATAGACTTGCGAAGATACTGCTGCGGAACAGCCATCTCACACAAGTTCAATTCGCCACTTTGATCATTGATGCCCTATGGCCAACAACTCAATCAGCGCATGAGAATGAGAAGTCTAGGTCGAGTCGGCGTAAGGTAAGCAAGGGCGCATTCAACAGATCCCTGGCTCAGGCTCGCGGAAACGTCATCAAGTCCATCTACACGGTCTTCCTACTCTCCTATTTCGGCCTGTTTGATAGCCCTAAATTGGAACCTTTTCTGCGGTTAGGCGATGAAATGAAAACTTTCCTTGACGCCAAGCAAGAAACGGGGGTTAAAGGCGAAGCTGCAGCCCTTGACGCCATGAAAACACTGGAAGATGCGTTGGAAAGCTCCATCAGCGACCTCGCGAGGATGAATTCCTTCAAGCGTCAGCGAGATCTCACGTGACATCTGCCAGACGCGCATTGAAGCCAAGGCCGGCAGATCACAGTCACGCTTGAAGAATGATGCGGTGTGATATCACACGGGTCACAGTCATGTGATCCACAACTCCTACCTTAGCACGAACCTATCTCCTGAAGGCAATTACGCAGAAATTGAGCGTAAATGGGAGGGCTAGATCACGCGACTCTCTCTCGAATGGGAACTCCTAGGAAAGACATGTTCGACCCGCGATCACGGCTGAGATCACGATCGTGACGTGTGTGACGCGTCACAGCCAAATCACAAGGGTCAAAGACTGTGGAATTGACAAAGTCGCAGTATTCAAGACATAAAAGCCTAAGAGGGGAATTGTCAGGCGGCATGGATTACCTTGGATTATTTCTGGCTGTTCGCACCCATTTCGGCGGTTTTCGGAGCTCTACTGACTGGAGTTGTGCTTCGAAGGCTTGACATTTCTCGAATGAGCTACCGCGAAGCGAAGCAGATGCTGTCAGCGATCGTTGGTTCGCTGTCGAATCGGATCGAGCAGAATGAAGCACTCACGAAAGAATTGTCAGAGCAGCTCGAGATCCTGTCGGCAAACCATGCACGCGTTAGTGTCGAAGGACAAACCGCTGACAAAGAACGACTTCTCATCTTCATGCAGGACTGGATGGGGAACCTGAAGCGGTTCATTGAGAAAGTGGATGGACTTCAGAAGAGCCTCAAGAGCGCTGAACATGAAATTCAGGAGATGCGAGTTCGCGTCGAACAGTTGAGCGGTGCTCGCGCCCAAAGCTCAATCCCTTCAGAAGCACCAGTGGGTGTTGTGACAAAAGAGACGCTTACGAGGCTCTCGCCGACCGAGAAAACTGTGTTGGAGCTTCTGATAGGTGGCCCAAAGGCAGCTCCTGAGATTGGGCGACTTGTAGGGAAATCACGTGAGCACACAGCCCGAATGATGAAGTCGCTCTTCGAACAGGGTTTCGTCGAGAGAGAAGCAAACCGTCAACCATACCAGTACCGTATCAACGACAAAGTTGGAGAGGTACTAGGACGCCCTTCTCAAGCAGAGGCTATTCAACGCGAAGGCTAGGCGTGCGCTGAGCGAGAGCAGTAGCGCCAACTACCGGGAGAACCGGAACGGTATAGGAGACCTCTGTCGACAAGCCTTGAAAGGTAGGTCGCAACCGTCGTCAGGGGAATTGGTTCGGCATACAATTGCTGGTACAATGTCCTGACTTCATGCGAAGAAAATGTGGCTTCCCGAAGCCTGTGAACTACGAGATCTCGAACGCGCTCCAGTTTGGTACGCGCGTATTGGGATGGATCCTGGGTTGCTGATTGTGAGGAAACGCCGCCCATGAGCTCCGTGTAGTCGAGGATTCTCGCAATCTTCTCTCGAGTAAGAGGGCCCTCGAGAGAAACGGTATGCCGGCAGCCTGAATCGTCATAGAACTCAATTCTAAGACGTTTGACTGCCAACACGCGACACTCTCACGAGTCTGTGTGAACGACGTGTAGATAAAGGGATTATGTGTGACATGACTGTTACTCCTTGGTCAGTTCCAATGGAAAAATGAAGTATTCCAGCGGAAACGGAGGGGTGTGTCCTAGTTCACTTAATGTGAACCTATTTCTTGCCTGAAAACTTCCACAAAGCCCAGACCTGGTTGAGATATGATTATGATTACACATGATGACAGTTGAATGTGAAGTGTCCCTAACCCCTGCCTTTCCAGTGGAGTTCGTTTTGACATTTCACGGTCTGAAAAAGAGTCTTAGTGTTACTACTACAATAATTAGCATAACCTTCCTTATCCTAAAACTCTCGCTAATATACACAGGATTTTTTTCTCAACACTACACTTCACTTCTTTAGGAATACGTTTCTCCAGGGGAAGTGCACGGGTGCCGGGGAGGTAATGCTCAACTCCATACAAATCAATATGATTCAGGTTTCACGATTTTTTTGTTGCAACTAGTCTTACTTCTTCGACAATGATGATTATTATGAGTTCAAGTAGAAAGACGGGGATTACCAGTGGAGATGCCTAATGGAGAAGCCTAGTATGAAATCAGCAGACGTTCTTGAAGGCATCTTTGAGAACTTCCTCACTGGACCACAACTGTTCATTAATCGAGAAGTTCTGAGAAACGACTACATCCCCAGCACGCTACCTCACCGTGCAGAACACATTCAGAGACTAGGCGGTATACTCGCGCCGGCCCTGAGTGGTTCCAAGATATCCAACCTTTTCGTGTATGGGAAGACTGGAACCGGGAAAACCATAGTAGCAAAATTCGTGTTAGAGAGACTGAAGAAGAAGGCCGAGGATGTCGGCACACCTGTTCGAATCTCATACGTCAACTGTCGCATGGCAGGAAGCAACTATCGAGTGCTCGCTGATCTCTGTCGCTGCGTCGGAGTTGAGATTCCCTTCACAGGCCTGGCATTAGGTGAAGTTCTGGATAGATTCAGGACCGGCCTAAACGCCGACAAAACCCCTCTCATAGTTGTCTTAGATGAAATAGACGCCCTCGTCAAGGGTCGTCAAGACGACTCCCTGCTCTATGAATTGACCAGAATCAATGAAGAGCTTGGCCAAAGCTGGATTGGAATAGTCGGCGTCTCCAACGATCTCCACTTCAAAGAGTTCCTCGACCCTCGAGTGCTGAGTTCTCTAAGCGAAGAAGAGGTCGTCTTCAGGCCCTATCTCGCAAACGAACTCTACGACATTCTCCTCGACAGAGCCAAACTAGCGTTTGCTGATGGAATCCTATCGGAACCCCCCCTCCGACTCTGTGCAGGGCTCGCAGCCGGCGAACACGGCGACGCCAGAAGAGCACTCGACCTATTACGAGTGGCAGGAGAGCTTGCGGAACGCGAAGGCGCACGCACGATCCAGGAGGACCATGTCAAACGTGCGCAACACAAGATTGAACACGACAGAGTCGCCGAAGTGCTGAAGTCACTTCCTGTACATTCAAAGGTCGTGTTGGTCTGCGCGTATCTGGCCACTAATCAGGCGCCAGAAGGCGTGATCACAGGCGACATCTACGAGGTCTATCATGAGCTGTGCTCAGCGGCAGGGTTGGATCCACTTACGCAACGGCGTGTGAGCGGCCTAGTGAACGAGCTTGATGTAATGGGAATTCTCAACGCAAGGGTCGTAAGCTTCGGCCGGTACGGTAGAACTAAGAAGATAAGACTCGGCGTCTCACCTAGAGTCATCGTTGAAACCTACTCGGAAGACACCCTCGTCGGACGATTATTCAGCCACGTACCCAGATCTCTCCAGAAGCGCCCAGGAATCGCTTAGAGCTGTCGGCATAGACGACGGCCCATCAAAACGCAGTGGAACAACGAAGTCATCTACGTCTCACGCCTCGTTGGTCGCAGTCTGGTTTGACCAACTAAGATTCGACCAAATACGCATCGGAGTTCTGGAAGTTGATGGACTGGATTCAACCAACGTAATCCTCAAGCTACTCAGGGGAACACGAACAGACATAATCTTTCTTTCAGGAATCACCTTCGCAGGATTCAACATCGTCGATTCTACCCGACTTCACAATACGCTTCACATTCCGATTATCGTTGTCTGCCGAGAGAAGCCTGATAATCGCTCCGTCAAACGTGCGCTTCAGAAGCATTTCACAGACTGGGAGAAACGATGGGAGCTGGTGCGCAAGTTTGGGAGGATATACTCATTCGCGCCGAAACCGTCAGAGCAGCCTCTACATTTTGAAGCTGTTGGCATCTCAGCAGCCCATGCGAAGAAGGTCATCAGTGCCTACTGTGCCACGTCGAGGATTCCCGAACCTATCCGGGTTGCCGGCATCGTCGCAAAAGGACTAGCTCTAACCGGCGCGGAGCTAAACGCTCGATAGACATGAAGTCGGTGACGCTAAGCTTCAGCGTCTGAAGGTTCACTACCGGGAGCAGACCAGGCGTAGGCTTTAGGCCCATTCGCTGCTGATATTCCGTCTGATGCTTGCCACGCACCCGAGTTCACAATGAGCGTCCCTCGATACTGCTCGTGACCAAAGACGTGAATATGTCCTGAATGAAATACGTCGGGCGGATTCTCAATTATCAAATGATCCTCTGGCATTGGCGCGATAGATGTTCGGTTGCCGTACTCAGGAGCCAAATGTCTGCATCGAAGCTGAAGCTCCATCGCCCTCTCGGGTTTGTCGAAACTCATTCCAGGAGCGCTTGTCAACATGTCCTCAAGGCTTCGGCCGTGATGTACGAGGAAACGTACTCCATGAAGCTCCACTTCGCATGGGTTCCCTAGCGACGTAACGTGTCGTGCCTCATAGACGGGTTCACCATACTCTCTCGAGATCGCGGGTTGGGGGAGCGCCTGTCTTACGCCGTCGTGATTGCCTGGACTGATAATGACTTCCATGTGTTCTGGTATCTGTTGGATGAATCGAGCAGCATACTTGTACTGCTCGTAGATGTCTGGAATGGTTAGCTCGTCCTCTTGGCGAGGATAGACTCCTATTCCATCTACGAGATCTCCAGCGATGATGACGTACTTGGTTCGTTGAGCAACGTAGACTTGTTGAGGGTTTCCCACTTCGCCGTTAAGCCAACGAATTGCACGTTTGAAAGCGTCTTCCAGGAACTTGTTGCTACCAACATGAATGTCAGATAGGAGAACCGCGTAGACTTCTTCCTTTGCGCCTCGGGGCCTTCTCTCCGGGATATCTGGAAGCGTGACTCTCTGGGCGACGAGGAGACTCCGGCTGCTCTTCACGGCTTCGATGCAGACAACTTGGTCGAGCGGAGCCGTTAGAGCCATCTCGTAGAGTTGACGGTCGCGGTCTGTTGGGACCAGAACCTGTGCCGTGTCTTCGAAATCGTCCACGCTTAGGAAGAGCTTGTTTCCTCGCTCACGCTTATCCATTATCATCCCAATGAACTTCACATGTGCGCTCTGCTGTGCGTTGAGAGCATCGGATATCGTGCCTGCATCTCTGGCGTCGCTTCTTCGTTGAAGGATCTCACGCATCTTCACGAATCGGTCTCGGAAGTGCCGGTTGAAGTCGTCCATTGATCCACCGAAGGTCGACATGCTGGAAGGGTCTTTCAACACCTTCAATTCGCTCTGGATCTGAGCCGCAACTGGGGCTCCGGCTCTGACGGGTTCGGAGATTCGAATCGTCTCAGCCAGCGGGAGCATGTGATTGAGGACTAGTTCAACAACGGGGCGGTCAATCAGGTGTTGCTTAGGATGCTGCTTCTTTGCCGCCGCGATCAATTCTTCAGCCAGTCTTATCTTGGTCGAGGCTGCCGGCCGAAGCCTGAATGAGGTCGAAGGCGTCCGTGCCAAATTGCCATCCTGCAGAGAGCACGCGCTCAACCACATGCCTGAAGCCTTCGTGGACCTGCAACCGCGCTGCCTCTTAGCTGATAACTCAGAAGCCCTACTACACCTCTAGATCATGTCAGGGCGATCTTAAGCGAAGTGGTGGCCTTCCATGATGGCTTCATTAATCTGGATGCTCGTGGAACGAGTCACTGGTGCTGAAGCCGCTTGGATCTCCGTCGACTCCAAAGAACGTCAGATGGAACATTCTTCGTAACTCTACCCAAACCCTGGGTCGTCAAGAACAGGCTTGAGAAAGGTGCCATTCTAAGTTTCTCGGAGCGGAAAGACGGGAAGCTGCTTACTGAGCCATATGGCGAGCAGGAACGGAAGATCAGCACGGTCACGTTGGCGCCGAGCCCGATGTTGCGGCGAGAGATCGAGGAGAATTATCTCCTCGGATACGACGTATTCGAAATAGTCTCACAGCAAGCCATTCACTCAGACACGAGAGAGACGGTGAGAAGGATCGTTCGTAGCTTGGTGGGTCTTGAGATTGTGGAGGAGGATACGAAGAAGATAGTCATACAATGCCTCATCGAACCATCGCTGCTCTTTCCGGACAAGATCCTGCGAAGGCTCCACTTGATCACATTGTCGATGCAGAAGGACGCTGTTTCATCGTTTGTTAGCGGCGATTCAAAGTTCGCTCACACCGTGATCGAACGCGACGAAGATGTTGACAGACTATACTTCCTTCTCGTGCGAGTTGTCCGAGCGGCTTTGACTGATCCGGCGATCGCTGAGAAACTTGCCACGAGCGCCATAGAGTGCCTCGACCATAGGATTCTCGCGAGTCTCGTTGAGAACTTCGCGGACTATGCCACCGATATTGCAGAAAGTACGTGGGCACGGGGAAAAGGTAGAGATATGGAGAGTACGATTCGAAGCATCGAGAAGGCGGGCGGCATTCTCAACCGCATGCACAAAGACGCGGTTGAAGCCGTGTTTACCAGAAACCTTGCGCTCGCTGAAGAAGCAACAAGCCTCTACAGGGACGCAGAAACAAGCATCAAGACCGCAGAGCGGGGATTAGTTAACGCAAAGCCGGAAACCATCGATCGGTTGGCAACTGTTGTGTCCGCGCTGAAAGCGATGTCAGAAATAAATGTCGACATTGCCGATTTGGCAGTCACTCGGTAGCTCGTCGCCGCGTCTTGCTCGCGTGTCGATATCGTCTAGCATGTGTTGCGAGGTAGTATAGTGCGGAGATTGTTTTTGCATCCTGGATCTTACCACGCTCGATCGCTCTTAGGGCTTGACGCAAATCGACGGCCTGAATAGCGATTGACTCGTCTTCTTCCTGTTTCCCCTTGGCTGGAATGAGTCGTGTCGCAAGGAAGAAGTGAATCTTCTCTGTGCTATAACCCGGTGCCAGATAGCAGGAGAACAGCTTCCTAATTCGTTTCGCTGCATATCCAGTCTCTTCGACAAGTTCCCTCTTTGCGCACGATAGAGGGCTCTCGCCTGGTTCGAGCGTTCCGGCGGGGATCTCCATCAGCTGTCTATGCGTAGCCGCCCTGTACTGCTTAACGACTAGGAGCTTGCCGTTGTCTAGGATGGGGATGATTGCAGCGGCTCCTGGGTGCTCTACGATCTCTCTAGTAGTCTCTCTACCGTTCGCTAGCTTGACTCTGTCAACGTGTAGTCTGAGTACTCTTCCTCTGTAGATGGTTCGGCTGCTGATGGTCGATTCGGTCATTATGCTCTTCAGCGTCTCTCATCGAGCACGGATATAGGCCCAGTCCTAAGGAAGGAATTTACACGCTACGCCCCGCAAGAAACACTACGATAAGGTACAATAGTACACACGGCGTTGGGCAGAAAGTCCTCCACGGATGCTATGCGTGCAGCCACAGAAGGTACGACGCCTGTCCCTTGCAGTGAGAGCATCTACAGGCAGGGGTTGGAACGAACTCAGCTGGAATCCATGTCTCCAATAGACGGGATTGGGTTTCAAGACCGCAATTTGCGCAGAATACTCCCTCAAGTGTCCATGCCATCTTTTCTGAACCGCACTCGCATGTTTCTCGTTCGAACTCAAGATCCGCCTTTGATATTCTAACCGCTCGTTTGAGGAACTTCGTCTTGTAGTATCGTTTCTGTTTCCACATGAGATAGCATTCGTGGGAGCAGACGCGTCGTGGTCTACCGAAACTGTAGGGGATCTCTTTTCCGCAGACGACGCATGCGTTTTGAGCCATGGACGGTTCTCTCGCTTTCTTTGTTCGATTGTATCGGCTAGGATGCCAACTGTTTCTTAAGCATATTCGAGTGCTCGTGTAGGCTCTAATGGGCGGTTACTTTCAGAATAGATGAACACTTCTCGCTCGTGGGAAGTCGTAGAGTCGCAGCATCTTCAGTGATCTCTACTTTAGGGTCGAGAATTCTCACACGAACAAGTACATCTCGTCATATGGTTTGTATGGATAGCTAGCAGGTTCTTTGAAAGATCCTCACGCGGGCTCGGGTGAGAGCGTCAGTGGAGTGATGGTAGGGAACGACATTTATGCGTGGCAAGCATCCGGTCGTGGTGCCCGGGTTGCCGAGCCAGGTACGGCGACAGAGCCTATGCGTTTCGGTGCGCTGGGCGTTGAACCTCGAGATCGCAATAAATCGGACCAAGTAAGCTGTTGGTCCTCTGGGCCGCGTGGGTTCAAATCCCACCCCGGGCGCCTAATCAAGCCCAGTGCAGACGATCACAAAATCTCCAATCGCGACTAGAGTAGCTTGGGTCGCTGATGCTACGCGAAAAGCACCTTTCGCAGGGCGTCTTCGAGCGTATTCGGATTGGAAAGCGCGGCTCCTGCTAACCGGATTTTTCCGTCAACCTCAACGACCGGAATGATGTTCTTGTATCTTTCAAAGAGCTGCGAATCCGTTGTGATGTCTTTGATTGAAATCTCGAAGGATTGCTCATCTCTGAGTTTCAGTAGCTCAGTTAGTACGCGCTCACAGAGATGGCATCCATCCTTTGTGTACAAAACCACTTTATGCAAACGGGCTCACTTCGCTGCTATCAACCGTCGCTCTAATCCCATTGCGACATTGATCAATTTGACTGCACGCGTGTTTCACGTGAGCGAGCAGCATAACGAATTGTCCATTAGAATCCTGATCCCTAGAAGAGAGACCGACCACTTTCTCATACGAGAGTGGACTCGGACACCACACAATTGCTCGTATCACGGAAACTCGGAGTCGAGAATTCTTTGACTGATCTTGTCACATAATAAGCGCCTGTTGGAGAAGAGAAAAATGAGCTAAGGTTTATTCTCAGCTAGTTCGATGGAGATGATTCCATGTTCAAATTGTTGATCCTAGACATGGAGCCATTGATTTTCAATGCAGAGTATCTGCCGCTTTTGGCTAAGGAGGTCGGATTGGAAGAAAAGGTTGCCAAAATAACGAGCGATGGGTTAAGTGGAAGGATAGAGTGGAAAGTAGGACTGATTGAAAGAATCAAATTGCTAAAAGGGATTCCGCTAGATGTTGTCAAAAGAGTTGCGGATGAAATAGATTATACTGAAGGAATCCAGGATGTTTTTAGATTTGCAAAAGAAAAAGGAATAATCACGGCAGTAATAACTGGAGGTTTCAGGATTCAGGCCAGAAGAATAGAAGACGAGCAGGGAGCCGACTATATTCTTGCGAACGACCTGATCTTTAAAGAAAACAAACTTCACGACGTTAAGGTTCACGTTCACGCGAATAAGAATAGTCATGTAAACTTCCTCAAAGCACTTCTTGGAATTGACTCTCAAGACATTATAGCAGTCGGAGAAGGCATGAACGATCTCACCATGCTCAAGAACAATTTCGGAGTAGGCTACAATCCAACTAATGAGAGGGTCAGAAAAGCATGCAAAGTGATCATTGAAAAACCAATAGAATTGATCCATATCCTTGAAGCATCTTGAAAATTCCACGTTCAAATTCGACTCTACGCACCATGAGATCCACACAAGAGAATCCGAATGCATGACGTTTGGCTGTTAGGCGCTATTTCTTTCGCTTCTTCTTAGGGGCGGGAGTTCTCTTTTTCGTTATGTGGTAGATGTCGAGCCAGATTCCGTCGATGACTTTGAAGAATGCGACTTTCCATTCGCCATCTTCAATTGGTCCAATCATGGGAGGATATCCAGCATCTTTTAGTCGTTGCACGGCTCCGTCGAAATCATCAACCTCGAATCCTAAGTGATCCAGCTCGTCACCTTCTTTGAAGGGGCCTGCGACTGGGCTGTCATCTGCGTACCAGTTGATCTCTAGCCAATGCTTCTCGTCGAGTGACAAGAGGTTTGCGAACTCCCCTTTGTTCGAAGGAGCCTTGATACGACCTTGCACCTTCATTCCGAGGACATTCGTGAAGAATTGAATTGCGTTATCGAGATCTCGGACACGTATCCCCGTGTAACCGAACTTGAATCTCATGATAGGCAAGAGTGCTCGTTTCGGTATTAAGACTGTACCAAGGACCGATGCCATACCAGTGTGTGTGGTAGTAATGGTGCGAGCGCCCAAATTTTGGCCGTCGTCGTTTGAGGTTTTTGTGTGTGGATCTATTGGTGCGGGCGCCGTAATTTGAACCGTCGATTGGCGTCGTAGTTTGACTGTGTGTGCGCACCAAGATGCCTGTATACACACAAGAATCAATGGTTTGAACCGTGACGGACGACGGGTTAGGGAAAGAATCCTCCTACTGATTCCTCATTTGATGACTGACTCAAAGGGGTCGATCATAATCACTATGAAGAGTCCGATGAAGCTTGTGTGATTCCGGCAAGACGAAGAAACCAAGAACCACATGGAGTGCATGAGAGAGCCCGACGAAACGCGCAATGACAGAAGTTAATCGAAATAATTGTGGAAGTCATTAGCGATTCCAGAAAATGTATTTGAAAAATGGGGGTAACTGGGAGCGTATGTCTCCCAGGTTACTTACGATTTTATGCCTTAACGTTAGGCTCGTACGCGAATAGTGTCTCGCTTCTCCAGATCCCATCAGTATGACCTATTTGTTCGACCGTAGATTTCATGAGGTCCTCATAGTTCCTTGCCTTGGAACTCATGATGATGTCGAACTGACCTGGAATACTCCACGCGTCGTATATGGCGGGTAGCTTCTTCAGCTTCTGTATAACTTCCGGTAATGGCTTATTCACTGATAGGAGACTGAATCCCCAAACGCCCTCCGCGTCAAGTTTCTGACCGTTAACGAATCCATCATTTGCAGTGAAAGTATTGGTGCTGTTTACTCCGTGGATACTACGTATCTTGTTAACTATACTGTAGACTTGCTCTGGAGTACTGTTCTTGATTCGCATAATGATATCGTATCGACCGGTCACTGGTGCGCTGAACTCTATATCGCTGTACTTGCGTAGCTCCTCAACCACATGTGGCAACCGGTCATGCTGGACCTTTGCGAACACGTAAGTCGGGAACATTTTGTTTGCTTGCATTATTTTCACCTACTAACTCCAAGTATTGTTAAGCCTAAGTATAGCTGTATCATGCATATAACAGTTGTTACCAGAAGATATATCTGTAACATTCACCAATTCAGGCATGAATGAACCCATGAAAACGGTAAGAAGGCGAACGATATCCGGAGTCGTAGTGGATCTGTTAACGCGAAACCACCCCGTTTACCAGCACATTCGGATGGGACTCATCAACTATCACGCCTTAGCCGCAAGAATCAAGCCTACCGTGGACCGGATTACTGGCAGGGACGTGAACGTTAACACGATAGTTGTAATTATCAAGAGGTTTTCGGATGCACAATCCAAACTTGGGCTACCACTCACCATGTCCATACTTAGAAATTCAAAAATGAGTTTGAGTAGTGGAGTGGTTGACGTGACAATTACTCCTAAGAGAGAAGCTTTCATTGGCGAATTGAGGAGGCTCGTGGAACTATCTACTGAAATGGACGAACGCCCACATATCTTCCCCCTCGTCAACTCAATCAAGATCATTGCCGACGTAAACGACTATGGAAAACTGAAAACGGCACTGAAAGGCCGATACTCCCTAAAGCCTCGAATGAATACGGTGAAAATTATGATACATCTATCCGAGGATGCTGAGAGGCCTCCTGGAATCGCCGCGTACATTACTGACCTGCTCTACCGCAACGGAATAAACATCATAGACGCATTCCTAGGATACGAAGACATCATCCTCATACTCGATGAGTCAGATGGATCACGAGCATACACAATATTGGAAGAGGAGACCAGCGAAGCTCGCAAGTGAGCCTGCCAATGCACTATTCGAGGGATGCGGCTACAACTCTTTAACGCGTGGGTCAGCTGGTGCGCGACGACGAAAAACGTCCCTCCCATGCGAGGTTCAATTCTGGGTGCTCCACACTAGTGACCACGACGACGGGTCAGATCCAGTAGTTTTGTGCGTGCGCACCAAGAGGCTCTCATGAGTGAGGAGCGAGACAGAGCACGAATCCTATCTCCAAATGCTTTGCGGCAGCCATAGACGGATACGTTCCAGTACGCAACCAGCTTGTGTTTGCAGCGCTTGCAGTTGAATGAGAAAAAGGAGGTCGAGCATGTGTTGTGCTCGACCTAGGTCGGTTTAGTTTCGACGCTCTAATTACCAATAGTTCGGATATCCGTACGAACCGTAGGTGTATGGATAACTATACGAACCATAGCTGTAACCGTACGTTGGGTTGTCGCATGATGGATAACCGTACGACGTAGGGAACAGATAGTCCGATAAGTGATTGTAGTAAGTACCTCCAATAGTTACATGACCCATTTTTCTTTCCACCTCCCCTTCTTACATCCGATCTCCAGGCTTCGACCAAGCCTTACCTAGCCAGTCATTGACAGCTTCCTCGATCGCGCAGCTGAGGTCTCCTTTCTTCCCTCCGAGCCTCTTCACAATTGTCAATCGCAGTCGGTGCTCAACATTGTCCGAGAGCACTACGTAGATTCTTCCCAAAGATTATCTGGCCGAACCCTATATGCGCAAAGCGCGCTATAAGCTTATCTATTTAACGTTATACAGATATAACTGCATGACTGCGACTGAATTTCAGTACGTCTTGGGGGCAGATTTAGAATGCGTGTACACATCGGTCTTTTTGGGATCATGCTCATTGTTCTCGTTGGATCGTTTCGAAGCACGGGGTCTCTCTGGACCTCTTTCATGCAGCTGGCCGCGCACCCATTTGGTAATGTCGGCTTCTGTCGCATGTTTGTCCAGCCATTCTTTGATAGCCACCTCGATGGCACTGCTTAGATCGCCCTTCTTTCCGCCGAAAATTGTGACAACGGCCAGTCGGAGTCTGCGTTCCGTTTCGTCAGAAAGAACTATGTACATCTTACCCAAAATCAACATTCCCCTGACGGACGCCATATTCAGCTTATCGATATAAGCTTATAACTTATAACCTTATAAGCGGCACAGTTCAACTATTTTAGGTCCTGAGTTAATTGATATGAGCAAGATCTATTCTATGATAGCACCTTTACTTGGCGTAAGTTTGTTTCGAATTCTTAACGAATTAGGTGTGAATCAGACTGCAGGTTCTATGGTTAATTCAGCCTATACGTGGCTGGTGACCCTGAATCCGATCCTACTGATAATCCTGGGCATAATCGTATTCGTCGCTGGGAGGCTAGCGAAATGGATCGGCATCATAATGGTCATCGTCGGCGTCATCTTCCTAGTCCTACCGTACATACTAGGCGTCATCTAGCCGAGGCCGTGTAACATGAGCAAAGAAGAAGTAAAGGGAAAAAGTAAGCAAATCAAGGGACAGATTCGTGAAGAAGTAGGCAAATTGACGAAGAACAAAACGGAACAGCTCAAAGGCAAGATTGAGCAAGTCGAAGGAAAAGCACAAGAGGAAATAGGGAAGTTCAAAAGAAAGGCCAAAGAGTAAGCCGACGTTCTGGCACGTACGCGCGCACTAATTTTCTCCGTAGTTTTGCGTTTACAGAGCTTTTTCAACTGTTTGGATACTCATGCTCTGCTCAGCTGAAAGAAGAATTGTGTAGCGTAGTCTCACCAAGGCTTATCTACAAATTTCGAATAATTAGCATCCGGGTAATCATAATGGCTGTGAAGATACTGGAACTGATAGGAAGCTCCGATAAGAGTTGGGAGGATGCAGTGCAAGAGGCCTTGAGAGAAGCCGCGAAAACTGTGAGGGAAATCGTTGGCGTAGATGTGTTGGGATTCAAAGCAGATGTGAAGAATGGCAAGATTAGCCGATATAAGGCCCACGTCAAGATAGCCTTCACCGTTGAACGATAATTCAATCCGGTAACATTGGAGGATCACGGATGTTATCGGAACTCAAGACTTGTGGCATTTGTAACAGGGAGAACCTGCCAGAGAGCAGTTTTTGTGACCTATGCGGATCGCCTTTCGAAGTTCTGGTGGAATGCAGTTGCGGATGCTGTCATCCTGAAGCAGTATTCTCTGATCCAAGCGACTATCCTGAAGCAGTATTCTTGATAGACTATCCTGAAGCAGTATTCGCGACAATTATTGGTTAACACTTAACGCTAATCGCATTCGAAGATTACTCTATCCTTACATCAGAACTAGCTGACAAGATACGGAAGACTAGAGCCTCAAAGAGGGAACGAAACGCAGCACCAAGTGACCCGACAACGACGATAAACGAACGCCTATCCTGTGGCAGTTCAATTCGCTGCAATGAGAGCCGACACGCGGACAGAGCACCGCCAGTACGGGTCCTTTTTCAGATGTGTACCCTTAAGCACACAACCACCTGAGGAACCCCCGACATCCAAGTCCCGTGAAAAGGCGAGCCTGTCTAACCTATGATGATGACAGGCCAGTGAAACTGTGGCATGACTGCCATACGCGACACTCAGCGCTCGTTAATGACACAGGCATTACCCCTCCGAAGAACTCTCGGTGCGGCAAATACGGACGATCTCGTGCAAGCAACGAGTCGCAACTCTTTAGCAGCTTGCAAGCATCCGCGTCAGATATCGGCATCTACTGTCTCTCGAATGCTCAATTTTGGGGTGTTCTGATCCCGAAAGACTCTTACAGCAGATTATCCCATACAGTTGAACTGGGATTGTTCTTGAGATTCAAGTCGGTGAAATCGCGAACAATAGTTCTGGCTGCGTTGATTTTGGTCGCGTATTTTGTTGGTTTGCTTGTACCGCAAGCGCATGCCTGGAACCTATCCTCGAGTCCTGCGACGAGAACGACGACACCCGGCGGCACGGTTACGTTTACGATCTCGGTTTTTTACGAGCCTCCCGAGGCCGTTCTTGGGACGGTCCAGCTGTTGGTGTCGCCTCCAGAGCTGGGCTTAACGCCCAGTTTTTCGCCGACAAGTGGGTCTATTCCGTTTACCTCAACCTTGACGGTTCAAGTAAGCGCCACGAAGGCAGTTGGGGTTTACTCTCTCCCTGTGTGGGCGCATCCTACAGCCATCCCCTACCCCGGCCCTGGCAACAAAGCAATTAATGTGCAAGTTGTGGTGGCAGCAGCTTCAACGGATTGGGCATTATCAAGTCCCACATTGTCACCTGCTTCTCCTAACGTCGGAGACCCAACCACCTTCCAAGTGATTCTGACCGCTTTGAGCACGAGTCTATCTTATCCGCAGAGTCCAACCCTTCTTGCGCAAGTCGATGGCGTCCCCGTCGGTGGTGGTTCCGTAAGCTACCCCGGCCCAACAGGGATCCCGGCTACTGTCTACTCGGCGCCGCCATGGTCTGCCACAGCCGGCACCCACACGATAGTTTGGACAGTAAGTTCTGGAGTCTCAGATCCTAACCCGTCGAACAATCAGGTGTCGCGTACGTTCACGGTGGGGCCTCCGCCCGCTCAGTTTGATTTCGAAGTATTGGCCTCACCGACTGATAGCACAGCAACGCCCGGGAGCAGCACTAGCTACACAATAATGGTGAATCTCCTCTCCGGCTCAACTCAGAGCGTCACACTGAGCTTATCCGGACAACCGGGAGGCGTCAGTGGAGCATTCTCTCCTTTGTCTGGAAGTCCCACGTTCTCATCGTCGCTGACGCTTTCCGTTGCTTCTTCTGTCTCCACGGGAAGCTACACAATGACTGTAACTGGGGTCGGCGGAGGCAAGACGCACACAGCCACAATCAAGCTGACCGTGTCACAAGCTCCAGACTTCCGGATTGATGTGAGCCCGCCGTCTGTGAGTGTCAGCCAAGGACAGGTAGCCTCTTACTCTGTCAGCATCTCGGGTCTGAACGGATTCAACTCGCAAGTCTCGTTATCAGTCTCAGGAGCACCAGCTGGCGTCAATCCTGTATTCACCGTCCCGTCAGGAACCCCCAGTTTCAATTCGATTCTGACCGTTACCCTTCCAGGCAATGTCCAGACCGGTTCCTTCACTTTGCAGATAACAGCGTCGGGGGGAGGTCTCACTAAGATCGCGAATGCTGTGCTAGTCATCTCGGCTGCTACTGGAACTCAAACTCAAACACAGACTCAAACCGAAACGCAGACTGAAACAACGACTTCAGGTGTCTTACCGTTCGACATATTCCAACAGAGCAACCTGCTCTTGATAGCCGTTCTAGCCATAGTGATACTGGCGCTTCTTGCGCTGTTGCTGCGAAGGCGGAAGTCTGCTTCGCCGCCTCCACCACCCGCCAACCCCTGTCCAAAGTGCGGCCAACCATTGACGTACGTCAAGGAATATGATCGATGGTACTGCAACAACTGTAAAGAGTACAAGTGACGCTCCGAGTAACCTTCATGTTCTCGCGCCCGCTACTACGCAGTTCGCAAACCCATATCGCTATATGAAAGTTGGTACCGTTCACAACAGCAGGGAAAATCTATGGTAGATCTAACTTCAATAGTCATACAAGTAATCGTGGGCGTCATCATCGTATCTCCAGTTCTCTGGCTTGTAGGCCGCTCAATGGTCGGCAAACTGAAGGCAAAGTTCACTGACGCAATATGGATCGTAGTTCTAGGCACAGTCATCAATGCTCTCCTTGGAGCGTACATCCACGGTGTAGTAGGACTCGCAGTGACCCTGATAGTGTGGATCGCGCTAATCCATCACTTCTTCGATGCGGGCTGGGGCAGATCGATACTGATCGGCGTCATCGCAATAATAGTCCTAGTAGTGATAGTCTTCATACTTGCATTGCTAGGCTTCGCCGCTCTAGCCGGGCTGGGCGGACTAAGCGCACTAGGACTCTGATTTTCATCACAGACACCTAACCCCTCTCCTTTTCTTTCTTCGTTTGGTAATTAGAAGCTGCGTCCCTATCGTCGGCTGTACCTCGCGAGAGAATGACATTCGACTAGGACGAGTCGGGTGCGTCCTTTCGCTTGTGCCCACCCACTATAGGCTCTGATGTGGGCTCGCATCCACTAAGGGTGGATATCGGTTAGTTGAATTGGCAAAAGTCGAGCGTCCACTGAACCCTGTAGTGACGTCTCTGGCAGAGCGCAGCCAGATTCCACGGCAGAAGATTCCACTTGTTACCGTTCAGGTTGTGGACTGCTAGCAGACCTCTAAAGAGGGGCCGCTTTCCGGGAAAGAGGGGCCGCTTTGAGACGTGCCGGGCACTGGTCCGAAATACGAGCGGGTAGACGACTTTGACGATCACGCTTTGAATCTCTCGGCGAGTTCTGATCGAAATGCATGACCGCTAGAGAATGAGTTTTCCGAATGTGATAAGATCCTTCATCGTTACGATCCCGACGAGTCTGTCGGACTTGTCGACGATGGGTAGGTGGCGTATGTTGTTTCTTCGCATGTGCGCGTAGGCTTCTTCCACCGGTGCTTGCGGAGTACATGTCACTGGGGGGCTCTTCATGATGTCCTTGACGAGCATGTGGTTTGGGTCGTGTCCTGATGCGGCGCATCCCACGAGATCGCCCTCCGTTACTATGCCTACAACTTTCTCTCGTTCAACCACGACCACGCATCCTATCTTCCTCGCAAGCATGGTTTTGGCTGCGTCGACTAGGTGATCGTCGGGCTTCGCGGTCCCGACTTCCTTGTTCATGATTTCCTCGATCTGATCGAGAACTTTAGGAAACATCTTCTATCCTTACTGTGGGAGTTGGACATTAGACGATAAATGTGTTGCCAATACAGCCGTACGGTGCGGCCGGTGGGTTCTATGGAGCGCCACAGGTTAGTGGGCGTGGAGTCGTTTCTCTTCCAGGTAACTCTCTACATCGATCGCTGCGCGACAGCCATCTCCGGCAGCGGTGACAGCTTGCCTGTAACGGAAATCTCGTACGTCGCCACATGCAAACACTCCTTCCGCGCTCGTCGCTGTTCCCTCATTCGCGACAATGTAGCCTTTCTGATCTAACTCGACCTGTCCTTGGAACAATGCGGTGTTTGGCTGGTGGCCTATCGCGACGAATACCCCATCACACTTCAGCACTTCCTGTTTGCCAGTCTTTACGTTTCTGATGCGAACGCCCTCGACTTTCTTGTCGCCTAGCACTTCTTCGACCATCGAATCCCAGACGAACGAGATCTTCGGGTTCTTGATTGCACGTTCTCGCAGGATCTCGCTGGCTCGAAGTTCGTTGCGTCGGTGTACTATTGTCGCGTGGTTGACGAATTTCGTGAGGAAGATCGTGTCCTCCAGGGCGACGTCTCCTCCCCCGACGGTAACCGTGTCTTTGCCTCGGAAGAAGAATCCGTCACACGTGGCACAGCTGGATACTCCTTTGCCGCGGAGTCGAGTCTCGGAATCGATTCCCAACCATTTCGCGGAGGCGCCGGTCGCGATGATAACGGCGTTCGACTCGTACGTCCCGTTAGCCGTTTTGACTTTGAGTGGACGTGCCTTGAAATCGACGGATGTGGCGTCTTCCTGCACGAACTCTGCCCCAAACCGTTCGGCCTGTTTCCTCATCCGTTGCATTAGATCCGGGCCGAGAATTGATTCTTCAAAACCTGGAAAGTTCTCCACATCGGTGGTCAACATTAGCTGACCTCCAGGCACGGCGCCAGCGATGACGAGCGTTTTGAGCAGCGCCCGACCACAGTAGAGTGCAGCGGTGACCCCTGCGGGGCCGGAACCGAGCACAATCACATCATAGATCACTGCTATCACCGCGGCATCAATGATGTCGTTCCTACGTGTTCTACTTGAGGTTTCGCCGTTTTCAGACGTTCCCATAGACCAGCGGCGGCATTTTGGGCCTCACTTTGTACTCTCTCCTCCTCCACGGTGAGCACTCTTCGCTCTTTCATGATGACGTTTCCGTCGAGGATTGTCGTTCGGACATCGCGTCCGTTTATCGAGTTGATGAGATGACCGACTACGCTATCTCGGTTAAGTGGAGTCGGAAGGATATCCGGCTTGACTACGATCAGATCTGCCTTCTTGCCAAGCTCAATTGAGCCTAGTTGATCGGAGAGACCGTACAGTTGAGCGCCTCTGATTGTTGCCATCTCGAGGACTGTGTAAGCGTCAATTGCGTTCGGATCTCTGGAGACGATTATCGAGTGGTCGGAGAGTATTCTATGACTCGGATCCATGGTGACGATTATGCCGTCTTTCACCAAGATCGACGTCATGCCCAGGCTTCCTAGCGAATAGTCTGAGGGTTCATGCTAATGATTTTAACCTTAACAAGCGTAAACACGCATCTCTAACAGTCGGAGTGCCCCTACTCTCCGTGCTGACCGTGATACAGTAGCAGTTGGTCGACAATCATGTCTCTTCTGATCAAGAATGGAAACGTCATCCTCGGAGGTAAAACCGTCAAGTCGGATGTATTGGCCGAAGATGGAAAGATCAAGAAAATCGCCAAGAAAATCTCTGCGACAGCAGATGAAATTATCGATGCAAAAGGGAAGTTCGTTCTTTCTGGCCTTGTCGACGCTCATGCACACGTAGGCGATCTGAATTTCTCTGGGCGAGAGGATTTCACGAGCGGAACGCGTGCCGCTGCAGCGGGCGGCGTCACCACAATCATAGATATGGTTCTCAGTGCGCCTGTCGTCAACGCAGACGCTGCTAAGGAGAAGATCGATAGAGGCGTTCGGCTGGGAATAGTCGATTTCTCTCTTCACGCAGGCATGATGAATTCATCGAACTTCGCAAATATCGAAGCTTTGACTCAGATTGGTATCTACTCTTTCAAAGCTTTCATGTGCACGCCCTACTTCATCGACAAAGTGGCCCTTGAAACTCTGATGAAAACGACTGCTGAATTCGGCGCAATCACTAATGTCCACGCGGAGGATGAGGAACTCAGCCAGCAACTCACCGTGACGCTGAAGAGAGCCAATCGTATGGATCCGATAGCGCATAATGAATCGAAACCCAACGCCGTCGAAGAGAAAGCCATCAAAGAGGCTATCGGTATCGCGCGGGCGGCTAAAAGTAAGCTTCACATTTCACACATGTCCACGAGCGAGGGCGTACGGTTGATCGCGGCCGCGAAACGCGATAACGTGAATGTAACTGCTGAGACCTGCCCACACTACTTGTCACTCACGACAGCGGATGTGCTGAAACTTGGACCATATCTGAAGATGAGCCCCCCACTAAGGAGAGAAGCCGATGTGCTTGCGCTATGGCGTGGACTAGCTAACGGAACGGTTGACATGATTACCTCCGAACACGCGCCAGGCGGAGCTGACGAGAAAGAGCTCGGATGGGAGAACATCTGGGAGGCATGGAGCGGAGTACCAAGCATAGAGACCATGCTGCCGGTCGTGCTGAGTGAAGGCGTCAACAAGAAACGCATCAACATAGAGAAGGCGGCCAAGGTTCTCTCAGAGAATCCAGCCAGACGTTTCGGACTGTACCCAAGGAAAGGGCGGATCGCCGTTGGAGCAGATGCGGATTTCGTGATCGTCGATCTATCGATGGAGAAGAAAGTGAAAGCTAGCGATCTCCACTACAAGGTAGGTTGGACTCCGTACGAGGGATGGATCCTGAAAGGCTGGCCAACAACAACCATCGTTCGAGGACAAGTAGTAGCCAAGGACGGCCAGATCTTGGCGAAGGAAGGGCGGGCGCAGTTCGTTCCAATGACGATGCGAAGGCGAGCGAGTAAGTGATATCATTAGTAATCCTCGCAGCCGGCAAATCAACTCGGATGAAGGAAAACAAACTACTTCTCAAAGTCAACAGCGAGACGCTAATCCAACACGTTGTGAAGACTGCGAAAAAATCAAGCGTAGACGAACTAATCGTGGTGCTCGGACACGAGGTCGAGAAGATCAAAGAACAGCTTGCGAACCTCGACTGCAGACTAGTGACTAACGAGAACTACACTAAAGGCCAAAGCGAGAGCGTGAAGGTTGGCTTAGCCGCAGTTTCCAGCAACTCGGAGGCTATGATGATCCTTCCAGCTGATGTCGCCCTCATCGACGCGCAGTCAATCAACAAGGTCGTAGAGGAGTATATGAGATCCAAGAGCAGAATCGTAATTGCTTCACATCGGCAACAGAGTGGTCATCCGATCCTCATTGACAAAGCGCTGTTTCCCGAAGTTGCACAGATAGGCGAGGACTCACAGGGGCTCAAGGCTGTGGTCGATCGCCACCGAAGTGAAATCAAGTATGTTGAAGTTGGCACAGAGAACGTACTGATTGACATCGACACCAGAGAGGAATTCAACAAATACTTCTCTAAAACTACGTCTACATCACTCAATGCGAATTGATCTAACAAACCCGTTTCACTGCAATCTGTCTTGACATTTCGCAGTTGGTTTAAATTCGGCTCGATGACTAGCCATTCATACGTTCAACACCAATCAATCTGTAATCGGTAGGGTTTTTGGATGCGCGAGGTCCTTCAAGCGATTAGCAGACTTGCAAATGAAGGGAAGACCTTCGCAGTCGCGACTATTATCGGTCATACTGGTTCTGTGCCAAGGCGCGTTGCAAAGATGATCATCCAACCCGACGGCACGACAATCGGAACGATCGGTGGCGGATGCGTCGAGACCGAGGTTGCGGCTCAGGCTCTCAAACTTCTGAAGGAAGGAGAGGCGGGCGTTCACGTCAACAGTTACGACCTGGTCGAGGAAGAATTTGACGGTGTCGGAATGAATTGTGGAGGCAAGATGGACGTGGCGATCGAGGTTATTGAGCCATCATCAAAACTTGTGATCATTGGGAGCGGCCATCTAACAGAGGCTCTCAGCCGAATGGCGAAGATGCTTGGCTTCGAGATCGCGGTTTTGGATCCGATGGCTAAGAAGGAAAGGTTCCCTGAAGCCGCGCAAGTCGTCGCCGAGTTCGTGGACAAAGGGCTGCCTAAGATCCATGTCGACCAGTCCACATACATTGTGATACTCACTAGACACAAGGACGACGTGCCCGCACTCAAAGCGTCGCTCAAAACGAACGCTGCATACGTCGGCATGATAGCGAGCCGAAGGCGAGCCGCGCTCGTCTTCAAGCAGGTGATGAAGAAAGGCGTGCCGGAGAAGCAATTCGAGAGAGTTTACTCTCCCGTCGGATTGGACATAGGCGCCGACACACCCGAAGAGATAGCCATCAGCATCCTTAGTGAGATAATCAGGATCAAGAGATTGGGACGGGAACACGAAACCTCCTCGAAGCGTCTCCGATTCCCACCACTCAAGACAACAAGCAAGTGAAGGGCACTGCGTCTAGCCGCTGGATAGCTGTACTGAAGGGCGTTGGCTGTTCATTCGAGTAGCATCAAGAAAGTATGGTACGTATGTTGAGAAGTTGCTCCTTCTGAAAGAAGGCGCGAGGACTAGTCTCTGAGAATGGGCATTGTCATGCAGCGTGGTCCGCCGTATCCACGAATCAGTTCTGCTTCCTCGATCTCGATGAGGTCAACTCCGTTTTGAGCGAATTCTCTCTTGACTCTAGCGTTTCCTGCGTATCCAACGACCTTGCGGGGACCGATGACGATGACATTCGTTGCGCGTCTTTGTCTTTCGTAATCAGTGACCTTCACCAATCTCATTCCAATTGCTTTCAGAAATTGAAGGAGATTCGTACGCTTGCTCATTTTCCCGTTTTTGAAAACGGAGGCAGTCCCTGCAAAACATGGTTGATGGACGACAGCTAGGTCTTGATCGATGACCATCATGGTTCCGTCCAAGTGAATCACCCAGGGTGGCAGTCGGATCGCCACCAATCTGTGCAGCCCTGACTTGGTGGCGGCTGCCATCAATTGTCGAAAGCCTGCAAGGTTGCTTCTATTTCCAATTCCGAGAAGTAGCGTGTCATCGTCCAGAAAGACCAGGTCTCCACCCTCAATCGTTGAGGGCGTTTCCGGCTTCATCAGCATGGGAACAGCAAGTCGGTGCAGTGCGGCTTCGATAATCTTGGTTTCGCGTCGTCTTACAGGACTCTTCATCCTGCCAAGCACGTATCCTCTCCGCGTGACAGCTGCGGTATCTCGAACGTACACCAGATTAGGCAGTCGCTCAATCGCATCGAGGAGACTGCGATCGCGTACTATCTCGGTGACTAGGTGAACTTTCACTCCTTCAGATCGCAGCACATCGACGAAACGTTCATGATCTTCTCGGAACTGCTCTGGGTCGACGGCATCTGCGAATAGGCATTTTTCGTATGTCGTCGGGTGAACTAACTGAAGCTCCTTCCCGGGCGCGTGCATGAGCACGCGGCGTAGTGCGCCGTATTCCCGGAAGCAGAATGCCACTCGCCTGACCCTCTCGAACGTCGTAGTCGTGATTATTCATTGAAAACCTATAAACCGTGCTCGCATTTTGCTCCTCGATTTCTCATCTGGAGACTCACCCATGGCTAGGGGAAGACGATTCACCGCCTTGTTGACGTTCGACATCGACGCCGACAGCTCGGTCCGAGGCCCTTACAGTGGACGCCCACACGAACCCGTGGCGCGTTCCAAAGGGCAGTTCGGTCCAATGGTGGGACTTCCCAGAATCCTAGATCTACTTGACAAGTATTCGATCAAGTCCACATTTTTCGTGCCTGGCTGGACCGCTGAAAACTATGCCGAAAACGTGAGGGAAGTCATCAAACGCGGGCATGAGGTGGGAGTTCACGGTTACAGACACGAGAACCTAGCCCAACTCAATTCTCCGGAAAGTGAGGTTAAGATCTTCAGAAGATCAGTCGATTGCTTGCAGTCATTGACAGGTCAGCCGCCGCTCGGTTTCAGAGCGCCAGATTGGGAATTTAGCCCATACACGATGGAGAATTTGGCGAGATTCAGTTTCAAGTATGATAGCAGTCTCATGGGCAGTGAGGAACCCTACGTGATGCCGTCGAATGGGATAGTGGAACTGCCTGTTGCGTGGTCTTGGGACGACTGGGGACCATTTGAAGTGCATCGAAGATCTCCCAGCGACGTCTTCAACGGTTGGATGCAAGAGTTCACCGCGCTCTACAAAGCCAAGATGCCATACTTCAATCTCACAATGCACCCACAAACAATCGGAAGAATATCGAGAATTGTGATGCTCGAGAATTTCATAAAGGCAATGAGGAAAAGTCCGGGCGTTCGGTTCTCTCGATGCATAGACCTAGCCAAGGAAATTATCATCAAGACTTGACATCATACACACGAAGAGTATGAACGTGAATCTCTGTCAGCGAGTTGCCGATTCCCTCTAGCAGGTCCGCATTCGGGTCCTATGTCTGAAGTTGAATCTGGTTGTCTACGCTCCAGTGTTCGCCCACCCATATTCCGAAAACCTGAACATTGAGTCCCCAAGAGGTTATGGTTCTGATTGCGGAATGTATCTGTGCGAGGTGGATCTGCATATCTACCGGATTACCTGCGCAGTCATGATGTCCAACTACTACAATGAACCTCGAGTTGTGCTTCTCAATAGAGATGTTCACCTTTTCCCTTATGCGTTGAATCGTCTGCAGATCCTTGTTTTCTGCCAATATTGCGTCTACACCGGGTTCTGTGACCATATCCACATAGTCCACGCCGCAGTGTTTCTTCACCCATTCGATTACAGGAATCTGCGTTCTTCCGTCCATACAATTGATTGCTGTGGCAAACTTTGCGTTTCCGGATGGCAATACGCCAATCCTCCTGCGACCAGATCTGTATACTTAACCTCAGTATTGTTTTATGTTGTTGGAACGGAGTGCTTTGTTCCCGAAAAGCAATGCCGTCTAAGAAAATCTGGATTATTGAGCGAGATCTTGTTTCGGCATTTCCTTTAGGTCAATCACGTGTCCAGACATTATCCAGAGAACTGCTGCTCCCTGCAGGACTCCGCCAATGACTATGGTACCGATGAGGCCAACGGTAGAACCTAGTGCGCCGCCTATTATCGCGCCGATGGGTAGGGTTCCCCAATTTATCGTTCGTACGGTCGCGTTCATGCGACCCTGCAACCGATCAGGAACAATCGTTTGCCTTAGACTCACTTGGTTGATATTGTAGATCGGCAGCATCACATCTGCGACAAGGCCAATCGCAGCAAGAATCAGGAACGCATATCCGTATGTCGCAAGCGGCGCAGCCATGTTTATGATCGTAACACCGACCGAAATCGCAATTGTCCGACCTAGTCCCAGTCGTTTGGTGATATTTGGCGTAGCGATAGTTCCTATGAGGAATCCTACTGCACCGATTGTGCCGAGCAAACCAATGAGTGCGGGAGAGAACCCCAGAGTGTTAAGCAGGAAAATTACGAAGACTGCGCCGAATATGGCAGAACCGAGATTTGCTGTCGCAGTGCACGCCGTAATCCTCCAGAGAATCGGGTTATCAAAGACAACATGCATGCCCTCCTTCATCTCAGCGAAGAAATCCGGATGTCCGGTCGGAGAATTGGTGTCCGGTTTTGTTTCTCGCTTTCTGATAGAGACAAGTGATAATGCAGATACAAAGTAGCCAATCGCATCGACGGCAATAGTGACGGCTCCTCCGACAAGCTCGTAGACAAATCCGGCTGCGGCTGGTCCCAGTACTTGAGCACCTGAAGCGCTCGTCTGGAGTTTGGAATTCCCTTCTATGAGGTCATCTCGTTCTATCAGAGCCGGCAAGTATGACTGGTAGGATATTTCAAAGAAAACAGTGAATATGCCATTGATAGCCGCCACCGCATAGAGCTGATAGAGCGTCAACGCGGAAAAGAAGTATGCTAATGGGATTGATGCTAGACTTGCCATGCGGCCGAAATTGCAGATGATCATGATCGGGCGCTTCCTGAGCCGGTCAGCCCAAACCCCAACGAATAGTCCCAGGATGGGGAAGGAAATCGTTTGAAGGGCCATCAGTAAGCCGATCTCAAAAGCGCCAGCATGCAGAGTGAGAACGGCAAGGATCGGTAAAGCGAGATTAGTGAACTGATTGCCGATCTGGCTGACTGTGTCACTGAACCAGAGTCTATTGAAATCACGGTGCGACCAAAGTCGCCCGCTGAGTAAACGCCTCAATCAGTCTGCCCTACCTGAAGCACTGTGCGCGTATGACCATGAGGAAGTGGGCTTCGTTCGCGGAAGAGCGCTCCAACTAGTCGCGAGCCGCTGGGTCTTCATTCCGCTTTTGCTTGTGCTGGTTCGGCCAGTTTTGGTTTCAGAAGCTCTCTTGCTTGTTTCTGGAGTGTCTGCAACTCCTCGAACTGTTTATCGCTCATGCAGATGTTGCATGAAATTTCAATTGCGTCTTGCTTGGTAAAGGAATCTAGATCTTCCAGTTGCGAAATCTTCTCTGCTAGATCTGGAATACAGCATTGGTGGACGGAGTTCATTCTGGCTGATAGTTTAGCATATTTCGATATCGTTTCCTCGTCTATGGGAATCGTCAAGCCGATTTTGGTTAGGGCTGTGAGAGCCTCTTTTGTTCGGCCTTCCTGATACTTCTGATCGCTAGTTTCGCCGTACGTGAATTCGAAGATTTCCGCCGCTGCTTGATAGTAAGTCTCGATGAAGTGGTCGATCCTCTCTTCCTTTGCAACTTCTATGAGCCCTACTTCGAGCATTTTTCGAACGTGGTGGTAGATTGCCTGCGGGGTCATCTCAAGTTCGTCAGCGATTTGACTGACGGATAGTTCTCGTGCTCTGAGGAGATGGATAATCCGGCGTCTTGTTCGGTCTGCTGCAAGCTCGAACGCTTTGGGGTCTTTGAAGACCTTGAGAGTCCTCATGATTGTGTCATCAGTGTAATGCGCCCTTCATGCTTAATATAGCCATTATGCTAATTGAAAGATAGATTTTAATAAGACAACGCTAACCTATAGTTGTGTGATGCAAATATGCATTTGAATAAGCCAAGGTTGGAATTGACGAGGTCACGACCAATCTCGGAACCCACCTGCGGCGACCTGCAGACTTCACAAGGGCGACACCCTCACTTCAGTCATCTCATCCGATTAGGGGACATGGGAGAACGGAGTTCACAGGTCTCGGGGGCGTGTGCTCACGCGGAGATAAGACATGCCCAAAAAGACGCTCAGCATACCAAAGAGACCGCGCTCAGTAGTGCGATGCAAATCAGACAGCTCGCCAGATAGACAAAGCGCCTCAGCAAGCCGGAGTAGTCCCATCGGATATTGTGGCCTCAACCGGCATCTTTGTGCAATGCGCCAGGTGCTAGGTAATGGGTCGTCCGACAGGACCCGGCGCGTGGGATCGGTGACTGCAATCCACGCGAATGGTACCATAGTTCTCTGATGACCAAATACTGTTAGATCTTACAGCGCCGTCAGAACCTAGGCGACAAAGAAATTGTCCTTTTTGTAACATCGTGGTTGTTTGCTTGCCCCCGTGTGGCCAAGAGCATGCGCTTTTACCGATCTTTGTAAGGGGGGAAACTCACATTACAGGCAGCTGCGAACTGGCCTCGATGAGAAATCGATGCCTAGAGAGGTTGCAGGAAAATTCGAAGTAAGCCTGCTTAGGATCCTGGACGAGCAAGGGAATTGCGATGAGGCACTGAAACCAGCGCTTACACAGGATCAGGTCAAGCAGCTCTACGAACTAATGATCCTGACGAGGGCTTTCGACGATCTAGCATTGAAGCTGCAACGCGAGGGAAGAATCGGAACCTATCCCTCGAGCAGAGGACAAGAGGCGACACAGGTTGCCAGCGCGTACGCGCTTGCTGAGTCTGACTGGCTCTTCCCAGCGTTCAGAGAGGCCGGCGCGTATATCACACGAGGCTGGCCGCTGGAGATGCAGTATCAGTATTGGGCGGGAGACGAAAGAGGGTGCAGGCTATCTGAGAATAGTCACATCTTCACAATAGCGATTCCCGTCGGAACTCAGATTCCTCACGCTGTAGGCTTCGCTTGGGCTGCAAAACTGAAGGGTGACAAAATCGCAGTCCTAGTGTATCTTGGCGACGGCGCTACCTCAGAGGGCGACGTTCACGAAGGTATGAATTTTGCCGGAGTATTCAAGGTCCCCGTTGTCATAGTATGTCAGAACAACCAATGGGCAATCTCGGTTCCGAGAAGCAAACAAACCGCTGCCGAGACATTAGCTCAACGAGCATTCAGTTACGGATTTGAAGGCCTCCAAGTCGACGGAAACGACATCTTCGCCGTCTACAAGGCCACTAAGGAAGCACTCGACAAGGCCCGATCCGGAAACGGACCAACTTTCATCGAATGTATGACCTATAGAATGGGCGACCACACCACTTCAGACGACGCCCAAAGATACAGGACAAATCAGGAGATGGAAGAATGGGCTAGGCGCGACCCGATCGATAGACTGCGCAAATACTTGACGAAGAACGGCCTATGGAGCGATGATTACGAAAACAAGGTACAAGCGGAAGTCGCAGAGAAGGTCCGTAAAGCAGTTGACAAATTCGAGTCGGTAACGGCTCCGGAAATTAAGGACCTATTCGCGTGGACATATGCGGAATTGCCACCCAATTTGAAGAAGCAGTACGAGGATCTCGCCGGCTCATCAAGGGGAGAGAACTGACTTGGTTCAGCTCAATCTGGTTGGAGCCGTAAGGCTAGCTCTGAAACAAGAGATGGAGAGAGACCCGGACGTAGTTCTGCTCGGCGAAGATATCGGAATGGACGGTGGAGTATTTCGAGCCACAGATGGTCTGATCAAAGAATTTGGTGAGAACCGAGTTATCGACACGCCACTCTCCGAATCCGGAATAGTTGGTGTCGCCATAGGCTTGGCGGTATACGGTCTCAAACCCGTCGCAGAGATACAGTTCGAAGGTTTCCTTTACCCTGCGCTGGATCAAATCATCTCTCATGCTGGCAGGATTCGGAATCGATCGAGAGGGAGATTCCACGTACCGTTAGTGATCAGGTTCCCCTACGGCGGGGGAATCCGTGCACCCGAACATCATTCCGACAGTCCCGAGGCGTTGCTCGTCCACACTCCCGGGGTCAAGGTTGTGATGCCATCCACTCCATATGATGCAAAGGGGTTGCTGACGTCAGCGATTAGAGATCCTGACCCGGTATTGTTCATGGAGCCCAAGAGAATCTACCGCGCGATCGTCGAGGATGTCCCTGAAGACAATTATGTTGTTCCATTGAGCGAAGCCAAGGTTGTCAGAGAAGGGACAGATGTCACACTCGTCTCTTGGGGGGCCATGATGAGACTCTCCAGAGAAGCTGCTGAAAAAGTGAAGGACACTGTAAGTGTTGAAGTGATCGACCTTCGGACTCTCTCGCCGATGGACACAGCAACGATAACCAAATCGGTAGAGAAGACTGGAAAAGCTATAGTTGTGCACGAAGCGCCTAAGACCGCTGGACTCGGAGCGGAAATTGCTGCGACCATCAACGAGACTGCTTTCCTTAGCCTCGAAGCGCCGATTGAAAGGGTCACAGGTTTCGACGTTCCATTCCCTCAGCATAAACTAGAGAACTATTATCTTCCAGACACGGAGAGGATTATCAAAGCAATCGAGAAAGTGGCCGCTTTCTAGATGATCTCACATGCCTACTGACTTCAAGTTTCCCGACATCGGCGAAGGCATTACCGAGGGAGAAATCGTAAAGTGGGAAGTCAAAGAAGGCGACCGAGTACAAGAACACCAAACATTAGCTAGGATCGAAACAGACAAGGCAATAGCCGAAATACCATCTCCCAGATCCGGACTCATTCTGAAGATCTATCACAAAGAAGGCGACACGGTCAAAGTCGGAGAAACTCTCGTAACCATCGGAGAAGAAAGCGAAATCACCGCTAAGCCGCCGCAATCCCTCAGTCGCCCTACGGCTTCAGTCGTCGGAGTACTGGAAGAAGCGCACACCGAACCTCCCGGCCCGTTGAGAATAGCCGCCACCCCTGTGACTAGAAGATTGGCAAGAGAACTCGGCGTCGACCTATCGCAGGTTACAGGCACAGGCCTCCAAAACAGGATTACTGAGGATGATGTGCGTAAGTTCGCCGAGTCAAAGAAGGCGAGGGTTGAGGCAGTCGCGACGCCTACGCAAAAGCAGGATACCTACGGATGCTACGAAACCATCCCGATGAAGGGCATACGAAAAAGCGCAGCCAAAAGATTGACGGAATCAGCTAGAACAGCGGTTCATGTTACTCACATGGATGACGCCGACGTAACTGAACTCGTCGCGTTTAGAGGAAAGGAGAACAAGATCGCAGAAAAGAGGGGCATCCACCTCACTTACATGCCGTTTGTAGTTAAGGCCGCTGTGGCGGCGCTGAAGCAGTACCCATACCTGAACTCTTCAATAGACGACAAACATGAAGAGATCATCCTCAAGAAGTACTACAACATTGGAGTAGCAGTCGATACGCCGGACGGTCTAATTGTTCCTGTTGTCAAGAGTGCGGATGAGAAGGATATTTTCACAATTGCTCAGGAAATTCAGACTCTGACTGAGAAGGCGCAGTCACGAGACATCAGTCTATCAGACCTTAGAGGAGGAACCTTCACAATCACTAACATCGGCTTCATAGGAGGAACGCATGCAACACCCATAATCAACTATCCAGAAACTGCGATCCTAGCAACAGGACGCATATGCGATACACCAGTTGTTCGAGACGGGCAGGTCGTGATTCGAAGCATAATGCCGCTATCGCTATCCTTCGATCACAGAGTAATTGACGGAGCCCTCGCAGCACGTTTCGTCAATATGTTCATCAAATTTCTGCAAGATCCCAGTCTCCTGATGTGACACGGAGAAACTGAACAAAAACACGCTCTTCTCATGAGTGATCCCGGGAACACCCGCAGAGAACACAACACCCCAGAAGAAATCACGCCAGAAATAGGGGGAATTCCCGTCGGAACACGTCACTTTCAATTCTCTTCAATTGTTCACCATCTGTCAGTCACAGGGAGTCCGGCAACTACAACTGTCGCAATCACTGCCTGTCCGTATGTGATAAGCGACTCCGGAACCTCGCTGGCTTTGCAGGTAACAGGATAGTCGTGCACAGAAGCAGCCAGCGCCGTGACCCCCGTACGGTTTCACCTCCGTTCAATTACCCGTCATAATGTAGGCGAAGGCGAGGCTTACGTTTTTGACTTTACAATCGTAATGTAGGTAACGCCCTCAGGCTTACTGCTGGGCCCTTCAATGTTGACAGACGTTTCCACATGTACTTCGATAAGCATTCAATCTTTCTTTTCGTCTGGAACCTAAAGTTCAGCATATGTCGGGATCAGCATTAGGACGTCGCTTTCATCATGTAGCATACGAGAAACGTAGAGCCACGAATTTAGACGAGGTTCGCTGAATCGGTGAAGGCCGAAAGCCGCCAGGGCAAGCTACCGTGGGAAGGCGTCTCGTGTAGACGATGGCGGGATGAGATCTAGATCCCCAACAGAAAATCGAGCGAGTATATGCCGCCTCCAAGCATAGCCAGAGCTAGCGCGGCTAGCATCAAAGTGATGTCCAGCTCGTATCCGCCGAAGTACTTCTTCTTCATCTTTCCTTTCGCAAGCCAAGTTGTTGATAGCATCCACAGGGCTGAGAGCAACGCGACAATCTGAGTGAATACGCCTAAGAGAAGAGCTAGGCCTCCGAAGAATTCGACCACACCAGCGAAGCCGGCAAAGCCCGAAGAAAAACCCATACTCTTCAACCATTCCCCAGTGCCTTTCCTTTGTGCTGTCAGCTTTGGGTAGCCATGAATCATGAATAGGGTTCCTATGGCCAAGCGCAAAAGCAGCGATGCCGTACTCAAGTGAAGGCCAAAAATCGATCCAATGGTCATTCAGTCACCTCCGTCTCAGTTTCTTTCCAGAAACTCTTTCAGGACAAGTGCTTGGTTGTGCAGTTCGTCCTTGGCAGAATATAAGAGAGTCAGCGTACCCTTTTTCGACGGGCATAACAATCCTGCACGGCGTCTTTGAACGTGCATGTAGGATCTCGTCCGATCTCCTGAAGAGGAGGAGCATCGTGACTTATCGAAGTGAAAAGAGGACCAACAGTTGGACATCATTTTCTTTCTGAGAGGATTGGTCATCGGCCTCTCGATTGCGGCACCTGTTGGGCCAATTGGAGTGCTCTGTATTCGTCGCACATTGACCGAAGGTCGAAGGGTCGGGCTGCTCACAGGTCTGGGAGCTGCGTCGGCTGATGCCATATACGGGTACGTTGCTGGTTTCGGGCTAGTATTCATCTCAAGTGTTCTGGTCAGTCAACAGATCTGGCTTAGGATAATAGGAGGTTTGTTTCTCTGTTTTCTCGGCCTCAAAACGCTTCTTTCTCGACCTGCTGAAAAAGCCGCGTCCAACTCAGACGATATGGTCATGCAGAAGCTTATGTCTCAACGTTCTTTCTGACACTAACCAACCCTATGACGATCCTTTCCTTTTTGGCAATATTCGCCGGGTTGGGGTTGAGTGGAGGAAGCTATGTTTCCGCGGGACTGCTAGTGTTGGGAGTTTTCTCAGGATCGGCTCTCTGGTGGCTCTTACTAAGCGGACTGGTTAGCGCTTTTCGAAGTGGATTCGACGCTCACCGATTGCAGTGGGTGAATAGGATTTCTGGCATGATCATATTGGCGTTTGGTGTATTCGCTATCCTAAGCCTGACACAATTCGTAGGTTTGAATTGACTGATACTATCCTGGATCCGATCTTCAAGAATAGGAACTAACAACCTCGTCCGCGAACAGATCCATGGCTTCGAGCTGCCGTCGTGGTTCGAAATTCACAATGAGATACTCTATTCCTACGTTTCTGAATTCTTCGATCTGACGGCGGACGTCTTCTGGAGTTCCGTAGATCACGAACTCCCTTCGCATCTGGTCTGGAAACTGTTTGTAAGTTTCTGCGATCCTGTTCTCAACTGCCTGTCTATCTTTGTCTATCGCGACAGTTCCAAGTTTCGTCTTTAGAATCGAACCGTAATCCCTGCCCACGACTGTACAGTGATCACGAAGAACCGCGAGTTTCTTCTTCACGGTCTCGGGAGAGCCAAAGAGGTTGCAGGCGTCGCCATATTTGGCGACGGTTCTCAAGGTTCTATGTTCTCCGCTGCCTCCGATCAAAATTGGCGGATGCGGTTTTTGGATGGGTAGAGGATTGCAGTATGCTCCGCGGATTTGATAGAAATGGCCGTTGAAATTGGCGGGTTGTTCAGTCCACATTTTCCGAATAACTTGAACAGCTTCGTCAAGGCGTTCTAGGCGTTCTTTCGTTGAGGGAAATGGAATCCCGTATGCGTTGGACTCGTCTTCGTTCCACGCACCCCCTATGCCCATGAATAGTCTGCCTTTGCTTAGGACGTCGAGAGTTGCGCCGATCTTCGCTACAACCGAAGGGTGCCTGTACACGTTCCCCGTCACGAGTGTTCCGAGCCTGATCTTGGAAGTGAACCCGGAAAGCCCGGACAGTGTGGTCCAGCTCTCCAGCATAGGTTCGTGTGGATCTCCCACATGTTCGATTTGATGAAAATGGTCCATAACCCAAAACGAATCGAAGCCTAGACGTTCAGCCTGTGTGACGACTCGACGCAGGGAATCCACAATTTCGGAGCCTGTCCCATCGTAGGAGAAGTTGGGATGCTGTACACCGAATTTCATTAGACAACCTCACACACGAAGTATACTCGGATTCTAATTAGTCAGTTGCTTTAATGATGAGGATTAGAGAAAACGTAATGACGTGACGCCATGGCAGGCGAAGACAATCATTATTCGAACTTACCGTTGCATAATGAGGCTGGACTCTAGCGAATCTTTCTCAATCCTTTCGGATACCGCAGTGCCAAGTCTGCGTAGACATCCTTGTATTTGCTCCAAACCTGTTTGTCGGAGTCCGATACGTCTCTGATTATTTTCGCTGGAACACCAACAGCGACTTTTCCGTCTGGGATTGAAGCTCCGCTTGCGACGACGGCGCCTTCACCTACGATGCTCCAAACTCCTACTGTTGCGTAGTCGCTTACGATCGCGCCAACGCCTATCACAGCATAGTCTTTGACTGTGCAGTTGTGGAGTATGGCGCCATGCCCGATTTGGACATAATTTCCAACTTCGCATTTTTCGTTCATACGTGCATGTAGAATGCAGTTCTCTTGCACGCTTGTCTTGTCGCCAATTATGATAGATCCGTAGTCTCCTCTAATTCTAGCGCCTGCGCCGATGTAACATTGAGCTCCGATCCTGACATCGCCGATAACCTTCGCATCCTCATCGACGTACGCTGTCGAGGCAATAGAGGGGATCCGTCCCTCAAACTCATGTATTGTCAAATCATTTTCCGCCTAGTTTGGCCAATTTCCTATTTGCGGAGGTAGTCGTCTTTTCCGCTGAGCCAGTCCTCTCTAATCGGGCTGAAGACATCTAGATCCAGAGTCTCCTCAAGAGCCACCGCGCTATGTTCAACCGATGATGGGATATGAAGAACTTCACCCTCGTTCAGCGTCACTTCCTTGTCAGGAAGACGGAGCCTTAGAGATCCTTTGAGAATGTAGGTCATCTGTTCGCTTTCGTGGCTGTGCGAGGGAACAATGCATCCCTTCTTGAGGAAGACCTGAGCAAGCATCACTTTCTTGCCTGTGATCAATTTGCGCGATAACTTGTCGGTTACCTTCTCCTCCAGGAATCTTGCTCCAGTTGTAGTGGCTCATTGAAATCACACAGAACTGGAAAACTGTTTCACTATTTAAGTCGGGTTCCATCGACAATCATTCGATTGGCCGAGTGAAAGAATCAGAATTCTGTGACGGAGCGCATTTATAGAGAAACGTCTGTGAGAACCCGGTCTGGCTAAGAGTTTGGAAATAGCAAAAGGCATTCATCTTATCCCGAGAGTAAGAGGCGCGAACGCGTATCTCGTCAAGAGCGACAGCGGCATAGTAGTCGTGGATACCGGTCTGCCTGGAAACGCGGACAAGATACTAGACTATGTCGAAAGCATCGGTTGCCATCCTTCAGACATCAAAACAATAGTCTTGACTCATTCCGACATGGATCACATGCAGGAAGCGTTGCTCGACTGAAAGAAGAGACGAACGCAAAGGTGGCGATCCATGAAGCCGACGCGCCGAGACTATCCGGAGAAAAGGAACCAAAGACGGTGAAAGGGGTTCTTGGCGTGTTCCTTCGCGTAATTGGCCTCTTTATGAGGTTCACCCGAGTGAAGGCCGATGTTCTTTTGAAAGATTCAGACACCATTGATGGGTTGACTGTAGTCCATACTCCGGGACACACTGACGGTAGCATCTGTCTCTACCTTCCAGGCCAGGCAATCTTCGTCGGAGACGCCCTTCTTACTGACGGTGAACGTATGCTGACTCTTCCCCGGAGATCCATGAGCGTGGATATGAATCAAGGAAAGGAGTCTATCAAGAAACTGTTAATGCTGAACTATTCGGTTTTGTTGCCCGGTCACGGGCCACCGATCGAGCAGAATGCGTCAACGGTGACGAAAGGAGTTCGTTGCTAGCCTATGAACTGGCTATGTGAACTCGGCATCAACTGGTGCGTGAACTAATTCGCGATCCGAAACTGGAGTGCGACCAAACTGCAGGTGAAGGTGAACGATCGGCACGAAATTTTCGGCTGGGCTATGTACGATTGGGCGAACAGCGCTTTCGCGACAACTGTCTCTGCGGTCTTCCTAGGTCCATATCTGACGACTCTGGCAAAGGCTGCTTCTGACAAGAATGGATTCGTGTACTTGCTCGGTATCGGGATTGCTCCTGCATCATTCCTGCCATATGCCGTGTCATTGTCAGCGCTGTTACAGGTTTTGATTCTACCGATATTGGGGGCAATAGCCGACTACTCGCACTTACGTAAGCGCATGCTAATGATCTTCACCGCGCTGGGTGCGACTGCCACGACGCTACTGTTCTTCGTGGAAGGGAACTTGTGGTGGCTCGGTGGAGTCCTATATTTGATCGCGAGTCTCTCCTTCGCCGCATGCATTGTCTTCTACAATTCCTATCTTCCCGACATTGCAAGTGAGGATCAACGCGATCGCGTTTCCTCATTTGGTTGGGCGCTCGGCTATCTTGGCGGCGGACTATTACTGGTGTTCAATCTCGCATTCTACCAAGCAAGCCCTTGGATCTTCGGTGAAGCAAGTACAGGCTTGACTCGTTCGTCTCAATTTGGCGTCGGCTGGCATATGGTGGATGGGATGGTCAATTTGGACTTTCATGACTTTACGACCTCGCAATGGGGTACCCAAATTGCTCGAAGGCGAGGCCTATCTCACGATTGGCTTCAGAGAAATGGCGGCAACACTTCGCGAGATGCGACGTTATCCGCAGACTCTTCGTTTTCTCTTGGCGTATCTGATCTACAACGACGGAGTGCAGACAGTGGTCGTTACAGCAGCGATTTTTGGAGCAGAGGCTCTGAAGATTTCACAGTCGACGCTCGTCCTCGTGATTTTGATGGTGCAAGTCGTGGCTTTCTTTGGAGCGCTCCTTTTCGGTAGGATTGCTGGTCTGGTCTCCGCTAAGACCGCAGTACTCATCAGTCTAGCGATTTGGTCTGGAACGGCATTCTACACCTATGGATTTCTCTCAAGCGAATTCGAGTTCTGGCTGCTCGGCGGCGTAATTGCGCTCGTCCTCGGAGGGAGTCAAGCGTTAAGCCGAAGCATCTACGCCCAGATGATACCTAAGCACAGGGAAGCCGAGTTCTTTTCTTTCTACGAGTTGGCCGATCGTGGCAGCTCCTTGTTGGGACCACTTGTCTTCGGTTTGACAAATCAATGGCTCGGCAGTCTCCGATACGCGGCCTTGTCAGTGAGCTTCTTCTTCGTGGCAGGCCTAGCATTATTGACGCGTGTGAATGTTCAGAAAGCAATACAAGACTCACGAGTCAGGCAAACACACGATCCTACAGTCAGAAGCTAGCGGGCCTAGTGCTCGTTGCTTGATTGTGAGATCTTCGTTGGGTGTCGTTGCTCTATGTCTTTTCGCAGCATCTCAAGCTGATTCGGTCTATCGACATCCATCGCGATTTCCACATACGGACAAACAACCGGTCTGATCCTTAGACCTGTACGTTGAGCTATTCTCTTTACAACTCGATCCGAATCGATCGTGCCGAACGTCACCGAGAAGAGCGTGGAGTACCCAAGGTAGTGGATTATGATGCCGATTTTCTTGAGCAGGTCTCTGCGTCCTTCTGCTAGGCGATCCATAAGTTTGTAGTTCTCGGTGATCGCCGTGATTCGAAATGCATTGATCAGTCCTCCGCAGAAATCTATGTCCTTCAATCGTGTTCCTTCAAACGGAAACGGGCGCTTAGAGCCTGGATAGCGAGCTTCCAAATCTTGCCGTGTGACAATGGTATAGCATACATCTTGATCGGCTTCATTCGCAGAGTGAACCACCCAATCCACCATCTCGGAGGTGATTGCAGGTATGTCAGAAGTGACAAGAAGAGCGTACCGAGCTGTCGGATCTATCTCCGCGACTTTCTTGAATCCAACGCGTACGTTCTCAAGGAGACTGCCCTGGTTGGGTAGGAGGAAGTTACGCTTCGAGCAAGTCATCTCGTTTTCTGGTAGTCCGACAATCACAATTTGGTCAATGGTCTTAGCGCCCACTAACGCATCCAGGACCCATTGGATCATTGGTTTCCCGCAGATATCCAAGAGAGCCTTCGGTTTCCCCAGTGTATATCTGTAAAGTGGATCATCGGGTTCAGGAATACCGCCGGCAATCACGACCGCATCCATTTTCGACTCCTTCCTCACAAAGACACAGACTGGGGAGTAGCCAGTTTCAGTCGAGAAAAGCTTTCTTAGGAATAATGGAGCGGAGAAGCGTCGACATGTGTGCGCACCACAGAATAGGAGACATAGACAATCAGCATGGTTTGGAGTTCCGTGTGGAGGCTATGTGAAAGTCAGGTACAATTCGAAAAGAGATAGCTGCTTATGTAATAGCGCACGCGATTGAATCATGTAACAGGAAAGATGGAATTCCGGTAAATCATTATGATACGTGCTGGTCGAAGGATCTATTCTCCGGACTCCCCCGACGAGAGATCCAAAGTTACCTGGGGGTTGCTGCGACGCGTCTTGAACTATGCTCGCCCCTACCGTTGGTGGATTCTCTGGATGTTGATCCTTACCTTGGTCACCACGGGCCTCTCATTGCTGACCCCCTTGATCCTGCGTGATCTTATCGACCGGACTCTCCCGCAGCGCGATGTTTCACACCTGATCTTGCTCATTTTTGGATTGCTTACGATCCCCGTCTTGACCGGTGCGCTCAATGTGTGGCAACGACAGATCAACGCCCGGGTGGGCGAAGGCGTGGTCTATGATCTGCGCACAGCGCTCTTTTCTCATCTGCAACGGATGTCTCTGAGTTTTTTCACCCATACCAAACTTGGCGAATTGATGAGCCGCCTTAACAACGACGTGGTTGGCGCACAGAATGCTATCAGCAACACCTTCGTCAGCATCGTCACCAGTCTCATCCAGGCAGTGGTGCTGCTTTCCGTGATGTTCACATTGGAGTGGCGGTTGACGTTGATCAGCATTGCCATCTTGCCATTATTCCTTGTTGCCGCTCGCCAGTTGGGGAATCGTCTACGTAAGATTGCCCGTCTGCAATTGGATCTCAATGCAAACATGAACGCGATGATGAACGAGATGCTCAATATCAGTGGCGCATTGCTGGTCAAGCTCTTTGGGCGCATTGCCCAGGAAGATACACGCTTCGAAGAACGCGCCGCACGGGTACGCGACAGCGGCGTCCAGCGGGCTGTGTCGGGTACGCTTTTCTTTGCTAGCGTGGGGTTGCTAAGCGCGATCAGCACGGCGCTGGTTTATGGGGTCGGTGGTTACCTGGTCATTCAGGGTACGCTCACCATCGGTACAATTGTTGCCTTGGGCCTATACTTGGGCAGTCTGTATGGTGCATTGCAGAGCCTGACCAACGCACCGATAGACTTTGCCACATCCTTGGTTAGTTTCGAGCGCGTCTTTGAAGTACTAGATCTGCCGCTGGAAATTGACTCAAAACCTGGAGCATATGTATTGCAGGACGTTCGTGGCGTACTAGAGTTTGACGACGTCACCTTCCGGTACTCAGTGGACGAGAAGGGCTTGCTCAAGGACGTACGACGTTTTGGTCAGATGCAAGATGTCAAAGCGGTGCTCTCTAATGATTCAATGGAAGAGCGGCGAGACTTCGAGAATGTGGCTGAGGACGAGAAACTGGCCGCTCTCAGTCAGGCTCGTGACGAGGTGTTTGAGCATATCTCCTTCCGCGCCGAACCGGGGCAGCTGGTCGCATTGGTGGGGCCGAGTGGCGCGGGCAAGACAACACTCACCTATCTGATTCCGCGTCTTTACGATCCGACTGCCGGTCGTATCTTGATTGACGGACATGATTTACGTGATGTGACGCTCGCCTCGCTCACCGCGCAGATCGGCATGGTCACGCAAGAGACATATCTGTTTCATGACACGATCCGGATGAACTTGCGTTATGCCAAGGCGGATGCCACGCAAGACGAAATCGAAAATGCGGCCAGAGCGGCCAACATCCACGATTTCGTGATGGGTTTGCCGGACCGTTATGAGACAATTGTCGGGGAACGCGGTTATCGACTGAGTGGTGGCGAAAAGCAGCGGTTGTCACTGGCGCGGGTGATTCTGAAGAACCCACGCATTCTGGTGCTCGATGAGGCGACCAGCTCGTTAGACAGCGAATCTGAAGCCTTGATCCAGGAGGCCCTCAAGCGGGTCATGGCTGGACGTACCTGCATTGTGATCGCCCACCGTTTGAGCACAATCTTGGCCGCCGATTTGATCCTCGTGATAGATCAAGGACAAATTGTGGAACGAGGTACTCACAACGAACTCCTAACGCAAGCGGGATTGTATGCACGGTTATATGAGACTCAGTTTCGTCGAGAATTGGAGAAAACCAACCCTTAGGGCGAAGCCTCACCAAAGAAGATCCGGACAGATGGGAATGAGAATTAGTAGCAAGGGTGCGCTATGGCGTTAGGTGCGAGCTTAGATTCTGCGAGCCACTTCGCCCTGACTTGATGAATCTATGCAGCGAGAACTAGGACGCGCGAGGGTTCAAATCCTGGATCCATGTGCAAGGTTATGAGGTCATCGAGGGAAGATCCAAAGTGAGAAAGGGGGAGTTGGGCCTATCTTCACTCTGCATCGCCCTTCTGCTTTTGACACTCGTGCTTGCGAATCAAATCGAGATGGATAGGCGTACAATATCGGATCTTCAACATCAAATCAATGGATTAGGAAACAGCACTGAAATGATTGAAGCACGGATTAGGCCTCAAGTGTGGAGTCAGTATGGTTTGCCATCTTGGCAATCATTTCAGTACTACGCTCTTCCTTACGGATTTAGCGTCGTCGCAGCCGATTCTACAAACGCAACGAGCTATATCTGCAACAGGGCTCTCGGCTACTTCATCATCGACGCTCTGCCAAACCATCTGTGGATCACTGGCAGAGTAAGGCTGGACGATGCCGCCCAATCCGGGCAAAGCTGGAGCCGCATTGCCTTCGTAATGGCAGTTGAACATGGAAACAACACGAGTTTCTTAGAATTAGACGTCTACGATAGCCCCAATTCTCCAATTCAGCCCGGAAAGCCGGGGACATGGACTAACGTCTATGAGTACAACAAGTACCAGCTTCATGTTGGGGAGGAGCAGGTCTTCACCTTTGACATCGGATCGGAATACCTCAACCACTATGCTGACAAGAGCTACGCAGGCATAGAGAACATTCATCTGTATTTTGTGCTCGAATGCCAAACCGCGACCAATAGCGGCTGGAACATCGCATACAGTATCAATGATATGGGCTACTGGGAAACCACGTGAGGTGGTACTCGAGGAGTCTTGAGTGCGGAGTACGGTTTTGGCATGCTTCGCTAATGCTTGATTTTTGTCCACAGAAATAGTACAGCACCTACAACCACGCTCCAGACGACAACATCAGCAATCAAAGCCACCGCGTCAACGTGCCATGGAAAGTACTCAGGCGCTATTATGAGACGAAATAGCCACGCAAGAGGGTATCCATAGTGTTCCGCGCCCAGCAACGGAGTAGGCATGTTCGAGAACAGACCTGTCAAGAGACAGATCGCCACGCCTCCGATGATGGAGAGGGTCAGAATCTTCAATGCGTTCAAGATCTTCCACTTGCCTTGATGTAGGTTAATACGGCGATATTATACGTCTTTTTAGAACAAGGTGTTTCGAACAATAGACATGATGTCTTCAGGAAGTAGCTCACTAGGCATATTGTTGTGCGGAAATCGTTTTTGATGCATGGGCTGTAATTTGAATGGCCGTCCATAATATTGGCGGCAGAAAATCAGATCGTCTGAAACGTATTTCGAATGATCTTGGGAGCAGGATGAACAAGGGCGAGGCGAGCTGAAGCGCTCTCTTTCTAGGTCTTCTGGTCACTTTCAGGTTCGGGGGCACGTTTTTCAGATTCGGCACTCGATACCCTCGCCAAGAGAACAGAGGCTGAAGGTCTTCCCAGCAAACCATGTACCTCACAATGGTACACGAGCTCGCTGATCCTCCCTCTTCTTGCTCCTGGAAGGAGGGTCATTTCACGTCCACAGAGTGGGCATCGCATGCAAGATCTACCTAGCTTTCAATCTGCTCGATTGATTGTCAGTTCAGTCTGGACTTTCGTCTCGTGCGTTCATAGCTCTTCCTTTGAACAATTGGTGCTTGCAATGATAGTGTGCATACGCCACGTTCTCGGTGGACTGGGTTTCACGACAATTGTAGGGGTCATCAGAGTAGCTGCTAATCCAACTCATTATCTGAAGAGAAAACGCCGACTACCATGTATGGGAGGTCTCTGAAGATTTGCTCCATGCTTCGCACATACTTGCGAAAAGCTCTTCGGTTCTTTCGCGGTTAGACGTGACGCTGTGTATAGCTACCATTTCTGCGTCATCGCACTCAGACGTATGATTCATGGATCCAATGCGTCAATATTGGCTAGAGGGTTGTCCCCTTCCAATCCGGAGCTACTCCAGATACGAAGAATGCGTTGCCTATGGGATTGCTTCGTTCCCGTGCTTGGCTCTGAGCAGTTCAAAACCGGTTTGTCTGTCGAAGACTCGCACGGCTGTTGTGTTAACAAGTTCGAAAAGTATGATCTCCAGAACATGCCACACTCTCACACCTCTTCTTACGCAACCGGTTACCGTTGATGTTTCTCTGCCCGCCGCAATATGCATGTGTAGTACCGGTGCGCCCTTTTCATTGGGAAATATCGTTCCCGTTCCTGTGACCTCGTGAACGTTGTTGAGCACATGTTCCATGGGAGTGATTGGTTGCGAACGCCCCTCCTGCGGGCCTACGACGAGTCTGCTTCCTTCATCCGCGCCGCCGACTGCGATCAGCGCCGCTGCTCTAATGGAATGTTGCGTGGCGAACCGTTCAACTTCTTCATGGAGAATCTCACCATCGTGGAGGCGTATGACAAAAACCCGACCGTGTTGAGCCTGCGAGAACTCCATATGTCGCCGTATCTCCTCAAAATCATCATAGGAAATGCCGCCTTCTAAGGATGGCACTGAGCAAGCCTTGGAATGCTTCGGGGCATCACGCCAAATAGATTTTGGATGCAGAATAATGGGAGCAAGCGACTATGAATAGTCTGTCAGAATCAACGTTACGGTTTCATTCGCTTCGTCATCAGGACTGGTTCACAGAGTCTATCCTCTTTCGCAGCGACTCTGCCGCATTGTTTGCAAAGGAAGCGTCCTCCGTCAACAAGCTTCGAATATTGATTCAGCGTTGTTCCAGCTTCGACCAGTTGACAAAGATGCATCTCATGCTTCTTCGGATTATGATGTTTCTCGTATAGCGGCATCCAAATTACCCCGTGTCATCATTTTGGTGATGTATCTCTACTTAACTTTCGCCTTGATTGAGGTGGCATCGCAATTCCTGAAATAGGGGTGCTTTTCACAAGCAAGAATGGTGCTGGATCGCTGGAATCTTACTGCCACATGTTGCTGCCATCTGTCTTTGGCACGTTCGGAATCGTGTGGAAAAAGACAGAGGCTCGACCGAAGGTCCAGAGGGTGTTCCTCCCAAACGCGAAGACTCAACTGATAAACCGCATTCACGCAGACTTCGCCGGCTCAAAGGCCGCATCATGCGAGAGCGTATTGGAACTCGGCGAACAAATCCAAAGATTTCTCAAGGGTGAACCTGTCAAGTTTGACCTGGATATCGTAGCTCTTGAAACCTGTTCTTCATTTCAGAGAAGGGTCCTCCTAGCTGAATATGGGATTCCGCGAGGGTGGATCAGCACGTATGGGAGGATATCGAAGAGTCTGGGAATTGCGAAGGGAGCACGGGCTGTTGGAAGGGTTCTTTCGCGGAACCCCTTTCCCATAATCATTCCCTGTCATCGAGCGATCAGATCTAATGGTGAACTTGGGGGATTCCAAGGCGGGCTAAGGATGAAGAAAGTTCTGCTTGAACACGAGGGCGTGTGTGTCTCAAATGAGGGAAAGGTTCTCACTACTCAGATCTACTACTAGAGTCGTTGCACGCTTTTTCGTTCTATTTGGTGCGCACCGTCACATCTGACCGCTATTCAGAACAGCGAGAGGATTCTCGGAACCACATTAGAATTTGGGAATGGAGACTGAACCTCAAAGAGGTGCTTAGCATTTTCGCGTCTCTGCAGAAACGCCATTGTGTTATTAGCGACCAAATACGAATCCAGATCTACAGGTGATTTCAATGGCTGCAGATAGTCAGATGTTGGAGGAGTTGAGGAAGATTAGGGAAGCTCTGACCCGAAACCTGAGCCACCGGCGCCAAAGGGATTGTGGGCTGAGTTCAAGGATTTCCTCGGCAAGGCTGGAGTGCTTGGCCTAGCGATTGGTTTCATTATGGGCACCTACATTGGCAAGGTTGTTTCAGCGCTCGTCCAGGACATCATAATGCCAATTCCAGGAGCCCTCATACCCGGAGGCGATTGGAGGAAAGCCGTCATAAGCATACCATTAGGGAGTGGAGTGAACTTCGCAGTCGGCGACTTTGCCGGAGTGATAATTGACTTTCTAATCGTCGCAGCAGTAATCTTTGTGATCGCAAGGTATGCGGGGAAGATGGGGCTCAAGTAAGGAGCCCCGCAGCTTCGAATTTGTGCTGCGTTGTTTTCTCACTTTCTTTTCTTTATTGCGTCCGTCTACCAGTCGTTCCGTCACACTCATCGAGTCCTAATTCTTAGTCTACATGATTGGCGCGTTCGCTCATTCATCATCGCGTTTTGTTCCACAATCCATCGCATGTAGCCGGTGCGCGTATCAAGAATTCGATTGGTGGAAGAGCCGGTCTATATGCGCTATCTTGGAGAGCGATCAAATCCGCAATGCTAACAAAGCTACTACAAGTGCCCATAGGCCTGCAGCTATGACAACCTTGATCTGAAAACTCGTCTTGCGAGTCTTATGGTGGAATGCAAACATGCCCAAGACTATTCCGAGAAACGCTCCCGCAAGAGAAATCAGAAAGAACCACATTTCCGGAATCCTTCCGGAATCTATTTTTGCACTTAGCTTGTCGAATCCCATCAGGAGAAAACCTGCGGCGTTTATGACTAGTAGATAGATCCAGACTAACTGGCTGACCAAGCAGGATCACGCCTGGCGTGTCATTCGAGATCGGCGTGGTAGGAACACGACAAGTACCGTGGAGAGCCCTGACACTATGGCGAGCGTGAGGAAGATCGTGGGCAACAATGAGAGGTTGGCTCCGACCGCTAGTCCAACTACTAGAGGACCGATTGAGTTGCCTCCTAGCACTCCGACTCCCCAAACAATCGCGTTCGATAATGAAAGAAATTTCGACGGTACTGAATCAGATACTGCTGAGAGGAACACAGGATAGGAACTGTAGGTGAAGAACCCAAAGAGCGCGAGACACGTTACGGAAATAATCGGGTTCGATAACGTGTAGAGATAGAATATGATCGAAATGCTCTGGCCGGCGGTGTTTATGGCGAGGGAGGCGGTCCTGTGCATGTCAGAGAAATGGCCGAAGATGATCTGCCCTGGAACGCCAAGCACGATCGCAATCATCATTATCACGCCGACACCGAAACTGAAAGAGTACTGCTGAACCTGCACGATGAAGATTGAGAGAAAAGCCATGACGCCTTGACCGAATGTTCCTCGAATCACCGCTATCGTTGTCAGCACCAGGACGTTCAATATGGCAGATCGATCGAGCGGCGTGGATTTTCCGGACTTGAATTCGCGGTCGAACGCTTCTGTAGCATCTGACGCTCCAGGGGTGCTGCTCCGCGTTCCTTCGAGCGGATAGAGTCCGATCAGGGTGGCTGGAATGAGTCCTAGAAATCCAAGTGCGATGACTCCGTATGGCAGATTGAGGCTAGTAATCAGGACGACAACGATGCTAGGGTATAGTGCTCGTCCTAGACTGCCGACGGCGCCGTTCAATCCTAGTGCCTTACCGGTCTTGGAAGATGGGTAGGCTTGGCTTAGCACGGTTCCGCCTACTGGATGGGCGACTGCGGAGCCTAAACCGCCAATTGCCGCAAAAAAGACGAGCGCGGGGTACACATCGAAAGGCAACAGGGATCGAACTGTGCCAACGCTGATTGACCAGCCTGTTCCGATCACACCGGCCGCCATCATTATGAGGCCTCCTAGGAGAAGTGCGCCGTTTCGTCGGAATCGGTCTGACAAATGGCCGACTGCTGGGCTTCCGATGACGGAGGTTATGTTCCACATTGCCGCGACCACGCCCAGCTCAGGTGCAGCCAATCCAAACAGAGTGAGCAGCAGAGGAAAGATTGACAGTGGAACCATAGAGACGCCGTCATTCACGAAATGAGTCAGAGACGTGAGAATGAGCGCTCGTTTCTGACGTGGCGTCTCATAGAACATGCATTGCTCACCTAGCTTGATCTGTTCGTCTGTTTGGACTCGTTGAATCCGATCAGAACGGTGCCCAAGTTCGGGTCATCAGGATTCCAGCCCGCTTTCTGTGAGAAGCGAAAATGCACCGGGATCGTAATCGTGATCGAAACGACTTCTTTCACTCCGGGAATTTCTTCGATCTCCGGAAATGGTAGAGCCTTGTACATGAGTTTGAGAGGCTTCCCTTTGGCCTTTGCAAGTGCGTCACGATAGAGAACCAGACTCTTGCCTAGGAACAGTGTGTTCGGATCCTTCGAGAGCTTCTCGAATTGGCCGGGTTCCCAGATCTCCTCACCTACTACGTTGTCTTCATCACACATCAATATGATAGGGCCTGGCGGATGTCTCAAAGTTGGAGAATGAGAAATCACTACTACATGCTGACGGGCAAGCGCGTCCTTGATTCCTTCGTTGACGATATCCATTCCCGGTAGTCCGAGGCGAGAATTCGCTTCATTCTCAAGCTGCCGCAGTGAGTCTCTATCTTCATCCGGCACAACCCAGCACGCCACGACGCCAGGCGTATTCAGTAGTCGCTCTAATGACCGCGTCAACTGCGTCCATGATATCGTCTTCTCAGAGCTAGGTCAACCGATTCTGTAGCGTGGATGGGTTTTTGGAATCTGGATTCTCTTCTCTATTGGGAGTTGACTGTAGGCTGTGTCAACCATTGCTACGGCGGGAAAGACCACTTTCGCATCATCGATCGGTCCGTAGAGTATGAAATCTGCTCCAACCGCAGCGCTTACGGCGTTCACCGAAGCGAGGCATGGTTTCACAGCTTGCTCTCCCATTTTGCTCTTCAGTCCTTTCCACAGTGCAACGGCGTTGTGTGCACCGCATCCCACGGGAAACCCCAGTTCATCTTTCAGGTCATACATCGCACGGAGAGCTGAGCCGAGCGTCGGTAAGTCAAGCACGCAAGTATCGATCAATGGTTTCTCAATTCCGAACTCTTGCCGCTTGCTCACGAGTTCCTTGATCGCGCTAATCCGCCCTGCAGTGCTGAAGTCTTTCATATTGTATGCAAGAAGGACTGAGCTTGAGACGCCGGATGATTGGATCGTCTTCAGTTCGTCCGGTTTGCTGCTCGGATTAATTGAGTTGTAGACTACGCGGTCAAGGATTCCCTGCTCCTTCGCGTGCGCGAGCCCTACTGCTCTTATCTCTGCTGATGGACTATCGATCATGAGTGGCGCTTTGGTCCGATCTGCAACAAACTCAAGATGCGTCTTCATTGCTGGAATGCTCGCACTAACGACGTCTATCATAGCGGGGTTCCCGGTCTTGTCAGACATCTCGTCCTGAGTCTTCACGAGCGCCTCGGCAGCTGCTTCATCAAATGTTCCAGCATTTTCGTCTTTCACAATCTTGTGGCCGTGGTAGAATAAGGTGCCAACAAGCACCACGGGGCGTTGTCCCGGAATACCGCCGATGCTGATGCCGCCAATCTGGAAGACTTTCTGTTCAGCTTTGAAATTCCACAAGCGTATCGGCGTCTCCTATTCGAACGTTAGTAAATGTACGGGATTGTTTTCTTTGATAAAGCAGTCGGAGCAGGGGAGTCGAATAGATCGCCATCACTTACGTCTGATTGAGAAAAGCACTTTCTCTGGTGTGAGAGGGAGACTGAAGACTCTAGATCCGGTTGCATCATTGATGGCGTTTGAGAGGGCTGCCGCAATTGGAACCAGCGCGATTTCTCTTACCCCTTTTGCTCCAAATGGACCGGATTTCTCGAAAATCTCCACAGGCACGGCTTCAATTTCAGGCGCGTCCGCAAGTATACTACGGAGTCTTCATTTCGGTGAGGGGATAGATTTCGTATGCGGCGAAATTGTGGACAGGCATCTTAGCTAGGATAGTTTCCAGCTCTTCGTTGGATTTCACTTCACATATCCACGCGCCGCCATGTCTGCCGACCACGTGGTAGTAGTGTTCAAGCTTCTGCTGGGCATGGAGCTCCTTTGCATAACTCTGAAGATCGGAAAGCATCTTCACCATTTCGGGCATGCCAACCCTAATTCCAGCTTGAAGATTCCAAAGAACTAGAAACTTCACGATTTTGCCGCTCCGATTATGATTCTTCCATTGTTGGACTTAAGCTCTGCTGGACCCAAGCAATGGATACTGGGTCCTACGTGTGGGGGACTCTCTTAGTGCACATATACCGAGTAGGAATGTGCTCACTTGGCACTTAGCGGAAGGCTGGAGCCTTAGCCAGCTAACAATCATGCCTGCATTCCTGGGTGCCAGAGATGTCTGGATGTGAACTCTGGTTCAGGAATGGGGAAGTTTGATCAGTTCGATAGGAAGGAGGCTGAGTAGGCTAGCTTCTTTGTGTTTGTTTCTTTCCTTTCTTCTTTATTGTGTCTAGAATCGCTTTGTGAGCCATCAGTCTTATTGCGTTTATCTTGATGAAGCCCATCGAGTCTGTTTGGTCGAATCCTCCTGCTTTGTGCATGGAGCCTAACTCTTCGTCGTATAGTGAAGTGGGCGATTCTCTTCCGACTGTAAGCACGTTGCCTTTGTACAGTTGCAGAGTAACCTTGCCGTCCACGTATTCTTGGCTCTTGTTGAATGCTGCTGTAAGGAAATCCATCTCTGGCGAGAACCAGAATCCATTGTAGACTATCTGGGCGTATATGGGGGAGAGCATGTCCTTCAGTCTCATTACTTCTCGGTCCATTGCTATTGCTTCAATGTCTCTATGTGCAGCCATGAGGATGGTGCCGCCGGGTGTTTCGTACACGCCTCTCGATTTTATCCCGACGTATCTGTTTTCCACCATGTCTATCCTTCCAACTCCGTTCTCGGAGCCGAGTTGGTTCGCGTAAAGGAAAAGCTCTAGCGGGTCGGTTTTTACTGTGCCGTCGTTCTTGTTCTCTATTTTGACGGGAGTTCCGTCTTTGAAGTGCACCACTATAGTGGTGATCTTGTCCGGTGCCTTCGCGGGTGAGGTGGTTTTTGAGTATACATTTTCTTCGGGCACATGTGCAGGGTCTTCGAGTATGCCTGCTTCATGGCTGATATGCATCAGATTATCATCCTCAGAATAGGGCTTCTTGTGCGTCTGCGTAATCGGAATACCGTTCTTCCTGGCATAATTCATGAGGTCGTCTCTGCCCTTGAATTGCGCTAGGAACTCCGCATTTTTCCAGGGAGAGATTATCTTGATATCTGGTTTCAGCGCATAGTAAGAGAGTTCGAATCTCACTTGGTCATTGCCTTTGCCAGTGGCGCCGTGTGCAACATAGGCTGCTCCTTCCTGCTCTGCCACTTCTATCTGGTATTTGGCGATAAGGGGTCTTGCAAGTGAAGTGCCAAGAAGGTATCTGTTTTCGTAGATCGCATTTGCACGAATTGCGGGAAAAATATAGTCGGTGACAAACTCCTTTCTCAGGTCTCTTACCACTACTTTCTTGGCACCGATTTCTCTGGCCTTTTGTTTTGCAGCCTCAAAGTCTTCCTGCTGACCAACATCCGCAATATAGCAGATCACCTCGTACCCCTTGTCAATAAGCCACTTGAGTATGCAGGAAGTGTCCAATCCGCCCGAATATGCTAGAACCACTTTCTTGTTAGTTTCCTCGCTAACTCTGAGCGCCTCGCCTTCCGCTTCGTCTCCCATGTCAAATACCTCCGGACTTACCCAGCCGTGGTGTGCGTTTAATTCGATTCTTCGTTATTAAGGCGCACCAGAACCGCACATAATCAGTAGTCCAAGTCCTCAATAGGCGGCAATGAGGAGTCTTAAGAACAGACAGAATGGAATCCTGGTGCGGAGAGCAACAATTGAAGCTCGCCAAGTTACTTCCTATCCTTTGGGCAATTTGAAGCGTCGTTCGTGCGTTGGAATTTGATCTCTGTGTGCGAGCACCAGTCTACCCACACAAGCGATAATAGCTCACAGTGCTAGTGCCATGAATGCCTTGACCACCAAGATTGTTCCATTGCTCCTTCTTGGGATTTGTCTGTTTTGCCTCTTGCCTCAAACCAAAGCCGTTGACATACCTTCCGCTAAAGTGGTGTCTCTCTACGAATCCATCCTAGACACGGACATAGCCACCCTAACCAAAATCCTAGTCGAAACTAAAACAGAGGTCATATTCAGGGGATATTTCAGATGGGGAAAGGAGAGTCTTGGCGACTATCCGCGGCTTGCTAATCGGATCAAGAGTCTCAAGACAGCAATGCCCTGGATTCATTTTATGGGAGGCATATCATGCGCGAACTTCGTGGACGGTGACTATTGGCCTAACGGCACCATTGTTTCTGCAGATCAGAAACTTCAGATGTTATGGATAGTCCCTAATGGGACGATGCCTCGACATTTCGCTGACCCTGACAAAGCCTACGTCTTGGACATATCCAAACCTCTTGCAAGACAGTTCATCCTGCAACATTCGTACAAGTTGATCGATGCTGGCTTCGACTCGCTCTTCTTTGATGAGGTCTCATTCATACCTTGGAACAGCGGGGGCTTCTTAACGACTTACGGTTTGGGGCAGAATTTCCGAGGAGCCGTATTTGGAAGCTTGGAAGGAAATCTCGTCCTCTGTCAAAGAGTATGCCCGAACCATCTATCGAAAGGAATTGCCAGTCACGCTCAATAATGGAAATGTGAACGCGATCGGAGAAGATCGTTGGTCAGCAAACCGCTATTGGCCTTATCAGGACTTCATCTCAATAGGGATCAATTTGCAGACATTGGAGACTTTATCGATTCAAGACGATTGGGCTGGCTACAAGGCTGCGGTCCAGCAAGCATACGGTCGTGTACCGGCGACTATGATTTTCATGGATTGGGGAAAGCCTCCAACTCCAATGTCGCTCTTTAGCAACCTACCCGTGGACGAGCAGGTTAGGATGCTGAATATGTCTCATGAGAGAGCTCTGCGTGAAGGCTTTCTCTTCGTTTATCCATTGCATGGCGGCGCAATGTCAGAGTACTCATCTGTAGCGTACGACGCTTGTAGAGAAGGAACCTATGACACTATACGACAATTGACGAACACACCAGTTGGAACATACACACAGACTGTTACCGCAACTTCAACAGTAACCGCACAGGTCATTACAACAATGACAATCAACACGCTTGGAACTAGTCCTAGTGCATTCGTAATTATGGCTGTAATTTGTGTTCTTATAGGATCGATGGCAGTCAATCTGAAGCGCCGGACTCTCGAGTAGCGTGATATGTCGTAATTGGAATTCCGGGTTTGCGATTTTGTGTGAGCCCCATCATACGTGCAATGCCAGCCTCTAGATCTGCATCGTGATTCGGGTCGTTCTTCCACGTGGCGTCCAAGTCGCATTGACTGTTCATGCACTCCACCAAGGTATCCACCACGCGGAAAAGGAAAAGAAGGACCGCAGATGCGTCGCATGATTGAGACGAACCATGTTGAGGCGAGCTCTTTCAAGGATGTCAAAGTATGTTGGAGGTCTGGTTTGTACGTTCGGTGGAGTATACTTGGGTAACGCATACGGGGCGTCTTACTGGCGGTACGGGCCTTTCAACCTCGCTTGGGATACACTATTTCGAGGAAGCGTTCTGGTACTCATAGGGCTCATACTGATCCATGGTAAGGAAAGCTGATACTCACCTCTATATGCGCCGACTCATACATGCATATCAGACGCCAGACGATCCGAGGTGAATTATCATGGTAGATGAAATTCCAGAAAGCGTGAACGAAAGAATTCGACTCATTGAACGAGCGATAAAGAATCAGTGTAGAAGTCTGCAAGTGAAGGATCAGGATCAGCACATAGAAATCAGCGGGCACGCTGGCAGACTCTCGAAAGAAGAGAAAGACGCGCTTAGAAACCTAGGAATACGTCATTCAACCTATGGAGCTAAATTGTACAAGGAACGCGACGAATACGGTGACTATGTCAAGTCACTGATTAATCGGGGTTTGATAACCTCCACTCGATAATCGATTAGAGGGCCCTTTCAAGATTCTCTGATATTGGTTGGCGAAAGCAGTCTGAGTAATAACCAACGAAGATCCAACATTTCGTGGGACGACTGTTCGTGTGTGTGGGTCGCGTGGTGCGCGTCGTCGTTAGGCATCGTGTGTGGTTCTCCTAGTGCGGGGGTCGGAATTTGAACCCCATAGAGGCCAAGTCATTTTGTTAAGTTCAGAAATCTCATAGTCAACATTAGATGAGGGAGCCAGTGTCGACAGTTAATTTGATCGGTCAGATACCTTTACTTTTCTTCCATAACGAAGCTTGATAGCGTGTTCCGTGTTGACGACTGTACGGTTTGAGAAATCCGTGATCGACAGCATACTTAGCCACGCCCTCGACACGTATCCAAGAGAGGCGATTCTGCTTCTGCGTGGCAAGAAAGGCGGGGACGAGTTACTAGTCAACGATATCGTGGTGCCTCCTCTTGCCACGCACGGATTCGGATTCTCAGGCTTTCCGAGTTTCATGCTTCCGCTGGACTTGCGTGTTGTTGGCGTCTCGCATTCGCATCCTTCAGGACATCTTGAACCTTCTAGTCACGATCTGAATCACTTTTACGGAAGAATCATGGTTATCGCCGCGTATCCATTCCAATCATACAGTGACGTCGCTGTCTTTGACAAAGATGGTAGCAGACTTCGATGGCAACTAACTTCAGATCTTTGAGTTGCGGATTCCGGGGAAATAGTCGCTCTTGACGAGGCAGTGACTATCGTGCTGCAATATTGAAATCGAATATGACTGAATGGGTCGTCGAGTCAGAGACATGTTCAAAGAATAATCGTTAGCCGCCAACTATGCTCCTTCGCGTCAGCATATGCTCATTGGGGGCAAAGTGTGCCGGTTTGCAGCTGTTGTTCGACCACTTGTGAGTAGGCTCATCTTTCAGGTGGTTCCCGGCAAACTTTGTAATACTGACTTTGGATAGTTTAGCGCGAGTGTGAATGCATGAGGATCATGTCTCAAATTGTTGAAGCAGTGAAGAGAATGCGGAAGTTGCTGCTTCTGGTGGCTCTGCTTTACGTTGGGTCTTATCTCGTTGGTTGGTATTTGATCAGTATTAAGTCGCAGGTAGCGCTCGAGTTGGCTCAGCTTGTGTCTGGAGCCGTTCTAACAGAGTCACCATTCACGACCATACTTCAGTCGTTAAGTTCAGGAGATCTCGTTCAGGCGATTCTGATCACTTTCCTGCTGAATTTGTCTACTGGAGCGTTCTTTTCGACGACGCTTCCCGGGATCTTACCCTTGATTGGAGCATTCGGTACCGTTGCGATTACATTGTTTAGGGGTTTCATCATAGGCGTGACCTATCCGGCGGTCCTTGCTTCGTCGGGAGCTGGATTTGTACTTGGAATGGGGACAATGGTTTTGGAGTTGGGCGCCTACGTTTTCTCAGGTGCAGCTGGAATCAACATTGCTTTGGCTCCAATCTTGCCGAAGAGATATGGCACAGCAAGCAGATGGGTCGCCTTCAAGATGGCGTGGAAGGACGCTGCCAGAATCTACGTGATCGTGATCGTTCTCTTGGCTCTGGGCGCAATATGGGAGATGACTGGCCTCTTTCTGGTTCTCCGCTAAAGGTAGATATTCACCTCACTAACTGAAAATTCTATTTGACTACATGTAAGATGAAGGTCATTCGTGTGCAAAACATCAATGCGTTATACTTTCTCCAGCCAATCATTACTTTGGCGTTTAGTGCAGGTCTAGTCATCTACTGGAATCGCAAACGAACTTTCACCAGAGCTACCCTTGTCCTGTCTCTGCTAGCATATGCGGGAGCGATAGCGGCGAAGATCGTGCTCCAGAACTTCACGTATGTTGCATATCTATCGAGCTTTAGTCATAGTTCTGTGGCGCTTGGAGCTTACTTCGGAATTCAAACAGTCATCTTTGAAGTTGGCGGAGCATACTTGGTAGCGGCATTGGCGTTTTCTCGAAACAAGCTGAACGTCAAAGATGCCGAGGGATACGGTCTCGGACTCGCGTTCTGGGAAAACGCGGGCTACTTGGGAGTTCTCAGCTTAGTCAACCTGCTATCAGTCTATCTGACGTTGGCGTCCAGCGGCCTAGCTGCGCAAGAACTCTATTCAACTCTAATGAAGCTTCGACCCGATCTCTTCTATCCCGCAGCGCAAGTCTTGCCCTTGCTAGGCTACGGCTTACTGGAACGGGTGACTTCGCTGCTGTTCCATTTCTCCTGGGGATACCTTTGCCTTCTAGCAGTCTGCTTACACAATAGGCGATATCTTCTGCTTGCCTTACCGATGGGCTTGCTGGATTTCTTGGTGCCTTTTGCCGGTAGTCTAGGACTTTTCGTATTCGAATTGTTGATCTTTGTGCTGGGATTAGTCGCTCTTGGATTGACGTGGTTTGTGACGAAGGACTCACGCCAGAAATTGGCGCGACAAATCATGCCATTTAGGACTGGTTGGGATACGTTTCTTGCTCAGCCCCAATCTCCGTCTGGTGCACATGCGTTGCCATCGAGAATGTCGGGTTCGAGAGTCTGGGTAGGCGTCGCCACCTAGATCTCCGGCAGAACGAATAGCCGTTCATCGAGTCACGAAGTTCGCAACCGCAATCAGCTTGCTGTCAGCGGCGGGCGCTTTCAAGGCAAATCATGGGGACCAAGCGCATACCTAGACTCAGCTGCATGCGGCTTACACGCGCGTCAATGGAAAGATACTCGAGAAAGGGATATCGCGAAGATGGCGAGGATCAGAGCGTTCATGCCAATCGGCGTGTTGGAATGATTGTGCTTCAACGCGAGGCTGCGAAGCTCGACTCGATGTCTTGAAGCTGTCTAGACTCTCGCTGTATTTTCTTGTACAAATGCAACAGGATCAGTCGCAGTTGCCAACGCTTGTTCAAGGAAATCAATTCCTTTTCACGATCAGTTCTGAATGCAACCAGCCTAATGTCCTGGCAAAGGGATTGTTTGGGTAGGCGGACCGATAGTGAAGAGGAGTCTGCCGAAGAATTCGACTTGGAAGGTGGAAACAGATGCAGCAGAGCCGAGTTAACCAGAGAAGAGGAAACGGTACTCATTTACCATGGAACAGAGCCGCCTTTCAGCGGCAAGTACAACGATTTCTGGGAAAAAGGTACATACATCTGCAAACGCTGCAACGCAGTGCTGTACCGTTCAGAAGACAAGTTCAATGCTGGATGTGGATGGCCTAGCTTCGACGATGAGATCCCCGGCGCCGTGAAGAGGAATACCGGATCCTGACGGTATTCGCACAGAGATAGCCTGTGCCAGCTGTGGCGCACATTTGGGTCACGTCTTCTTCAGAGAAGGTTTCACCAAGAAGAGCGTTCGGCACTGTGTGAATTCGATGTCTCTTCTCTTTGTTCCCGCGGACAGACGTCGTGCATAAAGTGCCTGAATTTGTCTCTCATGTGTGTTGAGGCTCTTCTTTGTTTTCTGGCTCAAGAGCGACTGGATGGCTAGAGTACTCGATTCTTTCCATGTCGAGCAATGACTATGCAATCATTGGTTCAGCGACTTGTTTTCTGCGTTTGCGTCTCACCGAATCAACGATCGCCAAGAACTCGGCTTCGGTGAGCAGTTCAACTCCTTTGTCGCAGTATCGTCGTGTCCTGTCGCTCGATCTCTCGATCTATCTCTTCTCGTTCTTCGTGAGTCGTATCGATTCCAAGCCTGCGCAGCCACTCTTTGACCTTGATGCTCATCTCAGTCAGCTCAATTATGGTGGAATAGTCGAGCAGAGTGCTTCTGGCTCTCTCAGGTCTGAGTTTCCTACGCTTCACGGTCTCTAGGAGGTGTCGCATTCGTTCTTCTTTGCGTCTACTGCTGTAGTAGTATGCTTCGTCAACTGTGCCTTCAGCCATGAGCACCGTTACCTTTCCCACGCTCGTCCTGCCAGTTCTTCCTCGTCTCTGTATAGATCGTATCTCTGACGGCACCGCTTCATAGAAGATCACGTGATCCACATCCGGCACATGGAGGCCCTCTTCACCGACGCTCGTCGTAACTAGAACATTGTAGCGTCCCTGATCTGAAGTCCTCCAGTATTCGTAATTGCTCGGTTTGCGTCAACCCCGTGTCGTCAGCGGTCCGTGTGGCTTGACCTACGAAACGGACCGGCATGATACCGCCGATGCGGTTGAGGTTCTCAACAATGGTTTCGACCGTATCTCTGAATTGCGTGAATATGATCAGCTTCGAGTCAACGTTTCCTTTCATTTGCTCCGTAACTATTTCTCGCAGGCGTGTCTGCTTCGGATGCTCGACGCCCGCAAGAGATTCGCAGCTTTGCAGTGCGTAGATGATGCGTGGGTCTTTAGCTAAGGAACGTGTGGATCTGTTCTTGCTCTCTCCAAGTCGAAGAAGATACTTTCTCAGGATCAACATTCCTTGTGTTTCAACTAGTTCGATTGCGTGATGTAGTGAGATCGTTTGAGATTGGAGGAGTGTCGCTGCGAAAAGGTAGCCTACTCTACGGCTGGTGAGTCTTCGACGTAGTGTTTCGCCCAGTTCGAGTAGCATTCGTTTTGTGACGGTCGTATCGCGTGGTAGGAGATGCATGGCTCGGAGTTTCTCGATCTTCTCACCCAAAATCCCGCGGAGGAATAGGCTTGTCTCCTTGTAACTCGCGGGTAGTGCAATACGTTCCCAGTTGAGAGAGACCGACTTAACATATACTCACTACATCTTCATCGATTTCGCTTCGTGCTTCAACATTCTTGATCGCGAGCTTCTCACATATCTCGATGATTCTATCTCTACGGGCGCTCGGGGAGGCTGTTAATCCTAGGATCAGAGGGTTCAATGATTCACGCTTGTAGATTTCTGCGACTTCAGAGTAGGCGTACTCTTTCGCGCATCGGTGAGCTTCATCGAAGACGATCAGGCATACATCTGCCAAGGTGTAACGGTGGTCGAGGATGTCGTTGCGTATCACTTCAGGAGTAGCGAAGATCAGTCTCGATCTCAAGAACTCTGAACTTCTCAGTTCGGGTGCGAGTTCTCCAGTCAATGTCGCCGAAAAGACACTATTGTCCGTGAGATGATCTTTGAAGAATTGAGCATGCTGCAACACAAGCGGTCTTGTAGGTGCTAGAACGACGACCTTGCCGGTGGGGAACATGGAGAGTCGTTGGGCTAGCCACAAGCAGGGCAACGATCGTCTTCCCCAGCCCTGTGGGAAGGACAACCAGCGTGTTCGACTTGCAGGGCAGACATGGCTATTGTTGTCTGGTACTCGCGAGCCTCGATTCCAACAGGACAAGGCATGATCACTCACTGGATGTTCGAAGCGTACACGGGCAAGAGGCAGTGGGTCTGTGAGCTAGTCAAGGAGTCTTGAGGAACTGTTGTTTCAGTCGTTCGACTTTGGACGCGATGTCTTTGAAATCAAATCGGCCTACACTGAATCGTGCGAGGTCAACCTTCCACGATTCCTGTCCAGACTGTGCATTCTTTCGGAGTTGCCAACGGTAGAATCGAATGTCCCTCGCACCTTGCCCTGTCTCCACCGCTACGACAGCCATGATCAAGCTGCTGGAACGGTAGATATCGAATCCTCCTAGCTGCTTAAGGAAACCACCTTCGCGAATGGGGTAATCTCTTCTAGGGTCCTCGCTCATCTTGTCGCGTCTCCACGATCCTTTCTCCTTCTCATACATTACAGCTCACTACGATTCCTGACAAACCATCCTCTGAGCGCACATATTCTGTCAACGGAGATCCGTCACCGCTTTTTGAGCCAAAGCTATCGCGCCCAAGACTCCAGACCGATCGCCTAACTCTGCCGGCACGATATACTGGTCAATTTGTTCCAGAATTGTCGGCACTTGGAGGTACCCGTTCAGTAGTTGCAGAACATTTCGTCTGACCATCTGAAAGAGCGTCGTCTGCTTCATGACGCCGCCACCCAGGATAATTCGCTGTGGAGAAAGCGTGAGGATTAGGTTCGTCAATCCCAAGGCGAGATAAGCGCCTCCAAGCTCCATGCAGGATGATCCGGTGCGTAGTTCTTCAGCGGGTCGTCCCCATCTTCCAAGCAAAGCTGGACCCGCCGCTAAGCCTTCGAAACAATCGCCGTGCACGGAACAAGCTCCGCGGCAGGGATCGTCGGCGAAGTCGTGCGGGATTCGAATGTGGCCTATCTCTGGATGAAGAAGCCCATGCATCAGTCTGCCGTTGACGATCCCTCCTCCACCGATGCCAGTGCCGACAGTCACGTAGGCGAAAGTCTCCAACCCTTTGGCCGCTCCCCAAGTTGCTTCACCCAACGCAGCAACGTTCACGTCGGTGTCAAACGCGACCGGTACGTCTCAGGACGCGTACGAATCCGTCCAAAGGAATGTCGTATTAACCAGTCTGGTTTCGGTGTGGTCGTGATGTAACCGAAGGTAGGTGATACAGGATTCAGATCGACAGGACCAAAGGAACCCACGCCGACTGCCAACAATTCCTTCCGCTGTTGATACTCTCGGAAAAAAGCTACTGCTTGAGCGATTGTCTCTCGAGGCGTTGTTGTGGCGAACGATATTTCCGTTTCAAGTTTGCGTCGGGACCGGAACCTATTGCGCATACGAATTTTGTCCACCGGCCGCAACGCCTCCATATGTCGACATTATGCTCTCCTCTGGGTTTCACAGCGATAATAGGTAATGCCTAACTATGCGTTTCTTGTCCAAATATTCCTATTAGGAATCTCCTACGATCCGGCTGGAGAGTGACGATGGTACTGTGATCTCCGATATTGTTCAGAGATGCGTTTCTGGAATGGACCAAGGGCCTAAGCGACAAGGATGCTCGAATCAGTATCTTCAGCCAGATACGTGACATACCCTACGCCGTAGTTCCCGTGATCAACAACCCTACAGAAGGTCCGGAGGGATTGTTGAAACGTATGAAGGGCTCCTGTCTACCAAAGCATTTTCTCTTAGGCCGCATGTTCGAAATGCTCGGATTCCGACGCAATTTCTGACCTACCCATTTTCGTGGAACGTCAAGTCAGTAGCGTACCCTCTAGAACTGAGGAAATTGGCGGAAGCTGTACCTATTAGATATCATTTGACATGCAAGCCCAAGATTCAAGAGCAGTGGGTGGTTGTTGATGCTCACGTGGGATCGACCACTCGCTCGCGTCGGATTTCCAGTCAACGACAGTTGGGATGGAGGAGGCGATACCAGACTTGCCGTCGAACGAGGCTTAGGATGTCTGAGTGTTGCACGGACATGACCTTGAGGTCTCCTCTAATGATAAACTTCAGGTCATCCGTACGATAAGTGCACTCGATCTCTGCTTCATCAACTGCTGATTTGGAGAAGTCATGAAGAACGATTCAGTCCCTTTGGACAAGACTGTTGGCATTGGCGAATCTCGTCGAGGCCTGTGATCCAATTACTATGGAAGCAATTGAATCAGTATCAGCAAGCAAGTAGTCATCCTATCATGCATTCTCAATCTGGTGTGCCTGTTCGAGGCGGTCGATGCTTTCCCCCAACTCATCCGTTGAGATACCGAGTGCAGCGCTTGTTTCAGAGAGTGATATCACGCCTCCACGGAGCTTGATTATTGCGAGGACTGCTTGGTCAAGCGCTCCGAGGTCTCGGTCTTCCCAAGTGATTATCTTGGTGATTTCGTTCGGGTAGGATGAAACTATCATCGATTCCCCGCACATGTGGCAGAAGTCTGCAAGTGCGAGGTTAACTGATCTACATCCTTGGCAGACACTCAATTCGATGCCACATTGCAGGCAGAAGGTGGAATTCTTGGTTACCTGGGTTCCGCATTGTGGGCATATTGAGGATGGGCGTGTTCTTCTCATTGCAGTCTCCTAACCTGTACAGGGACTGGGACTGGTTTCACGCGAATTCGGCGGCTTGAAAACGTCTGTCCTTGGGGGCGAAGGGCCTGTTGCTCCCAGTTGTTGTAGGTGATTTGATTCGCGGGGCGATTGTTCGAGGTGCATGATAGTAGAGCCTGAATGCCGATCGTTAGAGCGACGAATCCGAATGTCGTCAGAAACAGGAAGGTGATTATGTCAGCCAACTCATTCACCTGTAGATACGTGTATCTACACTATGAGACTTCTAAGGATATATGTGTTTCGATACTGACGATACACTTTTAAACACGCAGAGCCACAAGATCTGCGTTGACGACCTGTGAGCCAGGATGTGCGAGTCTGGTTGAAATTGAGGATGGCTGAGGTTGACCGCAGGATCTTGGAACTGAGCCGTCGGCTGACCAATCGAGTGATCAAGAAGAATGTCAAATGATGATGATCTTAAGAAGTGGCTGGATTCACGTTTTCGGAAGATAGAGCAACGGATCGACGGACTTGAGAAATCCATCGCCGAAGAGAAACAGCCCAACGTTCGAATCGCATGGTACAGAACACTGCTAGGCATGACCGATCTTGGAGGCCAGGTGGGCACTGAAAAGCTCGCCAGCCACCTAGGTATAAGCAGAAGCGTCATCAGCGAGTACTTGAACCGGATGGAAGAAGAGGGCCTCGTGAAGAGGGACTTCAACGAAGACCCAGCACAGAAGTCAAGGTACGTATGGCGAATAGACTGGAATTCTCTCCCTCCTGAAATAGCGTCTAGACTCAAGAAGAAATAACGGCTGGCTGTATACCCGGAGACATTAGAGTGAGCTGCCCAGTGACTATCCCACGCTTGGGAATCCTATGTCTTCTCCTATCCGTACTATCTCTGCAGTTACCGGTCGCACATGCTCTGCCTCCTCTGGAGAACGGCGTTCTCTTTCCAGCCGGAACCTACGTGATTCCTATGGACGAGAAGCAGGCAGAAAGGATACTGGTATGGGGATTCATCGATGCCCTTCTCAGGTCTTCTAGCAATGTTCAGATCTTCCGAGTAATAGAACCGCCAAACGTGACTCTATCAACGAATTTGGCTACATCACCAAAATCGTTCACTGGTGGGCCGTTCTTGGTGTACCCAAGCGATGCCTCAACTGTGACCCAGGTCGGGAACAGACCAGAATTTAGGAAAGTGACCATTGGGACTCTAACTACCCAGCAGACTCTGAACAACATTCTCAGAATAATAGAACCATCCAAGACGCTCATCGTGAAAGGTCTGTGGGGAAGAACGGACCTGACTCTGGATGCGATGATGATTCCGTACAATATCACGACCCCCGAAGATCTGGCCGCAAACCCGAACATGATTCTCAACTATTCACTGGTGGTCATCGATTCCTTCGGCTGGAACGGCTACATTCCACCTCAAGTTGCGAACAGTCTCAGAAATCACGTTAACACGGGCAATGGAGTCATCTTCACTGATATCGCACTCAAGGACATGAATGCCACTTTTCCAAGCTACGTAACGCTGTGGGGTCCTCAGCTGAATAATACGGTGGCAAACAGCTACGTGTACAGTCCCCCGAAAAAGTATGGAAGCGCAAGGAGTCTGTTCTCACCCGAGTCTCCAAGCCAATACTATAACCCTTCACCTCACGCCAATGAGATACGTCTCTATTCGGAGAATGCCGGGTATGTTGTGTCATCTGTACCTTCTGCAAGAATCAATGATGTGCGGATTCTGATCGACTCGAACAATCTTGGTCTTACGGGCGCTCAGTATGGCGTGCTCGCATTCTATTTCCAGTACGGTCGCGGCATCGTCGAAGGGTTGGCTTTCAACCCGCAGAAGCAGACCGAGGATCTTGTTTGGGCCAACGGTTACTACGCCGTGTCTCAGTTGTGCGGCAACATGCTCATACAAGGGAGCGACGCGGTTGTACAAGTACAACGCGACAGTCTCACTTGTTGGTCTGCCCGAAGATGGTCGACGACTCTGCAGGTTGACGGGGTCAAGATGGGCGACATGAATGGCAATGAAGTCCAGGTTCTACCTATTCTATGGGACATCACATACAATCCAAGTTGATCAATATGTCAGCGGATCGTCTGGCTATCGATATTATTGCGTATCGAACATCCGCACCGTAAGCTCGGCTGGATCAATTGTGTTCAACTATGTGACTCAGGTTCATTTGAGCGTGGAAGCTACCCCGTCAGGTGTGGGGTCGGTATCACTCGTTCCTAACTCCAGGACCGATGGTATAATGTAGGAACATCAGTTCAAGCAACGGCTAACTCCATAACTTCCACCTACACATTTGCAAATTGGGTGCTTGACGGGTCAATCATCAAAACCCCAACCTTGGCAATTGACATGAATCTCCCTCACGCTCTGACAGCCGATTTTGCAGTGGTAACGACCACAAGTTCTGCAAGTACAACCACAAGTACTATCCAAACAACTCGCAGCTCAACATCTAGCACGACATCCAGTCTCAGTACACAGAAAACGAGCAGCGTCGAGACGGTGACGAGTTCGCCACCACTCTGACCACTGAAACCATTCCAGCACGATCACTACAGAGAATCCTTCCACGACCCTCAGCTGTTTTGGATCCAGCTCCGTTCTCACTGGCAGTGGTAGTTGGTGGGTTCTTCTATTGCGGCTTTTGTTGTGCTTGCCTTTCCGTGTGCGCCGCATTCGTGCGTCTAGGAGGGCTCTTCGGATCTGCCCGGATTGTGGTTTTGGCAATCCACCTTACACGAGGGCGTTTTGTGTGAAATGCGGCGGCTCGTTGGAACGTCCTAAGGGTTAGTACAGTATCGGTATTCGGTAGAGATTCTGGAGAAACGGTTGCAGAATCTCCGGAATCTCGTCAACATCGCAGTCTTGGCATGATGGATCCAACATCACGCGAATCATTCTGTTCTTGTCTGATAGCTCAACTTCGAGCATCATGTGGCCCTGCATCTTCTTCTCTGTGTCGTCTTTCGTGTCTACGTAGGTCCCTGGAGGAAGGACGAGTATGTGCATCCTTCGAAAGGCAAGGCTTGCAAGCATCGTTGCGAGCAGGACGACTTTGCAGTCGCAGTCTCCTCCCGTCTTGATAGTTTCCCATGGCCATCTGATGTATTCTCCAAAAGCTTCTCCCTTGTAGCCTACCTTGTCACGCGTGTATTCGAAGACGAGAGTCAACAGTCTAAGCTGGTCTGAAAAGGGCAACTCGTTCGCGTCATGAGGCTTTTCCCTTCCTAGGGCAACTTCTCCCGATTGTGGTTGTTAGCTGATCTATTGTCGAATACTCAGAATGGTCTCTTGCTTCGGTGATTCTAGCGAGCACTGCAACTGCAGTTTTCATCGTGTATGGGTCAAGTGAAGTGTGGGGTTCAGGGTGAAGAATGACCTGTTTTGATCCACAGTATGAACAGAACCGTTCACTATCTCCTATTGCTTTGTTGCAGGAAGCGCAGAGGCGCATTCTCTCAACAATCGGCATGTCTTCAGTTTCGGATGGCAAGGGAGTATGTCCGTCTGTGATCGATCCCCTTCCTGTCGGGGTGGTTTTCGATTTGCCCATTTGTACACTGGTGAGTTGTGCTCCACAATTGTGGCAGAAGTTGGACCACGTCAGATTCACTGCTCCGCAACTTCCACAAGAAATCAGTTCTTGACCGCAGCCACCACAGAGAAGTCTGCCTTCAAGTGCTCTCGCTGTTCTTGTCGATGCGCCACATTGAGGGCAATTGCGTGGGCTACTTTTCGGAGCCATCTGAAAGTGCTTCCAGGCGGAGAATCAGAACGAGATGCATCTCGCATTTGAGCCTTTTTGGGCGCCTTGCGAGTTTACCCAATTGAGCAGCCATGGTTTCCATCAGTCCAGAAAATGGATGCTTTGTTCTTGCGTCACCCATTTATCAGCATGGGCAGCCATATTGTATGCGAATGAGACTTAGCCTTTGATAGTACGATTCCGCAGAAGAACAAGAAGAAGGCGGCCAAGCCGCAGCCTGTTCAAGCGGCTGACTTTGAGTCCTCATCGGCTTGCACATGGAACAGCTCTGTGCGATGCAGGTCATCCATCCGCGCTTCTTAGTCTAGGCTGATGCGTGCCAAGACATTTTATATGACAACAAGACGGGCTGTGTCAGCATCGCTTATGGGAAGTGAGCCGCGTAATGGTCGAAGAAGACGAAGAAGAAGAGGAAGAAGAAGAGGAAGAAGAGGCTGAATACTGAAGAAAGCGTTTTAGCCCCTTCGAAAAACCACTTATTATTATCAATAGTATGATCCGCCGGCACTCGACCCTCTTTCTTGAGTTGCCATGTGTGTTGCCCCGGTTTTTCCTGAAGTCGAATGACCTCGTTCGTTCCGGTTTGACGGTTACCTTCACCCACTTTGCGAGCTTGAACATGGTTCTGGCGTAGGCTCCGGGGCACTTCGCTTTTTCTCATATATCTCTGCAATAGTGCCAGCAAC
>CAVPLU010000017.1:0-47271 GCA_963706285.1 Candidatus Bathyarchaeota archaeon
TATCTCGTCTTGTCGACCGGAAGTGTACCTCAATTCTTCAGGACACCCCGCGCAGAAAAGTATGCACTGTCTCTGAAAACACTTGAAGATGGCATCGCCATTAGGAGTCAGATACTTGCCTGTTTCGAGAAGGCGGTGCATGAATCCGACCGTAGACTGCGCGAGCGGATGCTGACCTTCACGATTGTCGGAGGCGGACCAACTGGGGTGGAATTTGCGGGAGCACTTGTTGAACTAATTCACGGGGCGCTCGTGAAGGATTTCAGAACACTCGACTTCCAGGAAGTACGTGTAGTACTTCTGGAGGCATTAGGCAACGTGCTTTCCGGATTTCCGGAACAACTTCAGAAGCATGCGTTGAAACGGCTGGCAAAGATGGGAGTCGACATCCGCCTGTCATCACCAGTGGCTGAGATCACGTCAGAGGCTATCCTCCTGAAAGACGGCACAAACATTCCAACTGAGACAGTCATTTGGACTGCAGGAGCGCGAGGTAACCCCGAAACCAACATGGCCGGGCTTCCTATCGCCCGTAATGGCCAGATCCTAGTGCTCGCCTACGCTTCAAGTCGAGGGATATCCGGAGGATCTACGTGGCCGGAGACCTAGCACGATCCGAAGTGGACACAGAATCCGTTTCCAATGATCGCTCCAGTTGCCACACAGCAGGGAACTCACGCGGCTCGAAACATTATCCGCCAGATCAGCGGGTTGCCACCTAAGCCCTTCCACTATCGAGATCGTGGCAAGATGGTGACGATCGGTCGAAACTACGGGGCGGCTCATTTGTTGGGATGGAGCTTCACTGGATTCCCAGCCTGGATAGTTTGGCTTGTTGTGCATCTCTACAATCTTGATCGGATTTCGCAACCGCATCTTCGTACTGATCGACTGGGCTTGGGATTACTTCTTCATCGAACGCGCGATCAGACTTATCATTCCAAGCGGACCACGCCATCAAACGACGCGACCAGACGTAACGTCAATATGTACTTGACTAGGTTCCAACTCTCAGTAGTTGGATGGCGAAAGTGACCAAAATAGTCGAAAAAAGTAAGACAAAGATCGTTTGCACCATCGGTCCGTCCACATCTTCGGAACAGATGCTGGTCCGACTGATAGATGCGGGAATGAATGTTGCCCGTTTGAATTTCGCGCATGGCGCCTTGGCGGAGAAAATCACTTGGCTACGGCGAATTCGGATGGCTGCGAGCAGGGCTAGAGTTCCAGTAGGCGTGTTGGTCGACTTGCCAGGCCCAAAGATAAGAGTAGGCGAAGTCTGGCCTGAGCCTACTATCCTACGGGAGGGCTCTCAACTTACTCTAACGGGTCGCCGTGTAGTGGGAAACTCGAAGCTCCTCTCCATAAGTCATCCATCAATTCTGCGGGGGCTGTCCACGGGTGACTCGATTTCGCTCGAAGATGGAACGATCGAGCTGGCAGTGGAGCATGCAACCAGCGGTGAAGCTGTCTGCCGGGTTATTAGAGGAGGCGCCTTGTTCTCCGGCAAAGGCGTGAATCTGCCAGGAAAACAACTACGAGTCAAGGCACCAACAAAGAAAGATGTCGCTTCATGCGGTTTGCCCTGAAAAACGGCGCCGACTTCATCGGTTTATCATTCACGAAAAATGCGGACGATGTCCTTGCGGCCAAACGCGTCGCTATGCAGACAGGACGCAGGCATGGATTATCGCAAAGATCGAAAACCGTCAGGCAGTTGAAAATTTCGACGAGATCCTACAGGAAGCTGACGGCGCAATGGTCGCCCGAGGAGATTTAGGTGTCGAGATGGGAATTGACGACATTCCTCTCTTGCAGAAGACAATCATTCGGAAGGCAAACGCAGCTGGCAAACCTGTGATCACTGCAACTCAGATGCTAGAATCCATGGTGGAGAATCCCACACCAACACGGGCAGAGGCAAGCGATATCGCAAACGCCATATTTGACGGGACCGACGCGATCATGCTATCTGAAGAAACAGCAGTCGGAAAATATCCGGTCGAAGCGGTCAAAGTGATGAAGAAGGGTGGCGGCAGCTACGGAGAAGGCGCTTCCGTATAGCGCACTCTTGGACTTGAGACGAGCTCTTGTCGGAAGAATCGTGCAGGACGCAATCAGCTTCTCCGCTTGCGACGTTGCCCACGAGTTGGGCGCTAGCTGCATCGTGGCACATACGAGAACTGGCCTGACGGCACATAGAGTATCCAAATTCAGATCTTCTGTACCGATCATCGCATTAACATACAGTACACCTGTCATGAATAGGCTCTCATTGCTCTGGGGGGTATACCCTCGACAAGTGAAGAAGCTACGGACCACGGCAGAAATATTCTCTGCCGCCGAGCGCGCTGCACTTGCGAGTCGAATTGCTCGTAGAGGAAGCAGGATAGTTGTCGTCTGTGGAGACCCATCCACCCCAAGTGGAACAACAGATCTTCTTCGGGTGCAAACCATCTGACGATCTTGATCCGTCACGATGACTCCTATTGGCCTGCAACCACTTCAATGACAAAGACGGACGAAGCTAGACATCAACCACGGAGAGTTTGAGTTGAGTTACTCCTCGTGTCTTCATGAGTCTCTTTGCAAGTTCTTGGATTCTCGTTGTTTGGCCTCTGACCGAGACGATCTCTAGGCATCTTGATTCGTCAAGATGAATGTGAGTCGTGGAGTTCACTACATCTCGATAGTGGTGTTGAATATCGACTAGGGCTTCCTGCAGGCCATGGGGCCGATGACTGTAAGTGAACAAGATGGCTCCCACGCCAGCTTTTCCCTTCTCAATTGTCCATGTGTATTCGGTGATGAAGTTCGTCATCGCAGTCTGCAGTGCACGTGATCTATCCGAGTAACCCATCTTACTGATGACTTCGTCAAAGCGGCTCAACAGCACGGGTGAGACTGAGAAGCTTGTCCTTTCGACCTTTGCCATTAGTCATACCTCACCTTCTCGGCAATTCCGAGAGTTGCTATGCTTATCGCCGACCACTCGCCAGTATTAACGTACCGAGTTCTTTTAATACGCGTGGTATTACCAATTGGGCAGTTGGTATTACCGTGAAATATGCGAGCCGGTTCGTGGCCTTCACAGCGATCATGACTGCCATTGCAGTAGTGCTCAGCGCCTTGTCGGTGCCTTTCGTGTTTGGGCTTCGGATTCACTTCTTCCAAGTCGCAATAATGCTTGCCGGCGTCATAGGAGGACCCGTATCAGGGCTGATCGCGGGAAGCGTAGGCGGAGTCTACATGTCTGCGTTAAGGTCTGACCCCACGATCATTGTAGGAAACGCCTTCTTGGGCCTATTTACTGGGCTATTCGTGCGCAAGATGCGGCCGTGTGCTGGCTGGGATTCTAGCCTGGGTCTTGATTCAGGCACCTTGGCTCTACTTGACTGGAACATACATCCTTAATGTCCCAGGATTCGTGATGCAGACAATCCTTGTCACCCTGACCGTTGAGGACGTCATCTGCGCGGTAGTCGCAGATGTTCTTCAGAGCCGTTTCCATCTCAGAGAGATGGTATTTCCCAAAGGCCACAAGTGCACAACCATGAAGAAGTCTACACATTTCAGCAGAAATCTCCTCAAGTCAGCCACGGATTTTCACGGTCACTTGGGTCCATACCTCGTTCTCGGGCTCCGGATGGGCCTTTTTGCTAAGAGGACACTGAAGTCTCGCGGACTCCATGACATATCTGCCACGGTTTGGACAAAGCGGTCCCCACCAGAGTCATGCCTACTCGATGGTATCCAAGTCTCCAGCGGTTGCACTCTCGGCAACGGCTAACTTGCGAGTAAAGAACGCATCTCGGATACGAGCGAGATTCCGCAAGGGGAATCATTCACTACTTATGAAGCCAACTGAGGAGACTGCGAAAATGCTATGCTCGGTATCCGGACGAACAACTGAGAATGAGCTTGAGTCGCTGGCAATCCACCTGGGCTCAATGCCTGATAGCGACCTGTTTCGTCGTGAAACATGGCATACACACTATAGTTCGATCTACAAAGTAGTTGTATTCAACCTACAATCCGTGGCTCTTTTCTGGCGCCAAGCTCTTATTGAGACAAGAGTGACTGCTGAAGAGTACTTCGTTCGCTTCTATCCGCCGACCTTTGTGGAAAACACAAAACTTGCAGTGGAAGGCCTGGGGTTGATGTTCTAGAAAAGGCGACCTGTTGACATGCTGGGCGGAATAACAAGGAACACACCCCTCTCCTGCCCACCAATCCGAAGGTAGAAACAAATCCGATTCGAGCAGCCCACTTGTTTGTGTGCAGCAAGGCACACGAATTATCTGCAACGAAACCAAAGACGGAGATTATCGACGTTCTATTCGCCTTTCTTAGCCCACACAATCTCTATCGGGGTCAAATGGCCCCCTCGTATGTACTCTCTGTTCACGTCTCTGAATCCGAGATCCTGAAGATACGGGGCCAACAGGACGGGTCTGCATCCACCAAGCAAGGAAGGCGAACGCTTGTAAACCCACTCGTGCAGTTTCATGTTATCGTACCATTTGGAACCCTTGCTCAGCCCAACCAGAACTAGTAGACCGACGGACTTCAAAACCCTCTTGAACTCGAGAAGAACCGTAGGTATCGTAGGAGTATCGATCAAGTCAAGCATGTAGCTGCTGAATACCAAGTCGAAAGTAGCGTCAGAGAATGGCGTGTTTTCCGCGTCGCTGAGAATGAGATTAACCCTATCGGCCAAATTACGTCTATGTAGGAGTTCGTGAGTTCTTTCCATCATGTTTTGAGAAATGTCGAGCGCGTAGACCGCTCCATTGTTCCCTACCTTCTTTGCTAGTTCTACAAGAGTTTTTCCGGTTCCGAATCCAGCCTCTAATACAACGGAATTCTCTCTTGGGTTTGCAACCTCTAGTGCTTTCTTCAACGAGCCTCTCTCGTAGCGAGTGAAAATGTCGTAGATGGAACTCATGGAGTCGTAAAGAGCGCGGATCCTCCTGCGTGAAAGAGGAACCCGGACATCTCCGCTTGTCACGGAAATCATTTCCAGAGGGCGTTTTCTCCGCTATGCTCCAACGAATCTCAGTCCTCGCGGAGTGACTGCGACTTGTCGTAGCGTTCGTTGACGAGGTTGCAGCCGCGATAGTCAGGCGTTCGGCTGACGCACATCTTTGAGAAGTCTCCTTTAGAGAACTTGACGCAGCCCCAGCACTGACTGAACCATTTGTGCTCTTTCTCTCGTCGAATCTCGTCGCACAATTGCTTGGAAATTTCACGCGGGATGGCGTCACTCAAGCTTATTCACAACCACTACCAGCGTTCGTGCGCAAATATGCGATACGAGGAAACAGACGGACGAACTCATCGAAAGGGAACCAGCAGAGGACTCCGTTCGATTTTGTTAGATCGCCTCTATTGTTGAGGGCGGTTTACTCGTCACGTTGTAGGTCACACTCACAACTTCAGGTATTTCTCTCGTAATTCTCTGCGCCAGATCGGTCAGGATCTCGTGGGGGATTCGCGTCGGGGAGGCCACTCTGGCATCTGTGCTGTCCCAGCATCTTACTTCGATTTGTTCTGCAAAACGTCTTTTGCCGTCAATCATGCCGGTGACTTTATCTTGATGTAGGATTGCCAAGTATTGAAATGCCGTTGTCGTGGATAGTTTCTCTTCGACTATCCTAGTTGCCTTCCTTACGGTCGCAACTCTTTCGGGGGTGACTTCGCCGATGACTCTGGCCGCCAAGGCGGGGCCGGGGAAAGGTTGCCGATTCCATATCTCATCTGGCAATCCAAGATGATTCGCTAGAATCCTAATCGATGGCTTCCTGAGTTGGACAAGTGGCTCCACGACCTTGTAGCCATATCTCTCCTCCGTGTTGATTCCAAGCTGTTCGAGGACGTTGTGTTGTCTTTTGATTCCAGCAACTGTCTCTTCTACGTCCGTGATGTTCGTTCCCTGCAGGAGATACTTCACACCGCTTTCTCGCACAATTCTGCCGAAAACGTCCTTGTAGAACGTTCGAGTGATGGCTTCCCTCTTCTGTTCCGGATCGGTTAGCCCTCTTAGGGCATCGAAGAATTGAGTCTCAGCTTTAACCACCTCGACCTTGACCCCGAGGTTCTTGAATATCGAAACGACTCTTTCTGATTCTCCCTCTCTCATCAAACCATTTTCCACGAAACAGGTTCTGAGCCTGCTCCCAAGCGCCTTGTGACCAAGCATCGTAACCGTCGAAGAATCTACGCCGCCCGATAGTGCATTGATAGCAGTGTCCTTGCCGACGGTGGCCGAGATCTCCTTCACCATCCGATCCGTAAACTCTGCAGGATCGAGATCCTCTACCTTTAGTTCCTTGATGCCCATGTGCGAAACCATCAGAAATGTGAACAGTCCGTAGACATAAACGACTTTCTGCCACAACGCAACAGTCCCAGTTGCAGGAGCTCAGTGAGATCAACCGACCATCAGGTCTCTACTGAGTTGAAAGGGCAAACTCTCCCGTGACTGGGATTGTATGCTCTCACGCTTGTTCCGGCTGCTAGATGGAGTTATCAGGTGACCGTGACGCTCTTCGCTAGGTTTCGGGGTTTGTCAGGATCTAATCCTCTTTCAACGGCCATGTGGTAAGCGAACAGTTGAAGCGGGACAACATAGGTAAGGGGTGAAAGAAGTGGATGTAGATCTTTTGGCATTTCTATGAAGTCGTCTGAGAGTTCCTTGATCTCTCTATCTCCCTCTTCAAGAACCGATAGAATCGAAGCGCCTCTGGCCTTCATCTCCATGATGTTTCCAATAATTGCTTTCCTGCTCGTATCGTTCGGGGCAATGAAGACGACTGGCACTCCAGGCTCGATGAGGCTGATGGGTCCGTGCTTGCTTTCGCCCGCAGGGTACGCTAGTGAAGGAACGCAGGCGATCTCAAGCAGCTTCAGCCTAGCTTCCAGGGCTGTGGCTGAATTGATTCCTCTTCCAAGAAAGATCATCAAGCGTGTTCCGGAGTACTTCTTGGCTAGTTCTCTAATCTTCGGATCCTGCTTTGTGATGACTTGCTCAACAACATCCGGTACCCGATGCAACGCGCGTAGGAACTCCTCCGATTCCGTATGCCCCATCTTGCCTCGTTTCTCGCCCAGGGTACACGCTAACTGTGCAAGAACCGCCAGCTGACTCGTGAAGGTCTTCGTCGCGGCCACGCCTATCTCCGGTCCACTTTGCTGCATCACGAAGGCTCTGGAAACGCGTGTCAGGGTGGAACCCAGCATGTTGGCGACTGCGAGAACTGTTGCTGCTCTCATCCTTGCATGCTCAACGCATTGTAGAACATCCATGGTCTCACCCGACTGGCTTACCGCGAGTACGCAGGAGTCGACGCCGATGCAGTCTCCGTACTGTGGGACGAACTCGCTCGCGACTGATGGCACCGTGTCTCTTCTCGCCGCGTTCGTGAACATGTATGATGCGGCGAGACAAGCGTGGTAGGATGTTCCAGCGGCGATCATGTACACTTCTCTTGCTCGGTCCATCAACGCTGCCATGACATCAACGTACGGTTGCTGTAGCCGGAGTACCTGCCTGAGGCTCTTGGGTTGCTCGTGGATTTCTTTGAGCATGAAATGGTCGTAGCCGCCTTTCTCCGCCATCTCCGGACTCCAATCCACGGTGAAGGGCGGTCTCTCAACTGTCGCTCCATCATTGATCCTCCTAAGATGCACTTGTCGCGGTTCGAGGATCGCTATCTCCCCGTTCTTCAGTTCGATGAATGTGTGCGTCCTGGAAAGAAGCGCTGTGACATCGGAGGCGCAGTAGACGCATTCTCCCTCGATTCCTACAACGAGCGGGCTCTCGTTCCGCGCTAGGACTATTCTGTTCGGTTCGTTCGAGCAGATTACCGCTAATCCGTATGAACCTTCTAGCTCGTCTTGTCGCCGCAAGCACTGCCTCTTCGAGCTTGCCCCGATTTCTTGTACTCTTCCTCGACTAGGTGTGCGATGACTTCGGTGTCTGTCTTGCTTTCGAATGTGTGTCCCTGTTCGATGAGTTCTTGCTTCAACTCGAGGAAGTTCTCAATGATGCCGTTGTGTACAAGGGCTATGGATCTCGTGCAGTCCAGTTGAGGATGCGCGTTCTCCTTGCTGGGATTGCCATGCGTAGCCCATCTCGTATGACCGATCCCTACTGATCCTGGGAGGTCATCGAGGTTCAGTCGAGCGTGAACTTCCGCTATCTTCCCAGCGTCCTTCTTGAACTCAATATGACCATCAAATATAGTCGCGATCCCAACGGAATCATAGCCTCGGTATTCGAGGCATCTCAGACTTTCATGAAGCATGGGTGCTACAGACATACCTGATTTGAGAACTGCCCCAGCTATCCCGCACAAGGTCTGCCAAACCTCACCGTGACTGTTGTAGTCCTAATCGTGCGCGAGAGGCGTAATAAACTGGCCTGAATCTCTTTCTAGAACCGAGTTGTCTCGATACGAGGCGGAATGACCGCATATGACTACGACTGTCTGGCGCGAAGTAATCTCTTCAATAGAAGAGACAGGTTCACTTTATGACGAGGTCAATGAGGCCATCAGCCTCAGAAGCGCCAGCAAGGCCAGAGCGTACGCCGCGCAGAGACTCCTAGAGAATAGTCCGAGACTAGTGCTTGATTCCGGTGCGGGCCCGGCAGCATGAGCGTTATCCTTCTACGGAGTGATCCACAGATGGAGATTGTAGGCCTCGATTATTCAAGCCAGCTTCAAAGAACCTGCAGGGAGAGACTGAAAGACTATCGAAACAGAGTTCACTTCGTTCGCGCCTGTTTTGAGCAACAACCATTCAAGCCAGGCTCATTCGATTCAGCCGTAACAGCATACGCGCTACGTGACTCAACCAACTTCAACCAAGCCATCAACGAATACGCTACATCAATCAAAGCTGGAGGACGCTTAGCGATTGTTGAGTTGGGAAAGCCAGACAACATTGTCAAACGATTCTTCGCCGCAACTTATGTTAGATTCATTATGCCTCTGATTGCGAAAATATTGATCTTAGGAAGACTTGAAGGCAACCCGTTTCGAATAATAGTACCTACCTACCAGAAACTGCCAACAACAAGTAGACTCTTGGAAATGCTTGAGGCAAGGTTCGACTTGCTGGAGAAGAAATCGTTTCTCGCAGGAGGCATGTTAGTCATACTCTTGCAAGCCCGCAGCTCATCAGCACGGCGAAACTAGAGATACTTCCAGCCCATCAATGGAGGTTCGATTTCCATCTGCCATAGTAACGCGATCAATTCTCCTCGATGATGTACTTCCTCTTCGAAGACATGAATGAGGACATCCTCAGCAGTGACCTCGACAGTCTCACCTAGATCATTCTTAACCTCGTATTTCCTCGCGAGTCCCTCTGGAGTCAACGAGCTGGTATATCCCCGCATTCGCGCCTCAACATGTGCCATGTAAGCTCGGATGTCTTCGATCGCCTTGTATTCATCGAATCCTCGCCTTCGTTGGGGTTTCTCTTTCAATAGTAGGTCGAGCCAGTGATCTGTCGCCCCGAGAGTGTGAACGAGTATGTTTCGAATGGAGCTGAAACTGGCTTCCCGATTCTTGATCAGTTCATCCCATGGAAGTTTCGCGAGCGCGTCTAGATATCGGTGCCTAATCTCTTCGTTATAGTTGAGGAGTTCTCTCACGTCAACCATAGAATTCACCACAATGAGCTTCGTGGTAAGCCATCCGAAGTCCCGCTTTCCAACGTTTCTCTTCGCGGTTCCCTAGAATTCTTTCTTAGGATTCGGTTGTCTCCGTCCATTTCGAGGCCAGCTCATCTCTTCGCGGTCTATAGACTTCCTCGAAGAAACCACTTTGCGACAGAAGAGTCTCTTTTGGATATTGCCGTACGATTTGTAGTGATTCTTTCCACGCCTTTGGGAAGGTTTCCCCGAATCTCTTTTCGATCTGCCGTTTGAAGTCGCTCCCGGTTTGGAGCTTTCCTCCGATCGTGAAATAGGATCGACGTCCCTTCTTCGAGGTATACGCCATCTCATCGCCCAGAAAGTATGCGTCTCGCGTCTTGTGAAGGGGCCTCTTCTCAACTTCGTTCAAGCTGCGGCGTGAAGCTCTCTTCTCCTTGAATCCGCGCTTGGCGGCGGCATAGTATATTGCCCTGTTGAGTCCCCAGCTTTTCGCAGCGGTGACTGAAAGACCAAGTTCCCTTGCTCTCGCTGCTTGGAGCATTGCCATTACTTGGAAACGACCCACCTTCATAGGCTATCTCCACCGTGGATCGTATCACTAGATTGTCCTATAGGCGTGTCTTGCTTGTCTGAAAATTCTCCGTTCCGTCCAGGTTCCAAATGGGAGCAAGGCTGACTGCCTAGACTACGACTGAAACTTGAGCGTGTTATACGAGAGCAATACGACATAGATCAGTGCGCTGAAAACGGTAAACCACTCCAGTAGCGGCGTGTTACTGACGGCGACAAATAGCATGTTAATCAAAGCGGCAATGAGGCCGTAGTAGCCGATCGGTTTTCGGAATCTCGGATGTGTCATCAGCGAGATGTTAGCGAGGATCAGAACAATCAGGTTAAAGACGAAGAAGACATCGGACCAGAATACGTGTTGTGTCATGTAATCTTCTGAGAATACGCCGATCATGATCAACGCGAACGCGGAGATGAATCCGACAATTTGGGTGGCCACGATCATGATTTTTCTACGCTTTTCGTTCGTGTACCATTTGTACACTCCGGCAAAGAATGGAAACAACGCTAGGCCCGTAAGGACGCACCCAACGTTGTAGAACACGGCACCACTAGGATTGAAACTGGAGTTTCCTAGGTCACTCAGCCAGTTGGTAACAGGACTGAACGGGCTTGGAAACAAAGCTATTGAAGTGAAGGTAAACGCGCAATAGAAAACTACGACCAAGATTCCTGCGAGGGTAAGTATGGGCCACTTCAGATACTTTGACAATACCTGACCCCAATCAACCGATGCACACCCGCGACAAGATATGCCTTGCCCAATAACAAGAAATGAAGATGCCTCGCTAAGGAATCTCCGTCCAGGAATGGGGATTAGTGTTTCCACAACAGGGATTCCACAAACATTGGAACAGGAGACTACTACACAAGAGCAATGCCGCATTTTAGGCAGAACTTGGAGCCCTCGTAGAGTGCTCCGCATTTGGGACATGCCATGCCGTATTTCTCGATTATGTGCCAGCATTGGTCGGGAAGCTTTGACTGCTTCCAAGCCCCGTATGCTGCTGTAACTAGCAGAGGAGCGAATATTATGGCGCCTACAGCGCCAACTGCGGCTTTGTCCACCCATTTCTGGGCGCCAAGCGTCACCATGATTCCACCCTTGTTCCTGCTGAACTGTGTCGTCATCGCGTTCGCTGTGCCGGTGATGGTTCTCAGGGTGCCGCGTTTTCTCATTTGAACGAGCACATCGGGCGCGGTTCCTATGATCTGAGTTTCATAGCCTTGTGCCGAGAAGTATTCCTGCAGTTCCTTGACGCATGCTGCAACATCCATGTTTTGGGAATACACGCGCTGATCTACCATTATGGCACGGGCTGGGGGAGATCGTTCGCCGAATGTATATTATTTCTACTCCTCCACTCTGACGAACGCGGTTGGAGGAGTGATTTTGTGTGTGCAAATACTTGCGACACACTTGGCGAGTGAAGATTAGAAGAAAAAGGGGTTGTTAACATGTGAGTTTGCGCTTGGGTCGAGTCTAAGCTCGTTTTTGTCGGTAGTTGCTGAACAGGCTCTTGCTGTTGTCGACGATGGATTTTCTGGTTTTGTCGTTGGCAAATACAGCACCCAAGGCAACTCCGACGCCGAGCGCAATCGCGCTGAGCGCGATGCCCTTCTTCGCGTCACCATTCATTGTTTTTCTTTCCCTCCTTGCGAATCTTGTTACGCGATACACGGACGTTCCGTGATAAGAACATTATTGTGCACCCCGACTGGATCGTGTTGAAAAAAGTGGTCTTAGCAGGTAGCAAATCACACGGAAAATAGTGTAAGCGCAGAATCGCGGTTAGGAATAGCCGCAAGTTCGGCACAAGAAAAGATGCGTTATCTAGAGTGCCACGACGGCGTAGACACATTCTAGCACATCGTCAGACTCGGTACATGGCTATCCGACTGTGATTCCTGCCATTCGGAGAAGGATCGGCATCAGGGTTCCCAATGCATACCCTGCTAGGCCGGAGAACGCGCCAATGCCCATGACCTCCAGTCCTCCTTTGAGCAGCTTTCCATGCGCAATTCTGGATTTGTAGACTCCCAGTCCAAATAGCGCAGCCAAAGTCAAACCAACAGAGACAACGAGTGCGTTGTGCAGAGGCAACACGACATACGGGACAACTGGGAAGAGGGATCCGCCGAGATACGAGACGCCCATGACCAGAGCGTCTCTCGGGCCAGTGTGAATTGGATCCATCGATAACCCAAGCTCCTTCTCCACCATGGTTCGAATCCAAGACTTCTTTGAGGTGGTTATCAGGTCAGCTACCTTGGATGCGTCAGCAGCTGAAAGGCCCTCACTCTTGAAGAGCGTCTCGATCTCCCTCTTCTCAATCTCCGGGACTGTCTCCACTTCGCTCCTTTCCCTAGAAATCGCCCACTGCTGGACTTCACGCTCGGCCTTCGATGACAAGTATGCGCCGGCACCCATCGATATGGATCCAGCAAAAGCTTCAGCGAGACCTGCTATCAGCACATAGAAGTTGTTGGTGGTAGCACCAGCCACCCCAGAGACCACACCAAGTGGCACAAGAAGTCCATCTTCTGTGCCGAAAACAATTTCTCTAATCTGTGAAAGCCTCGCAACTTTCTTTCTTTCCTCGAAGAGTTTCTCGGCTTCCGAATCGCTCATCTTAGATCCTACCACTTCTCGTTTAGTGAGTCTGCAAACAATGATTTATGCACGAGGTTCTGAACAAAGGAACACGATGCGTCAAGTCATCGCAGAGGACAAACTACCCCAAACCGGCTGGTAGTGTGGGCAGAAACTCGGCGACAGAACTGGGCATCGTGGAAATAGTTACGTTATGAAGACGCGGCGGGGCATGATCTTCTCTTCCATAGATAGTTTGCATACGAAGGATCCGAGAATCACGATGAGGCACCCAGCCCACAGATACAATCCGGTTCCGACTCCAAGGTACATGGAGCCAATGATGATGGAGAGGAGAGGGGTAAGATATGACAGAGAGGTTACGAGAATCATGTTTCCCCTCCTCATGGCCGTATCCCAGAATACGTAGGCAAGGATGGTGGGAAATACTGCCATGTACGCAAGTTCTACTATGGATTGGCTATTCCATTGAGTTCTTTCTGGGAAGACAAGCCGCAACCCCGCGAGTACCAATCCGGTTGCCAGAAGGAACAATGGCACCGCCCCTATCTCTGCCCCTCTCGCCCAGCGGCGGGTCAAGTTCGAGTACAATGCCCAACAAACGGCCGCCACGAAGGCAAGCACGTACGGAGAGCCAGTTGGTAATTAGATTCCCGACAAATTGATTCCAGGACTCACCGATCTGAGCCGCAGCGAGAAGTGCGCCTCCGAATCCTAGTAGGCAGCCAGGGATCAATGTGGCACGAGCTTTCTTCTTGAGAATGGGAGCTGCCATTACGAGCGTTAGACTCGGCCAGAGATAGTTGACGAGACCTACCTCAAGGGTTTGTAGACGATTCGTTGCACTCCCGATCGCTAGATAGAGACTCGCCATGTAGACGATGAATAGAGTTCCGCACCCGAAGAGATACGCCTTAGGAAGATGAACGAGTTTTCCAAATTCTCGTGATATGATCAGATACGTGCATGAGAGTCCGCCTGCAAGCAGGAAGATGTAGGAAGCTGCTGTGAGCGTTCCAAGCTTTTCCGCGAGGCTTCGTGAAAAGGCGATCGTGGAACCCCAGAAGATCAGAGCCATGACCCCGTAGGCTGTGCTCCGAGTATTCGCGTTCATGAAAGAGCCTGCTAAGACTAGGGCTGTTTTCCGAATATTATTGAATCGTTTCCATAGGCGATTGTTTGAATTATTGAGAATCCGGCTCGTTCCAGATCCTGAACGACTTTCATTTGGTCGACTATCGGTGGGCCAACTCTCCCTGACAATAGTCCGCCACGAGTCCTTTCAACGATCGCCAATCTTCCGGATCGTTTCAGGATTCTCAGAAACTCGCCTAGAACCTTCCGCTTGTCAACGACCTCATGGAAAACATGATTCAGGAAGATCAGGTCCACACTCTGATCTTCGAGCTTGATCTCGGCTCCATCAGTCACCAGAAGCTCGACCGTTACGCCGTTCTTTCTTGCGTTTGAGTCCGTCTTCTCGAGCATTCGTGGAGAGATGTCCACAGCGATTGTCCTTGCGACAGTCTTTGCTATCGGAATCGTGTAGAACCCGGGGCCACATCCGAAATCAACAACAACATCAGTTGCCCTCAGGTCAAGCTTCAAGATCAGCTTGTCAGGCGGCTCAAGGAACCTCCTGATTCGATTGTTCAGGATGAAAGCTAGCCTCTCAGGGAAGCGCTTGTGCGAATGATGATCTTGAGCATCCAATCCGACATACACTCCGCAAATCGACAGCGCTGAGTCGTGAGAGCGAGATTCCGCTAGTTAGATGGCACGTCTGATGTTTACGTCTTACGAGGAACGAAACAAACTTACATAAGGCAGGCAGAGGGAACGGGCCTCCCAGCAGTGACGCTGAGAATCAGTCGTGACCGAAACAAGAACCGGAAAGTCAAAGACGGGCTTTTCGCCCCTCCTAGTTCTCGGGCACGCGGTCAACGACACCTCCGCTAACCTGTATACTGGCCTGTTGCCCGCGTTCGCGAGCCTCTTCGGTCTCTCCTATCTGCTCGCCGGGCTCGTCGCGATGGTCTTCAACATAACCTCATGTATTATACAGCCGCTGCTCGGCCGCTGGTTTGATCGAACTCAAGCATTTTGGCTCATCGAAGTTGGCATCGCTTTGAACTGCATAGCGATGAGCCTCACAGGCATCGCTCCGAACTACACAATCCTGCTGCTCCTCGTTGGGATCGCAGGCCTAGGCTCCGCGGCTTTCCATCCACCATCGTTCTCCACAGTCGTAAGATCCGGTGGGCCTTCAAGAGGTCGCGCAATGGGAATATTCCTCTCTGGAGGAAATACCGGCTATTTCCTAGGTCCGCTTGTTGCAGGCCTCATGATCTCCGCGCTCGGATTACCCGGGTCCTTGTTATTATTGCCAGTTGGTGTAGCCACAGCAGCGCTTCTCTTCAGAATTCGTGTTGGAGATCATCACGAGACGCCCTCAACGACGGATAAAACCCAACCGGCCAACAAGCGCCTCCTCACCCTACTAGCGACGATCACAGCTTTCCGATCCATCGCCACACAAAGCATCGTAACCTTCCTGCCTTTGTATTTCGTCGCAAAAGGCAACTCGATTCTGGTTGCCACATCTATCGCGTCCTTATGGATGGGCATCGGAGTCCTAGGTCAATTGGTAGGCGGTTATCTCTCGGACCGCATTGGAAGACGCCCCGTCATAGTAGTCTCGCTTCTTGCAGGCGGGCTGTCGTTCTACGGGTTTCTGTATTCATCCGAACCCATCTCCATACTACTGCTGGCTCTCTCGGGCTGTCTTCTCTACGCAAGCTGGTCCGTGATCGTGGTAATGTCTTCTGAAGCGGCCCCAGCAAATGTCGGAGCAGTAACTGGCTTCATGCTAGGATTCTCCGTCGGCGTAGGCGGCTTTGGAGCCCTAGGCTTTGGCGGAGTAGCAGACAACATAGGCTTGAACTTCGCTTTCGTTATCATCATAGCATCTGCCCTGGTCGGAGGAATACTTGCTCTCCTTCTACCACGAGCCAGGAACCTAGCAAGAAATGCTACTCATGTTCCGTTGATAGATTCCTAGTGGAGACTTGGTCAACGTCTCTGTTTGAACGTGGTTGTCGCTCGCTCTGGAGACCTAGTTCTGCTGAGAACAAACGATCATGCCGTAAGTCTTAAGTCGCCACACCAAGAGACGATCGTCCACGTGAGATGTTATGGCAGACCCACATTTTGAAGTCTTCAAAGACGCTTCGGGGCAATTCAGATTCAGACTGAGAGCTCCCAACGGCGAACCAATAGCATCCAGTGAAGCATACACAACAAAGGAAGCCTGCATGGACGGAATCAAATCAGTCCAGAAGAACGCTCCAAAAGCAAAAGTAAAGGACATGACAACCTAAGCTTCGAGCCGCGGGAACACCGCGTATCTATCCCGACTTTTTCTCTATCTTGTCTCACGAGAGACCATGCTGTGAGTCACGAGTCTCCGTCATACAGGAGTCTCGTGGCATGCAGACTGATTGTTGGATGGATGGGTTGTCTTCAGTACGCTTTCGAGAGCTCGGTGCGCACATTGCCTTGCCGGTCGCGATACGTGATTTGCCAGTTCGGCGCCCAAGCTAGCGCTATCATATCGACCGCGATGTCGCTTCTGTTCGGTCTCACAGGCACTTCTTGAAACGCCTTCGTAGCGTCGTCCCAGCGTGCTGTAATAGCCGTCGTCTCTTGCTGTAACTCACTTTGTATCTGATCGATGTCTTTCTGCAACGCTTCTGCGCTCTCCGTGGCTTCTTGGGCACGCATCTCAGCCGCGGACTTCTGGCGATACTTGCTCAGAGTGGTGGAAGCGGAGCGTATTGATCGTCGGCCTAGGAAAAGACCTAGCACTGACTCTCCAGCAGACACCACGACCTCTCGTTTTCTTGCTTCAGCATCTGCCTGCTTCATCGCGACTGTTGATTGGGTTCGCCGTAGTCGATCCTGGAGTGTCCGTAGGCGTGTCTCGTAGCGCTGATTGAGATTGTCCACCTCTTCGTCCCGTTTCTCTCGTGCGGCTTGGCTCAGTCGCAGACGGAAATCGCGTTCGTTCTCATTGGGTTGAGAATACGCCTTGAGCGCTGAACTGTACAGCAGCTTCAGACTACTGTTACGGTAGATGTGATCGATCAGATCGTCCTTGAGCGTGTTGAATTCTCGTGCCTCGTTGATAGACTCGGGCAATTGCCCAAAGCGAGCATCCGGCTCTGAGCGGTTCAGCAAGTCGCGTGATGTCAGATCTAGCGACTGTGCTTCTTCCCAACGTAAGATTCCTCCTCCGCTTGGCGGCTGCGCGAGCAAAGCGAAATCCTGTGCAGTGTCCACATTCAGGCGCCGGTCAGCAAAGTGGACGCGGCCCATTCCCAAAGCGGCCGGCACGTAGAGGAGGATGCGGTTTTGCACTTCAACTGATCCTCCTGCTTGCTTCTCGATGTCTTGCTGGGCTTCTCCTGAGCCTCTGCGCGTCGGAAGGTAGGTCTGTTGAATCTCAGCTGGGAGAACTGGAGGTGCAGCTAAGGGTTCACGACCAAATGGCGCCGGTCGGGTTGCGGCTTGAGTAGGGGTATCTGGCGCTAATCCGACTTTCGTTAGCGGTATGGGGGCCGCCGTGTCAGGCTGCCGGCTATTCATCAACACACGGATCTGTTCCTTGGTCAGCGGGCCACGAAGGTAACTCATCGCCCACCGAGACTGAAAAGTAACGGGTGCATCTGCGTGCACATTATGCAACAAGAAGACGCGGTTGGTCAGCGAGGAGATTATGTGATCGACCGTGCTTCGACTCATTGCCTTGCCAGCTACCGAGGATGCGCTCTCCAATCCCTCCAGCAATCGCATCTTGTCACGCTCGGTTTGTAGTCGACCGATGAACCAGGTGCCAGCGTTCGTGAGCCCTTTGTAGTCCAAGTCTACAGGGTTCTGGGTAGTCAATACGACGCCGAGGCCGAAGGCTCTCGCCTGCTTCAGCAACGTGAGCATAGGTTGCTTGCTAGGCGGATTGGCCACGGGCGGAAAGTAGCCGAAGATCTCATCCATGTATAGAAGGGCACGCAGGCTGGTGGTGCCGGGCTGAGTACGGATCCAAGTGATCACCTGATTCAGCAGCATGGTCACGAAGAACATTCGTTCGCGATCGCTCAAGTGTGCGATGTAGAAGACCGAGTGGCGAGTCTTGCCGCTCTGGCGTACTGAGAAAGCCCGCCACGTCCAGCGGCTGTCCCTTAAGCCAATTCTGGAAAGAGGGTGCGGCGATGATATTGTTCAGGCTTATTGCGAGTTCAAACCGGTCTTTCTGAGGGAAGAAGGTGTCGACAGGGAGGACGCCGAGCTGGCTGATGGGAGGATTCTGGATCGCCAATATGAGTTTCGCGAGATCTAGATCTTCGCCTTGACGCCAGAAGTATTGAAACAGGTTCGACAATAGTATGTGTTCTCGGGACCGCACTGGATCCGCATCGATGCCAACCAGTCCAAGCAGTGCGCTGACCGTTCCCTGAATTCGTTCAAGAAGATATTCGGAGTCGGTGTCCCAGCTTAGGGTTGGTGCGGCGAAAGACTGCAAAATCGAGACAGGGATGCCTGCGTCGCTGCCGGGCGTGTAGATCACGAAGTCCGTTGAGTCGCGCAGCATCTTGATGCGGGCTTTGTCTTCTCCCCAGTCGGCGAGTCCTTTGGTCCACATCTCTGCTTGTTGGGTGGCGAATTGGTCCTCGGTCAAACCTTTGCGTCGTGCGTCGTCAATGTTGATCCAAGGCTGGAAATCCTGTGCACGTAACTCAGGGAAGGTGAGTAGGAGATTGGTCATGTCGCCTTTCGGATCAATTATGATGGCTGGGACGTGGTCAATCGCCGCTTCTTCGAGGAGGCAGAGGCACAAACCTGTCTTGCCGCTACCGGTCATGCCAACACAGACAGCATGGGTCGTCAGGTCGCGAGCATCGTACATCACAAGCTGATCCAGTAGCTTGGCTTTCTTCAGATCGTACTCTTTGCCTAAGTAGAATGCGCCTAGCTTCTCGAAGTCCATGTTTCTCTTCCAACAATAGTAGCAGTCTGAGCTTTTGAAGTATGATTCTCAAGCCCTAGCGCATGCTCTTATCCGCAAGCTGGCTCCGGAACAGTCGAAAATTGTAGAAAGAAAGTCGAGGAGTACAAAAGAAGCGGGTGCACTTGCCCGATTCTATATCCGCTTGGAGAAGACGTTCAAGCAATGATCTCCGCATTCTCACAAGCATGAACTGAATCAACAAGACGTTCCTGAGCGCACTGAGCCTTACGCATATGTATTCACCGTTTCTGTGATCTTGTCACTATCGGCTCCGACAGCAGGCTCCAGCCAACGTTGGCTCTGACCTGACCCAACACTAAGCGGGACAGCACCGGTTCCAGCCCTCAGCACATCTAACACAAGGTCACCCGCATTAGCCGCCACAGTAACACTTGCAGGACGATGTGACCCACTATTGGACGCCGACCATTGGACGAACAGAACTAAGTGAAATCGGATCCAATTTCGAATGGAATCGACCACGACAAGCTAGAAACGACAATCGCAACCGGAGTGACTGCAATGAGTTTCGAGACTGGGCCTCTCGAGAAGATTCTACTTCTTTCTTCTGCGGAGGAAGAATACTCCAACCAGCGCGACGGCTGCAACCGCGACGACTATCATGATAATGCTTTCAGTTGTGAGCATCCCGCCAGACTCCTGTGATGTCGTTGTAGAATGCTTCGACAACTCGAACTGGAATGCATTAAGGTGAATGGTGGAACCCTTCGAAAGGTTATCGTAGACGGCATTGAGATCTTCGTGATTGGAATTAGCGATCCCTTGCTTCAAGTCGGCTATGTCCTTCTGTTCAACAAGCACGCCCACCTTGAGCGCTTCAACCAGAGAAACGCTTCCTTGTGGAATCAGTTCATTGTAGAGCTTCTGTAGATCCGAGTTGGCAAACACACCTTGTCCCTTACCTGCCGCAGGATCCGGGATCCCGTGGTTGTCCAGCAGGGGTTTTAGGCTGTCCATGTGCTTCTGCTCACTCCCGGATGTGTCCTTGAGGAGTTGGTTATCCCACTTGTCACCTAGGACGGAGTAAACATCTCTCGCCAGCTTTTCTTCTTCACGCATAAAAGTCAGCCAATATTTCTCTTGTTCAGTCAATGCAGAAGTGTCAATTTGCTTACCGATGTCATTGTGGCGGTTGTATATGTCATCGATGCTGGTTCGCAGCGGTCTGTCATACTTTCGCTTATCACCTCTTCTGGCGTCATCGGTCGATCGTGCTGTATAGTTCCAATTATGGGTCATCATCGTAGCCAGTTCGCGCTGGTCCCACCCATGCAGTAACAACCTTGATCATACTCTGGATGTTCAACTGTCTTTGGAACGAAGTTGCCGAGAATGATCACTGCAACGAGCAATGTGATCATGCCAATCATGGGCCAGAAGAAACGCTTCAACGGATGCCCTCTCTGAAATCTGGCTGCACATACGTTATATTAAAGCGCTATTGGTCCGTCTGATGGATTGAGATTGGAGCGCGATACTCAGCCGGGGGGTGGATCTTGTGGCGGCTAGTGAGTTGTCAAATGCATTGTTCGGAGGCACGGTGCTTGCACTGGCGTTGCTGTTCTACGCTACAGATTTGCTATGTCTTCTTAGGGCCAGACTTCGCGCCGGGTATTATCTATCGACTGCGGCCGGATCGCTGACCATCTTTGCGTCCTTGTTGTCCACTTACTTCTTCATGTCCGACAACTTCGCACTAAAGGCCGTGTATGAGCACAGCTCCACATCGCTTCCGCCGCTCCTTAAGTTGTCAGCCTCTTGGACAGGGCCCGGGGGATCTCTTCTCATATGGCTCACGATTATGACTATTGCCACGCTCGCTTTTCGGTTCCCGAAGAGGCACTCAACGAACAATGAGCGAGTCTCTAGCATCATAATGAGCTTCTTCACAATAGTTGTCCTTGTCTTCACGTTACTGGCGGATCCGTTCAGGCAGCTTGGTGTCTCTGTTCCAGATGGGTTGGGGCAGAGCCCGTCGCTTCGGACGTTCTGGAGCGTGCTGCATCCTCCTTTGGTCTTCGCGGCGTATACTGCAATACTACTCTCTTATGCAATCATCTTGGGCAGAAGGTGGAGACCGAAAACAGAAGCAGAATCATACTCTGCGGATGATAGAATGCTTTGGGCTTCATGGATTCTACTATCGCTGGCCATCTCTTTGGGAGGGGTTTGGGCCTACGAGACTTTGGGATGGGGGGGTTACTGGGCTTGGGATCCCATAGAGACGGCCGCCCTGATCCCTTGGCTCTCCTTGACGGCTCTCTTGTTCGCAAAACATCTAGGTCTAGGAGGAGACTACGATTTGTTTTCCATCACCTTCTCAGCCTCAGCCGTATTCTTCACCATCTACGTTGCCAGAGCCGCAGCGTCTCCCAGTCTACATGGATATGGCTCCTTCACTGGAGGGATCTTCATTCTCGTCATGGCGATTTTGCCAATGCTCATATCACTTGTGACTGCAAGAAAGATCCCATTCCATCATTACAACCATGCAAGGAAAAACGATCTCTTCACAGAGTTGGCATTCTGGTCGCTGATCTTCATAGGGTGGGCAAATCTGCTTCTCCTCTCTTACGAGTCCTTCGCCTCGCTGTTCGGCGTGGTTGTCCAGCCCAGTCCTCTATTACACAACTATGTTAGTTTCCCAATGTTGATTGTTTTTCTCACCGTGGTGATCGCCAAATCCATCAAGAAGCACCCGAGCACCGCAGTTGCGGTCTTCTACTTCGCGCTTCTTCTAATGGTAGGTGTAGCGATCTATTCGCTTAGGGTCCTAACGGGAAACCTTCTGGCCGATGTTGGAATGCTGTTCGTCTTTGTACTGCTTGCAGCCGCGGCATATCGTCTGATTGACTACGCGTTCAGACGCCCAAGGTCCTTGCATCGATACTTGAGCTTCAGATTCCTCATCTTCTTCGGGCTTGCTCTTCTTCTATTTGGCGTGTTTGTTAGCTCGTCAATGCAATCCTCTGCGACAGCGACCGTTTCCGCAGGCGAAGACTTCAACGCATCAGGATTGAAGCTAGAATCGCGGCCAATCCGAAAGTTGAGCAGGGAATCACTTACATCTAGCGTCGGAGATGGTAAGGTACCTCTATGATGACTCGTTGAAAGCCGAGCTCCCTTCGGCGATATAGAAGAGCGCTTCTGATCAGTCGAGCACGCTGATTGTGAAGTAAGCTTTGCCACCACTTTGCTGGAATCCATTCCGGTAGCACGACTGCAGCTAACTGTCCATCATTGTATTGTTCATCGATCTTGTCCAGAAATTCCATGAAGGGCGCAACGATCGAGCGGTAAGGTGAGGGCAAGATTACCAGCGGTACATCGGGCCACCGGCGCTCCCAATCCCTGCGAACATGTTCCCCGGCGCCTGGCTCTAACTCCACGTAGACCGCTGTGACGTTCTTGGAGATTGCCCTGGCATAATTGATAGCATCCACCATACCACGATTAACTCCAGCTACTGGAACGACTACCCTAGTCGGAAACGGTTCCGTCAATTGCCCGGGTAGTTCGCTCAGCGAGAGTTGTTTGTCAACTTCCTGATAGTGGTTGTAGACCTTGCAGAAACCAAACAGCAATATCGGAATCAAGAATACAATGATCCAAGCTCCTTCAACGAATTTGTTAACACCAACCACAATAAGGGTCACTCCTGTTGCCAAGGCTCCCACGCCATTTGTAGTGGCCTTTAATCGCCAACCCTTTCCCCGATTACGCAGCCAGTGAACAACCATGCCAATCTGCGACAATGTGAATGCTAGGAATACACCCACGGCGAAGAGTGGGATTAGCGCGTGTGTGTCACCGCTAAACGAGACGATCAAAACCCCCGTCCCAGCGGCTAGAAGTAAGATACCATTAGCGAACACCAATCGATCTCCTAGATTCTTCAGTTGACGGGGTAGATATCCATCGGCTGCAAGAATCGCAGCCAGACGAGGAAAACCAGCGAAACTCGTGTTAGCAGCAACAGCGAGAATCAACATCGTACTTGCTTGAATAATCAGATAACCAGCACCGTTTCCAAGCAGTCGACGCGCTAGGGCTGACAAAATTGTCTCCTGCGGATTGGGGATCACCGCAAGAAGCTGCGTAAGTCCAATACTGCCAAGAAACAGGACGCCCATCAATACGGCCATGACAACAAGAGTCTGCCCAGCATTCTTGGATCTGGGGGGTCGAAATACAGGTACTCCATTGCTGATAGTTTCGATTCCCGTCAATGCTGTACAGCCAGTCGCGAACGTATGCAACATCAAGAAAAGCGTCAGAGGCTGGGTTGCTGGTAAGGCGGTGGCGGAGAACGATTCGGGGCCATTAATCAGGACTATTGAGGCGCCGTATGCAAGCATCGACAAGAATGCGAATAGGAACAGGTATACAGGAATCGCCATTGCGCTGCCGGTTTCACGGAGACCACGTAGATTGAGCAGAGTAATTGCAGCCAGAATCAAGAGAGATAGACCAACGCGGTGAGGCCACAACTGCGGAAAAGCGGAGATGATCGCTGCTAGGCCAGCTGTTAAGCTGACCGCTGCTGTTAGTAGGTAATCGATCAACAAAGCGGCCGCTGACAACAATCCTGGAAATGGTCCTAGATTTTCTTTGGTGACTGAATACGAACCGCCGCCGGAAGGGTAAGCATGAACGGTTTGATAGTAGGATATGGCAACAATAGCCATCAGCATCGTGATTACGAATGCTATCGGTACAGATTGAACTAACCCAACGCTGCCAGCAGCGACCAACCCAAGATAGATTTCCTGATTGGCGTAGCCGATGGAAGAGAGTGCATCTGGCGAAAATGCGGCGAGAGCCCGTATCTTGTTCAATTGCTTGTGCGCAATTTGCCTGGTGGGCAGAGGAGGCCCGGTGATCAGATGTTTCAGCCAATCCCACATTTGCGGGTTCGCTCATCCCTTGTAGGAATATTGGACACCTATTAGGCTGCTATCGTTGCTGGTCTCCGGCGCCGCAAGAAGAAGACGTAAACAAATTCTCCACGACTTTCCATCCTTTTTTCAGGCGTTTTGTGGGTGTGGGTTGGCTGGTGCTGGAATCCCGACTTGAATCGTCATCGTTCCTCGTTTGATTGGTGTGTGGGCTCGAGGTGCGGGCATGTAGAATTCGACCGTCGTTTGAAAGTTCGTGTGCGGCCAAAGCCCTCTGAGCTATTGGTGCATCCCGTCGTGGAACCACTTCACAAGTGAGACCTCGTTCGTGTTTTCCCGCTTCTCAACGTGGACGATACCTCGCTCCGAAAGCGCAGCGACGACCCTGTGCGTCTTCAATCTTGATAGATCGGCCTCTTTCGTGATGAACTTCTGCAGGTAGGTGCCTCCGTGAGCGTCGAGCACGCTGACTACCTTCCTCTCCTCGGGCTTGAGAGTTCTCAGGACTACCGAGATGGTGTCTCTCCCATTGCCTGATACGTAGTTCTTCATCTCGGGGAGCACGAGGAAGTAGATGACCCCCACCATGCTGGCGAGGACAGTGCTGAGAAAAAGGATGGATGAAAGCGGTATGAAGAAGGCGAAGTCCGGTGAGAAGCCGTGTGTTAGAATCCGCGCAAGCACGCTCAGAGGCGACTCCGTGGGAGCGAGGCTCAGGGCAAGGATGTACATGGAGACTGCAAGCCCAGAGGTCGCTGCCAGGAGCATTATCAGCAGAACCTTGAGCTTCTCCATCTCGTCTGCTTCCTCATCTAGAGTTGGTTCCTCTCCCTCATTCGAGTCCGCCGGATCGATGTGGTTCTCTCGAAGCTGACCCTACTGGGTCGGTGGTTTCCACCTTAGGGTCAATATGCCCCCTGCTATCCCCAGAATCGCCCCTGCGATGAAACCTCCCAGGCCTAAGAAGCTCATAATTGAGAAGACGAGTATGAGTACGCCCCAAGTCCTCCGCTGACTCGAATTCGTTAGAAGCATCACCGCGGATACTAGCACTATGACTCCCGACACAAGCCCAAACAATCCCATCACTCCAACCATGCCGGACACGAGACCTGGCATACTGGCGCTAGTGAGGCGTGGTGGCGTGGTGAGGTTGGAGTAGTCGAGGTTCGGGAGGATGAAAGCGGAGACGGCCATAAACAAAATCCCGCCCAGCATTATCAGGATACCGCCCACGAGAGCGAGTATCGAAGCAGTTTTCGGATAACTTGATGTTGTCTTTTGTGTCATTTCTCTTCAACCACGGAGGCAGTATGGGATTGATGGGAGAAATAGGTTCGGTGAAACGATCTTGATACAGTCTTCCACGTCGCTGAAACGATAATGAACATGAGTCATTTCAAGTCCTAAGCTAAACCGATATGTTGCAGTGGATAACGCGTATTTCATCTGCTAAAAAGAAGATACAAGTCTGCGCATAAATTCGACAATTGATATTCTGATTATCCCTCTAGATGTTTTGCAGTATTGTGCTCCTTCACGCAGCCGACTCGTAGCACAGCAAGACATTCCCATTGCCGAAGGTCCGCGTCTTTGTCAACTTCAGGGTCAGCTTCTCTTTGATGCCGTCGAACATCGTCCTCCCCTTGCCAAGAACGATGGGATTCACCACCATCTGGTATTCATCGATTAAACCCTCCTGCGCCAATTGCGAAACAATCTGGCCGCTTCCAAAAATCACCATGTCCTTTCCAGGCTCCTTCTTCATCCTTCGTATTTCCGCCGCCATGTCGTCCTTCACCAGCTTCGTATTGTTCCACGATGCCTTGTCCAGTGTTCTCGAAAAGACGACCTTCGGCAGACTATTCATCCGTTCGGCAACAACAGGATCATCCTTGATCGCATGCGGTGTCGGCCAATAGCTTACCATGAGCTCATACGTGATCCTGCCGAACAATAGCTCGCCTCCGGCACTTGCATTCTCTTCAACAAATGCAAGCCACTCCGGATCCTGCTTGTGAACCCAGCTCATATCGCCGTTCACGTCGGTAAAGTAACCATCCAGCGATACATGATTGAAAACGATCAGTCTCCGCATATTTCTTCCACTCTTCACTGCATAATCTTGGTAATCTTTAGGCTAAGCACATTTCGGTGTTGAATGCAAAGAGCGCTATGCCTTCTCTTTTCCATCGGCCGTCATCTCAGCAGAGTCGGGCAGCCTCGTCCTTTAATATGAGAGTCGCAGAAATAGCGGAGGTAATAACAGATGCCTGTCCCAATTAGGGATGCGCTGACTTTTGACGACGTGCTACTAGTTCCCAAACGCAGCTCAGTTCATTCAAGAAAAGACGTGGATCTTTCAACGAGGCTCAGCAGGAATATCAAACTCAATATTCCGATCGTGAGCGCGAACATGGATACCGTCACCGAGTCATCCATGGCCATATCGATGGCGCACAACGGCGGAATCGGCATCATTCACCGTTTCATGTCCATGGAACACCAAGTCGAAGAAGTACTGAAGGTTAAGCGATCAGAGAGCGTGATCATCGAAGAGCCATACACAATTTGGCCAAGCGCCACAATGGCTGACGCAAAGAGGCTGATGCAAGAGAAAGGCGTAAGCGGACTACTCGTGGTTGACGCCAACAAGAAACTGGTCGGCATTATCACTGCCCGCGATCTGCTGTTCGAAGAGAACGACTTGAGCAGAGTCTCCGAACTGATGACGCCGATGAAGAGTCTTCACACGGCTCGAGCGAATACGTCGATTGATGAGGCGAGGCAATTACTGCGCAAATACAAAGTTGAGAAGCTTCCACTAGTTGACGACGAAGGCCATCTTCATGGTTTAATCACAAGCAAGGATATGGTGACGATTGCGGAGTCGCCGCAAGCTTGCAAGGATTCCAAGGGTCAGCTCCTTGTTGGAGCAGCGGTCGGCATAAAGGAAGGCTACCTTGAGAGAGCACGAGCCCTCGTCGACGCAGGCGCTGACGCGCTAGTAGTCGATGTCGCACACGGCCATTCTGACAGAGTCCTCAACGTGATTCAGAAACTGAAGAAGGAGCTCAGTCAAGTTGACGTGATCGCTGGGAACGTGGCAACGCCTGAAGGAACAAAGGATCTAATCGCAGCAGGCGCCGACGCTGTGAAGGTTGGGATTGGCTCAGGATCCATATGCATAACAAGGATCGTTACCGGGGCGGGAGTGCCACAATTGACAGCTGTTCTCGAATGCGCTGAAGCCGCGGAAGCGTCAAGGATTCCAATAATCGCAGACGGTGGAATCAGAAACTCAGGAGACATCACCAAAGCACTCGCGGTAGGCGCTTCAAGCGTAATGATAGGAAGCATGCTAGCGGGAACCGAGGAAAGCCCCGGCGTCACGGTCATGCGCAACGGTAGAAAATACAAACTCCACAGAGGAATGGCTTCTGTTGGAGCTTCAATGAAACGTGGAACACAGGAAGCAGAAGACGAAGCAGCGCTCCTAGAGTATGTGGCAGAAGGTATCGAAGCATTCGTACCATACAGAGGCGCCTCTCACGAGATAATCGCTCAGCTGACAGGCGGCATCCGCTCCGGGCTGAGTTACAGCGGCGCGAGAACACTTGCCGAATTGCGTCAGAATGCGTCGTTCGTGCGTTTGACTTCTGCAGCGCTCAAGGAAAGCTATCCACACGACGTCGAAAGCATCGACTAGTCGACGGACAATCCAGACGAACATAAAAGAACTAAGACAAGTCCTCGTTGGTCAATATTCGAGCGCCGATTTCGTGCAAGCGTCTCCTCAGTCTTCTTCTGATCATCCGTCCTAAGTATCAAGCCCAAGCTGCCACTGATGAAAGAGGATGTTGAGTAAGCGTAATCGATATTTAATCCGATTTCACCCAGCTTCTCTGCAATACTCGACAGTTTGACTTCGTTCGTGATTAGAACGCCTGTGACCTCGACATTCTTCTTCGATTTGGCAAGACTAAGACCGCAGCTCTCAAGATGTTTAGCCACTTTTTCAGGTTCAGATACAATGAGTCGAATGAGCCCAAATTCTCCAGCCTCCGCAATAGAGAGAGCAAACACCTTGAAGTCTTCAAGATCCGCAAGCACCTGCGCCATCTTTCCCGGCTTGTTTTCCATGAATACACTTAGTTGATGAAGAGTCATACCGCGCCACACCGAGTTGTAGAAACTCAACCTATCTTATATTTGATTGCCACTAGCTAAGTCAGCCAACTCGAAATGAACTGAACGACGAGAGTGCGAGCCTTGCTAAGATGTGTCGATGTTGCCAAGAGCTTCGGCGGTCTCCAAGCTTTGAAGTCTGTGACCCTGACGGCAGATGATCAGAAGATCACCGGAATCGTAGGACCAAACGGGTCCGGTAAGTCAACTCTCATGAAGCTGATCAGCGGATTCTATCGCCTCGACAGCGGGGACATCATCTTTGACGGACGCAAAATAACGAACCTTCATTCACATGACATCTGCAGGTTGGGGATATCAAGAACTTCACAGATTGTTCAAGCCTTCTACGGAATGACCGTACTAGAGAACGTTCTAGTAGGTTCGACTTTCGGAGCAGCAAACAGAGTTCCCGCATCCGACCGTAGGCAAGCGGCCGAAGAGACGCTAAGCATGGTCAACTTCCCACCTGAAAAGATCAACAGCCTTGGAAGTGATCTCACAATAGCTGAACTCAAGCGGGTTCAACTCGCAAAAGCTCTCGCCAGCAAACCGAAGCTTCTGCTCCTCGACGAGCTCCTAACCGGCCTCAACCCCACAGAATCTGATAAAGAGATCCAGCTCATCAGGAAGATCAGTACCCTCGGAACCTCAATCATAATCGTCGAACATGTAATGCGAATCATCATGGGATTGTGCGACAAGGTGATCGTACTTCAGCACGGAGAAAAAATAGCAGAGGGGACTCCCCAGGAAATCTCCAAGAAAGATTCTGTTGTAAAGGCGTACCTAGGAAGAAAGTATGCGCTCCACGAAGACAACAACGTCGCCCAAGGAGTCACAAAGTAATGTTACAGGTACAAGGAATCTCCGCACACTACGGTTCGGTGCAAGCACTGTGGGACGTTTCGTTCAATATCGCTGAAAAAGAAATCGTGACCATAATTGGACCAAACGGAGCTGGAAAATCCACCCTAGTGAAGACTATAGCCGGTCTGATCTCAGCATCGAGCGGAGAAATCCAATTCATGCAAGACAGAATAGACAGGCTCCGACCATACGCAATAGCCAGAAGAGGCATATCGCTGATACCAGAAGACAGAGACATTTTTCCGAAAATGACAGTCCTGGACAATCTCCTTCTCGGCGCCTACAGAAGAGGCCAGCGCGACGCAAAAGACTCATGCGAATGGGTATTCCAACTCTTCCCTGTACTCAAAACCAAGTCGAAGAAGAAGGCCCAAACACTCAGCGGGGGAGAACAACAGATGCTGGCAATAGCCCGCAGCCTCATGTCAAAACCGAAACTACTCATGCTTGATGAGCCATCACTCGGTCTCGCGCCAATTCTCGTCGATGAGATTATTGATACGATAGCTGAAATCAACGAAGAGGGCATGACTATACTCCTCGTAGAGCAAAACGTGCAGGAAGCCATGGAAATCGCTCATCGAGCGTATGTCCTTGAAGAGGGAAGAATCACGCAGACGGGCACCCCCCACGATCTAATTAATGATGAGCGAATCAAGAGCGCATATCTTGGAATGTGAAAGATGCGACAGACGATAAGTCTTAAGTAGACACTTGAATGGAACCGCTCGGAACGCTGAACAATGAGTTGAACTTGTTTGACAGTTGACCTCCGAACTCGCAAGAGTCAGAGCAACGCGCTTTCGTACTCAGTAGAAAATGGATTTTGGTTTGCATCCTATGGCACTTAGTAATTGATTTCGTATTGGTCTCTCAGGTACTTTTTTGGGGTACGATACTAGGATGCATATACATTCTCATAGCCTCAGGACTGAATCTGATTTTCGGCGTGATGAAACTTGTCAACTTCGCCCACGGTGAATTCGTTATCATGGGCGGCTATGCTAGCTACTGGGCTGTGACTCTGCTAAACATCAACCCCTACGCAGCCATCTTCATTTCGATGGCAATAACTGGACTCTTTGGGGTTGTTGTCGAAAGAACATGTTTCAGAAGAGTTCTTGGATCAACAAAAGTGAATGAAGTCCTCCTAAGTGTTGGCTTGATTTACATACTGCAGAATTTCATGGCTCTCGCGTGGACCGATTATCCGCGAGGAATTCACAGCCCGTATGAGAAGACCGTCATTTCGCTGGGCGTTATGAATCTGAATCTTGACTGGGTGATGGCTATCTCAATAACAATTGCCATCATGGTTGGCCTTCACGTTGTGCTCAACTTCACCGAGACGGGAAGGGCGATGAGAGCAACGAGCCAGAACAGACGAGCCGCCACACTGATGGGCATAGATGTGGAGCGAATAGACATGCTGAGCTTCGGAGTCGGAATATCGCTTGCGGCAGCTGCAGGAACATTACTGGCAATAATTACCTCGATTACGCCCACTGCTGGGTCGCTCCCGGCTTTGAAGGCGTTTGCCATCATAGTACTTGGAGGGTTAGGCAGCTCAGCAGGAGCCGTGATTGGTGGCATAGCATACGGTGTGGTCGAAGGGATGGCGGTCTTCACTCTCGGAGGAACATGGAGGAACGCCATAGGATTCGTTGTTCTGATACTCGTCTTGATCTTCAGGCCGACCGGCCTCTTTGGCGAAGGTGAATAGTGCATTTGGAAATTCTCCCTTCTCAGACACGCCAATCCCGAGGACTCGTCGTGCCCGCGATTCTGCTGGCAATCGCCTCGATAGCGCCGTTCCTTGTTCCAAGTCCGTACATTCTGCACGTCATGGTGCTCATACTCTTCTACGTCGGATACGCCTCAAGCTGGAATATCCTAGCATACTCAGGTCAAGTCTCATTTGGGCACGCTGCCTTTCTAGGGTTAGGCGGTTACATCAGCACCCTGATCGCTCTCAAGATGGGCGTGCTGTGGATTGGGATCGTGGTTGGAGGAGTGGGTGCCGCCGGTGTGGGCCTTCTGATAGGGCTAACGTGTGTGCGCCTAAGAGAATGGTTCCTTGCACTTGTAACGTTCGGTTTCACCATGATCCTGGAAGCGATCGTAATAGAATTCGATTGGATTACTGCCGGAACATTTGGAATGGCGGTTCCTGCTCTATTGCCGTCAGTTCAAGCATACTACTATCTGATGTTGCTTCTTGCACTGTGCCCTGTGATAGTTATGATCTTGTTGAAACGCTCGACGATGGGACTGGCGTTTCAAAGCATTCGGGAAAATGAGGCGGAGGCGAACGCCAGCGGCGTGAATCCGACAAAATACAAGATAATCGCTTTCACGATTAGTACGTTTCTTACTGGTATCCTGGGGGCATCCTACGCGCATTATGTGGGCTTCATCAATCCTCAGATCTTCAGCCTAGACTTCTCGTTCTGGCCGGTCATAATGGCTGTAATCGGCGGGATGGCTACCGTTGAGGGACCGATAGTTGGAGCTGTCCTTCTCATGTTCGTATGGGAGTTTCTGAGAATGATAGATCCTAGAGTTAGGCTATTGTTGATAGGAGTGACAATGGTTCTTGTGATGATTCTGATGCCTCGAGGTATCGTACCACTCGCAAAGTCACGCATCAAGAAAGCCAGCGAAGAAGTCTCTGATTCAAGGTGAATGTGATGGAGTACTGGGATCCAAGTGTGGAAAGAACGCCGCCTAACGAACTCAAGAGTCTGCAGGAAAAGAGCCTGAGAGCCCTCCTTTCGTACGTGTACGCGCACTCCGATTTTCACAGGAAGCGATTCAAAGAAGCCGGAATAGACCCTCGCGACATAAAATCACTGGAGGATCTGCGAAAACTTCCATTCATGGTGAAGAGAGACTTCAGAGACACATACCCCACCGGAATGTTCTGTGTTCCGAGAAATCAGGTTGTTCGTTATCACGCCTCAAGCGGCACAACCGGGAAACCCACTCTGGTCGGATACACGAGAAACGACATCACAGAATGGAGCACATCGCTTGCCAGAGGTTTGACCTCTCTTGGAATCGGTAGAGGAGACGTGATGCAGAATGCATACGGATACGGGCTTTTCACGGGAGGACTCGGGTTTCACTACGCAGGAGAAATGGTTGGTGCAGTCGTTCTGCCGACTGGAGCTGGGACAACAGAACGCCAAATCGAGTTGATGCAGGACCTGGGCACAACCGCAATCAGTTGCACGCCATCATACTTCCTCTACCTCTGCGAGACCGCAAGAGCGTTAGGTGTCAATCTGAGAGAGACGAAACTGAAGGCCGGCCTTTTTGGAGCCGAACCCTGGTCAGAAGATATGAGGAAGAGAATTGAGGACAATGGAATCAAAGCATATGACGTGTACGGGACATCGGAGCTCAGCGGCCCACTCTTCACAGAATGCACCTACCAAAGAGGAATGCATGTTTGGGCCGACCAGTTCTTGGTCGAAGTGGTCGATCCCAAGACGGGAGAGAATGTGAGCGACGGAGAACGCGGAGAACTCGTCTTCACAACTCTCAAGAAAGAAGCGTTACCGCTTATCAGATACCGCACCGGCGATCTGACCTCGCTTGACAGCGAGGTCTGTGACTGTGGTCGCACTCACCCTAGGATAATGAAGATACTGGCCAGAGTGGATGACATGCTGGTCATTAGAGGAATCAACGTATTCCCCAGTCAGGTGGAATCGGCGCTTATGCGGATACCTGAACTTGGAGACAACTATGAACTCATCGTTGACAGAGTTCACGAACTGGACACTCTGATGGTGAGGGTCGAGGCTAGGAAGGAGATATTCGCCGATGGGGCTAGCGCCCTTCCCGCATTGGAGAGCAAAGTCAGCCATGTGTTGAGGAATATTCTGAGCCTTGACGTGAAAGTGGAGATCTTGGAGCCTCAGAAGATCGCACGCTCCATAGGCAAGGCGAAGAGGGTCACTGACAAAAGGAAGATATAGTAGCTGAAGGCCAGTGTGGCGGAACCTTAGGCGCGTAGATCGAAATTGGTTAATCAAGGAAGAAGGAATTTTATCAAGTACGTAGCGGCTGGAGCTATCGTTGTCGGTGCTGCTGGAGGCGCATACTACTACTTTACCCGCCCTCCCCCAACTGATCGAACCATCAAAATCGGCCTTGTTGCCTCACTCACTGGCGTAGCCTCCGACGTTGGAACGGACATGCAACGAGCCTCCGTTCTGGCGATCGAGGAAATCAACCGTGCTGGCGGCGTGTATGTGCAGGAATATGGCCAGAAGCTAATGATGGAACTCGTTACCGGCGATGACAAATCCAGCCCGCAGGAAGGTGTCACTGCCGTCAAGCGTCTTATTCTGGAGGACATGACGGATCTTCTGGTGGGAGGCTTCTCTAGCCCGGTGACGGCCGCGTCACAGGTGCCCGCGATCGAGAACAAAGTGCCTTTCATCATTACCGGTGCCTCAAGCTCCATCGTAACCAGAAGAACAGACATGGACACAAGCTACATGTTCCACTACTGCTCAATCACGGACGATTACTCGGAGGTCATTGTGCAATTCTTCGCTGACGTGATGAAGCCCAAGGTTGCACCATCAAGGAACTTCAAACTCGCGATACTGTACCAGGACTCCGCATACGGTAAGGGCTGCTACGATTCCTCGGTTCAAACCATCAAGGATCTCAAGCTGCCCATCGAGATTGTGGCGGCAGAGAAATTCATAATGACTGACGTGGACTTCCACACGCAACTTGCAAAGATCCAAGCAGCAAAGCCTGATGGAGTGTATCATGCAGGCCTAGTCGCTGACACAGCAACAGCGCTCAAACAAGGACTGGGTGATGTCGGTTTGAAGACCGTGTATGTTTGTGTGGAGTGCTGCGATGACCCGAACTTCTTCAAACTGATAGGAGAGTGGGCTGACTATCAGGTGCTTGAGTCAAAGTTCTCTTCCGCTGCAGACAGCTACATGCCGGCAGTGGACAAGTACGTCGCGGCATACAAGACACGGTGGAACATTCTGCCGGGCATGATGGGCGCCGACACTTATGACGCGATATACCTCACCAAGGCAGCCATAGAGAAAGCTGGCACTCTGGACAAGGCAAAACTGAGGGATACCATCGAGGGCATAGAGATCCCGCAGATGCTCATTCCAATGAAGAACGGCACAATCAAATTCGACAAGAATCACGAGATAGAGCCCATCTGCTTCATCGAGCAGATGCGCTACGACAAGACCACTAAGCTCTGTGAAACCATCCATCATCTATCCTGAGAAGATGAAGACGAAAAGCTTCGAGCTGCCACCATTCTACACTGTAGCACAGTGACAATCACTAATACAAGAGAACTAGTGACGATCAGTTCTCTTGTACTCTTCTCTTCCTAATTCGAAGGCTCGCAGATTCGCGTCCAGATATTTCGAAGGCGACCTGTCAGCAATAGCTTTCTTCACCGTCTCTGGTTTGACTGGGATATTCTTCAGTGCCGATATGAACCCCAGAATCGCCGAATTTTGAGTCGCCAAGTTCCCAGTTGTTTCGGCGATCTTCATCGCGTCGATGACCATTACGTTCTCTGAAGCTCTAGAAACCTCCTTCAGGATCGCGTCTTCTGCTGGATACCCTTTGCCCAGAAGATACGCGGAGGGAGGCACTATGGTTGTCTTGCTCAACAGTACCAGTGTCTCGCGGTTTGCGTACTTCAGCATCCTCAGTACTTCTAGTTGTTCAAATCCAATTATGAGGTCTGCACTACCTTCCATGACGGTTGGTGAGTGAACTTCACCAATGCGGACGTGGCATGTGACCGAACCGCCCCTCTGTGCCATCCCATGAATCTCAGCTATCCTTGCGTCGAGCCCCTCGCGAAGGGCTGCCTCACCAAGAATTTCTGAAAGAAAGATGACACCCTGCCCCCCAACTCCCGCAACAACGATATTGTATTCGTTTGGCAGGTTCACTCAACTCGCTTTACGGCGTCAAAGGGGCATACCACGACGCAGAACCCGCAGCCGTTGCACAACTCCTTGTCGATCTTGGCCTTCTCGTCCTCAATGTAGAAGGCTGGGCAGCCAAAGTAATCATTCCTGACACACAACTGGCACCCTCTACACTTGGAATCCACAACAAGGTAGGGCTGCTTTCTTCCATCTCTCTTGTTTTCGATGATGCTGCATTGATGACGCAGAACCACGACAGATGGACCGGAGAAAGAGATTGCCTCTTTGAGGATTTGCTTGGTCTCAGCGGCGTTGTGGGGATCAGTCACCTTGACGAATTGCACGCCGCACCCTTTCGCCACGTCTTCAATGGACACTTGTTTGCCGCGGACGTTTGGATCCCACGAGCCAGGATGAGGCTGAAAGCCAGTCATCGCGGTCGTCATGTTATCCAATACCACCACAACTATCCGGTGATTGTTAGTGACGGCGTTGATCAGACCGGGGATTGCGGCGTGGAAGAATGTTGAGTCTCCGACTATGGATAGAACAGGTTCATCCTGAACTCTACTCACACCGGATGCAACACCGACACCGGCGCCCATGCAAATGAGAATGTCACCGATAACCTCCGGTGCCTGAATCCCCAACGCGTAACATCCAATGTCCGTGCAGTAGACGGTCTTTGGTTTCAAAGTCGTTTTCATGAGGTAGAAGGAGGCACGGTGAGGACAGCCAGGGCAAAGCACAGGCGGCCGCGGAGGAATCGGAAACGCGAGTTTGAAACTCCTGCCCTCCGTCAGCTGCGTTGGAGGATTCTTGCCAAGACCCTTACAGAAAGCATCGCAAACGATTCCAGTAGAATGCTCATGGTTCCTAGGTAGATGCCCTGTCAACTTCCCTAGGATGGTTGGACTGTTAGGTGTTCCATATGCGATGCTTCTGACCGCGTTCTCTAGGACTGGCTCAAGCTCCTCCACAACGAATACTTTCTTGAATCTCTTGACAAAATCCAGGATTAGCTTTGAGGGGAGAGGATAGGTTAACCCCAGTTTCAATACTGACGCGTTGATGCCGAGTCTGCTCAACGCTTCAATGCTATAGTTGGTCGATACACCCGACGTGATGATTCCTAACTCTTCGCCTTCTCTGATGATCTTGTTGAAACCGGATGTTTCGCTAATCTCTGTTGCCTGATCAAGTCTCTTCAGGAGTACTTCGTGTCTTGTCAATGCGTTGCTGGGTATCATGACAAAGCGCTTCGCATCTTTCAGGAAATGGGGTTTGGACGGTTTCTCCACAATCTCTCCAAGTCTGACCGGGCTCAGCGTGTGATTTACGCGCGTTGTTGTTCTGAGAAGCACCGGAAGCTCCAGTTTTTCCGAGATTTCGAATGCCTCAACAGTCATGTCCTTGGCTTCTTGAGCGTCTGCCGGTTCCAGGCACGGGATCCCAGCGAGTTGTGCGTAGTACCTGTTGTCCTGCTCGTTCTGGGAACTCCAGCATCCAGGATCGTCAGCTGAAACAATCACGCACCCCGCCCTCACCCCGACATATGCGAGTGTCACCAAAACGTCAGAGGCAACATTCACGCCCACATGTTTCATGCTCGCGATCGATCGCACACCTGTGACTGCTGCTCCGGCTGCAACCTCAAGGGCGACCTTCTCGTTAGTTGAATACTCCACGTACATGCCGGTCTTTTCAGACGCCTCGTAGAGAGTGTCCGTGATCTCAGACGCAGGCGTTCCCGGGTAACACGTCGAGACTTTGACGCCGGCTTCGAGACAGCCCCGGGCAATCGCCTCATTGCCCGACATGAGAACCCGATCCCCGGGCGCTCCTAACAGTTTCTTGAGATTGGCCACTCTAACTTCTGCTCCGGTCGAAAAGAACCGAGGAACACATGCACTGGAGGGGCAGCATCATGTCAGGGATTCACCTGTACGTTTTGAGCAGTTGCCCGAGATCCAGTTTCGGAGCTGAGACTCTAACTCGCTCTGCGATTGTGGGGCGGTCTTGCTTGAACAACGTGCCGATCATGATCTTCTCTTCTATTCGTGAGAGTCTGAGGGCCGCTTCATAGTTGGATGGATCATGTTCCGGGCCGATCTCGACAATCTTGTCAATGTGATCGCTCCAAGTGTCGTGGAAGGTGGGGCATGGGTTCAGTATGTGTATCAATGAGAAGCCTTTGTGCGCGATTCCTTCAGCGATCAAATGTGATAGATGGTTGGGTCTGCCGGGAAAGCCTCGGCCGAGGAATGAGATACCACACGACAAAGCATAGTGATCGATATCGAGTGGGTCCTCAGGATGTCCACTGGGAGTAGTATCTGTCTTGAATCCGAATGGTGTTGTGGGTGACGGTTGACCTTTCGTTTGCGCGTAGATTCCGTTATCGATGACAATGAAAGTTATGTCAGGATTTCTTCGGGCCGCGTGTAGGAAATGTCCTCCGCCGATAGCGAATGCGTCTCCGTCCCCTGCGATTCCAACAACGTGCAGTTCGGGTTTGGTGATGTTGATTCCTTGAGCGACAGGTAGCACTCTTCCATGGAGCGTGTGGAAGCCATAGGTCTTGAAGTTGTGTGGGAAACGGCCGTTGCATCCAATCCCAGCAACGATTACGATTTGTTCATGGCTGAGACCAAGCTCCTGAAACGCCATGTCAACAGCCTTGAGCACGCCGTAGTCGCCACAGCCTGGACACCATGTTGGAAGGTACTCCTTCTCCCTGTACTCGCGTGTATCGATGCTCATTTTGAAGCCAGACCTTCGATCTTGCGGAAAATCTCTCCAGCCGTGAAAGGCAGTCCTTCTGACTTGCCAAATGGAATTGGTTCAATGCGGAAGGCTGCGCGAAGTACGTTAGCAAACTGGGATGTGTAATTCAATTCCGGAACAAGCAGCACTCTGACTCCTTCCATGAACTTGGAGATCTGCTCTTTGGGCAGCGGATTCATCAGTTTGCACTGCAGCCAGCTCACATGGATGGATTTCTCCTTGGCACGCAAAACAGCTTCATGGATTGCTCCCTGAGTGGAGCCCCAACCAATCACACCAAGCTTGGCCTGCGGATCAGATAGTTCCATGACGTTCAACGGATCGTTGGCGAGTTCCGTTGCAGCCGTTTCGAGTTTTCGGAATCGTTTCGCACTCATTTCCGAATGGACGTCCGGGTTGACGTTTGGTTGACCTTTCTCATCATGCTCTACGGTCTCAGCAACGTACTGTCCGTTGGGCTCACCCGGTATCGAGACAGGCGAGATGCCGTTGTTGGTGACAGTGTATCGGCGGTAATTGTTGCCAGCAATTTCCGCTCTTCCCCGATCCAGAATCTTCAGCTTCTCAAGGACAGGTAGGGGCATGGCTTCCGTTTGTGAGGCCATCGCCTGGTCTGTCAGAACGATAACGGGAAGTTGGTATCGTTCAGCTAGGTTGAATGCTCTTACAGTCTGGTAGAAGCAGTCTTCCACATTGCCTGGGGCGAGGACGATCCTTGGGGCGTCGCCATGTCCACCGTACAGTGCATGGTTGAGATCCGATTGCTCAGTCTTAGTTGGAAGACCCGTTGAAGGCCCGCCTCTTTGCGCATTAACAATAACCACTGGGATCTCGGCCATAGAGGCCATCCCAATCATCTCGGTCATCAGCGAAAGTCCTGGTCCTGAAGTTGCTGTCATTGACTTTGTGCCCGCGAAGGAGGCTCCTATCGCTGCGCCCAGCGAGGCTATCTCATCCTCTCCCTGAAACAGACTTCCGCCGAAACCGGGGAGAACGGCCGCCATTTCTTCGATGATGTCTCCTGCAGGAGTTATTGGGTATCCAGCGTAGAAACGACATCCAGCGGCGATGGCACCTAACACTACCGCCTCATGTCCGGAGAGAACAATCCTGTCAAGATTCTTTGGCCGCGTAGGAGTAACCGCTTTCGGCGCTAACTTGTATCCGATGCCTATTGCGGAAAGATTCTTCTGCAGCAGATCCTTCCGCGATCCCAACTTCTCCGTCACCACGCCTGCCAGGACGGATTCTTCGACGCCAATGTGGGCTGCTATGTATCCGGATATGATCATGTTCCTGACTTTGGGTGAACGCAGATCATCTTTCGCGATCTTGGTGAATGGAGCACCAATACAACGTCTTGGTAAAGGCGTGTAGTCTTTCGGGGTTCGGTCTTGATCGATGATGGCCTCGCCCTCTGGCTTAAGATCCTTGGAGTGCATCGAGAGGGCCTCGGTGTCGAACGCGACGAGAAGATCGAGTAGATCACCTTGAGAGTAGGCATGTGAGTCGCTTATTCGAAGCTGATACATGCATGGGCCACCTCGAACTGAGGGAGGAAAGGTTCTGAAACTGAAGATACTCAGTCCCATGCGTGAGACGGCGTAGGTCAGGACATTGCCGGCCAGAACCACACCGTCACCCGCCTCCCCTGCCAGACGAATAGTTAGATCCAAATGGTGACCCACTAAGTTGGTTTGCCCCCGATGGTTTGGCGGGCTCTCTTATGGGTTTCTTTGGCGGAGCTATCACTCGCACCAATGAAGATTCTTGCTCTGATCCTCTTTCTTGGGCTATACTGGAGAGATTATTCCGTGCTGCAATGTTGAAGTCTTCATCCAGTCGGCAGCTTAGCCAATCTGAAACATACATGCATTCATGGTCGAGCGTATCTGATTGACCAAGCTATCATTTCTTTCTGTCGGACGCTGTCAAATCCTGTATCTCTTACTTCATCCCAAGAAGACTGTCAATGACAATTTCCTCGTCCCGCCTAGATCCAAGTGGCAGACTGTTTCCTCGACTCTGAACTCTCGCCCCGCGCCTTCCGTTTCCAAAAGATCAGGAAACCAAACAACTCATTCTGCGATTCCTGGACGACGGGATGCCGAGTAGCAAGGATAGTGACAGGAGGTTGAGACGTGTTTTGGACCGAGAATAGCCTGGTTTCTGTGGCCGCCTGTGTATAATTGTGTATCGTCAGTATCGAAACGCATATATGTATGCACGTCTATTAGTGTGGATATACGTCTCGACAAGAGGATACACAAAATGAGTGTTAGAAAACTCGTCCTGCAACATCTACTCGGCAATAGCACGCACAAGATAGACCGACAGAGCTTGAAGAAGGTGATCACATTCACGGTCGGCTGGCAACTGTTCGGCATTGCCTTCTGGTTCTTCGTGGACACACAGATCCTTGGAATCAGTGTCGCACAGTTTCTCGGCTCCGGAGCCTTCGGTACAACGTGGGCGTTCATCGACAAGGTCGTAATGACGGGCATAGTACTGAAGATAGTCCGGTGATAGTGGACTTGGTGCTAGAGATCAGCCTGAACGCGTTCGCTTGTTCCGTAAGAGGTACCACGGAAGTGAGCAATTGCCACACCCTGTTGATTAGTGACTGTGACATCGTAGATTCCTATTCTTCCAGTGAGTAATCTCTCTTCTGCCGTTGCAGTGAGTGTATCCCCCTTCACCGCGCTAGCTGAATAATTGATGTTGCAGGTGAGGGCTAGCGTTTTTCTGTTACGCGAATTGCAAGCATACGAGAATGCTACGTCTGCCAAAGTGAAAGTGATACCGCCATGACAAATGCCGAAACCATTCAACATGTCTTCCCGCACTTTCATTAGCACTTTCGCAAAGCCAGGTCTTATGATCTCAAGTGTTATGCCGAGAGCTTGAGCTACATTATCCGATTTGTTCATGGCAATTCCGATACACTCTGCAATGCGCTGCGCTTCATCGCTTTCCATTGGTTATCTCAAGGCTCAGGAAGAGCTACTGTTCTATGAAGCGTACGGTCACCAGTTCAACTGAAAGCAATTCGCAGCAGGTGCTGACGCTGTGAAGGTTGGGATTGGATCAGGGTCCATATGCATAACACGAATCGTCACCGGAGCCGGAGTTCCACAATTGACAGCTGTGCTCGAATGCGCTGAAATCGCAAGGAAGAGTCAGATGTTCCAATAATCGCAGACGGTGGAATCAGAAATTCAGGAGACATCACCAAGGCACTCGCGGTGGGTGCTTCGAGCGTAATGATTGGAAGCATGCTAGCGGGAACCGAGGAAAGCCCGGGCGTCACGGTCATGCGCAACGGTAGGAAGTACAAACTCCATCAGAGGGATGGCTTCTGTTGGAGCCTCAATGAAACGTGGAACACAGGAAGCAGAAGACGAAGCCGCGCTCCTGGAATATGTGGCAGAAGGTATCGAAGCATTCGTACCATACAGAGGCGCTTCCCATGAGATAATAGCCCAGCTGACAGGCGGCATCCGCTCCGGCCTGAGTTACAGCGGCGCGAGAACACTTGCCGAATTGCGTCAGAATGCATCGTTCGTGCGTTTGACTTCTGCAGCGCTCAAGGAAAGCTATCCTCACGACGTCGAAAGCATCGACTAGCCGATACGAGCCATAGACGAGCAGCATTTTCAGACTGAATTGGAATGAACTGGAACGACGAGGAATCAAATTGACCGAGAATACACGCTGGCCCAGAAGCTAGTCGCATCCTGTCCGGAGCCTATGGCGTGGCCCTCCATCTATGTCGTCATCTATCATGCATGAATGTAGGGACGAATAGGAGATTAGGAGGCGGGGATCTGTGGAGCTTTGATGGCTTAAAGGATTCAAGTCCTGTTGAATTGCTCATAGGCGAGCATCATTATTCTACGCGAGAAACAGTAACGTGCGGGAGCGCTTTGCTGAGCTGCTCTAGTAGGAGCCATGGAATCGTAATGTGGGTCTTTGGATATAGCGCGATGTGTGTTCAGACACAACGTACGCGGAATAGCAAGACGCTGCTTCTGTAACGATTGCCAAAGGAAGTTCTCTATCCCCATGTTGAGAACACAGGTTCGGCAAAACCGGCGGAATTAACGTGGCTCCTTAACGAGATAGGGATGCTGATCTAGAAATTGACCGATCTTCTGCTTGAAATAGACAGCAGAATCATGACATTCAACTATCCTTCCGAAACAGCCAGAGGCTCATCCTGAGGCAGAGTCATGGACTTGACCTTCGGCTCCGAAAGCCCTATACTGAGAGGGAATCCACAAATCCTCTTGGCTGGTCTTGTAGGTCCCGGAGGCGAGAGAGGCGCGTCTTGATGACGCCATCGACGATACAGGAACAGAAGAAAAGGACATTGATTTTGAGAGCACGCTCTGGAAGGCAGCCGACAAGCTGAGAAAGAAGGTTGAGGTTCACGAATACAAGTACGTCGTTCTCGGGCTGATCTTCTTACGTTATCTCTCGTTTGCATTTGACGAACGGAGAAAGGTGCTCGAAAAGGAATTCTCTGATGCCAAAAGTGACAAGCATATCTCATCTGAGGAATTCAGAAAGCGAGCACTTGAGGACAAGGACTACTATTTGGCACAAGGCGTACTGTATGGTCCCCGGAAAAGGCACAATGGAGCTACTTGGTCAAGAATGCGACCCAGCCGAAGATTGGAGAACTACTCGACCAAGCCATTGAAGCCTTCAAGCATGAGTACTCGGGGCAGCTGAAGGATGTCGTACCCAAAATCTACACGAGCATCAATCTCGACGCGCTTGATCATGCGTACCTGATCGACCTGTTCTCTAAGATTGAGTTCGCAGACGACCACAAGCGGAAGGATATCTTCGGACGAATCTACGAATATTTCCTCGGCAAATTCGCAGTGGCCGAGGGCGAGAGGGAGGTGAGTTCTCACACCCAGATCAGTAACAAAGTTGATGATCGAGATCCTCGACGTGAAATCGGGAAGGATTTTCGACCCGGCCTGCGGTAGTGGCGGTTTTTTTGTTTCTGCTCTTGAGAAATTCGCGTATGAAGAGATGGACAAGAACACGCTCACAATTTGTGGACAAGAGTCCAAGCCCATGCCTTGGAAAATATGCAAGATGAACTTGGCCTTGAGAGGAGCCGAGGGCGACATCAGGATTGGCGATTCATACCACGATGACAAGTTCCCCGATCTAGGTGCAGATTATTTAGTTTCCAATCCACCTTTCAACGACAGCGGATGGGGAGCGGACCGGGTTACTTATGATGATCCGCGATTCAAGAAATACGGAGTACCGCCTGATAACAATGGCAACTTTGCTTGGATTCAACATTTCATCCATCACACTTCATCGAACCGGCAAGGCCGCTTTCGTAATGTCAAACAGTGCGCTGTCCGGCGGCAATGCGGAGGCAGCGATTAGGAAGAAGATAGTTGAGGATGATCTCGTCTATGCGATAGTAGCATGTCCCCCTAAGCTCTTCTCAATGTGCCGCAACCCGTTTCTCTATGGTTCATCCGCAGGTCAAAACCAGTTCATGCCAAGCGCAAGGTTCTGTTTATCTACGCGAAGAAGATGTTCAAACCAATTTCGAGAAAACAGGTCGTCCTTACCGAGGATCACATAGCAACTATTGTCAACAAGTTCAGGATTTTCGAACGAGGCGACTCTGACACGCAGATCAACGAAACCGGATTTTTGCGAAAGTCGGAACAATCGATGAAATTGCCAAGAGAAACTATGTTCTCATCCCGGGACTTTACGTCGGAATCAAGTTGGACGAGGACAAACACCGTTCGAAGATCGGATGAAGGTCTACTCACATGAACTATCAGAACTGTTCACTCACGAGCAGAGTGTAACGGAGAAGATCCGAGAGACATTCAAGGCACTGGGATTTCCGGTGGGTGAGCTATGCCCAAGTTTCGACGCGAGACGGACCTCAACGAAACCGAAGTTGGGAGACATCCCCAGAGATTGGAAGACTTCTAAAATCGACGACTTGGCAGCTGTCACGAGCGGCGGGACGCCGTCAAGGAAGATAGACAAGTATTGGAAAGGCGAAGTAAACTGGCTGAAAAGCCAAGAAGTGAGAGATAGATTCGTCTATTCGACGGAGGAGAAGATCTCCAAGGAAGCGATGGAGAACAGCAGTGCTGACAAGCTCTACGATCCTGGAACAGTCGTCATCGCGCTCTACGGAGCTACCGCCGCCGAGGTGGCGACGCTAAAGACAACTTCAACAATGAACCAAGCTTTAGCTGCGCTGCAAGGACACAAAGGACAGTGTGATAATCCCTTCTTGTTCTATACTCTTCTGGCAAGCAAAGAACGACTCCTGCTGAGCACAGCGGGAGCAGCTCAACAGAATCTCTACCTAGGAACAATCCGACAGTTCGTGGTACCGGCACCGAGGTACGACGAACAGCTGCGCATTGGGTCGATTCTTTCTCAGTTTGATGAGCTAATTGAGAATAAGAAAAGGCAAAATGAGGTCCTAGAAGAAGCAGCAATTGCACTTTTCAGAAGCTGGTTTTTGAACTTCGATCATTTCAAAGATGGAGATTTCTTGGACACCGAGCTGGGGAAGACTCCTGAAGGATGGAAGATAGATCGTACCACAAGAATCGTTGAGTTTGACCCCAGAGTGAGTCTTACAGAAGGACAAGAGTATCCTTTTGTTGCGATGGAATCGGTTTCAACGAAATCGATGGCTTGTGAATACTCATTCAAGCGTTTCGAGGGCTCTGGTGTTAAGTTCCAAGGCGGTGATACTTTGCTGGCAAGAATTACACCATCATTGGAAAATGGGAAGACCGCATTCGCTTGGTTCCTCGATAACGATCAGATCGGCTTTGGAACTACCGAATTCATCGTGATGAGACCGAGTGACAGGGATTTCGAGGAATTCGTGTATTTGCTGGCAAGAACCAGCTCTTTCAGAGAGCATGCGATCAGCAGCATGAGCGGATCAACCGGAAGACAAAGGGTTGAGAAAGAGGCGTTGGAGGCCTTCAAGATCGCTATTCCGCCACAACCTGTCAATCAAGAATTCCATTTATTTTGTTAAGCCGATCCAGGATGCACTCTGAATGAGAAACAGATCTTGGTTCTGGAGAAAGTGGCAGAGGCACTGTTGCCTTTGCTTGTTTTCGGAAAGCTCAGAGTGGAGGAGATCTAGCATCGCACAGCTCAACGAAGACTATCTTGTAGAACAACCAGCGATAACGTGGCTGAACGAACTCAACTATTCGTACATCCATGGCTCGGAGCTTTCTCCAGAGAGCGGAGAGAGAGATCCTATCGAGATGTGGTGCTCAAGAAACGATTCATCACCGCTGTTAAGAACCTGAACCCTCAGACTTACCGAGGCACAGCTACAGGAAGTCTACAAAAAGGTCACTGAAATTGACCACCCAGACTTTCTTATGAAAAGCAAATTGTTCTACGAGATGCTGACAAACGGCGTGAAGATCACGGTAAAAGAAGCGCCCGCAGAGCGAAAGAGACTCGTGCGACTCGTTGACTTTGAAGATCCAGAAAACAACGAGTGCCTTGCCTCAAACCAGATAGTGGTAGAGCACCAGTACCACCACGGCTTTCACCGAAGACCCGACATGATCATTTTCATAAACGGTCTACCGTTGGTGATTATTGAATTCAAAAGCTTCAACGCAGATGAAACTGCGAAGGATGCCTTTGATGACCATGTAAAGAAGAAGGAGGACATTCCACAGCTCTACGTCTACGCTCAGGTCTTAGTTGCAAGTGACGGGATCGAGACAAAATACGGTTCCAAGACGAGCGGATGGGACAGATTTTTCGTCTGGGAAGGCATTCTTGATGATGATGATATAGACGCAAGGAAAGTAGGAGAGAACCAATACGAGTACTTCTTCACACAAACAGGCCAAAGAATGGCTTCGCTAGAGATTCTTCTTCGAGGCCTGTTCAGGAAAGATCACCTGCTAGAGTATTTGGAGGACTTTGTGTTCTATGCTAAGAGCGGAGAGACATACGAAATCAAGATCGCGATGTATCACCAGTTCTATGTTGTGAGGAAATCCATAGAAAGAACGAAACAATCAGTTTTGCTCGGCAACACCCCTGAAGAGCGAAGAATCGGCGTCGTCTGGCACACTCAAGGCACAGGCAAGTCGCTTACAATGCTCTTTTACGCAAAGAAAGTCATGAAGAGAAGGAGCTTCCGAGTATCCCTCTTGCTCTTCATCACTGACAGAAACAATCTTGACGAGCAACTTTCCGATGAATTCGCTTCTTTGCCAATTGCGCACCAAGTAGAGAGCATCAAGGAACTCCAAGAAACAATTCGAACTAAGGCTGGGGGAATTGTGTTCGCAACTATTCAGAAGTTCGGAAAGAGGAAGGCGGACGAATACCCATTCCTAACAGACAAAGAACATTGTCATAATTGCGGATGAAGCGCACCGAAGCCAATACAAAGACCTCGCTCAGAACCTGAGGATTGCCATTCCCAATGCATCATTCATGGGCTTCACCGCGACGCCCATACAGTACGAAGACCGCTCAACGACACTAGTCTTCGGCGACCATATCAGCATCTATTCCATGGACAAGGCCAGGAGGCAGGGCGTAGTTGTTCCGATTTTCTACGATGCAAGACTCTCCGAACTTCATCTGACAAATGAGTTCATCGACGAGGAGTACGAAGACATTTCAGAGTCTGTTGCAATGGACCCAGCGACGAAGGAAGCAATCAAGAAGAAATTCGTCAACCTTGAAAAACTGATAATGGTTGACAAGAGACTCGACGCGATTGCAGAAGATATCGTGGATCATTTCAACAAGAGAGTCGCTGAATTCAAAGGGAAGGCGATCATCGTTACAATCAGTCGAAAGGTTGCGGTCAAACTCTATGAGAAGATTTTGAAACAGGCGAATGTGCCTTCTGTCGCTGTCGTGATGTCCGGGAGCAGGCATGACGATCCAGAAGAATACTGGCCACACATTCGCGACAAGAAGGAGCTTGAGACGCTCGCTGATGATTTCACGAACCCGGAAGCTGACCCGCAAATAGCAATAGTCGTCGACATGTGGCTCACTGGGTTCGATGCACCCTGTCTTCATACAATGTATTTTGACAAGCCGATGAAGGATCACTCACTGGTTCAGGCTATCGCGAGGGTAAACAGGGTCTTCAAGGACAAACCAGGCGGATTGATTGTCGACTACATAGGGATTGCAGATAATTTGAGAAAATCTCTTGCAATGTATACGATGCAGACTATTCGAGAGACACTCGTCGACATACAGGAAGTTCTCACGCAAATGAAGGAAAAGCACAACGCTGTGACTTCTCTCTTTCATGGCATAGAATATCAGGCGTGGAAGAAGATGAAGCCAGACCAACTGTCAACTCTGACCGCGCTATCGTACGACAGAATGAGCAAGGACCCGCAAGGCAAGAAGAAATTCGTCAGAAACTTTGTCGCGCTCAAGAAACTTTACGCTTTGGCGAGCCCTCACCCTGTAACTCTCTCAATTAAGGATGATGTCATCTTTTTCGAAATGATCAAGAAGATGATCGTGAAGTATTCCACTGCAAGGGTTCGGGATATTTCTCGAGAGCTGGAGTATGAGATTAACCAGCTGAGCAAATGGTG
>CAVPLU010000018.1:0-12934 GCA_963706285.1 Candidatus Bathyarchaeota archaeon
GCGGAAAACTGTCGCTGACTAGACCAAGGTTTCCGTTTTGTATCAAGGTGACAGTAACGGTTTCGTTACTTGTAGGGGGGCTTGTTTCGGTCAGGTGTCTCTCTTGTGCTTCTATTCTCTCCTCGAGTATGAATGGTAATGATTCGGTTGCTTGAACAAGAGGGCCCAGCGTTGGGAGAGGGCATTTGCGCTAAGGTTCAGAGCTGCCATCATCAGTAATACGCGCGTGCTTCCCCTAGTTCCTTGGGACATTTCGTGCAGATTGTTGGACCGTCACGTGTGCCACGGGCATGGTGCGAACAATGGAACGGTTTCTAGTGATAGTATTGGGCTACGTTCAGATCTTCGGGAGCAATATGCACCACGATTTGCTCCTTCTCCTTTGTTCCCAAGGCATCCCAAAGTCCTCTCGTGAGGCAACATTGAACCTCGATTCCTGCGTCTATGTCGAGATTCACAGTTGAAACGCCTGGGAAAACATGAAGCACCTTCCCTCTCAAAATATTGGGTGAAGCCATTGCGTCCGCGAAGACTGGATGAACACAGTCAGGCCTCACCGAAACCAACACTTCACTCCCCGCCCCAACGGGCAACTCAGCAGTCGAGAGCTGAATCCCGTCAACCTCAATCAATTTTCGATCTAGGGCTTTTCCAACGTAGCAGTTCAATCCCAAGAGTCTCCCCACCTCGATAGTTGACGGAGATGTCAGCAACTGTTGAGGAGATGCCATCGCCTTTATTCCACCTTCCATCACAACGGCAACTTTGTCTCCTAAGACGAAGCTATCGGCTAGGTGATGGGTGACGTAGAGCGTTGTCGCGCCAATCTTCTTGAGGAATGTCTTCATCTCGATGCGGACTCTGTCACGGAGTCCAGGGTCCAAGTTGCTCATCGGCTCGTCCAGCATAAGCAGCTTGGGCCTCAGAGCCAAGGACCTCGCTAGCGCCACCCGTTGTCGCTGGCCTCCACTCAGCTGCGATGGATACAATCTCATCACCCCCTCTATCTCCAGCAGGCTGACAATGGGGGCAATGATTGAATCCATCTCATGCGTAGGCATACGACCCTTCATCCCGAAAGTAATGTTGTCGTACGCCGAAAGGAACGGGAAGAGCAGATAGTCCTGAGGAACGTAACCTATGGACCTGCTCCTAGGAGGCAGGTTGACGGCAGACCCTTTCGCAGAATCGAAGACAACAGTTCCATTAACTTCTATTCTGCCGCAATCGGGAGGGAGAAGCCCTGCCATCATCTTCAGAAGCGTGCTTTTGCCAACACCACTGGGGCCTAATAGAACGACTGTCTCTCCATCCTCCACAGAGAATGTGACATCCTTTAGCAGGGGGTTAGTGCCGAAACTCTTGCTTACGTTATTCACTTGCAGCAAGCGTTAGATTCCCACCACGGTTCTTCCCTCGGTGAACCTGAAAGCGAAGAAGAACACCAATAGTGCCATTCCTATCATTATGAGAACCAACGCCACCATCCCTGGAATGTCAGCGACTGAGAGCCTCAGGAAAACGGAGATTGGAAGCGTCTCTGTTTTCATCGGCGTGGCCCCAGCCAACATAACACTCGCTCCAAACTCTCCCACCGCCCGGCTCCAGCTGAGCACTGCCGCTGCAATGATGCCCTTGGATGAAAGCGGGAGAAGCACCCTTCTTGCTGACTGCCACGTAGTACATCCTAAGGTCATGGCTATGCCCTCGTACATTGGATCTATCGAATCGAAGGTTGCCTTGATCGTCCTCGTAGCGATGGGCATTATTACACAGAATTGGGCGACAACCAAACCCGGAACTTCGAACACGATTCCGAATACAGCGTTCAAGATTTCTCCCAGCGGAGTCGAGGAGAAGAAGATGAGTAGCACAGCACCAATGGCCACAGGAGGAAGAATCAATGGGACTGAGAAGATGATTTCAATGATTTTGCTGCCCGGAGGATGGAACCGAGATAGTCCGTATGCTGTAGGAATCGCCATTGCCAAGGCGAGTAAAGTGGAAACTATGGAGGTGGAGAGGGTCAACGAAAGAGCATACGCTACCCTCTGTGAACTCAACGCAGACACTAGGCTGCTTGGGTTCGTCCACGATAGGACTGAGAATAGAGCCATCGCAGAAAGAATGATGAAGAGAACAGAAACGGACAGAGTCGCCAGTCTAAAGATCTGATCTTTTCCCCGATCCTCTCGGGGTTCCTCAGGAGGATTCCTTGAGGGGTTCAGCGACGGCGTTGGGTGCAAGTTTCTTGGCTTCCTCGAGAGTGGAGAAGTAGCCGTACTTGGCGAAAACTGTCATTCCGCTTGGGGAGAGCATATAATCGATCAGTTTCTGGGCAGAGGCGGGATCATCAGAGTACTTCGTTATGCCTATCGGGACGTAGGCGATTTTCGGTATCTGCTCCGGCTTAAGGTAAATGATATCCACCTTGTCAGGTGTCCAGTTGTAAAACACATGCCATCCTAGCACCGCATCCACTGACTTCGTTACAACGAGGGCGGCCACATTGGAGCAACTGCTCGCGTAGGTCACAAGGTTGGGCTTAACACTGTCCCATAGACCCGCCTTAGTCAGTATGTCTTGTGCGTAGAGTCCGACACAAACGCTCTCAGGGTTGCCTATGCCAACTTTCAGCCCTTTCATCGTCAAATCGGAAAGGGAGGTAACGTTCTTCGGATTACCCTTCTGCACGATGATAGCAGGAACCAAGTAGGCGAGGATCTTTATTGAGTCATAAACCATGATTCCATCGTTGATCGCCTTCTGCATGTAATCTTGGGACCCAGGAGCATACAGGTCGCCTGCCTTTGCAAGCTCCATAGCAGATAGTAGAGTTCCCGAGCCTGACATCGTGTATTGCACCTCTATCCCAGTCTCTTTCTGGAAGGCAGCTACGATCTCCTCCTCAGGAACTTCGGCTGCAGCCCCAAAGTATGCCCTTATCTTTTTGTGAGGCGGTTCCGCGAAAGCGATTCTATCGAACAGGATGCCGCCGACTGCAGTGACTGCAAGTGCCCCTCCCCACTTGAACACTGAACGTCTGCTGATCTTCTCTGTAATCGATTCCGATTGATTCAATTCGAATCTATGGTTCAGATGTCGTGGCCGCGGTATGAGCCTTGATAATCATAGATACTTATACAGGCGGTAGGAATCACAATTTCAATCCGTCTTGCAGATATGACATTTCACTGTATCGTGACTTTCCCGTCGTCGCTAATCCTGATTCTAACAACGGCTGTGAGGTGATGCCCGCGGATTCTTCCCTTACACTTTGATCGAATCGCAGCCAGAAGCAAGTCGGCACTGATCCGCAGCTTGATTCGCAACATATCCGCTCTGGAGAGCACCATAAGAACGGCTTCAAAGAGGTTGGTTCCGCTCGGAATTATCACCTCATTGGACTCGGAGAGCTGCTCAATCGCGATCAGCGTTGCCCTTGCGGCTCTAATATTCAGGTGGGCGCGGTGTTCTATGATGCTTATGTTCTCCTGTGAAGTCTTGAGCTTTTTTGCAACCTCGCTCTGAGTAAGCCCCGTCGCTCTCAGTTGCACTACCCTCCATTGCCTCGGTGTGAGAACAGTAGTGCGAGGTCTCAACGTCCACCGTCTCCCTGAATAGAACAGCTTGTTTTGAAAAGACATTGGATCGAAGTTCGATGTCTGTGATTCTCCAAGAGTGAGAGACTACGGTGCATTGTTCTCGAACCCTCACAAGGGCATCAAGTTGTCTCTAACGTTCTTCCCCAATTGATACGGTTCCATATTCTTTCGGAGGAATAATAGAGAATCGCCAAGAACACTTGGAGGCTTGCCGTAATCGAAATTGCCTTAACAGCGTCTCCTGTGATAATCCAAGTCAGAATGCCAGTTCCGATGATTGATACGATACGGTAGGTCAGAGACTTCACCAATGACCTTGACCGAGATTCTCTGAATGCCCACCCTTTCGGGTTCCCTGCCATTTGCATGGATCCCTCCGCGTGCGGTATATGGGATCTCGATATTACTGTTCAGTAATATTACCGTTTGGTAACATCGAAATTTGTCGGGAGAAGTTGTTGAAGACAACGTCAAGCTCCTATTCAATGCTGGAAGCTCAGACGCTCTCTACGCACAGATACTTGTAAGAACCGGTCGCCCAAATATTAAGAAAGCCCGGACTCATCTAATCGAGACGGACAGAGGCCTGCTGCTTGGATTTCGAGATTGCGCCACTCTTCTATAGCAGCATCGTGTCGGCAGGTTTGGCGTTCAGTATCGCATACTTGATGCTCAGATCGTACAGAGTGACGCAAAGGGACTACTTGCTAGGATTCCCGATTGGGTTCAGTTTCCTCGCGATTTCCTACTTGTTTTCCGCGGCATCCTCAACGGGTCCATCGGTGAGCGAGATCACTCGTTGGCTTGATCTATGCTCTACAACCTACGGATTCGCATTCATAGGGGGAACCTATTTCTTAAGGCGGAGAGGTGCGGCTGGACCATTTTCTCGATGGCTCTTCTCTCTGGCGGTCCTGGCTATTCTCGTTGTAGTCCTAGTTGAAGTCGTGCCGCCTTCTGGTGCCCTTCCCGCGTACTCGGTGGCTGCTCAGATTTTCCTAATCGTGAACTTGGGCCTCCTGGGTTACATCATTTTCAGCCTGAATCAGGCCCTGAAACAGTCACCGCATGAAGTGAACTTTCTAGTGCAGACAGGCTTCATCCTTCTTGCCTTCGGACAATACAGCTTCCTGCTCTGGACGTTAGACCAGGGATTTTGGTCCTTTGCACTAGCAAGCCTATTCCGACTTGCCGGCCTGGTCGCGCTCTTGACTGAAGCTGCAACTGCCGTTACAGGACCCTATCGTGGATGATCACTATTGCGCCATGCGAAAGATGCGAAGAGGCCTCGCCCGCGCTATCGTCCGAAGATCTTCTACGATATCGTCTGCTCGATAATGAAGCAAGAGACATCCGGCGGTGTTGCAAGAATTACTAGGGTTCAGAATGAGGTGAATCTTCCTTCAGACCGTCTCCGGATACACCTTGAGGACATGGAGACGCTAGGACTCATTGAACACGGTGAAGGTCTCACCAGCACCGAGAAAGGCAGGAGCTTCGTGTCTGAGTACGAGAAAGTTGCTGAAGTCCTGAAGACGGTTCGGCCTAGACTAGGAACATCTCGCCAAGTCAGCAGGTATTGTGCGTACGTACTCTGCGTACCTGAATCGTTATCGTGAGGAAATCCTACTCATCCCTGTGATCGTCCACGCTGGATAGATCGGAGGCATTCACGCAACTGTGAATCACAAATTATTCAGGCGTTGAACATGGTTGACTTTGCTAGCACTTCAATGGCTATCGTTTCGTTGGTGATCTTTCTATCATTTCTAGGCGCTATCCTCAGCGAGAGACTCAAAGTCTCATACCCTACAGTCATGATCGCTATTGGTTTTGCAGTATCGTTCTTGAGGATCGGGGGTGCGCTTAACAGTATCAGCTTCGACAGTAATCTCATACTTGGTTTCATTGTTCCTCCTCTGATTTTTGAGGCAGCCATGCGAACGCGTCTTGAGACCTTCAGAACCGTTGAGAAGACCGTACTGAGTCTAGCCATATTCGGAGTCGTGATCTCCGCTCTTGTATGCGGTGCGGTCCTGCAGATTGCATTGGGTTTGCCAATCGCGGTTGCGCTCATGTTTGGCGTCATAATCTCGCCTACAGACCCGGTCTCCGTTGTTAGCATATTGAAGAGAATGAAGGCACCTGAAAGGCTAACCACAATCTTAGAGAGCGAAGCCTATCTGAATGACGTAACAGCCATCGTTCTCTATCCCGTCGCATTGTCCCTGTCTTTTAGTCCCGTTCAGAGTGTGACTCTATTCGCCTACAGTTTCGGAGGTGGGATACTAATTGGGTTGCTCGTATCCGGCGTTGCTGAACTATTGTACAAGCAAATCACGGAGCCCATGGCGGAGACGACGTTCACGATTGTCGTCATGTTCGGTTCGTATCTCTTCGCCGAGAGTCTTCAGGTTTCAGGATTAGCATCAGTGGCCATTGCTGGTTTGTACATGGGAAATCGGACCATGCGGACTGCAATGTCTGATGAGACTAAGACGACGATGACGAAGTTCTGGGAGGTGGTGACTTTCATGGCTACGTCTTTCGCTTTCCTTCTTATCGGTTTGAAAGCAGATTTCGCGTTGCTCATCACTTATGCTCCGTTCATCCTGGCAGCTTTCTTGGCCATACTCGTAGCCAGAGCCGTCAGCGTTTACCCGATAATAGGGCTCACGAACATGATGCGTGAGAAAATACCGCGCTCGTGGACAAGATTGCTGGCCATTGCAGGATTGCGAGGTGCAGTTTCGGTTGCATTGGCGCTCTCTTTGCCAGAGAGCAGCTTCAAGGACATAATAGTGGCAATGACGTTCGGCGTGGCGCTGCTGTCACTAGTGGTTCAAGCAGAAATCCTACAGGTCTCCGCGAAGAGCATGAAACTGTAGACCTGAGTTTGCGTGGCGGTGAAGTCGAATGAAGTTGTTGTCGCGGGCATACTACCTCTATCGACGGCAGCACAATGATCAATGTCGACGGTGATCCTCCATGATACGGAATCCTCACAAGCCAAGGAATCCTGGCTCTAAGACAGGACCAAAATCAGTACATGGGGAACATTCGCGGATTTTCGGGGTGCACGAACATTTCTCAGAAATCGCAGCGAAATACCGGGAGCTGAGGGAAACCGATCAGGAACCGATACTTCATATTGTGAAGCGGCTACAGGAAATTCCGCGCATCATGGCTGCGGATGTTGGCTGTGGTGCCGGACGGTATGACTTGAGACTGTTACAGCGCCTAGACCACAAGATCAAGCGGTTATATTGTCTGGACACGAACCATAGAATGCTAGAACAACTCACAGGCTATCTTGCAAGACATCAAATGCAGGATTTTGAAGCGGTGAAATCGATTGCTGAAAACCTCCCGCTTGCAACAGAGCATCTGGACTGCGTTCTCACGTTCAATGCCATTCATCATTTCCAAGTTTTGGGATTTCTAAGCGAAGCCTCACGAGTTCTGAAGCGCAATGGATACTTGTTCATATACACTCGCCTCAGGAGCCAGAATCGTCGAAATATTTGGGGCAGGCACTTTCCGCTCTTCTCCGAAAAGGAAACACGCCTCTATGAATCTCGCGATCTGGAACAAATGGTAGGGGCGACCACAAAGCTGAGGGTTGAGGACGTCCGATTTTTCAGATACGAACGTACTAGCACACTGAACAGGTTACTTGAACTCGTAAGTCATCGTCACTATTCCACGTTTTCTCAGTACACCGATAGTGAGCTGCGAGCATGCGTGGTGCAGTTCGAGAAAAACGTACGCCGGACCTTCGAGAATCCTGATAACGTGAGATGGACCGATCAGAATGTCATGCTCACCATTCGAAAGGACTGAAAAAATCTGGACAGGTTCAGAAGGACAGGACAATGATCTATAGCGCGATGGTGGGTATGCACATTTGGGTTCCCTATGAGGTCATAATGGGTCAAGGCATCGGACCCGGATCTTGGCGTTGGGCTTCTGATCCCTACAAAATGCGACGCCATTCCAGCAAGGGCGAAGGTGAATGGTTGGCCGACGGAAAAGCCGCATGAAATAGTATGCAAGGCGCCGCCGAACATCGACCTGATGTAGAGGCTCGGTGCAAAGATGCCGCCGCTAGCTCCCGAACCTATCGTGAATGAGGTTGCCACATTCCTCAGTGCACTCGCACTCAACATATCATCATCAACACAGAACTTGGCGAGAAAGCCATCGCAGATGCTCCTGTTGGGCAGCCGTCAAGCGCTTTGATTCTGCGGTGTCAGTCTCCGGTTTGTACTCGTTCTACGTCGTCCGCGCTTGACTGGTGGGGTCGATTTACGAAGCGCGACGTGCTGCGGCGAGAGAATTTCGACCTCAGCATCGTCAAAGCGATCGAGGATGTTTTCCATCAGATTCGAGTAGATTGCAACTAGCCGATTTGGCTTGTCGGTGTACGCATTAATTTCGTACGCGACATAGTTGTTGTCTAGATCGCGAACGAGAAGGAATGGCTTTGGTTCAGCCAAGAGCCCCTCGCTCCGCTGAGCTGCCTCCAGAAGCAGTCCCTCAACAAGCTTGCGAGACACATCATAACCCAGCGTTATTTGTTGATGCACTATCACTTTAGGCAGCGCAGAGTAGTTGACGATCTTATTCCCCAGGACTTGATTGTTCGGGACATGAACGATCTCATCCTTGATGGTTCTGATCTTGGTGAACATTACATCGACTTCTACTACGTCCCCATAGGTACCGCCAGCGACCTCTACTCGATCCCCATCTTTGTAGGGACGCCAACTCATGATAACAAGGCCTGAGAGAGCGTTCCCGATAGAACCGGTTGCAGCAAAGGATACAACAAGCCCGATGAAGACGGTGAAGAGCGTGACCATCGTACCCGCTAGCGTTTGCAGGCCCGCCATCACCAGGACGTTTGTGAGCAAGAGAACTGCGACTATAGCATAGACCAAATAACGAATCAGATTCTGGATAAGGTCAATGGTGAACGGGTGTAGCTTAGTTCGGCGTTTGTATTCTTCAAAGATTATGCCGAAGATTCTCAAAGCGAGATAACCAACTACGATGATGACTATCATTACCCCAATGCGGCCGGCGTTCGTTGCCAGAAATGATGAAATCGATTCGAGGAGAATCCCCTGAAGCCCCAGGGTTACCAGGACCTCAGTAAGGACAAAGAAGGCTACAACCAACCAGATGAGCATCCGAAGTAGTGCACCACCAAGTTCAGAAAGCCCTGCTGAGAGTTTGCCCTGTGATTCGAGCCTCTTCATCATACGTGTGACTAATCGCACGCTAACTTTCGCTGCCACAAACGCGACGATAACCGCGATTGCGAGGAACAGATAGCTGGCGAGAGGATCTGATACGGTGCTCATTGCCAACACTAACCATTACCAGTCGGTGTTAACCAATAAACAATGTTGCACAATAGCCTGTTGATGGCATTGACAACGCAGAAAACGTGCCAGCATCTAAGAACCTCATACTGAATTCCAAGTTCGTGGATACTGAGATCATTCAATTTGATAGGGTTGTTCAGACTCTCACCAGTGTGGTCTCAACGTAGAGGCATACAAATTCACTATCTTCAATTTGCAAAGTGAACAGCGGTTTCTGGAATTCTTACATCTTTCTGTCTGACAAGGGAGTCAGAAGGGATGGGGGCTCCGAAGAATCGCCATTTGTGCTAGGAGAACTGTGCTTCGAGACAACGTCATTCATCGACCTTGCCCACCAAACAGGTTCCTTGATTTTGAAGATTCTGGATCCAGATTTGATCAGGATGTTCTCGAATGTGACGCAGCCAATCCCTTCTTTCTCTCTGCCTGCGGCAGAGGAGAGTCTTGAGTTCAGCGAATTGTTGTTGGGGGTATTCCCTGCTCGCAAGCAGAAGAATGATTCTGTCAATGGGCGGGAGCCTGAGCGTGAACGTCTATCTCGACTCGACTAGTCTCCTCACGTCTTCGGGAATATTCGGCTCGTACGCTATGATGATCACCCAACGGAATACGTCTCTTTCAGTGATGATTCCCACAAGTTTTTCGCCCTCAATGACAGGAAGCTGTCGGATTCCTTTCCTGACCATCTGTTCAACAGCCTCCCAGACCTCTGCCGATGGACAGATCGTAGCAAGTGGCTTGGACATTATGCGCCTAACCAACATGTCCCGCACATTTTGGCCCTTTGCCACTCTCGTCGAGACATCTCGTTCGTCAGGATTCCGACAGGCTTCCTTTTCTCGACCACGACTACACTTCCAATCTTATGCCTAACCATTGCGTGAAGAGCTCTGCTAACCTTGTCACTTGCCTTGACCGTTACAACTTTGGTCAACATCATATCGGAGACGAGCTCGTTCGATGCGGCGGACTCCGCCAAACTCGTCCTCTCGATCTCTCGTACTGCCGTCTCAATGCCTAAAAGATTTCCGTCGGTGTTGCTAAATCGAAACACCGCATTCGTGGCAGTTCGCTTCTGGGGGTGATGATGATTTGAACTGGTTCTATGTTCTCATGGTATGTGATGAGGCCTGAACCCTTCGACTCGTACAGCCCAACTCTAGCCGATGGCTGAGACCGATCACCCAATTGTTCGTGCTTCTGAGTATTCGGTCACCAAGAAGTCGGGTGCATCCTTGTTTCCGCCCACGCGCTGTACTGCTCCTGATGTAGACCCGCATCCACTGAGAGTAGTTATCCGTGAGTGTGGATTGGCAGAAGTCTAGAGTCCATTGAACTTGGTAGTGGCATCTCTGGCAGAGCACAGCCAGATTCCACGGTAGAAGATTACAGGTTGCCATCTAGGTGGTGGACCGCTAGCATAATGTTTGATCACATCGCTCCAAAGAGGGCCGCCCTCCGGGCGAGAGAGGGGCCGCTTTGAGAGCTCCAGAGGTGTGGCTGATGGGCGTTGATTGTCCTGATGAGAAACCACCTCTAAGCTAATGATGGTGGTTGATGGTATCCCGGGCGAGAGCCAGACGAGTATTGTTTGTAGCCACGCTAGAACCTAGAGCAGCTTCATGGAGTTCGCACGCGAGAGTGGGAGTCACCCAGAAAGGGGTGGGAGTCACCCTTGATCGCATTAGCGCCCTCATCAAGTCCAAGCGCGAACAAGGAGACTTGGCGCCGGGAAAGAACGCTGCCACGAAGTTTCAACATCGGCCATCCTGAGTCAGACGAACTCAGCTCCATTGTGCTCACAATGTGCTGGCTTTTTCGAATCCACGCTGCTGGAATTCGTCGTCAGGGAAACGACAGTGGGGATGTGGAGGATGTGGGGGAAGTGAGGGTAACAGGATCTGTTGACGATGCAGCGCGAGCAACACAGGAGTCTATCGGATCCTAAGGGTTCTGGGTGAAGGAGAGAGGTGCGAGCAGTCATTTTGTGTGCGCACCATGAGACCACACACAGGTGTTTTGATTGCGACTAGATGCCACGAACCAGTTTTGAGCATAATGAGTCACTTGCACCATGCTGAGAACGACCGCCGTGGCCACGATTTGGAGAAAATCATTCTGACTCATCCCAGTTGCAGCTCCTTGTCGAGCAATAATGACCGCCATCTCCGCCCAGAATGCTAGATTAGTCGTCGATGCCGTGAGATAGCAATACTGAATGGATACTCATAATACTCTTTGAGGGCAAGCATACGTCGAGAGGCGTTCTACATGGTGGGTTGGGGGCCGTTTGATCTTGCTGGAAAGAATGCGGTCGTGACTGGGGGCGCGATGGGAATCGGTTTTGGCATTGCCAGGCGGTTGGTTGAAGCGGGCGCTAGCGTGCTCATCGCCGACCTTGACGGGGACACAGCGCAGGCAGCCGCTAAGAAACTGGCAGGCGGCCCCGGTAAGGCTGCTGCTATGCAGGCGAACGTGGCTGAGGAAGGCATAGGTGAAAGGATCGTCTCCAAGTGTGTCGAGCTTTTCGGCTCGATCGACATTTTGGTCAACAACGCAGGAATATATCCAATATCGCCCGTACTGCAAATGACGCCCGATTTCCTCGACAAGGTGTACAGGATCAATCTGAAGGGGCTTGTCTTCGTCTCGAAAGCAGCGGCTGCTAGGATGCTCGACCAGGGAAAGGGGGCAAGATCATAAACATCGCCTCAATTGACGCATTTCATCCTTCAAGGGTAGGTCTGGCCGCCTACGAGGCCTCGAAAGGCGGTGTGGTGATGTTCACCAAGAGTCTTGCTCTCGAGCTGGCGCCACATGGTATCACGGTGAACTCCATCGCACCAGGCGGTATCCAAACAGAAGGCGCCTCCAAGCCGCTTCTTGGAATGACAGAAGAGCAAACGAACGAGATGATGAAAGCGTTTGCTGCGAGGATTCCTCTTCGCCGAATGGGAACCCCTGACGATATCGGCAAGGTCGCCGTCTTTCTAGCCTCCTCCGCATCCGACTATATGACAGGAGAAACGGTCATCGTAGATGGCGGCGTTCTTCTCGCCTAGATCTCAGGACAATTGTTCTTAGGCTCTTTTCAGTTCAATTTCCCATCTCAGCGTGCACAAAGAAGGCCACCACACAACTCGATTCGTTCAAGATTTCAGACTTCGCATATTGGGGTTGTGAGAGATTCTTCCCTGACGAGTAGGAGCAGTCAAGAGCATGGAGTCATTGGCGGTTTGGCTCGCCAAGGGGGACGCATACACAAAGGCCTGAGACGACGACAAATGATGGGTTAGCCGAGAAATCTTCTTTCGCTCACCAAAGAGTTTGAATTGTGGTCGACAACGTTTCGGGTGGACTCGCCGCAAGTGTCGATCTATATGGCAAACCAGATTCCTCTCATAACAACTCTTGTCTCTGTATTCTTCACTGTTCTTCTGTCTTGGCAATACGCGCATCGGAGGAAGAGGCATCAAATCGTCTGGACAGTGGCTCTAGCGCTCTACAGTCTAACTGCATTCATGGAGTACCTTGCGAATCCTGACGTGCTGGGTCCAAGCTTGTTGCTTGTCAAATTCTATTATTCAGGCACGGGACCGATGGTAGGGCTTCTAGGTGCAGGGGTTCTGTACCTGCTTGCATCGAGACGTTTGAGTGACATCTATCTCGCTCTGGTGGTTGCGTTGAGCGTTATCGTAGTGGTGTCCACTGTTGCTGCACAGATACCTTCTGTGGAAATACAGTCAGCATTTAACGCAGGGCTTCCGCAGGGTTTCAGAACAGTCGTGATGGAATTTCCAATGACTGCTCGCATCCCTACGATAATTCTGAACATCACGGGAGCGTTGTTCTCGTCGGCGGATCATTATTCAGCTACATAAGAGATCGAACTAGGAGTTACAACATTCCGCTGTTCTTTGGTGGAATACTACCGTC
>CAVPLU010000019.1:0-36974 GCA_963706285.1 Candidatus Bathyarchaeota archaeon
GTTGTGCCAATGGACATCTCAGACTCTGCAGAGGCGGAACATTGAGAATGCGATTGCCTATTTGAGTCTGCAGAAAGAGTTCCTCAGCGATCACATATCCAGATCGGTTTCCGGACCTCTGCCGCAAACTGGGGGATGCCGCCCCGACAGGCTTCTACAACTCGTTGGCTCCACCTGACGCTGGGCTTTGTCACCTTTGAGAAAGAGATTACCGGATGACATGACAGGCATTTTGAAAGACGCTTTCTCCGTCGAAATAAAGAAGATGAGAGTGGGAAAAGACAGCTCTGTGACTTACTTTTCTTGAGGGGGCAAGCTCAGCCCCCACGCCGACATACTAGCTGTCGGCACATCGATGGTTCTTTTGAATTTGTGGCACGGATTCTCCATCCTCCCGCAATGGGTAGGTCGTGCTCAAGATTGTTCGTTGGAATATCGTCGCTCGCAGCTATAGCGACTGCAAAGGATCTGCTCTGAAATGTTGTTTTTGTCAGGTCATGTGCCTCTGAGGAAAGTGATTTTGATTGAATGGCAACATTGGTCTACTTTCTCAAGATCAATAGTAGTCGAATACAGATGCGACTTCTGACCACAACTTGGCCAATTCCTGCTCGGAAATCAGATTGTTGGACAGTATCGGCTTCGGAAGTCGATCCTCTAGGTATAGCGGGTGGCTCATAGTCTTCCACAACTCTTCGCCTTGATGCTTGAGCGTCAGATTGTACTTGTCCATGTTATCGTATATCGGTGTTCCCGGGTAAGGGCAATGTGTGCGCTTGGATCTCGGCTCCCATGCCTTTCAACTTCTTGGCAAATCGTATTGTGGTTCTCGCTTTTTCCGGGGTCTCAAATGGCAAGTTTATCACGAACGAACAGATCACCTCGAATCCGATTTCCAGCGCCGTCTTGACGGTGCTCTCAATTTGGCTCGTGGTTATGCCTTTGGTGATTGTTTTCAAGGTGGAATCATCTCCGGACTCGCATCCGAAATAGAGAACTCGGCCTCCAGCATCGTACATTTCCTGAAGCAACTCTCTCCCAAGACCCACCCTCGTCATGGCAGACCAAGCAACGTCCAGACCCTTCTCTCGCATGCCGCGACAGAGTCTGATCGTTCGATCTCTACCCACGGCAAATGTGTCATCGACAAAGTTCACCCGCTTCGGCGAATATTTCTCCACCAAATACACCAACTCTTCGAGCACACGTTCGACAATTCTAGGACGATATCTTTTCCACATCTTCTGCGAAGAGCAGAAGATGCAATTGTGGGGGCACCCGCGACTGGAGATGAGGGTTATCCGAGATTCCTCTGGGTATTCTTCAAGATTGACTAGATGCCTCGCTGGATACGGCAGCTCATCCAGGTCTTCTATGAGAGGAGCGTCAGGATTGTTTCTCACTTCGCCATCGCGCCTGTAACTCAGTCCACCAGATCGATCGGATCCGACCCCTCCAGCGCATTCACGAGCTTCAGCATTGTGTGTTCGCCTTCTCCGCGAATCACAAAGTCAATCGACTTGTAGTCTGATAGCACGTAATCAGCTGTGAAGGTGACCTGAGGCCCCCACGACGATTGGGTTTCAGGTAGAAGGCTCTTCAGGATGTCCAGTAATTTCAGAGCGTAAGAGGTGTGACAGGTTACGGTCATGCCAATGATGTCGGGTTTGGTCCTCACAACATCATCTATCGTCTTCTCGAAGTCGCGTTCAGTGTTTCCCACGTGCGTCCGACGACTGTGTTGATTGGTTTATCGACAACTGACCTCGTGGCCAGCCTTCTCCAAGACGGCAGCGACGTAGAGCAAACCCAAGTTCGGTTCGATCTCGAAGAAACGCGGAGGGTTGATTAACGTCACACGCATGGCAAGCGCTCCTCGATCATTCCCATTTCTTGGCCGGCCAATGAATTGCAACTAAGTATGAAGAGCGCCCTATTTGAGGTGGACGCAAATTTCCGGCGCGAAAAGCGAACTCTAGGAACCTAGAAGGCACTTGGAAGAATCACCCCGGCACGTTGAATTTACCGGCCTAGGTGAGAAACGCCTGGAAATGTTTCCCGAGAATCGAGCTTCATGGATTGCCTGACAAATGTACATGACTACAGGGACTCTCAGCTCCGATCTCACTCACTTTGCTCCGTCTCTAGCCGCGTAACGCCCCAGATTTTCCAGTGAACGAGTGCAGTGAGAAAACGGTGGGGCCTCTATCCTTTCTTCATTCGGCCAAGGTGAGTCGGGTGCGTCCTTTCGTTTGCGCCCACGCATTGTACGCTCTGACGTGGGTCCGCATCCACTGAGGGTAAATGTCCGTGAGGTAATCTCTCAATCGTTTCGTTCTCTTGCCTCTAGAACAGTTCGCGTTCTTTGATCTTCTGGGCAAGTTTCGGCGGGGCCCGGATCGGCTTCAACTCCGGTGTTGATCTTACCACGACAGTCTTCGTCTTTACAGTGAATGCGCAAGTGCCGTTTGGCAGAAGCTTCCCTTTCTGACACTGTGCCAATTTACAGGTCTTCGGGGTACACCTATCATCAACATCACTGCACCAGCCGATACCTTCCCTAGCGCTCAATTTGTGCTGCGAGCACTCGAAAAACATGCAGGCATTGAAGCACAATTCGGGCGTAGGCGCATCATAGTGGGGGGGAATACGCATCATAGAAATCAACTCTCAAAACTGAAGAAACGAAGATATGAGACGACAGACTTCGCATGCTTGACGTGTTCCAATGACTTATTACTCTTTCCTTCCAAAACTCATTATCGCTTCTCAAGCCAAGAGAGGCCGATCGGAGGTAGGCTATATATCTGAACTGACAACCAACAGGACAAGGCAGACCAATCGTGTCGAAGCACCAAAAGGAGACTGTACCCGTAATTGTGAAACATAAGCACTGTGCAATCTGTTCAACTCCAATTCCCATGAGTAAGGACTTCTGCAGCACAGCATGTGAAGATGAGAACAAGCGGATCGCTCGACGACGGAGGTACACCTTCATCTTCACGCTCGCAATGTTCCCAGTTCTCTTCCTTCTGCTCTTTCTGCTGCGAGGATAGAGGACTCACTGTGCTCGTAGAAAGCTAGTGAGAGTTTCCGAGAGATTCTGTGATGGCTTACGGCAAGCGTCTCGCAAAGCCAATAGCACTTAAGGTGCTCGATCGTTGCACGTGAAATCGTCACAAGTCTAATATACATTCTGAACGGTCATTCACTCTTCACTAGGGTCGCTTGGACCCTACAACAAATAGAGGAAATAAGAAAATTGTCAACCGAAAAGAAAGTTTTCGTTAGAAAAGCTACAGGGCTCGTCAGAGAAATCGGTTTCTGGACTGCAGCAATCATCGTCTTCTGTAACGTCGTCGGCTTAGGCTGGCAGAAAAGAGTCTTCCAGTTCACAGGACCCGCAATTGTGCCGGAAAGCAGCTATGTCCTAGGAATACCACCAGTCACGATGTCGTTCATCATCGTCGGTATCATCGTGCTACTGACGGTCTTCATGTTCTCAGTGCTATCAGCCGCGATGCCGAGATCTGGAGGCGGTTACGTGTACATCTCGAGAATTACTCACCCGGCCGTAGGATTCTTGGCATCGTGGCTCGAGTACTTCAGTATCACAGTCTCATGGGGTCAGATAGGAACCGCAGTCTTCGAGGCTATCACCATATACTCATGGCTTGCGGGCTGGTCAGCAAACTGGTACTCTTCCGAAGTAGGGTTGATCGGCGGCATGGTTATCGTCATAGTCTTCGCCGGTATCGCTTACTTTGGCGCTTCAATGACTGGTAAGATTCTACAAGTGATGTTCTGGATTCCCGCAACAATTACGATAGTTCTCTACGCTATCATGTTGTCAGCAACTCCGGCAATTATGGAGGCGGGAGTTAAGACATTGACCGGTCTCTCCCCCACACAGTTCACGCAGATGGCTCTGGATCAGGGTATGGCAACTTCGTTCAGCGGTGACTACTGGGGAGCAATGGCTGCCGCAACAATAGGCACATACTGGGCATTCATCGGATTCGCAGCGTCAACATTCGTGGGCGGTGAGGTCAAGGAAGCAGGCAAGGCGCTTCCTAGAACTCTTATCGCCGCGAACATCATCATCGTTTCACTCTACGCCAGCATATCTTACGTGTCATCGCACGCCGCAATGCTTGTCGGCAAGATCGGTGACTACTCGTTCTTCAGTGCCTACGCTTATCTGTCGTATGGAGGAGGAACCCTCCCGGAGGGAGTCGCCAGAGCTTGGATGCCGACCATTGCAGGATTCAGTGCCTCGGGAATGGGGCTGAATTGGTTCTTGGCCATCATCCCGATCTTCGCAGTGCTGTGGGTCGCAAACGACATTCCACCGTTCATCATCACATCATCACGAATCATCTTCGCTATGTCATTTGACAGAGTACTTCCAGAGAAACTCTCCGAAGTCAACGAGAGATGGCATTCTCCCACGAACGCAATACTCGTAACAATGGTGGTCGCATTCATCGGATGCTTCTCCGAATCCGACATCCTAGTCAAATATCTTCCTGGCAACTTCATAACCTCCTACATCAACTCCGGCGGAGGAGTATTGGCAACCGACATTTGGGATACTATCTTCTTCCTGCTCTCCTCATTTGCAGGAATGCTCTTGGTTTTCAGGCGCAACGACATTTACGAGAAATCACCGTTCAAGCCCGGCAGGTGGTTGGTCGGAGGCATCGGCCTCATCGCCACGGTGGCGAACATCTACCTACTCTACCTTGTCGGAACAGGATACGGCAGCGCAATGGAACCATGGTACTTCACCATCTTCCTACTAGTAGTGGGCGCCATCATTTACTTCTACTACAGAAGCAAAGGCAGCAGAGTCGGAGTCGACTACGCAACAATCTACGCAGAGATACCGCCAGAATAGTCCCCTCCCATTTTTTCTTTTTTTTTCCTTTTTCCACCTTTTCCCATCCTAGCTTGACGTGCAAGTCTATCGAACTTATGTGGTGACAACTCGTTCAACTTATAATGGCCCTCTGCATCTGAGACTGGACCAGACATTCCCAGATGTGCCTCACTTTGCCTGCCACAAACGACACTATGATGCGACTCGAGAAGTACATGATGACGGGGCAGGCCCGCTGGGTCGCGGACTTCAACGAGTCCTTCCTGAACTACCAGGTGGGGGACGTAACATTCGACTTGTTCATTGATGGAAATACGCGCTCAAAGGGCTTCATCCTATCTCGCTTGTTCTCGTTCCTGTTGAATCCAAACTACGAAGTGGGATTCTTCGCGATCCTGCTAGATGAAGAAAGTGAACCTAATGATCGGAGACTGAGGAAGTGGATCCTCGCCGTCAAGTCGTGCATGCAGAAGCATGAGATGAAATGGGCTTGGCTCATGCTCGTCGGCCAATCTCCAAGCGAGTCAGTCAAGAAATGCATCAAGGAGGCACAGGATCGCACCGTCGGAGTTGCGTACGCCGACGCCAGCTCACGGCAGGTCATCTCTGCTGACGCATATCTCGGAAGACAACTGAAGAAGTACGTCAAGATCAAGTGATGAGAAATGGAGCAGAAGCGCTCACCAATTCAACTGTACAATCTCTTCAAGTCCTTCGTGGCAATGTTCATGATTCAGGCCGCTATGGTTCTCATAATGCCAAGTGGGCTTGTCGCTCCAATATGGTATCAGATATTTGCCTTGAACATGGTCGTTGCAGGTGTCCTTGGCTGGTACCTATACAAGCAGTGGTACCACATCGTGTTCTCCTACGATGATGCTGGATTCAAGCTGAGGAAAGGCAAGAATCCACCGGTGGCCCATCAGTGGAACGAGTTCTCGAAAGTGTCGCTCGCTCGAAGCGAGTACAATGAGTTCAGAGTCAAACTCTACAGCAACGGAGACGCCATTGAGATCCCTTCGTCGAAACTCAAGCTTGACCCTTTCAAGTTCAGACTTCAGGTCATGGATCTTGTGACGAAGGCGTCGTCGCCTGGCTCTTGATCAGCCTTCAACTCGCTGCAGCCGCGTTACTTTCGCCCCATCCAGTTCAACCAAGTATGCCCGCAGTATGCCCTCACCGTATTCGCTGCCTGGATTGACACATTGAGTTCGCCCGATCTTTAGGTAGCCTGAGCTTTCGTGAATGTGTCCGTGAAGTCCTATGAGCGGCTGGTACTTCTCGATGATCGCTCTTACAGACTTGGAGCCTACCGGAATCATCAAAGGCCTGCCATGGGCGTAGACGGGTGTCAAGTCCGGATTCAATTTCGGAGCATAGTCGATCTGAGAGTCATATGGTGGGCAGTGGAAGCAGAAAACCGCGGTCTCAAGACGCTTCACCTTGGCAACCGTTCTCTCCAGCTTCTGCATCATCTCTTCCTCAGAACATTCTCGCGGCGTGTGCCATGGTGTCGGATTGCTCCACCCACAGCAAGCGACCTCGTGTTCATCATCTAGTGAGACAACTTCCTCCTCGCCATACGTGACGTTCTTGTCGGCTCGTATCACATCATCAATGGCAAGGACATCATCGTTTCCTGGAGTCAGGATGACCCGGCATTTCTTGGGCACCTTTTCCGGTACCAGTTTCAACCATTCCTTGATCACGTTGATCTGAAGGCCCTCGAAGACTTTCTCTCTCAAGTCCTCATCTTCAGCAATCTTCGCCGCTTCTTCAGATGTCGTTCGATATGGCAGGTAGCTGAGTTTACGTATCTTCTTCTCATACTCCGGAAGGTCGCTTTCCTTGAGGGTGCTCTCTTCACCGAACAGTGTTGCTTTGTAGTTTCCATCCGCTTGTCTTGAATATTGGGATTATCATTTTCCCAGTCATGTCGCCGCTGATGACGAGTGCGTCAAGATCAAAGATCTTCGCGGAGTTCAGGAACTTTCTCCACACGACTTCTGATCCGTGGAGGTCCGTGGAGAACAGGAACCTAACTTTGGCCAAGTTTCAAGCTCTCCGTTAATGCCGCATAACCTTCGTGGATATGGTGCCTGGTTATGATTCAGATAAGGTATCCCTTTGGACTTCCTCGACCACGTTGTACCATTTCCTAGCTGTGCCGATTCTGGCTCTCATCTTCCATTTCAGAGTCTTCGGTTCCTTCTCAATTGCTTCATTGATTGCGGTGATCTTTCCTTCTATGTTCTTTCGATCATCACCTGAGAGCCCCGGGCATTGGCCAACGTAGTCCTGCAGCTTCTTTAGGTTCGTCGAGACGGTGTGGTAGAATCCCCAGTCGTCTGCGAGAATCTTGGCGACGTGAGGCAAGTTGATCATGTCTTTGTCGGCATTACCGACTGGGTGTTCACGGAGGAGTATGCACATGTCCTGCCAGTCTTTCTCGTTCATCTCGCAGATCTGCGCTTTGAGAAGGAAAAGCTCAACTGGGGGCACTGTCGGGTGATCGACTTCGAGCCTTCCTCTGAAGTCTATTACGTGGCACATTGGCAAGATGTCGAGAAAGATATCAATTGCCTTGTTTCCCTCGGCATCATTGAAGATCTGTCTGTGTCGACCAGCCCCGCTTGCCATTGCGAGCGTGACGTATGGAGTATAGCCCATGTCCTTCATGAACTGTCGAGTGAGCGGCCTGTACTTGCTGTAACTTACAAAGTCCATATCATGTTTCGGCGCTCGTTTCAGCAGATCATACAAGTGATCTGAGCCTGGACAGTGCATCCGGATGGCTGCTCCTCCAAGGATTCGGAGCGGGATGCCTCTCTCAGCTGCCGCGTCTATGATGCGCATTATCTCAGTACGGAAATCGGCAAAGGTCTTGAATTCGCCCGTTCCTGGTACGCTCCTAGCTGGAAGTCGATGCTTCGGACTGTTGGCGGCACTACGGGTTCTGGGGCATATATAGAGCAAGCGGGCGGCGCCGACTCATCACGCTTTGACGCTGGGATCGAGTCATTGGGGTTGTCGGAGTCAGCTCAGTTTCAACAACTGGTCTTGTGGTTAGGACGAAGAGTCTTGGCTCACTTTGTGGTATGCAACAGATTCCGTAGTTCACGAATGGGTTGTCTCCTTCACAAACCAGTTGCTCATGGTATCTTCGCTAATGTCCTTATCCGAGGTGGTGGTGCCAAATGCACACGCTCGGGGGAGGTCCGAAAAATCCAGTCCCTTCTCCAGCATATTTTACACGTGCCTGTAAATGCATCACAACTTCGCCATCACCTAGTGATTCTTTCACGACAGAAGAGATCCACATGTCAACGAAATTTCAGAGACTTGTGGCTGCATCTAATGTGTTCGTGTTCTTCGAAGCCTAATCTAGCAGGTGACTCATGAATGATGCATCTCGGTGATTACATTCGATGAGCGCAGCCTATTCGAAGAGAGCACTTCCGGCCGGGGTCGGCGCTCATCGAAGAGTCGCGGTAGAGAAGTATCTTTGGCTCGCGTCGCTTGCTGTCATCTTCTTTCTTTGGGAAGCGATCGTCCGCTTGGGAATAGTCTCCAGTTCAAAGATTCCAGCATTCACAGCAACAGTAGCGACTTTAGCTTCATCTCTTCTGGATATTCAATTTCTGATATTCGTAGGACAGAGCTTTCTGAATTTGACGGGTGGGATACTGGTCGCGCTTGCTGCTGCCTTGCCTCTTGCGATATTTGCGGGGTTGCGAAACAAGCTCGACACTGCGATGACTCCGCTGATAATGCTCGGCGGAGCCCTGCCTGATATCGCTCTTCTACCTGTCCTAGTATTGTTGATAGGCCCAGGCAACGCTGCAGCTATCACGATCGCTGCTTTCAGCGCTTTCTTTCCCATGTACTTCACCATTCGTGAAGGCACGAAAGATATTCCCAGAGATCTATTCCACGTCGCCGCCGTGTTCAACACAGGGAGCTTGGACAAGTTTCGCAAATTGATATTGCCGGCGGTGGCTCCTCAGTTGTTCACCGGATTGAGGCTGGCATACGACTTCGTTTGGGAGATCGTCCTCGCTATCGAGATTTTCTCCGGCGTGACTGGGATAGGATCGTACATATCAGGTGCAGTAGAGACGGGCGAAGTGACACATGCTTTCGCCGCGATACTCGCTGTTGGCATATTGGCTATACATGATTGATCGACTAGTTTTCGGCCGAGCCGAGAAATGGATGAGGCGGTGGATGGACTGAGTTACCAGCTAGAACTCAAGGGGGTCTGCAAGGAATACGAACAAAGTGGAAGCATCTATTCCAGCGATTCAAGACGTGAGCTTTGCTCTCGATCGAGGGGAATTTGCTTGTCTCGTCGGTCCAAGCGGATGCGGTAAATCAACGTTGTTAAGGATCGCAGCAGGCTTAGACACGCCTACATCCGGGGAGATACAGGTCTGCGGAGAACCGGTCGTTGGGCCTCATCCGAAGATCAGCATGGTCTTTCAGTCGTTCGCGCTCTTTCCTTGGAGGACGGTCGCGAGCAACGTGGAATATGGCCTTGAAGCTCGGGGAGTTCCTCGGGCTGAGCGTATCGATTCAGTCCAGAAGTACTTGGAAATGGTAGGGCTCACCGGTTACAGTCATCTGTATCCAAAGCAACTCTCAGGTGGGATGAAACAGCGCGTGGGTATCGCTCGAGCCCTTGCCGTAGATCCGGATGTTATACTCATGGACGAGGCGTTCAGCGCAATCGACGAGTTCACGGCGGAGACTCTGAGAGAGGAAGTAGCCGAAATTCACGCCCAGACTGAGAAGACGTTCGTTCTTGTGACGCACAACCTCGTTGAAGCTGTGGAGCTTGGCCGATAAGATCATAGTCCTCAGCTCTAGACCCGCACGTGTGAAGAAAGTAATGGAAGTTGATCTTCAGCGACCAAGAGACAAGACACAGTCAGAATTCATTCACGCTCACAAAAGCATCTTTGCGCTTCTGAAGGAGGAGCTTGAGACCACGATGGTCCGACGGAAGATCAAGAGGATTCCTGAGTTTGAGAAGCTAAGCGACATCGAAGCAGAGAGCTAGTCGTCGCCTCAGCTTGGACTTGTTTCAGCCAACGCGGCGACTAGAGTTCGCTCACTTGAGCTTGCCGCCGCATTTCGGGCAGAATCGTGCTGTTGGGAGGACCGATGTTCCGCAATTCGGGCAATTGCTGATCGGCGGGGGCGGAGGAACCGGGATCGTGGCCGACTCGGCGATCTTGCCGCCGCATTTCGGGCAGAACCGTGCCGTTGGGAGGACCGATGTTCCGCAATTCGGGCAATTGCTGATCGGCGGGGGCGGAGGAACGGGATCGTGGCCGACTCGGCGATCTTTGGTATCTCAATCTCCTTGCGAAGAAGAATGACATCCACGACCGATTGTATGTCTTCCCATGAGACTTGCACATCAGATCTAGTTTTCGTAGTAACAATGAGATTGAACTTCTTCTCTCCTACGTTTATTCCCAGATCCCTGACGGTTCCAACCGCTGAACCTTTGCTATCGATCACTTGCATTCCAATGAACTTCTGGGCGGGTACAAACTCGTTCTTCTTGTCGCTCATTCTCTCCAACCGCAAGATGGATCGTTGAATTACGTATATATGCCTGATCACGGGGATCGACATTATGCGGCAGATACTGGACGGTTTGGGAGAAAAGGATCCTCGGATTTTTCTGATCCGCAATCATGCCAAATGACTGGCGTGTTCACTGGTGCAGTTTGAACCCTCACGCTTGCTGATTATCATAGTCTATTAGGCCTTCGCTTTCAAGATTTCTTGCCCAACTCTCTATTGTTCGTCGCATGAGGCGCCAGATGCGCAAAAGAGGCTAAGAGAACACTTCGATGTTAATGCAAACTCGATGATGCACGTGATATATCAACTATGGCAGGTAGGAAGAAATTTACATCCCGCCCATGCCACAGCAGATCCAAACGGGGTCTATCTGTTCATTGAATGCAGCTAATTTCTTCACAGGGATTGCACTGCTCATCTTGGGAGCGTTTCTATTCTTCGCCGGTCCTCAGCTGATCTTGGTTCCGTCGACACAAATTCAGACAACCAACCTGTTTCATAACGAGGCATTCGTGGTCGCGGATCTTTGGGAACGCTCAGCGCAGCTCGAACAGGGAATCATAGTTAATGGCACAATTGCAGTCAGCTCAGCTCTGACGGGAGAGCCATCCGAAGTATCTCTGCTTGTGGCGGACGACGCGAACTATCAGAAGTGGGTCGCCCATAGCGGCCCGACCTACGTCTTCCAGAGAGACATATCCAATGGGCAGAGCTTCTCGTTCATGGTACCTCGGGCCGGTAGCTATCACTTCATTTTCGACAATACTGACTCGCCTGTGAAGAAGAAGGTAACTTTGACTGCAGACCTTCAGAAGCAAGTCATAACCAATGTACCTGACGTGCGCGTCACGTATGTGGCCTATGGGATCATGGCGATTGGTTGTTTGGCGGCCGTGGTGGGCGTTCTGAGAAGGACCCAAGTTCCCTGGGCATAGGCTGGAAATGCGTGCGCAGAAGGCTCTAAATAGAATCTACACACCCCCTCTTCAGGACTAGGAGCGAGAATCAGGATTGAGTGGTCTGCTGAAGAAAAGAGTGCAGGTTGACCAAGGTCTCGGAACGGTAATTGGGACTCCGGAAGGTACGATTGTGAGTTACGCCGAGATTCAGAAGGGGTTGCACAAGTACATACGCGATCATGGTCTCAGGACGGACGTTCAGAAGCCCGCATCAGCCCCAATCGTTCAGACTTCTGAACCCGTAATGCCTGAAAGTGAGGCGCGGGGATTCTACTGCATATCATGTGGGGAAGCAATTCCTAACGGGGCCGTCTACTGCGACATGTGCGGAGCTCCGCAATGAACGGCCCTCATGTGATTTCCTGTTGATGATTGCACGTATTTGTCCCCGATGTTGATTATCAGGTTCACGTCGGCGGAACGTCTTTAAATAAGGTCTCTCGGGCTGTAGTGGCTTCCTAAATTCTACATGGAGAATTCAGTCTAGAATGACTCGCACTGATGTTGGTATAGTGGGATACGGGGTGTACGTCCCCATTCAACGAATCAGAACGGAGTTAATCGTCAAAGCCAGAGAAGCAAAGAGGAAGGATCTCCCCGAATTCATACAGAAAGTCAGAGACGGGCTCCTCCTACGATACAAAGCCATCGCTGGCATGGACGAGGACACGATCACGATTGCCTCAGAAGCCGCCTTAAACGCCATCACGATGGCGGGCATCGATCCAAGCATGATAGGCACAGTAGCGGTAGGCTCCGAGTCAAAACCATATGCAGTCGGAACCATCGCACGGCATGTCGCATCCTTCACAGGGCTGGGAAGCAGAGTGTATGTCGCTGATCTGGAGGGCGCATGCAACGCTGGAATGCAAGCGCTCAGCTTTGTTCAAGGCCAAGTCGCAGATGGAAAGATCGACTACGGCCTTGCGATAGGTGCGGATGTGGCGCAGGCTCCTCAAGGTGATCCGCTCGAGTACGCGTGTGGGGCTGGTGCCGGCGCGTTCGTTGTCGGGAGGGACAACCTTGTGGCGTCGATTGAGGACGCGGCAGCATACTCAAGCCTGACTATGGACTTCTGGAGACGCGAAGGGATGCCGTATCCAAGCCATTTCGGGCGAACCACAGTTGAAGCCTACGTTAAGCACGTGATCGGGGCGATCGAGCATCTGCTCTCCAGACATCCGGAGATGAAGCTGATGGATTTCGATTATCTCACATTCCATCAGCCTTCAGGATACATGCCGCTGAAGGCGTGCAAGACGATGTCCCAAGGGAAGATCGAGGGTTTGGAGGATCCGAGCGTTGAATCGAGGATTCGCCTGACGCCGGAATTCGTTGAGGAGAGGGTCAAACCTTGGCTTAGAGTACTGGACACGGGAAACACATATGCGGCATCCACCCCAATCGCCATCTGCGACATACTGGATCACGCGACTCCAGGAGAGAACATTCTTGCGGTTTCATACGGTTCTGGAGCATACACGATCGCCACTTGGCTGAAAGCCCAGGAAGGCATACTGGCGAAGCGTGGACGCACTCCGACAGTTGAGCAGTACCTAACGCGAAGGCGCGAGATCAAACTCGAAACCTATCAAGATCATCTGAAACAGAAACTACGCAATGTGAGGCGCAGGATCTCGCATCCGCGCATGATTGGAGAAATCGCCGCGCTCGATGACCAACACATAACCGCGACGCTCTGTCACGGGTGCGAACGCGTGTTCTACCCGGCACGGGACAGATGTCTGGAATGGGACTGCAAGGGACCTCTAGAACAGAAACAATTCCCAATGTCTGCCAAGCTCGTATCGTTTAGGAAGCTTCCAATTCAGAGAAGGCTCACATCGAACTTTGAGATAATGTCCAAGGGAAAAGCCTTGATTGTTGACGCGGCATCCAATGATCTCGTCAGCGGGACTACACTTGAAGTCGTGATTCGTAAGCTCGATGATGAAGGCAGAGACGGCTTAATCATCTACGGACCTGCATATCGCCCCACATTCCGGACAGCTCCCAACGGCAGTGTCAGCAAGAAGGAAGCCGTGACTTGATGCGCTTCTCCTACCCGGCGTAGCAAGAATGCTACGTTTCCATCAGTCGTGAGAGACTAGAATGGTGTTGTTGGCTGGCGTCGACGGTGGTGCCACCAAGACCGTCGCCGTTGCGGGAAGCCCGGATGGGATTCTGCTCGGTATTGGTCGCGCTTCCTCTTCAAACTACCATAATGTTGGTGTTGATGGTGCTGCTGATGCGATTCGCGTCGCGGTTGGTCTTGCGTGCAGGCACGCAAGAGTATCCTGCAAGAGATCTTGAGACCATCGTAGTGGGTCTCGCTGCAATGGATTCGCCCAAGGACTATGTTACCGGGCGGAGAGTTGCTGATCTGACGCGTCTCGGAAAACGGCGTGTTGTCAAGCATGACTCCTTGGCCGCCCTCTATGCCGCCACTCTTGGCAGGCCAGGCATAGTGGTGAACGCCGGAACGGGATCGTTTGCGATCGGGATTAATGCACACGGGAAGACTCTTCGAGTGGGTGGACGAGGAGCCGTCATCGACGACGAGGGTAGTGCATACGACACGGCAAGACTTGGGATTCGAGCAGCCCTGCGTGCACAAGAAGGCTCCGAGAGGAAGAACAGCAATCGCAGGCCTCTTGCTTCGCAGATTCAAGCTACGGAACTTGGAGGACATAATCTACAGAATCTACCAGAAACCTATGACCGTAGGAGAGATCGCTAGCATTTCAACGCTTGTCACAGGCGCGGCATTGAGAGGTGACATAGTCGCACGAAAAATCTGCACATACGAAGCACGAGCGCTGGCCGTTCTCGTATCTACAGTCGCCCGGCGCCTTCACATGACAAGCAGCAAACCGGATGTCTATCTTACCGGCGGGCTGTTCAAAGCAGGTCCTTTGATCCTGAATCCTTTCAAGCGGGAACTGCAGAGGAGAATACGAAGCTTCACTGTTCGTCGTCCTGGATTCGAGCCGGTTGTTGGCGCCTTTATGCTGTCTCTGAAAGAGCATCAGGTTGAGGTGAGTGGTAAGGTCCTACGGAATCTTCGGGCGTCGTACGCTCGGCGTGTAGGCGGTGCGCGAGTTTCTTCCTGACCGCAGGCGCTTATGTTCCGCTGTGACGCGGGAGTTGTCGAAGGAAAAAATGGGTATCCATGCAGTTAGGACCGGTCTGTTTTGTGCCAGTCTAACAGAAACGGGACGAATTCTAGCTTATTCGTGGGATTTTCTTGGACATTTCTAGGAGAGCGTTGGGCTAAGCTGACCGTGGCGAGCGGGTCAGCAGCTTCAGGCGATCGATGCTTTCCTCAATCTTGGGACGACAGAAACATGAGATACCGACTCATCTGAGTTTCCTGAAACTCCAAGCCCGACTATAGATTAGACTGAGACACCTGCTTCAACGGACGGAGCGCAAGACGTGATCCAGACGACGGTATCTCGGCAGGTTTCAGTGGGAACATATGAGCGAAGTGTTGCTTGACGTGTTTTTAATAGGTGCCCCGCAATTTACCTTCAAACGGAAGGCGTACAATTGAACCCGCGGCGGCTGTTGTTCAGGGCATGGTACTACTTCAGGATCGGCTACAGCGTATACCTTACGTTCGTTCTCGGCTTCGTATCCACGATTGTTACCGTATACTACTTAGCGATAAACAACATTCCATTCTTGAAATTGGTATTCCCGAGTTTCTGGATCTTCAGCGTGCTAGCGATTGCAATCGGCGTGCCTCTTGCGGTATTTTCCGGCTATTTCCACTTCAAGAGAACTCGAGCCTACTCTTCGGAGGTCGATATCGCCACCGAATCTAATCCGTACCTCTTCAAGATCGTACCTGGAAAAGAGAAAGAAATCACTGTGCCTTCAGCAATAGCAAACATTGACCTCAACCTCGCGATGGCAAGAAAACTGGGCGTTCTGACCCCGGAGATGGAGTCGAGTCCTCCTGAGGTACGAGAGAAGTACCAGAGGCTCGCAAGACACGGAGATTACAGAATCTCTGACGCACCATCCGAGATGAGTTGATTCCCGGCAAGCCGCGTGAAAAGACTCGTTGGACCGCGTGGACGAGCTAGTTCAGAGAAAAGTGAAAGTGCCACCTAGCTGGATTCCAAAATGGTGAAGGGAACGAAGGCGCGGAAAGACATTCCACAAGAACTCTGGAGACTGATCCTGGCGACGATGCCGATCGCTTGTGTCGATATTATCATCCACAAGAAGATTAAACGGAAGACGTGGGTGTTGCTTGGCTATAGGAAAATCTATCCCTACACCAATTGCTGGGCACTTCCCGGGGGACGCATCATCAAGAACGAATCTCTGCGAGAGGCTGCGAATCGCCAGCTGACCGAGATCGGCCTATCCATGACTGACAGCTTTCGCCTTGTCGGTGTTTACCCAGTCAACTTCAAACGTAGGTCAGACGTGAGCATCTGTGTATCTACTCGCTCGAGTTTGAGTCAGGAACCACAACCAACGAAGGAACTAGTCCGATACAAGTGGCGAGATATCAGCGACTTACCCTCGAACCTCGGGATCAACTATCGAAGAATGCTGATAGACTTCAAAAGCAGACACTACCGCGTCCGCTAAAAACGAAACCAGTATTCTCTCGAATTCTACATCGAGATGACCGTGTTCTCTCCAATGATGAATCTTGAACCGCGAGGCATGTTATTAGTGGAATCAGTAATCTCAGCATTACTACCGATGAGGCTGTCAACTATACGTCTCTTGCAATCTATTCTGCAATTGCCGACTATGATGGTGTTTTCAATTTCTGCTCCCCTAATGGTTGTGTTGTCGCCGACCGATGTGTAAGGGCCAATGTAGGCGTCAGGGCCTATCTGGCAGTTCTTTCCAATTATCAGTGGGCCTCTGAGCGTAGTTCCAGACAGAATCCTGGTGCCTTCATCAACACAGACTATGCCTGATGATTTGACGTCTTTCTCGAAGCTGCCCTTGTTGTAGGATCTCAATTCTGACAGCACGAGCTGATTTGCTTCTAGGATATCCTCAGGCTTACCTGTGTCCTTCCACCAACCCTTCACCAGGTGATGCCTAACCTCAAGCCCATCGTCGAGTAGAGTCTGTATCGCATCGGTGATCTCAAGCTCATTTCTCCATGAAGGTCGCAGTCGAGCGATCGCATCAAAGATCTGTTTTCTGAAAAAATAGATTCCAACCAGCGCAAGATCGCTGGTTGGGTTCTTAGGCTTCTCTACAAGCCTTACAATCTTCCCATCCTTCAGATCTGCTATACCGTAACTCTGCGGATCATTCACGTGACACAATGCAACATCGGCGGCTGCTTCGGACCTCTCAAAAGCGTCAACCATCTCTTGGATTCCACCCTTCAAGAGGTTATCCGCCAAGAAGACAACGAACGGCTCATTCTCGACGAAGTGCTCAGTCAATCCTACAGCATGTGCGATCCCCCTCGGCTCGTCTTGGTCGACATACGTCACTTGCACTCCGAACTTTGAGCCATCTCCGTAATACTCTCGAACTTTCTCAGGAGCCAAGGAGCCAAGAATGATGCAGATCTCGGTTACGCCGGCATCCCTCAACGCTTCGATAGCGTACAGTGACATGGGCTTATTCGCGATCGGTATCAGCTGTTTCGGGCCAGTATGCGTGAGCGGCCGGAGTCGGGTTCCAGCGCCCCCGTGTAGAACTACTCCTTTCATGGTCGGCTCCTCAACATCTCATCCAGGCCGCGTTCTACTCCGAAGAGTTCGATCCCCAGCTCCTTTTCAGCTTTTCCAACATCTAGAGACGAGTCCTTGGGCCTTTTCGCAACCCAGCCTAGGTCCCGCATCTCCACCGGAACCAGCAGCGCTTCATCAAAATTGAACTTCAGCGCAAACCTGCGAGCAAACTCGAATCGACTAATTCTCTCACTTCCCGCAATGTGCAATACTCCAGTAACTTTTCGGTCGATCGCAGCTCGGATGGCCATGGCTAAGTTATCAGAAAAAGTGGGTGAGTTGATGTGATCCCTCACGATCCTGAGATTTTGATGCTCGCTCAGTCCTTGCATTATCCATGTTGCGAAGTTGAGCTTGCTCGGATGCCACCCGTACAGAACGCTCGTTCTCACTATCAACCGAGTAGGTAGTTTCGCGACGATGCGTTCGGCCTCAAGTTTTGTGACGCCGTAGAAGTCTATGGGGTTAGGTTGATCTGTTTCTTTGTAGTTTCCTTTTTCCCCGTCGAAGACGTAGTCGGTTGAAACAAATATCAATTTCGCCCCGATCCTCAGGCAACCTTCCACAACATTTGCCGTTCCATCCACGTTGACTCGTTGAGCGAGTTCTCGATTCTTCTCGCAGAGATCAACATTCGTTTGAGCGGCTGTGTGAACTACGACGGTGGGCGCAACTCTGACGATGGATTCGACTGTGAGTGTCCTCTGAGAAAGGTCCACAACAAGTTCTTTAGGACTCTTCCCTGCCTTCCTATCCATACCAGTGATTTCGTAGTCGTCTTGGAGAATACGCAGGAGGCTTCTTCCAAGAAGGCCGCTGCTGCCCGGTGACCAGAACTCCCTGTTTTGGCGTACCGATTGCACCGTCCTTCCTCGGACGGGCCTAAGGGATAATAAGGTTGGCTGGAGGCATGAAGTAGACTGAGCGACGATTCTTGATTGATGGTGTAGTCCTGCGTGAGCTCAAGCCGATACCAGACGAGCGTGGGTGGCTCATGGAGCTGATGCGATCAGACTGGGATCTCTTTGAGAAGTTCGGGCAGGTATACCTTACGACAGTCTATCCAGGCGTCGTCAAGGCTTGGCACTACCACAAGAAGCAAACAGACAACATGATCTGCATCAAAGGCATGCTCAAGCTGGTTCTTTACGATTCTCGCAAGTCATCTCCCACATACAAGCAAGTAAGCGAGATCTTCTTCGGCGAACGGAAGCCTCTTCTCGTGAAGATACCGCCGCTTGTCTATCATGGATTCAAAGCAATTGGGGGAGAAACGGCTTACGACATCAACGTACCAACTCAACCGTACAATTACAGGGAACCAGATGAGTTCAGGCTTCCACCGGATACGAAACAGATACCATATGACTGGGGGTTCGCCCCCGGACTCAAACACGGTTGAGGCCAAGGCAACCGTCAAGCTTCTAGGTATAATCGGATACAAGTCGACGTGCACACGATTCTGATTAAGGAAGGATAGTTGTCAGTCACATGGACAAGATTCTCGTCACCGGCGGTGCAGGCTTCATCGGTAGCAACTTCATCCGCCACCTACTCGAGCAACACGAACTGTACGATAGTCAATGTGGACAAGCTCACTTACGCAGGGCATCTGAACAACATCAAGGACTTACGCCGTGAGAAACGCCACAAGTTTGTGAGAGGCGATATCAGAAATCGTAAACTCGTCGGGTCACTTGTGAAGAAGGTGGACGCGGTTGTGAATTTCGCAGCTGAGTCCCATGTGGACCGGAGTATCAAGAAACCAGGCATCTTCGTCGAGACGAATGTTCTCGGGGTGCAGGTTCTGCTTGAAGCGTGTCGCAAGTTTGGTGTGAAGTTTGAGCAGATCAGCACCGACGAAGTCTACGGTAGCCGTCTCGAAGGCTCGTTCAAGGAGACCGACATCCTCGATCCCTCGAGCCCGTACTCAGCTAGCAAGGCAGCGGCAGACCTTCTCGTCAACGCATACCAACGCACCTACAATATGGAAGTCACGGTGACTCGTAGCACAAACAATTACGGGCCGAAATCAGCACCCAGAGAAGCTCATCCCCAGGCTGATCACAAACGCGCTACGCCGGAAACCTCTGCCGATCTACGGGACTGGGGAGAACGTTCGTGACTGGATCTTCGTGGAGGATAACTGTCGAGCGATTCACACAGTCCTTGAGAAAGGCGAAGCGGGGCAGATCTACAATATCGGTGGAGGAAACGAGAAGAAGAATATTGAGATCGCGAGAGAGATTCTTCGTCGACTATCGCTTCCTGAAACCATGATCGAATTCGTCAGCGACCGCCCCGGCCACGACTTCAGATACTCCCTAGACTGCGAGAAGACGACTCGCCTAGGCTGGAAACCGCGTGTAAGCTTCGAGGATGGGCTTCAGGAAACGATTGATTGGTATGTCACCAACAAGTGGTGGTGGCGTCCGCTACTTGGAAGAGGCACCTAACGCAGAGCCACTCCGCAACTGGCAACTAGTCCTTTCAAAAAGCAATTAAGAGCTCTTTGATTCTCTGTGGGCGGGGTCATCTTACGAAATCCACAATTGTAGGGGCCTATCCAAGAATCGGATCCCAGCAAGGGGACGCCCTAAGAAAAGAACTGAACGCAGTGTACAAGGGTAGAGGCGATCCCACGCTCGTCAAATCACTCATGAATTCTCTGACGAGAGAGGTCGTTCACGAAATGGTCTCCGCTGGCATCGACGTCCCCAACTACGGACTGATCGATCTACACGATGAAGTCACCGGCCATCTGGAAGGAAAAGTGGAGGGCATTTCCCCCGATGGAATTGAGAAAACATTCCACACAAACATCCACTTCAGAAGAATGCAAGTAACCGGGAAGATCAAGAAGACTAGATCTCTTGTCAGTGATCTGTACTGGGTAGCAGCAAAAGAGCATGCTGAGACAAAAGTAGAGCTAACGGGACCATACACGCTCGGTTGCCACTCGATTCTGGTCGAAGGCTGTCCATACAAGAACTTTCAGCAACTAGTGAAGGCTTACGCGGAGCTGTATCGAGAAGAGCTAATGGAATTGAAGGATGTGCCATGGGTTCAGCTTGACGAACCCTCCATAGCCGCCCATCCTGTGTCGCCTAGACATGTTCGCATGATCAGAGACGCATATCGAACAATGCTGGAAGGAGTAAGAATTCCTGTAGTTGTGTGGACCTATTATGGGAGATATTCGAGCGGCGTGTTGGATCTGCTGCTCTCATTGCCTAACGTGAAGATCGTGGGGCTTGACTTCGTGTGGCATCCCGACTGTGGACCAGCTGCTGCGGAAGAGACTGAAGAGCAAGCCTACTGACAAAGGAATAGGTTTCGGCATCATCGACTGTGGAGACAGGGGCCACATTGTGATAGAGGAAGTAGAGAAGGTGGCGCAGAAGCTGACAGCTTTGAAGAATCGTTTGAAAGGCCTATTTGACTTTGACAGCTCATTCGTATCCGGCAACGCAACATTCGAACATTTGCCAAGAGAGATTGCTCAACAGAAACTGCGATTGACCGGGGAGATAGCGAAGAGGGTTAGTGAATGAAACTATCTTTGCCTTTGCTGGCTACCACAGGAGTTGGATCCTTCCCTAAACCCGACTACGTTACTGAATCGAGAGGACATCTGGATTCTAACAATAGAAAAGCCGTTGGAGAATTCATCCAACAGCAGGAAGCCATTGGCGTAGATGTCCTAGTCGACGGCGAATTCTACAGAGGAGACATGGCAACGGATTACGCCCGAGCCTTGGGGCTTCCAATAGCGGATTGGACAAGATCCTATGACAACCGGTTCTGGAAAAAAGGAATAGTCGACAGAGCTCTGGAAAGAAAAGAACCAATCCAGCTTGAGCAATTCAAGTGTGCACAGAGTCTGACGCGTAGACCTGTGAAGGCGATGCTCTCGGGACCAACCACTCTTGCCAACTGGAACTTTGACGGATACTACGGCGACAGAAAGAAGCTGATTCACGCTTGGGCCCACATCATCAGAGAAGAGGCACGGGATCTCGAGAAAGCCGGAGCCAAATTCATCCAGATAGACGAACCTGCAATCGCAGAAAGATACTGGGAAGAAGACCTATTCAGAGAAGGCCTCGAGATAGTAACGCGAGGTTTGAAGCAGGCGACATACACGATCACTCACGTCTGTTACGGCAACTTCTCTCTGGTTTACCGGCGGCTCCGCCATTTGCCCGTCGATCAGATCGACATAGAACTATCGAATGAACTTGACCTCGGAGTGAGAAGATCCGAGTTTCTGGGGATGATGAAGAAACAACCATTGACGAGATACAAGGATGTGGGAGTTGGAGTGATTGATGTCCGGCCAGGAGTACCGGTAGAGACCGTGGATACTGTAGTGAGAAGAATTCATACGGCATTAGCGGTGTTTGCTCCGAACAAGAAATTGCTGCAAAGAGTCTGGATAAAGCCCGATTGCGGATTTAGAACAACAAAAGACCCACAGACCGCGTACAGGAAGATGGAAGTCATGATGCAAGCAGTCAGACATGGTCAGACGAGAGCTCGGCGAAACGCCAACCACACGGAAATAGCTCACAGTCGATCCGGCAATGAGAGTCACAGACATACTCTCCGATGCAGATAGGAAGAGCTTCTCAGTTGAAGTGCTGCCCCCGCTTACTGGCGGAAAGATAAACGAACTCTACGAATTTCTCGACCCAGTCGTCCGGAAAGGGATAAGATTCGTCAACATAACCTACCACGCAGAAGAGATACTGCACTACGCGAAATACGAGAACCGTCAATTTCCTGTGTCGCGTAGGAAACGTCCAGGAACTGTCGGGATCGCTGGCGCGATCCAGACGAGGTATGCGTCCGCGAGAATTGAGGCGGTGCCGCATGTAATCTGCACGAGCTTCACAAAGTACGATGTGGAGGGGCACCTTGTTGACCTCGCCTATCTGAACATACAGAACGTGTTGGCGTTGGCTGGAGACGTGTCCAAGCGTCCAGATACGGAGAGGCACCCGGTTGCAGCGTACCCGCACGCGAACGGGCTCATAGAGCAGATCGTTAGCCTTAGAAAAGGATCCTATCTCAGCGCAGAAGAAGGAGACCCTGTTGATTTCTGCATTGGAGCAGCCTGCTATCCAGAAGGGCATCCAGAATGCAGACGACGATTCAACTCATTTGATGAGATTGTGGAGGACGAGTTGCACTGGTGCAAGATCAAAGTAGAAGCAGGCGCCGAGTATCTTGTCACCCAAATGTTCTTTGACAATCGCTACTACCGGAACTTTCTCGAGAAGGCGAGAAGATCTGCGATTAGAGTCCCTATACTGCCCGGAATCAGGCCTCTCAGCAGCATAGAGCAGATTGAGACTTTTCCATCACGTTTCGGAGCATCCGTGCCGGAAGAACTACGGAAGCGAGTCAAGAACTGTCGAGGCGACAAAGAAGCGGTGGAAGAAGTCGGGATAGAATGGTGTGTGGAACAGTGCAAGGAACTTCTCGACTACGCTCCCGGCATCCATCTGTTCGCCTCAAGCAAGAAGCGCACCGCTAGTGGCGCATACCCGATAGAGGAGATTCTGGAGAAAACTATGTGATCGTGCTGACTCAGAATTGGTCGGCTCGAAAAGAAGCTCAAGGTACCCAGACCCATCCTGCTCTTCTCTGAAGGAATCCGGACTACGATGCCGCCCTGACTTTTTGCAGTAGAGTTCAAAACGCACGCAATTGAAACACTGACGGCCCTGACATAACTACTCCCGTATGAAGTTCAAACCTCACGGCCTCACCAGACTTGCCTTTGAACTGCAACTGCTTTCAGACGCAAGTCTGCTTCCGGCTGCTTGCTTCCTGCTCAACTCCTCTAATGCGAGGAAACGTTCAGAAATTCAAGTCCGCCAAGACGTGGTTTGCCAAAGCGCAAGAGGCAATACCTTTCTACATGACATGCGGTACTCAAGCCCATGTCGAATCGGAGATTTCACGTCTACATCGAGAGAGACGAGCAGACGAGCATTTTCGCTGCAAGATGTCTAGAGATGAGCGTCTTCAGTCAAGGCCGAACGGAGGAGGAAGCCCTGAAGAATATCAGGGAAGCAATCAACCTGCATCTGGAAACGCTCGAAGATGAGCTCAAAGGAAAGAAACTCGTAGAAGTTGAAGTTTAGTGGTGAGACTTCCCAGGAAGATTTCTGGGAAGGAGTTGCTCAAAGTCTTCCAGAGACTGGGTTTTCAACTAGTGAGACAACGAGGAAGCCATGCATTCCTACGCCATCCAGACGGAAGGAGACTAACGATCCCAGTCTACGATGTCGTTCCCATTAATCTTCTCAACTGGATCTTGGCTGAAGCGAAGGTCACGCGCCAAGAGTTCCTCAAGCTACTGAAGTAGAGCCTCTGCTCAGAGTGAATCTGAGAAGCAGGCGGACGCCGCCCTGGGTCTTCCTGAAACTCAAAGTTGCAGGTCAAGTCTGGCTTGCCCGAGTGCTCTGAAGGCGTGCTTGAAACCACCCATCTCGCTAGTCTTGGCGATCATTGGACGTTTTGCGGACTACTGGCGGATGATTTCTCCGCCCGGATTTCGTTGATTCAAAACGTGAATTGTCACCTAAAAGGCCTCACCAAGACCTTGCCTCTGAACTCATGACCATAACTGAGCGAGCGTACAGCTCCCGACTCCAGTCGCGGAGAGTGCGAAGTGGCTCTGCACCCGTTTCCTCAGAAAGCCAACTTGTGCGTGCGTGAGCCACTGAACTTCATCCAGTTCATCTCTCGAGCGATCTGACGAGAAGAAGACCGGTTCTCAGCTGGAGGATACGCGGCGAGCCCAAACGCGTGAAGTTCATGCTTGTGTAGTTGCGGGGGCGTGTCGGCTCTTGCAACTTGTCGTTCTCTTTTCTGAGTTGCGTGTCGGCTTGGTATTTGTGGACCTGGAAGCCGATGGAGCGGATTAGGGGAATCAATGAGATATGCGGGATGGAGTCGGCTTATTCGACGAGTCTCCATGTTCTTGTGATGATTGCTTCCGCTGGAAGTCCGTAGAGAACGTATCTTTGCGCCCTATGTTTGCCCTTGTGTATGAGCACGGGGCCTTTCAGCTTTCGACATTCGCAGACAATCTGTTCTGCGACGAGTTTGTCTCCGACATCTTTGCCAATCATGCGACTTTTCCTTCTTCCCAGAGTTGCTTCAATGCCTTGACGGTGAGGCCTAGGTCGAGTCTGAGGTCGTTCGCTATGTTGAATGTTTCGGCTTTCTTGTGCTTCTTGAGGTATGCAAGAATATCTGAGGTAGCCTCCTTCAAGGTGACATCGGAGCGTATTTCGATTACCTTGATGCCGCCTGTGTCGGTAATGTACTTTTGAACTGCGTCTCTGATGAGTGCGCTTCTGGACTTGGCTCTCAATCTCAACACGGCGCCATCCAAGTTCTCGATCTCGTCCGTCGAGAAGCGGACGGGAACCACAGTCTCCCTGTCCACAAGCGTCTGCATAGCCGCGCACGCGCATACGTGTAATACCTGAGATACAAATTAGCCTATTGGCGATAGTAACCGAGCGAGCGCAAACTCCTTCTGTAATGGCAGGGAGAATCCAATCCGAGATCTCCTGAGGTTCAGTGTAGATGACCTATGGCCTGTAGGCCACAAGTCGAAGGGCCACAGATGATTTGGCCTATGCTGGGAATGAACAGGCAGAAGAAATAGTAGCCCGCAAAACCAGAAGCCCACACCCATTCATGGGTGGGTAATCACTAATTAGGAACTGCTTCAACTGAAGTCTGGTGGCGTCGAGCGTCCCATGGATAGACCGCTATTGTTCTTGTTACTCTATTCCTTGACCGTGCAGCTACTGAGCATATCACTGACGCTTCTCAAGTCCCGCCTTTCAGACATCACAGAAGTAAGCATCAGTAACATGCTGAATCTTCGGTGGCTCTGGAGCTACAAATGGTACGTTGTCGGAGTCGCTCTGATTGCGGTTCCGTGGTTGGTCAGTTCATTCATGACGGCTCAACTGGCAAAGGAGTTTTCTCAAGGAACACAAACCGCCGTTGTGGCGACACTGGCGGGAGCGCTCATCGCCTCCATCTTTGGATTCCTGCAGTTCTTTGTGTATCAGGTGTCTCCGCGCTGAAGCTCTTCCTCCCTTCGGACTCAACAGAGTATGGATCAATATCGCACTAATGGCGTGCTTGTCCGTGGCTGGTTCCTTCCTGGCGTTTGACACGATAACACGTTTACGCCTTTCATGACCATGAGCATCAGAACGATGTCCACAAGGATCGATAGCGCCTGATCTCTTGCATTCTATGATTGGGTCTCTGGGCCAGTGAATCGTTATATGCAAATACTACAATCGTAGCAGATTCGAACTCTATGAAGAGACTCAGTGGCTACTTGAAGCCTTGAGGGCTGATTCAACCTAAACTCTTGAAAGGGAATTTCCTGATGCCGCACAACACTCGACGACCGATCTTCAGGATTTTCGTCGCGGCCCAGGTCTTACTGCTACTTACGCTTCAACTTGCAGCGAATAGTGGCGTCTTCATTGCTCATGCGACGGTCGTTGTCCGAACGACTGCGACCGTCAAAGATGACCAGGCTGGTTTCCCGTCAGGTGAACTGATCGTCGGACTTGGAGAACCAGTCCAGAGAGGCTCTGCAATCTTGGGTCGAAAAATGGAATGGTGTTATTGTTGGAGAGCTGCCTCAGATTCACGCTTTTCTCGTCAGAATAGATCAGCAGAGGGTTTCCGCCGCGCAAAGTGGAGCCACCCTGCAACCGGTTTTCGGTTATGTTCAGCCCAACTACTACGTTCACTCGACCCTGATTCCAAACGATCCATTGTGGCCCAGCCAATGGGATCTCACCAAAATACACGCGGACTCGGCTTGGAACATAGAACTTGGAAAACATTCAGTGATTGTAGCAGTTGTCGACACCGGAATAGACTACACTCATGAGGATCTGGCTGGAAACTATCTCCCCACCGGACATGACTGGGTCAACCACGATTCCGACCCCTTTGATGATAGCTTCCTCGGTCATGGTACGCACGTTGCCGGGATCCTCGGAGCAGTCATAAACAATCACTTGGGAATCGCAGGTATAGCTCAGGTGAGTGTGATGGCGGAGAAAGTGCTCGATCCTTTCGGCTCGGGCACCGTATTCGATGTTGCCAACGGAGTCATTGATTCGGTTCAGAAGGGTGCACGAATAACCGTCAATAGCTATGGAACCTACGCATTCTCACAGACCATGAAAGACGCCTTCGATTTTGCTTCTCAACAAGGCGTGTTGAATTTCGCCGCCGCAGGCAACGACAACACGAACACGCCCTTCTACCCTGCAGCTTTCGGAGATTCCGTGATCTCCGTGGCTGGGACTGATCAGAATGACGCGAAAGCCTTCTTCTCCAATTTTGGTGACTGGATCGAACTCTCCGCACCGGCAGTCAATATCGTCTCCACAATACCACACAACGCGTATACCTCATTGAGCGGCACATCGACGGCCTGCCCGATAGCTGCGGGCGCGGCTGCACTGATTTGGAGTCACGATAGGAACTTTGTCGTCCGAACAGGTGCGCGAACGGCTACGAGAGACCGCTATTGATCTGGGGACACCGGGGCGTGATCCCATCTTCGGTTACGGCCGCGTAGACCTATCCACCGTTCTGACAATACCGGTTAGTGCTCCAGCGAGGAACGCTCCGGTGGGAGGAACGATTGAACAGCCAAACACAAGTGGCATTTTGACGTTCTGGATCGTGGTTGTAATAGCCGTTGTCTGCGTAAGCAGCTCCCCAATACTGTTACGCCGCATTCGCCCGAGCAGTCATGTGTAGAGAACGCGTGCCATCCGCGTTGTGGTTCAATCTAAGCAGGAAGGGTCGCCCCTCCAGAAAGTCATCGGTAAACTATTGGCTGGGAAAACCCGGCCGCGGTGCCCATCCTCAGCCTCTCAGCATCGCCGCGCAGCCCGACCCAATCCGCAACACAAGTTACGACGGGTCGAATCAGCGCCATAAGTAGCTGATCCCAGAGTTCAGCCAAGAGGAAATGAGAGAAACAACATCGACAACTCAATAGAGATTCTTCACTGGCTGTCTCTTCCTGAGGGCGATGATAGAGTTCGTTGCTGACCGTCCAGGCCACGACTTCAGATACTCTCTGGTTTGCGAGTGGATTCATTGCTTGGACTGGAGGCCCAAAGTAGGTAATGAGGAGGGGGCTTCAAAAAGACGATCGACTGGCACAAAGTCAGCAATTGTGGTGGCGGCAACTATTTGAGCCAATGGATAAATGGGATTCGCCCTGTATCATGAGACAGTTGCAGACTCCACTTGAAAGATCGACTGCTGCGTTTCATCCCAGTAACCCAAGACTGTGACATCCTGTCCCAGATGAGCCGCGGCCCAACCCTGAAGCTCAGAGGAGGCGAAACGCAGCGTAACTACATACCCTGGCAATGCACTGACGTCCAATTTGTGGAACAGGCCGCCGTCGCACGGAAGTCGCCTTCTAGTGTGAGTGATTCCTCAGGCAATCCTCCGGTGGGAGGGAGAACGCCTGATTGAGGGAGAGGTGCTCCCAACTTCCTCGTCATTGCCATCAATGTGCCTGATGAAACGACCACACAGATCAATACTACGATGAGCAGCAAGAGAGTCAGTCCAAGGCGACGGCCAAAACTAGTAATGTCATGCTCCACCTTCCTCGCATAAAGTCTGGTATGTAGTCCCAGAAGCGATATATATGAATCGAAGAATGAGAACGGGAACGATGCGCTGTGTTCCACTCAGTAACAGTGACATGCGTTCTGGCTGCTTTCTTGCTGATAGTGATACTTCAGTCAAGTACCATCTTGTGGGCCCAAGACTCTGGTTCCACGCCGCCCCGAACCTTGGGTACTCCTACAGGAGGATACTGGACTGAGGAGGCTGGTGGTCTGCCGAGCGAGGTTCCGGAAGCAGACCCTAGCGAAAGCAGAGTATGTTGGGAAGCTCGCCCACCAGTTTCTCATGGAGCGGTTGGACTGGTTTGAGCACGACAGGGACCAATTACATGACTCCTGTCAGGGATCAGGATGGGTGTGGAAGTTGTTGGGCGTTTGCCTCTGTTGGTGCCGTGGAAGGTCAGTACCAAATCAAGAAGGCCAACCCCTCAACGGGAATCGACCTCTCCGAGCAGAACATTCTCCAGTGTTCTACGGGAACTTGTTCGGGTAGCTCCCTGAGTGTTCCCTTGAACTACCTAAGAGACCATGGAACACCTGACGAGGCATGCAACCCCTACAACGGCGTTAGGTACTCTTGCGGAACCGGCCGCTGCTCAAACTATCTTGCACGAACATACACGATCACCGGATGGACTTGGATCTCAACAACCACAACGAACATCAAGAATTACCTATACACTCACGGCCCCGTGATCGTCTGGATGCCCGTATTCGATGATTTCCCATGGTATGATGCTGCATTCTGGCAGTCGTACTACTATGGCCATAGCCCCTCAGGCTCATATGGTGGACACTTTGTTGTTATTGTGGGTTGGTATGGCGATGAATTATCCGGTGGCTGGTGGATTGTGCGGAACAGTTGGGGAACCAGCGGCGGAGACGTGAATGACTATGGTTATGGAAGCCATGGTGGCTATTTCTACATGACCATGAGCCCGGCAAACGGTTTCTTCGGATTGTACCAAAATGCCGCAATCATCTCAGATGTTGTTGCACCTACAATTACGGTTACAGCCCAGCCTGATCTTGCCATATTTCGTCCGAGTACTGGAACGTGGTATGTTCTCATGTCAAGCTATAGCTACACGGGCTACGCTTACGGTTCTTGGGGGGCGAACTGACGATGTTCCTTTTGTGAGCGACTTCAACAGCGATGGCTGGGGGCTGACTGGATTGTGTGGCGTCCGAGTACTGGTGTGTGGTATATCAAGACCGGGTCAAGTTGGGTCTCCTATTCTTGGGGCGCGAACTATGACACTCCTCTTGTGGGTGATTTTGATGGTGATGGTAGGCTTGATCTGATTGTGTGGCGTCCGAGTACTGGTGTGTGGTATATTCTGAAGTCAAGTTCGGGCTATAGGCAAGCTACGTCTCCATTCTTGGGGCGCGAACTGGTTATGACACTCCTCTTGTGGGTGATTTTGATGGTGATGGTAGGCTTGATCTGATTGTGTGGCGTCCGAGTACTGGTGTGTGGTATATTCTGAAGTCAAGTTCGGGCTATACAAGCTACGTCTCCTATTCTCTGGGGCGCGAACTATGACACTCCTCTTGTGGGTGATTTTGATGGTGATGGTAGGCTTGATCTGATTGTGTGGCGTCCGAGTACTGGTGTGTGGTATATTCTGAAAGTCAAGTTCGGGCTATACAAGCTACGTCTCCTATTCTTCGAGCGTCGGACTATGACACTCCTCTGTGGGTGATTTTGATGGTGATGGTAGGCTTGATCTGATTGTGTGGCGTCCGAGTACTGGTGTGTGGTATATTCTGAAGTCAAGTTCGGGCTATACAGAGCTACGTCTCCTATTCTGGGGCGCGAACTATGACGTTCCAATGCTGGGCCTGCCACCGAAACCGGTCCTCCCGACGGGGGGCTTGACGACAGGGAATCTGACGATGGGGAACCCGACAACAGGGAACCTGCCAAAAAGTCGACTTGGCACGGACCCTAACGGGGGTAGATCCACCACAACGATAGCGACAACTGAGTGTCACGTGGTCAAAAAATGGCGGTGGCGCCTCTTGCCTGAGCCTAGGTACTAGAATCACAATACTTCTTTGTCCCGGGAACGAGCTTGCTAGTAGAGCACCTGTGACAATCGCGGTGTACGGAAGTAGATTGTGTACCTGAAAGCAGAAAAGCTCAACTGGAGCCGGCGGAAGAGGCGGTGGCTTAGAGGTGACTAGTGTTGCGAATTACCGGAACCGGCATATCTTGTATTGGTTACCCTTATTGGCCTTGCCATGAGTCCAGTTGTGCCGTGGTGAAATCTTCATAGCCCTCACGAACCCAAAGTCTGGCACAAGCGTCAGGCGAGTGCGCACGAGGAGAACTGATAATAGGTCTGGGCGTGGAATCTGAAGACGCTACGTGGGAGGTCGTGAGAAGCTGGGGTGGCGTTGTCGTGGACGAGCTGCCCGAGATTCATGCCTTCCTCGTCAGATTCGATGAGTAAGCCATCTCAGCGTCATCGTACGGGCGCGCTGCACTCGCGAGATTCGAATATGTGGAGCGGAACTATATCTTTTCCACGTTTACTCCAAACGATCCCCTGTGGCCCAGCCAATGGACCCCTCGAAGGATACACGCGGGCCCGGCCTGGGATATGGAGCTCGGAGAGAACTCTGTGATCGTTGCAGTGATTGACACCGGAATCGGCTACAACACGAGGACTTGGCCGGCAACTATCTTCCTGTGGGCTACGACTGGGTCAACAACGATCCTGCCTCTTTCGATGACAGCCTACCGGGCACGGCACACAAGTTGCTGGAATCATCGGCGCCGTCACACACAACAACTTAGGAATTGCTGGGCTTTCACAGGTCAGCATCATGGCAGAGAAGGTCTTGGACATGGGAGGCATGGGACCGTCTATGATGTTGCCAAGGGTGTGATAGACGCAACAAACAGAGGCGCGAACGTAACTTACAACAGCTATGGATCCCATATCTTCTCAGCGGCTTCTGAGACACGCCTTCGAGTATTCTTGGCACCGAGGTATCTTGAGTTTTTTGCAGCCGCGGGCAACCAGAACACCGGCCAGCCATTACTACCCGGCAGCGTTTGGGGAATTCGTTGTTTCTGTTGCCGGCTCGTACCAAAGTGATCTGAAATGGGCGTCTTCCAACTATGGTGACTGGATCGAGCTCTCAGCGCCAGTTGTCGCCATTGTCTACTACGCTGCCAGGCAACAGATATGAGGAGATGATCGGAACATCCCAAGCTTCTGCAATCTCGTCTGGAGCTGCCGCACTGGTTTGGAGTCATTGCTTGGGTGCGTCGGCGGGACAGGTTCGTGAGCGCCTGCGAGAGTCGGCCGTTGACCTTGGAGCTATCGGACGCGATCCCTACTTCAGATATGGTCGGGTGGACATGTATTCGGCCCTGAGAAGGGCGTGTGTATCCTCCGTGACTACCGGTCGGAGAAACAATCATGATGGCAGTGGTGTGCCTCAGTGGCCTTGCCGTCACCCTAAGAGTGCGAGCTCACTATCGCAAGGAGAAGGGGCACGATCGGGAACCTGCCAATTGGGTCGCGTGACAACGAACTCCTGCGTGTATCAACAATTCATGATCCACCAGCCAATTGAAATGCCGCATCACCGGTCCATCATAGAGAACCTACGGTGCGATGCGGATTGCCGTTCGGTACACCGCAAGATCAGGACTCATCAGAGAGCTCCTACCGTTGCAGAAGTGAAGATCATGAAGGCTATCATTCTCGCAGGAGGCTACGCAAAGAGGATGGGGCAGACTGGCGGCCGAACTGCCGAAGAGTCTGCTGCCCATCGCGGGTAGACCCGCGATCGACTACATCCTAGACAAGCTCACGGAGTAGCCCCAGAGAAGATACTGCTCACGACCAATCTCAGGTTCAAGCCAGCATTCGAGTCGTGGCTAACCTCCAAGGATCTGACAAATATCGAGCTCGTCGTTGAACAATCGAGAAACGAAGAGGAGAAGCTCGGAGCCGTCGGAGCTTTGGCTCAACTGGCTCCAAAGCTCGAGCCTGATGACTACCTAGTCATCTGCGGCGACAACATCTTCACATCGAGCCTCACTGGAATGCTGGAATTCTATCGACAGAGACGGAAGACGGTCGTGGCGGTCTACAATCAGAAGAGCCTAGAGGAAGTCAAGCTAGGTTCCGCCGTGACGCTCGGAAGCGACAACAGAGATCATCGACTTTGAGGAGAAGCCGAAGAAACCCACAACAACTCTTCGTTGGAGCTTGCATCTACATTCTACCGTTCGAGTCACTACTGAGAACCGAACAGTACTTGCACATCGGTGGAAAAGGGATGAGCCTGGGCAATTTCATAGCCTGGCTTTGCAGGCAAGAAGAAGTCTACGCCTACATGCTCTCCAGCTACGTTTGGGATATTGGAACACCGAAAGGCTATGAAGAGCTGCAGAAGCAGTTCACGAGTTGAGTTCGCCGGTTACCAGCGTCACTTCTTCTCGGCTTGTTTGAACTCCTGCCACGCGCGGTCGAACTCCGCTATCGTCTCCTCAGTCTTCTTGTGGTAGGGCATCTGGGTCAGGATCTTGTAAGGGATCGTGATCACATGTGTCCCGGCGACTGCAGCCTGGGTGACATCCTCAGGCTTCCTGATGCTTCCAACGATGATCTTCGTCGGCGAGTCCATCCTGTCAAGCAGAGCTCGTGATTCCCTGACGACTCGCTCCGCATCTTCGCCCGCATCCTTCACCCGATTGAAGAAGATGCTTGCATACGTTGCGCCTGCTTTGGCAGCCAACATCACCTGATTTACAGATATGAGTGCGGTCGCATTCGTCTTGACCCTGCGCTTTCGAAGCTGACTGATGATCTTGAGGCCCCTGCCGTTTCCGAACATAGGAACTTTAATCGCTATGTTCTTCGGGCTCCACCTTGAGTACTCCAGAGCCTCCTTGATCAACTCCTCGTCGGTTCCATCGGTCTTCGTCAATTCTACGCTCAGAGGACCGTTCACAAGTGAGAGTATCTCTTGGACTCTATCCTTGAAATTGCATCCTTTTTCGGCGAGGAAGATCTTCTGGTTCGTTGTTACCCCGCTGATCAAGCCCCACGGCAATATCTCCTTGATCTCTTTGATGCTCGCTGTGTCTAGGAAAATCTCCACTACGTATCACTTCCTGCGGATCGTCTCAACCGCTTTGATTAAGCTTGCGGCTACGAAATCTGGGTGAGCGTCTTCCTGATCCATCAGACCGGCATAGGTCGCATTTCATCGATCCGATGAGAATCGTTGTGAACCCCGCAGCTTTTCCAGCCTTGACATCAACTAGGCTATCGCCCACTGAGAACGATCTTGAAGGATCCAAACCGAGCTCGGACGAGGCTTTCACGAAGGAGTCCGGGCTTGGGTTTCCTGCAGTCACAATTGACCTTGTACTCTTCTCTTACCGCGTCGGGATGGTGGAAGCAGTAGTATTCGGCATCCAAGTGAGCGCCTTCGCGTTCAAGCTTCTTCTTCATCTTCGATCTGATCTCAGCGAAGAGTCTCTCGGTCATCTTGCCCTTCGCGATTGCAGGTTGATTGGAGACGACCGCAACTTTGAAGCCAAGTTCGTTCAGGGCTCGTATGGCCTCCGGAACGCCAGGAAGGAGCTTAAACTGGTCAGGGTTGAGTGGCGAGTCTATGACGCCGACCTCTGGGAAGTACGCAAGCTCATTGATGACGCCATCACGATCTAGGAGGACGCCGCGAGCGCTCAAGTATTCTGAATCCTCTCTTTCAGGGAACTGCAGATGAGATGCTCAAGCGTCGCGTGCCAAGACTCAACATAAGGTGTGGAATTCGCAGGCACCACTATGCATACGTCGGTCATGGTCTTGAAGGCTCCTCCGTCGAAGCCGGCCATTCCAATGGTTCTAGCGTGGTTGTCCTTCGCATACTGTATTGCGGCTAGCAGATTCTGCGACCAGAGACCTGCTTTGTCCTGCCCGGATCCACCGTGAACGCTGATAGCTATCAGTACGTCGTCTTTCTCGAGCAGATTCTTGAGTTGCTCGACAAAGATGCTTGCGAACCCGTCGTCATTTGTCAATGCAGTCAACAACGGAACATTGTCCGTGAGGCTGATGACCTTGAACCGTTTCTTTCCCTCAACTGCCGTTGTCTTCGCGAGATCGCACGCGAAATGCGTGGCAGTCGATGCTGAGCCTCCGTTGCCTATGATGAAGATCTTGCTTCCTTGCTTCCAAGCCTCAAACAACAACTCGATAGTCTTGTTAATGTCGTCTTCAGATATGCGTCTAGCAACATCAGCGAACTCCGCTAGAAAGCTGCTCACAAATCCTCTTTTCAATTCAACCACCTAGATGTTCAGTATTATCTTCGACCCGTCAAGGTCGAATCTGAACCTGACTTCCGTCAGTCCCTCCTTCGACATGGCGCTCCGCAGTCTTTCCTTGCCATTCTCTGAGTAGAACATGAAAAAGCCCCCGCCTCCTGCGCCCATGATCTTGCCTCCCAAGGCTCCGTTCCGCATCGCGAGTTCATACAGTTGGTCAATACGGCTGTTGCTGATCTGCTCTGACAAGTTCTTCTTCGTGCGCCAATGGAGGTCGAGCAATTCACCGAAGCTTCGTATGTCTCCGTTCGCCAAAGAATCTCGGACTTGGTAGCCGATCCTCTTGATCTCATGCATAGTCTCAATGACTCGTTTGTCGCCTTTCTCCTGATCTTGTTTCTGGCGCCCCAGTACCTGTGAGGCATCTCTCTTGATGCCTGTGTAGAAAAGGAGGAGATTGTTCTCGAGCTCAGCGGTGCTGTGAGGCGAGATGACCAACGGGCTCACCTTCACCGTGCCGTCTTTTTCAATCTCGTAAGAGTTGATTCCGCCGAAAGAAGCAACATACTGATCCTGCTTCCCAATGGGCTCCTTCAGGACATCGATTTCTATGCGGCAAGCCTCCTCAGCCAGAGTTTGGCGAGGAACGTTCTCTCTCTTGAAGAAATGCAGGGCGTTCAGCACGCCCACTGCGTAGCTGCTTGAGCCACCTAAGCCAGAGCGGCCTGGGATGTCGGCTATGGAGACCATCTCCAAATAGTCTCCTGACGTTGAGGAGCTTCAGTGCTTCTCTGACAATTGGTTGCTCAATCTTCTCGATGCTGTCCGTAATTTCCGTCTTCGAGTAGCTGATCCTAAAACCGTTCTCGAATCTTCTCTTGACGCTGATGTAGTTGTACTTGTCTATGGCTGCGCTGACGAAGAAACCCCCGAACTTCGAGTAGTAGGACGCAAGGTCAGTGCCACCGCCTCCGAGCGGAAGTCGCACTGGAGTCCTTGAGATTATCAAGCAGGATGCCCAGCGCAGTAGCTTATGGTGAACCTATAAAGCACATGGTCAGTAAAATGAGCAACAATTGACCTCAGTCGGAAAAAGCGAGCGACATGAAAGTCGGATTGATAGGCGCGGGTCGGCAAGGGTGGCGTCGGGCACGAGCTGTCGTTGACCTTCAAGATACGGAGCTGACTATTGTAGCCGATATCGAGTCGAACGCGGCGAGACTCCTTGCGGAAGAGATGGGATGCGAGTCCACCCTCAGGTGGGAAGATTTGGTTGCAAGGGATGATTTGGAAGCTGTGATTGTCTGTGTTCCAAACCATCTTCATGCACCGATGAGTATGGCCGCACTCAAGGAGGGAAAACATGTGTTCTGCGAGAAACCTCTGGCCAGAGAACCTGTAGAGGCGAAGCAGATCGTGGATACGGCAAGAGGGATGGGGGTCAAACTCAAGACTGGTTTTACACTGCGCCACCATCCAGGGCTACGGCAGGCTAGAGAATGGTTTGACGGTGGTCTGATCGGGGATCTGATGTTCCTGCGCTGCACATATGGAATGTGTGGGCGGCCTGGTTATGACAGAGAATGGCGAGCAAGAGGAGAGCTCTCGGGAGGAGGCGAACTCGTAGACCAGGGAGTACATGTGCTTGACCTCTTTCGCTGGTTTGCAGGAGACTTCGCTCAGGTGGCAGGATTCATATCCGCAGGGTTCTGGAACATAGCTCCATTGGAAGACAATGCTTTCGGCCTCCTACGCACGCCAACTGGCCAGATCGCCTCGATGCATGTTAGCTGGACGCAATGGAAGAACCTCTTCTCATTCGAGATCTTTGGAAAGGATGGGTATATCACGGTTGAAGGGCTCGGCGGAAGCTATGGAGTTGAACGAGCCGTAGTTCGGCAAAAGGTCATTCACAGAACCATTCAAAGAGCAATGCATCGAATTCCGCGGCGAAGACAAATCCTGTCTCGAAGAGTGGAAGGATTTCGTAACAGCGATAAGAGAGAACCGTGAGCCCTTGGGCAATGGTTCAGATGGCTTGGAGTCCCTCAAGCTCGCATATGCCATCTACGAGTCGGCTAGAGAAAACCGCGTCGTATTTCTGTCATAGTCAAGGAACCGAAAAGATGAAGAACCAAAACTGCAGGAACCAGCAATTTGTGAGATCTATGAAGGCGATTGTAACAGGTGGGGCTGGCTTCATCGGAAGCCATTTGGTTGACCAACTTCTCGACAACGGATATTCGGTCACAGTTGTCGACAACATGTCCTGTGGTCATATTGATAATCTCAAGCAGCGTTTGGAAAATCCTCGTCTAAGCGTTCATACTGTTGACATAAGAGACGAACGGCAACTCGACAAAATCCTCGAAGGCCATGATGTTGTCTTTCACATGGCTGCTCACGCGAACATCAGAGAAAGCTTAGCTAATCACCGGTCGGACTTGGAGAACAACCTCATTGGAACCATAAACATCTTGGAGTCAATGATCAAGAATGGTATCCAAGATTTTGTGTTCGCGTCGACTTCCGCACTATATGGTGAGGCCGCGATCAAGCCGACTCCTGAAGACTTCTTCCCAACGCAGACTTCTCTTTACGGAGCCTCCAAGCTCGCTTGCGAGGCCTATGCACAAGCATACACAGAGTTCGCGAAGATCAAGGTCTGGTCCTTTAGGTTTGCGAACGTTGTCGGTGAAAGGTGCAGGAGAGGAGTCGTCTGGGACTTCGTCCACAAACTGGTGAAGAACCATGGTGAGCTTGAGATTCTGGGGG
>CAVPLU010000020.1:0-32848 GCA_963706285.1 Candidatus Bathyarchaeota archaeon
TGGAGCAGACATAGTGGTGCACATATGCGTCGGGAGTGAATGTTCTTGATTGAGAACTCTGATTGCGATGCCAGTCGGGTGCTCTCGCGTCATCCCTAGAGCGTCAACCGAGCGTGCGCCATATGTCGTGCTATTCGGATTTCTGCCTGCGAGCGGCCTCAACGAGCGCCCTGACACCCGGTAGCTCCTCTCCTGCAAGGAATGTCAGCATCGCTCCTCCAGCCGTGCTCACGTGAGAAATACGCTTTTCCAGCCCGAGCACATTCGCGTAGCTTCCCATGTGTCCGCCACCAACAACTGAGTAGGCACCTTGCGCTGCCATCGCTTCAAGCGCAGTCTTGCTTCCAAGTTCGAAACCCTTTTCCTCAAAGACTCCTAAGGGGCCGCTTGAGACGACTGTCTTCGATCCTTTGATGATCTCCGCGTACTGACGGGATGTCTCTATTCCGATGTCACGAACCGCATCACCCTTTGTTCCCTGACCAACCGGAACGTCAACACGTTTGCCATCTCGTGAGAGAGCGAGGTCTTTCGGCAGAACGACTTTGTCCTTGTAGTCACTCAGAATTGCTCGTGCTTTGTCAAGCAGCGCTGGGGACTTCTCCAGTCCGCGATTTCCAGCGCCTCCGAAATCGATCCCTGTTGCTCTGAGGAAGACGTTCGCTACTAATCCACCAACTAAGACCTTGTCAGCTTTTCCGGTCTTGAGGATATTCTCAATTATCGGAAGTTTGTCTTCGACCTTTGCGCCCCCAATAACGTAGACACTCGGTCTCTGCGGACTATGATAGGCCTGTTTGAGAGCCTCCAATTCCTTGGCCATGAGCCTACCCGCTACTGCCTGAACCACCCGCGGGAGCCCAACGATCGATGCTTGAGTCCGGTGTGCGGTGGCGAAAGCGTCGTTCACATACACGTCAAGCAACGGCGCCAGCCGGCGGACCATAATGGTATCAGCAAGCTTGTCTGGTGCGGCCGAGATGTTCTCTTCGGAGCAGAGACGTAGGTTGTCGAGTACTAGTATCTCTCCGATCTTCAGATTCCTGATTTGCTGTCTCGCCTCCGGGCCTATTGTGTCCTCTACGAACCTGACGTGTTGTCCTACGTGTTTCTGCAGGAGTCTGGAGTGAGCTTCAAGTGAGGTGAAGTCCTCGTCCCCAGGTCGGCCTTGGTGAGATCCCATGACAACTCTTGCGTTCTTCAAGAACTCGAGCGTGTGACACGCCATCCTGATGCGTGTGTCGTCAATGATCTGCTTGGTTGTAGGATCGAGTGGGGAGTTGATGTCTGCCCTAACAAATACGGTCTTTCCTTTGGTTACAACATCGTCGAGTGTGAGAAAGCGAAAGTCGGAATCAGTGCTCAATTTCTGATCCCACTACTCATTGCCTGAACGCTCCTAACGTTGCCTTAAGTCTGTCGCACGACCGATCGTTCTGTGAGCACCCATTTGCCCCATCGGGCAAGGCTTAATGTACGGAATGGCTCACCGTATCAGCGCCGCCGGGGTGGCTCAGCTGGTAGAGCGCCAGCAAGGGCCGGATTGGCGAGACTCATAATCTGGAGAGCATAGGGCCCAGAAGTCGGGGGTTCGATACCCCCTCCCGGCACCATCTGCACTAACCGGATAAAACGTAGGCACCTCCGGGTAGATCAGGCACAGAGGCTATTTGGATTCGAGTACCTTGACTCCTCCATCAATCAGGCCGATGTACACACGATCTGTCAAGTCCAAAAAGAGACCTGTCTCTACAAGGCCTGGAATCGATTTCAGCTGACCATCTAGCAGGTAGGCATCCTTCATCGGGCCAAAATCCACATCAATCACAAAGTTGCCGTTGTCTGTTGTAATCGGGTTGGATCCTTTGCTACACCTTAGCTCCGGCTTGCCGCCCAGTTCAGCGAGCCTTTTCGTGACGAGCCTATGTGCGAAGGGTATCACTTCTACCGGGAGCACCTGGCCGCTACCCAACGTGTGAGTCAGTTTCCTCTCGTCAACAATCACTATCAGCCTCTTTGCGGCCGAGTCTACGATCTTCTCTCTCGTCAACGCGGCGCCTCTGCCTTTGATGAGATTCAACGTTTGTGATTCCACTTGGTCAGCTCCGTCCAGTGCAAGATCGATCTGGCTGACATCGTTGGGACATACAAACGTGAGGCCAGCCTTGGTGATTGCTTCTTCGATCTGACGAGATGTTGGTACAAGTGTCAGTTCAAGTCCTGTATTCTTGATCAACTTCGCAAGTTCGGGAACGAGGAGTTCGAGAGTGGTGCCGCTTCCTATTCCAAGGACGCGTACGTCTTGGATTTCCCCAAGCGCCTTTTCAACCGCTGCTCTTTTCGCCGCCTCGATCCAGCTCAACAACTAGCCCTCTGATTCGATCTGTTCAAGGCGTTCCATGGCTTTGAGGACTTCTTCCCTAATTGCTTCGATCTTCTTCTCAGTCCTGATCTTGGCATCCCGAAGTCCGCTTCCCGTTGTCTTCAGATCCAGCTGAGGCGTTGTCTGAGCTGTTTCGATAGGGGCTACCACTTCATGACTGCTCTTGATCTCAGGATTGAGAGATTGCGTAGGCATGGGACCGGAGCGTAGATCTGCGAGCTTCTTGTCTATCTCGGTTAGCTTCTCGCGGAAACTGAGCAAGAGTTCTTTTCTTGCCGATTCCAAGTCAAATGTGTCCACAATCCGCTGATTATCTGCAATTCTTGACTCGAGCGCTTTCAAATCCGAGGAATATTTGTCTAGAAGGCGATCGCGCTCGTCGCGGGTTATGATCTCTTGTATCTCTGATTCATAGATAGTCGTGAGTGCGGTTCCAATGATCTCACGTTCCAGCTTGAGCACCTTCAGGATCTCACGAGAACGTGACGCGTCAGGCTCGTTGATTGTGTGTTCAATCTCAGGGTTGGACTCTGCCGTCGTCGCCTCTGTAGTATTTTGCCTTGGCTTCTTCCTCCAAAAGAGCAGGGACGCGAGGAAGGGAAGAAGCCGCGACGGCATCAAGCTGGTCACGGATCGCCCTCTTCTGAGACGCCTATGACAATGGAGTGCTATTATAAATCCGCTTGCCGTATGTATGGTCATCTTCGGCGTTTCCGTCTGCAAATCTCTACGGATTGTCAACATTCGCTTGGAATATCTTGTGGTAATGAATCACTCACTCTTTATTCTCGGTCGCAACTGTGCGGATGCTGATCGGATTGATGAAAGAGCCCGAGAACCGAGACCAACCTGCCTAGGAGGGCTGACCACGAGATGAAAGATCCTATATGCGGAATGTATGTCGACGAGAATACGGCACGAATAAAGAAGACCATCAGGGGAACGACATACTATTTCTGCAGCGAAAGCTGTCTCAGGCAATTTGAGAAGCCTGAGGTTGAACTGCGCAGACTTAAGACGCTTTTCTCGATCGGCGCAATTCTGACCGTCCCTACAATGATACTGACCTATGTCCTAGTCTTGCCGCAGGTTCTGAACAACTACTTGCTGCTTCTGCTAAGCGCGCCGGTTCAGTTTGGCGTGGGCTTGAGATTCTACAAAGGCACGTATGATGCATTGAGGAACCGCATGGGGAACATGGATACGCTCATTGCAATAGGCACAAGCGCGGCTTGGGCCTACAGTTTCATCGTGACTGTCTATCCTTCAGTGTTCCCTTCTAACACAGTATATTTTGACACGGCTGCTTTGATCATAACACTCGTCCTGCTTGGGAATACACTCGAATACATGAGCAAAGCTAAGGCTTCTGAGTCAATCAGGAAGCTCTTGGATCTTCAATCCCGAACTGCACGCATCGTGCGCGACGGCAGGGAGGCAGACATCCCTGTAGAAGAAGTGCAAGTTGGCGACCTGTTCCTTGTTCGGCCAGGTGAAAGAGTGCCTGTTGATGGGGTGGTCCTCGAAGGCCACACAGCGATCGACCAGTCAATGATCACTGGAGAAAGCATACCCGTCGAAAAGGAAACAGGCGACCAGGTGATCGGAGGCACTATCAACAAAACCGGTTTTGTACGAGCCAGAGCAGAGAAGGTCGGAGCAGACACTGTCCTCTCCAAAATTATCCAACTCGTGGAGGAGGCACAGATGGCAAGAGCACCAATACAGAGACTGGCAGACAGAATAGCCGGCTATTTCGTGCCCGCAGTTCTGGCAATTGCCAGCATCTCGGCGTTGATTTGGTATTTCATCGGCCAGATTGGACTGAACTTTGCCTTGCTGGCCTTCGTCTCAGTGGTCATAATAGCTTGCCCCTGCGCCCTCGGAATTGCGACGCCGGCAGCAGTCATGGTTGGCACAGCCAAAGGAGCACAACAAGGAATTCTGATCAAGGGCGGCGAACACCTCGAAGCAGCAGAAAAAGTGGACACTGTAGTATTCGATAAGACCGGAACATTGACTATGGGCGAACCCACCGTCACTGACATCATTACCTACCGCGGCCTCGCAAAAGAAGACGTGCTACGGTATGCAGCGATTGCCGAGAAGAGGTCGGAGCATTCTCTTGGCGAGGCAATTCAACGCGAAGCCCGCCGATTGCAGATACAGATTCCTGATCCTGAGTCGTTCGAAGCAATCCCAGGAATGGGAGTAAGGTGCCATTATGATGGGCACGAGATCAAGTTCGGAAATCTCCTGTTGATGTCGACCTCAGCTTTCACTGTCCCTAGCGAGGTCGAGAACCAAATCTTGACTCTAGAGAACGAAGGCAAGACAGCAATGATCCTCTCAATCGACAACAACATTGCCGGCTTGATAGCAGTCGCGGACACCCTCAAAGAGCATTCTGCAGAAGCGATCCGGCAGCTTGCTCTGATGGGCATTGAAGTCGTCATGCTGACTGGGGACAACGAAAGAACGGCACGCACAATTGCGAAGAAGCTCGGGATTGAACGAGTACTATCACAAGTGCTCCCCGATCAGAAGGAACGGATCATCAGAGAAATCCAACACGAGGGTAGGCACGTCGCTATGGTCGGCGATGGAGTGAACGACGCCCCTGCCCTGGCTGCGGCTGATGTTGGGATCGCCATTGGAAGTGGAACGGATGTCGCAGTCGAAACTGGTGGGATAGTCCTCATTCGAGATGATCCGATAGACGTCGTTACTGCGATCCAGCTGAGCAAGCGCACGTTGCAGAAAATCAAACAAAACCTCTTCTGGGCTTTCGCCTACAACACGATATTGATACCTGTCGCAGCGGGAGCGCTTGTTCCATTTCTGGGCGCTGGAGTGTACGATTACTTACCATTCCTTGCAGCCGGGGCGATGGCGTTCAGCTCTGTAACGGTTGTTGGCAACTCTCTTCTGCTTTCCAGATTTACTCCCACGGCGATTCCGTGAAAGCTCCAGCACTGACGGCGGACGGGTACTAGCATTCTAGTCTTTTCGTTCGAGCATGAGCTTGGTGATCTTTGTTCCGTATCTTTCCTTATATTCAGTGAGACACGGTTTGCAGCAGAAGTAGCGGTTTCTATCTCCAATCAGAAGTGTGACGGGGTCGCCATGTATTTCTTGTCCACATAGGTCACAGGTGAGTCTAACAAATTGGCCCGGGCGGATTGCAACGTTCGGTTCATCCTTGACGACCCGCGCTACCACATTATAAGTTAGAGATGCCACGTTCGGTATCGACGAGATCGTCGATGACAGAAGTGTCTGAAGTTCATCCAGGCTAGCTGTGAACACGGTAAAGAGCACGTTGTGTTCGCCTGTCATTCCGTAGACGTTCCGTATCTCCGGCACCTTTGCCAGAGCGTTCAGGACATCATCAGCCTTACCGGGTTCTACCCTTGCCGTCGCAACGGCAAATAGCCCACTCGTTATCTTGGAAGCATCAATTATGGGCGCAATCTTCTTGATCAAACCCATATCCAGCATTTTCCGCAGATGACTTTCGACTGTGGGCGTACTCACCCCTGCGGTGCGGGCGATATCCCTCAGGGAACGTCTGCCATCCTCCGTAAGTGCGGTGAGAATGTGATAGTCTGTATCATCAATTCGATTTGGCAAGACACACGCCAGTAGTACTTTGAGTACTGGCCACATTAAAATAGTTATCAGGAGAACGCCAGTTCAGTGCCATTATGCGGGAGACCGCAAATGGGTCTTCTCTGTACTTGTCAGACAAGGATGATGTTGCTCTGGATCATGCCTCTTTGGATACTGAACCAGTCGGAATCAAAACAGTGTCGGCAGTATCGCGAGCAGATTCCTATCCCTGTAGGTCTGTAAACCCTTACACCTTCCATTCCGTGACCGCCTTCGTGCAGGCGCGCGACCGCTTAAATACTCAAGTGGTTCGATTCTGGCCTAAAGCGATTCAGATGATGTTCTCACTGAGGGAATCCTGAATTGAGCAAAGATGTCATTGAAATCCTTGAGAAAGCTCCGCTAACGCGTTTTCACTATGGGCTGCTATTGCTTGGCAGTCTGATCTACGGATTCACCGCGATGAACGTCCTGCTTATAGCGGCGGTATTGACTCCGATAATAGCCGAGTTTGGACTGAAACAGCAACCTCTCGTTTCCGGTCTTCTTCTGAGTGCAGGTTACCTTGGCATGTTCGTGGGTGCGCTTTCATGTGGTGTCCTGGCGGATCACATCGGGAGAAAGAAGACGCTGCTTCTGACGATTCTGACGATGACAGTTTTCACTGCACTAAATTCGCTTGCCCCCGATCCCCTGACCATGGCGGTCCTGCGTTTTCTGGCCGGCATAGGGCTAGGTGGCGCTCTGCCACAACCAGGAGTCTACGTCTCAGAATACGTTCCAGCGAAGTATAGGGGGCGATTCTTGGGGTTAGTTGAAACGTCTTGGGTCTACGGTGCGCTGCTTTCGCTTGTTTTCCCGCGTTTTCTCTTTCCGAGCCTTGGATGGCGTCCTACCTTCCTAGTGGCCTTGGTGCCACTTTTCTTGATTCCCATTGTCGCCTTTTCTGCGCCGGAATCACTTCGATATCTGCAGCTGAAGGGCAGAACCGAAGAGGTAACAATCCTCCTCAAGAAATACAAGCTAGTTCCCGCAGACTTCGGGCAAGTGATGAAAGTCGCTGCTTCGAAATTCGGTTCCAGAGCCGCCTTGAAGGAACTGTGGTCTCCGACTTTTCGAAAAAGAACTGCTATGTTATGGATTGCATGGGCAGTGTTGGTCTACACATACCATGGAATCTTCACTTGGTTGCCCACTTTCTACGCGAGTTCCCCGATGAACCTCACGGTCGTAAAATCTATTGAATGGGTACTTATCGTCACCTTGGCACAGGTCCCAGGTTACTATACCGCGGCGCTTCTGCTGGATCGCGTCGGAAGGAAGCCGATTGCAATCACGTATCTTGCCTTGGCTGGCGTAGGAAGCGTCCTGCTAAGCCTAGCCGCAGCTCCATCATCCATACTACTATGGAGCATCGTCATTTCTTTCTTCAACCTCGGTGCTTGGTCAGCCTTGTACGCGTACACCCCTGAACTGTACCCCACCCGTATGAGAGGGACTGGTACGGGAGCTGCAGCGAGCATTGGACGTGCCGCAGGAGTCATCGCACCGACGGCCACCCCACTCCTCTACGCATACGGAGGCCTTCCGGCTGCATTCGCGATTTTTGCTTTGGCTCACATATTGGGAGCCATTGCGGTCGCTGTCCTAGGTACTGAAACGAAGGGAAAAACCCTAGAGGAAATCTCCAGGCAATAGTGAGCTAGACCCTGATGTTACAGTGACCTTATGAGACATGACTTCAGACAATCTAAGAATCGCAGCCACTCGCCCGATGACAAAGCCAGCAAGCGCAAAGAATCGGAAAGCCCTGTGTTGAAGCTTCGAAGGTTCTCAGCCAGTGAGACGTGGACACGTAGGCTAAAGGCAAGGTAAGTTCTTTCCATCACCGGGGGACATGGCGTGCATCTATCTTGACGCGTGTCCTCGCCAGCCTAGAATGCTGAATGGAAAATCGAATGCGCATATTCTCTGATCGCGTTTGCCTTATTCTCGAAATCTCGGAACGACCAACCCGGGTAGGGGCGATGCGTCGTCGTCAAGACCAAGCGATCAGACCCTACATTTTTGATCACGCATTTGACGACATCAACCAGCTCCTCCTCAGAGACCCTGGGGTTACAGAGGAGGTCTATCGGGATACCGGTGAAGAAGATGGCGTCTGGGAGGGATCCCCTCACAGCGGCCAGCGCAGTTGCCCACTCACGCGCGGCCGCAATGGTTGATTTTGGCCTAGTGTCGAGAGGGTGAAAGCCCGAGTAACCTTGAGCTAGTGCCGCGAGGTATTTCGTGACATCTCCGTCACTGTGGAGAACAGAGTACTTTCCCCCTTTGATGATTGCTCGTCCCAGCTCGACCTGTCTACGAACAATAGTGAAGGCGAACTCTGGTTTGTAGATTGATCCCATGTAACCACAAGAATCGTCGGCGATTCTGATCGAATCGATCGCGTCGTATTCGACTGCTCGTTTGACTACGTGACGAAGAAGATCTGAAAATTTCGCATGGATCACATCTGCTTTGTTAGGACTCAGGACCGTCAAGATGGAAAAATCAAACCGATGCGAGATCTGGCCTAGTCTTCTTGCCTGAGGAGTCTTCCCTGAACTACACGAGCACTCAGAGTACTCTGTCGGTCCCAGAAGCTCAAGTTGAAACGACTTTGTTCGATCCACTGTGATAGTCTCGGCCACAATCTCGTCCATCTCAGCTACGAGATCGTCAACGGCAGGCCAGTCGTAGGCGTCTGGATCAAGCCTATCACACCATTCCCGACGCGACTCTAGATCTCGCTTGAAAGGCCCACCTTCCTCGTAGAAATCAAAGGACTTGAACCAGCATCGAACACCTACAATGTCGCCTATCCTCGCCTCAAGCTTCGGATCGGCAAGCCAGAAGTACAGCGGGAGCCTAGTTGCTCTTCCCTGCATGGCTTCCGAGATCAAAGTCCGAGAGGTCAATCAACACAACTCTCAAATGTACAGTGCGGGATCGCCATCAGATCACGATGATTGTTAGAGAAATTATGGAGCCCCGGCCGAGGTTTGAACTCGGGACCCTTGCCTCTTCAGGCGTCGTTACCAAGGCAATGCTCTCGGCTGCAAAGCATCTACCAGGCTGAGCCACCGGGGCTGCGGTTCAGGTCAGGATGATCTTCTAATAAAGTTTCGATTAGGAAAGGGCACGTCATTTTCGCTGACACATCGGTGCTATCTCGCTGCTCTGAAATGACAGAAACGTGAGCATGTCGGTCACCTTCCTCTCCCGATTGGTCAAGCAGAGGTTTGTGTATTCGCCGCTCGTCAAACGCTTTTACCAAATGTTTAAGACTACTCCGCCATTCAAGTCTGCTCAACGAATCATAAGGAGGAAGAATGAATATTGGTTAAGCGATGTCCAACATGCGGATACAACAACAGAGATGACGCCGTCTTCTGCTCGAGCTGCGGCGGTTCACTTGCTGCCGCTGGAGCACCAATGATGAAACCAGTGCCGTCAGTTCGTGTCGTAACTCCGGTCACGTCAGGGGCGCCAATGAGGGTTCCTGCACCAGGAATGTGTTTCTACCACCCGAGCCTTCCAGCTGTGTACATATGCAACCGTTGTGGCAGAGCAATCTGCCGTGACGACTCAAAGTCCTACATGGACCTAATCCTCTGCCCACAATGCTACCAAGGAATTGTGCCACCGATGGCAATGGCTCCGCAAGCACCACAATACGCGCCAGCACCACAGTATGGGCCACAATTTGCACCTGCACCACAATTTGCACCTGCGCCACAATTTGCACCTGCGCCACAATTTGCACCTGCGCCACAATTTGCCGGACCTATGATGGGTCCTATGGGACCTCCCATGATGGGAGCCGGACCTGCAAGGTCGCTATGGGCTTTCATACTTGCTTTGGTTTCAGGAATCCTTGTGCTGCTCAACGCGGGACTGCTGCTAGCGTGGCAATTCTACGGCGGAACATTCCTTTGGGCGAACATATTCTTCTGGATCTGCAACATTGACCGTTCTACAGGATGTCCACTGCCTTCAGGATCTACTGCGACTGGCACGATCACATTCGTGATCGGAGCGATCATAGGCCTAATCATAATCGTCGGATCGATTATGATGATCCTAGGATACGGCACAATCGGCAGCCTCATCATTTTCCCGCTAGCCGTCTTCAGCCTGATCATAGGCGGCGGCTTCATCGCAGGCTTCATACTAGGAATCATCGCCGGTATCATGGGCATGTTAGGGCGATAGTCCTTATATCCCCCCAGTTTTTTTTCTTTAACTTAGTATCTGTTTGGTCGTGTGTTCCGTGTCGTATGTGGCGATCTCCGGCCAAGTAACCGAGAAGTTGGTTAGGGAGGCGAGAGATCATCCAGAAGAGCAGGTCGTCGGTGTATTGCTCGGCGGACAGTTTGGCAGCACGATTGCCATTGAAGACGCCGCGACAGGACCTGCGGATGCCGACGCCACAAGGGCGACACTAACCGGGGATTCGATCGCAAGAATAGCGGATGACATAATCAATAAGAGAATAAGAGGAAGTATTGTGGGTTGGTATCATTCTCATGTTCGCGGTGGCGTCTTCATGTCCGAGACAGACGTGGAGACTCAGCTCAAGCTCCAACAGTTCTCTCCTCTGGTGACGGCAATGGTGATTGATACGCAAACCGGAACATCAGGATTCTTCAGGGCTGACCCGAAGACGCGAGAAGCGGTGTCTGTGCCTTCACAGAACGCAAGGACCGAAGTCTCATCGCCCGTTTCCACGTCTAACTATGCGCCTGAGCGGGCTACGTACCCGCAGTATCCCGTACAGGTGACGCAGGGTCCATCAACTCGTACATTGTTGCTTGCGCTTTTGATTATCACATTGGCCGTAACAGGAGGCATCTTGGCCCTGGTATACTACCGCAACCCAACTGTCTCGGGGAGCAGCGGCAATCTCGCGATAACTCATGCTCAACCTGCGGGACCGTTCACGATCGGGAACCCCATAACGATCGATGCAAACGTCACCGGCTCTAATCTACTGAATGTCACGTTGGCCTACAAGATAATCGAAGCAGCTCCCAACTCCCAGGGCGGATTGATCATCGGAGACTTGGTTCAAGTGCCCATGCTTCCAAGATCGGCAGAGTGCACGAGTAACGAACCCTGCACGTATTCCTACACATTGCCGTCTTCTGAAATATCTGGACGCTTTGTTCAGTACTACGTCTCCGCCTTTGACACGGCCTCCCCACCAAACACTGTTCGCACCGACATCTTCACTCTCAATGTGGGCGACTTCAGTTGGGGTGCGGACAAGACCGAGGTGGTTGCTATTCGACAAGCCCAGGCCGGCGTATCAATTCCCTTAAATTCGATTAATGGATTCAATGATCTCGTCACCCTCAGAATCCTCACTCAACCGCCGCTAGGAGTTCGAATAGTTCCTATCAGCACGCAAGTTCGTCCTCCAAACGCCGCCAACCTAATAATAACCAGCACTGATAACGCTCAGATCACTAACAAGTACCCAATTCAAGTCGACGCCGTCTACACTATACGCAACGTGCAGGTGATACGCTCCACGACACTAGAGCTCACATTGACTGACTTCGGCATCGCTGTATCGCCAACCTACGCGAAGACTACGCAATGTTATGCCTCCGATAGCTGTACTGACTCGAATGAGTTCGCACAGTACACCGTGACGCTTACGATCTACGACGGCTTCACCGCGCCGAACGGTATCCTACTCGTCCCAAGTGGACTTCCGGATCATACTCGCTACGAGATTCTGTTGGTTAGTCAGAAGATTGGCACGGACGAAACACAGACATTAACCTACTCTCTCATAGTACGCGCTGATACCGATTCCACCGTGAACAGGTACCTCTTTTCAATGGTAGCGACGGCCGGGAGCATCACACATAGTGTGGACAATATCCAGTTTGAGATCGTGGACTGATTGAAGGCAGACTTGATTGCTTGCTGGAGGTGAAAGAAGCACTTGAAACTCTTCGTTCAGGCACCTATTGGGCCGCAGACAGGGCTGGCTGAGATCGATGTCATACCGGATCATACAGTCGGAGAGATCAAGCAGCAGGTATGCACCTCGTTCGGAGTTGATCCTGCTACGGTCGCCTTGATGTACGGTGGCATCATACTTGACGAGTCCAGCACAGTCAGCAGAGCCGGGATCCCTGAGAATGCCCAACTTGCACTGATGCCCTACAATATCATCGGTGGCAACGGAAGGTGAACCTTCCGCTTCTCTACAAGGAGAAGAATTTCACAAACCACCAATTCCCAACGGTAATGGCTCTCAATGATCCGCCTACGGCATACGAGGGTATGCTCAGGTGCGAGAAAGGAGATGTGAAGACTCTCGCTGAGAAGAAGATCTGGCCCTTCACCGAGTACGCTGACTGGAACAGATTCAGGCTAGAACTTCCCGACGAGTATCCGGTGAAGCCTCCCAAAGCGATGTGGCTCTCCGACATCTCCCACCCAAACATCGTGCCTAAAGTCATGAACGCTGTCTGCGTCTCGATCATTGGTGAGAACTGGCGCCCCGACCTGAAACTTGTCTCTGTAGTGAACGCTCTTTACTACCTACTGTCTGATCCAAACCCTGACAATGTATTCGACCACCCCGATTGCCTCAAGGCTGCAAACGTCTGCAGATCATACGGATTTCCAAAAATGACAAAGCGAAAGACTGCGACACAGCAGGGCGATCTTGTTCGATTCAACATCGTCCCAGTACCTCAAGCGCGACCAAGAGAGCCTGCACCGACGGGAGATGTGATACGATTTCGAATCCTTGACAGGGAGCGAAAGGAACATTAGTTGAAAGTAAAGCTCTCGATGCCGTCTGTTCGAGACATAGAACTTGACGTTCCTTCAACAGCAACGATCAGTTACCTTAAGGAAAAGGCATGCAAGAAGCTAGGAATCGAGTCTGACCTGACAAGCATCCTATGTGATGGTACTCGGATCGATGGAAAACGAAGCGTCGGCAGCCTCCATCTCAAGCAGAAGATCCTGACAGTCGACTATCTCTGGGCTCGTCATCTAATACTTTGGGGGCCGGATGGGCAGAAACGACTCAGAGGAGCAACTGTACTTGTCGCTGGTGCGGGGGCGATCGGTAATGAGGTTGCGAAGAATCTTGCAATGCTCGGCGTCAAGCGCCTACTGATTATTGACAACGATACCGTCGAACTTTCGAACACGAGTCGAATGATCTTCTTCGATCGCAAGAGCCTGGGCTTGAACAAGGCGGAAATGCTCGCTAGAGGAATCACCCAGAAGTTCCCCTATGTTGAAGCAATTGCATGGACCGGAGCGCTCGAAGATCTTCCACTCGAACACATTCTAAGTGCCGACGTGATCGTGTGCGGTCTGGACAATGTACTCTCCAGGATATACCTAGCACAAGTTTCCAGAAGGTACTCCATACCAATGATAGACGGAGGCATCGTTGGGTATCGCGGACGTGTCCAAGTCTACGTTCCCCCAGACACGCCATGCCCGCTGTGCACATACCCATCCTCCGAATACGGCCGCATTGCAGGGCTCAGGAACCCCTGCGATGGGCCAGCTGAAGAAACGAAGGTCCCATCTCTTCCGACGACGATCTCGTTGGTTTCTTCGATCCAATGCCAGGAGGCGACCAAACTGATCGTCGGTTACCAAAGCTACTTGAGAAATGCAATTTGGCCGAAAGAGACCGGAGAACCGCTCAGGGGCGTGCTGATGATCGACTTGCAGTACAATCGTTACAGTCTAATGGAGATCAAACGAAATAAGAGCTGCATTGTGTGCGGGGAAAACGGCCTGGCCGAGAAGCCTGTGCCAGTGCTGACGATCCCAATAGGAGAAATTCGCGACTCAACCTCCAGACTGCATCAGATGGTTGCTAGCAGAATGAAATTGACAGCACAACAAGTCATGTTGTTCTTGCAGCGTCATAACAAAACGGTGCGAGTCAAGAGAGGGCAGTCTCTTCGGCGGGCACGCATCGGTGTGGGGAGCGTCATCACCGCGGTCGCACAAGATGGCCCCAACTACAGTGAAGCTGTGATTAGGCTCACAGGACCCTAGACCCAGGGCGAATGCATGAATGCATGGTAGCAGCGTTAGAGCTCCGATGGACAATGGGTATCAAACGTAGCAATGGTTATTACATGTCTGAGTCGGTATCTGATTAGGTCTGGACCATGCGACAGTGTTCATCCTGTGGAAGTAGAAACTCCGATGATGCAGCTTTCTGTAGCATGTGTGGTTTCTCCTTTGCTGGAATCCAACCGCAGCAGTACATGCAACCGGTCGGAGCGGCGATGAAGCCTGTTCCAGTTGTGAAAACGATCACCCCATTAGCGCAGGCAGGCCCGCAGCAGCAGTGGCCGGTTCCAATGGCTCGGTCGCAGATGACGGTCGGATCCTGCTCTTTTCACCCTGAGCTTCCGGCTTCATACATATGCATTCGATGCGGCAAGCAGATATGCTTCTCCTGCACGAAAACCTACGGTCAGCTCGCGATATGTCCCGAGTGCTACTGGGCGATGGCACCGCGCACAGGCACAGCGCAGCCAGGGCGCTGAAACGAGCTTCCCTACGCGAGGAGCCCTTTCCTCTTCAGTCGCTCTGTGGATAGCTTGACCTCATTCACGGACAACCCAAGATCCTTCGAAGCTTGGCTGAGTGATATCTCACCATTTCGTTTCGCGATATATTGGTAGACTCGGTTATCCAGCTCCTCCGAGCCAGCAGCTGCTGAGGCCTGGCCTCGCTTCCGGGCAGCTCCAGCAACTGCCGTCTTGCGTCGCCTGACACCAGAGCTAAGTGACGAGCCTAGCCTTGCAAAAGATCTCGGGCGCTTCGCAACTATGAATATGAAGGCAGTGACGATTGTTGCTGCGGCGCCCAAAGAGACAATGAAGATCCACAAGGATGCGTAGTCTGTGACCCACTGTGCTTCTACCATGTAGGGTCGATCCATCGTGACCTCATTTTCACCCGGTGGGACAGCGCTAATCACATTAGAGGAATTGAGGCGCCAGCCAGCGAGCGTATGTTTCACTAACAATTCTGACCCGCTGTAAGTCACACCAAACTTTGCTTTTTCCCCATCAAGATACCAGCCAGTACCTGTCGGTTCCCCAAATGAGGACGTTACGAGAAGGTAGTACTGTGTTTGATAGATCAACCGTACGTTGTGCGGTTTGTTCATCACAAGCTCCGCCGATATTCCTGGCTGAGTCATGCCATCGATATTCCATGAAAGCCAGACAAATCGTTGAACCGAGCTTCCCGGGATTGAGATTGTTTGAGGAACAGGACCAAGAGAAGCAGTCTGGCCAGCATCGTACCAGGTGCTGTTAGGGGTCGAGATTCTCTGAGCGATATCTGGTGGATCGTAGGTGACTTCCAATTTGTATTGTGTCTTGTATCTTGCAGTCACTGACTTGGGTCCATCCATGCGAGCAGACCCGTGGGAATCGGTACCTGTATAGTCTCCTACCCATTGAACAAAAACTTGCCGAGTATCGGTTCCATTTGTTCCTTTGGGTGCAAGGAAATCTGCCGTAGATCCAGCGTCGAGCCAGAGAGTTGAGGGCGAGAAAAGTCCGACCGGATCATACGATATTCGGAGGATATACTGTGTCTTCCAGGTGGCAACTGCTTTCTTCGGACCATTCATGATTATGGAGTCGGAGATTATCCCCTGCCCTGAGGCATCTTGTCCCCACTTGACAAACAGATATCTTACTCCTTCGGATCCGCTTGTCATGTTCGTGTCCAACTTGGCTTGGGCAGTTGTTCCCCCGTCGTACCAATCACTTCTAGACGGCGTTCCGTACTGTGAGACGACTTCGAGGTAGTATTGTGCCTTGTAGGTGAATGCGTGAGTGCCAGTGCCAGTTCCCGTGAAGGACCACAGATTGTCTTTGCATTGATACCTGGTTCCGTTGGTCCCGCCCACGTTTAGGTCGACGCTGAGCGTGTGCGCACCGCCAGGAGAGATGCTTAGGGTCTTCGTGTCGCCTGTTGCAATCGTTCCGTTCAGCATGCCGTCGAGGTAATATTGAGTTCTTGCTCCGCTCGGAAGCCCTGTCACTGTGAAGGAGACGGAGTACGCTTGAGCCTTCACGAGTGTCGGTGCGGTGACGAGAGAAATGAGGATCAGTACGTCGAGTGCCAAGATGGCCAATCTAGTCCTCGACAACATGAAGGGGGGCCTCCGCCACCCGTTTAGCATGTGTCTAGGCCTAAAATGTGTTACACTCTCGGATCTGCCTTCATCGTGCCAAAACAGCAAGCCGGTAGTCAATCTCTGTTGTTAGATTGACTGCGCCGATATGGAGGATGCGAAGCTTGACGATACGATTTGCCAAGCCCATGAGCGCAATCGTCATAACTAATTCGGCCCCCTCACTGAGTTATGGCTTCCACTCCGTACACGCGAGGCAGAAGTAGAGAATACCAAGTGCTGAAGAAACTGAGACGCGAAGGGTGGTACTGTAGCAGGAGCGCAGCATCTCACGGCCCCGTGGACGTCTTCGCTGGGAAGAACGGACTCGTCCGCATGATTCAAGTGAAGAGCGGGCAAGCCAGACTGAGGCCTGGAGACAGGGAGACCCTCAAGCTTTGGGCACAAGCTTACGCCGGAGTAGCTGAGGTCTGGTATTTTGGCAAGCGCACAGGCACAAAAATAGAAGTGATTCTCGACGCAAGAACACGACTTCTAACAACTTCACTCACATGTGCACGTCCAAGCAGACCTGGTAGCGACAAGGGCCAACACTTCTGACCACATGTGATTCTATGTTACCTTCCCCTGCGCCTATCTGTCTGAAACACGAGGACTCAAACTTCGACAAAGCCTGCATGCTTGCCGATGATCTACGATTTGAGTCGATGAACACATAGCAGTGGACTACCCCGCAACCATTCTTCAATGCACTTTTCGCTGTCGGAAGAGACTGCAATGCCAATTCAGGCAACGGCAGCAAGACTCGATCAGCGCATCCGTTGAGAAAAGAGGACACTAGTTGGTTCGCGTCTCCGCAGATCACATCTATTCTATCTCGTACTCGGTTGAGTACGTTGTTCATGGCATGATAGCGAACGGCCACTGGGTTGATGTCGAGGGAATAGACTCTTGAGGGGTGTGAGTGCTTCGCGATCATTATTGAGAAAGATCCCACTCCAGCGAAAAAATTTACAACACATTCTCCCTGAGAAACCAAATCAGCAATTCGCTTTCGTTCATGACTGAGTCTCGGTGAGAAATACATCGTCTCTAGGTCGACTCGGTATTGGCAGCCATGCTCGCGGTGCAGAGTCTCGGTCCGTTGCTCACCCGCCAACCATTCAAACTTCCGGGTTCGAAACTGCGAACTAACCGGACTAGTCTGTTCCAAGACGACTTTGAGGTTAGGTGCTAGATCAAGTAGGCTCTCCGCAATTTGGTGCTTTTCATGCTGAAATTCGTCGGGAAGCTTCAGGATCGCTATGTCTCCAACTATGTCAACACCTTTTTTGAGACGAGAAAGCTGTCCCGTGTCTAGGCATTTCTTTGCAGATTTCGCGAGTAGCCTCAACGTCGAACGCCACCGATCACCATTGAGGCTTCAGTCTCACAATTTGTCAAGTGAGAGATCTAGCGTAGATGAATCTCGTGCGAGAAGAACGACCCTGCTTACCGTGTCCTCGGCGACATACTCGTATCCCGTGATTCTCGCAATTCGGTTTGCGAATTCTCTGATCTCGGAGTGATATGGCATTGCAGTGATCGGTAGTCGTTGCTTCGATTCTCCTAGCCAACTGTATCCCTTGAGCTCGACGATATCCACTGCTCCCTCTGCTACAAGTCTCGAGTACTTCTCTGGGCCGTTCATGTTCTCTCCCTTCACGAGTGTGAGCCTCAAGATTGTTCGGGATCGTTCGAAGCGACGCATCAATCGAAGGCTCGTCAGAACTCTCTGCCACGCGTCGGAAATCATTGGGTGAGTCACATTTTCGTACGTTTGACTATCTGGTCCACACAAGCTCAAGTACAGGTTCGTAGGCTCCGTCTTGCGTTCTGCAATCTCTTCGAGTCTTTCAGGCATGGTGCCGTTGGTTACCAGGAAAGATGTCATTCCCTTTCGATCGATCTCGCGGATGAGCGTCCCGATGTGTGGGTAGAGAGTTGGTTCCCCATCGAGAGAGATTGCGACGTGCTTAGGGTTCATCGATTCTTCGAACAGTTTCCCCGTTACATGTGGATTTGCTTTGAAGCCAGAGAGGAGTTTCCGCTGTGCCATAATCGCTTCATCCAGAATCAAATCGGGAGGATCCCAAGCTTGTTCCGAGTTGAATCGTTCACCTGTGTGGAAGCGCCAACAGAAGATGCAACGTAGGTTACAGAACTGCAGTGAAGGAGTAAGCTGCAGGCACATGTGACTCTGGACACCATACCATCTCTTGTAGCATAGTCTGCGTCCCATGAGTGCAGAACGTGCCCATCTGCAGATCTGAATGCCTGAGTGTCTTCCCACAAGCCTGTAACCTGCTCTGAGGTATCTTCGTAGCGTGACCGGCCCGAAGCTCGACGGCGATCTGGCTGAGCGGAGATCTTGGCATCATTCTGGTTTGGGCCTCCGCATCGAGCAAGAATCTGCCGACCGCTTGACTGTTTTGAGTATGGTGAATTTGCCTCTTGATCTCTAACGATATGGGATGAATTCTCTGCCCAAGAGTTCTCTTGCGACGATCATCTTCATAATGTCTGATGTGCCGTCGCCGATCATGGCTCCTCTGATTTCTCTCAAACGGTATTCGTCTAGAGTCTCTGTTGTGAAGCCTACTGCTCCGCGGTTCTGTATGCAGTCATTTACGACATTGAAGGCAACCTGAGGAACCCAGAACTTTATCATGGCTGACTCTCTTGTGAATGGTTGCTTCTTGTCCTTCAGCCAGAATGTTTTGTAGCAGAGGAGTCTAGCTGCCTGGAGGGTCGTGTAGTCCTCGGCGATTCGAAATTGAACCGATTCGAACTTGCCAATAGGGCTTCCAAAGGCTTTCCTTTGCTTCACATATTCCATGGACTCCTCAAGCGCTGCCTCAGCCATCCCGACTGTCCAGAGGGCTATGTATGCCCGCATGAGGTCGAAGGTTTCCATGACGTAGTAGAAGCCCTTGTTTTCCTCTCCGATCAGGTTGCTCGCGGGGACGACCACGTCCTTGAGTACGAATCCTCCGAATGAGAACAACCTCCATCCAAGGGCGTCAAACAGATACTTCTCAAGGCCCGGGCGATCAGTCTCGACGAGAAACATGCTGACTCCCTTTGCGTCGTTCCTCTGTCCTGTTCTAGCCATGAGACAATATGCGGCGCATTCGTTGATGCCTGTGATGCACTGCTTCTCGCCGTTGATCACATATTCATCGCTTTTCTTCACGGCGCGGGTTGAGATTGATCCCGCGTCCGAGCCTACACCGGGCTCTGTTGAGGCGACACCAAGCATCTTCTCACCGCTCGCGAGCGAGCGCAGCCACTTGTCCTTCAGCTGCTGGGATCCATGCAAGTAGAGTATCTCCGCCATGATGTCGCCGAGGGGGATCTGCCACCCGGCTCGGGCAAGCTCTTCAACGGCGATCGCCATGGTCGTCGCATCGGATTCTTGACCACCATATTCCTTCGGCAGTCTCAGCCCAAGCAAGCCAGCCTTGCCCATCTTCCGGTAGATTTCCCACGGAAACTGGCCTTTTCGCTCATACTCGCGGATCTTCGGAGCGACCTCTTTCTGCGCGAACTCACGGACGGTGCGTCTGAAGAGTTCCTGCTCATTAGTGAAATTGAAATCCAATGCTCCCTGCTCCACCACAAAGGCAATTGTCCTATTCTTCACACCGCTGATAAGCTTGCCCTTGACTGATCGATGCGCTGCAAGGTGTTCAGCTCACAGGATCAAACTTAACGACTTTCCGTGGGATCGTCTTCAATGAAGTGCGGCTTGAAACTTGTCACGCATCAGTCAGAAAGTCAGCCAAGAATCAAATGGAAGCCCGCCCTTGAAGCAGCACTCGCTCAGAAGATCCTTTGCGTCGTAGTTGCTTTCCATCGAGACCTGAGGAAGGATCAAGCCGCTGGCCAAACCATATTGAATAATTAGGCCGTCTCTCCTAGCACGATTCTCTTCGGATACTCATTGCCATTCGCACGCTCAGTAATTCGGGTTTAGTGAGCACGACTTACCTCAAACAGCAAATTGCAACCGATTAATTTTGAAGGTGTGCGATGTGGTGATGCGGACGGCGCGGCCGATCGGCAATCGACAAGGCAGCAGTTTGAAGGGAAAGGGGTATCGAGCAACCTAGTATCTCTATGCCTTTCGTCCAGGAAATGTCTGGGGATCTCGCGACCCTCACGAACACCCCGTGCCTTTCCCACAAGTCTGCAGGAACATCAGGTGGTAGCGGGGTGCGCTCAGCCTCAGTCAGCGTCATGACGAAGGCATTCCTAGATAGCCTGACCAAGTACTCAAATTCCTGATGAAGCATGGTCAAAGCATCGTCTAACGTACAGGGATTGCTGGACTCAGCTTCAGACGATAAGTACTCTATCAAGGCAGCTATTATATTCCCGTCAAAATGCTTTCGATGTGAGCTCCAACTGCAATGCAGTACGATGTTTTGCTAATACATCCCCCAGCAATCTACGACTTCCGGAAGAGAATAACATTTCCGGGACCGATAGCTCATACATTGGCTGAGAGCACAGACCAATTCATAACGATTCCGTTCGGAATGCTGACAAGCATTGCGGATTATCTCGACAGAAACGGGTACAAAACTTTTGTTGACAACGTGGGCTTCGAATGGTGGGCAGTGACGAGTTCGACGCTGAGAGCCACCTGCAATGAACACGCCCGCGAGCGTCTACGCCATCGACCTACATTGGATAGTCCACTGTCAAGGGGCAATGGAACTAGCAAGATTATGCAAAAGGCTCCCGCCCGGACTCTCTCGTGGTTCTTGGCGGACTCACTGCCACTTGCTTCCACGCTGAGATTCTTCAGAAATTCGAATTCGTGGACGCGGTCATCCGAGGCGAAGCAGAGAGGCCTCTCTTGCAGCTCGTTAGGAATATGGAGGGCAAGAAACCGCTGAGTTTGACTCCAACGTGTAACATGCCGAAGCAACAAACGCAGGGTCTCTGTGGCTCCGCTCATGAAACCAAGCGTGAACCTGGACGATTTCGAGTTCACGAGATTGGACCTCTCGGACCCAAGAGTTCCATACCTATTTGGCTTTCCCAATTAGCGCGATCCTGGAATGCATAGAGAAGCCCATATGCGAGAGAGAGAAATTTGGAATATACGGGAAGACTGAGGCCACTGCACACCGCTTCAAAGTAGTTGCGGAAGGGATCGTGATTCAAGAGATAGATCGCATGCTCTCGCTCGACGAGACCGAGCAGCAGACAAGGCTAAGGTCGTTGAGAAGCGCTTTTGATGAATACGTCTCACGTAAGACGCCTCTATCAAAGGACGACCCATATGGTTATCGACGACGAATGAAAGACGCATCTCGTTTGTCCATTGGCCTGATGGAAGGCGGAGACATCGACCATTTCGCAGCAGATATATTCCAACTCAGGAGTGCTCGAAGGTAACAGGCCCCCAGATCGACAGATGAAGTCATCCTGCCTCAACAATCCCCCATCAGCAATCCCCCATCAACATCTCTCATCCCGGAACCTAAGAGTCCTTCAACTGACTTAGGTCTGGTATCTAGACAGGTTCCTTACGTCCCTTTCTTGAGCTCTGTAAGGCGTATCAGACAAACCTGCGTTCATTAAGGTTCTATCTGTCAGCAGAAGTTTCATATCGCCCCCTGCTATCTCCTGACGCGCTTCAGAATCCGTGAATTCAAATGCGAACCGGAGTAATACTTCTCGCATCTTCTGCTTCCAAAGAAGCTGATCGCTTGTACGCAGGCTTGGAAGCGAACGGCATCCCGGCTTTTCAATGCACGTTGGATGATGTGGAAGAAGCCCACGAGACAATCACGTATTTCGTTGTTGACAATCGCCTCGAAAGCATCGTCGTAGCGAGCAACTTAGGAGTCTCTCCACCGGAGTTTTTGGAGCGCATCATTGAAGAAGCCGGGATAGGGCGCCTTGCCGTCAGCTGGGTTGACCTCACTTCTCTTCTTGGGGAACAGCCTTCTGAGGGTGCTTACGATTCTGCGAACATGCTAATCATGGTCAACCTTGCAAGGCTGCAGCACGCCGATCTTACAAGAGATGCAGTATTCAGGAGCTTGCCTAGAAATTCCAAAGTCTCTCGGAGGGAGCTGTTCAGATTCCTTCCAAGAGTTCTGAAAGTGGAATCAAACATACCGATAGTTCTTCATGAGAAATGTGGAGCTCGTTCACAGACGTGTGATTACTGCAGGCTAGCCTGTCCTGTGAAAGCCGTATCCGTGACGGGAAGCACACTCGCGATCAGTAACGGACTGTGCACCGAGTGCGGGGCATGCGCACGAGAATGCCCAATCGGGGCTATACAGTGTCCGTCATTTTCTGACGTTCAGATGATCGCAATGCTGAACGCACTTTCAAGTAATAAACTCGCAACAGACAAACGAGCTCTAACGCTTACATGCCATAAGGGCTTTGAAAAGTTGTTGAACGAAAGCAAAGGAGGCAAACACCTAGGATCGGGTATTGTTCCGGTTCAGATTCCATGCGTTGCATCCGTCGGAAGCGTTCACTACCTGTGGTCAGCATCGGTTGGAGTCACATTGGTGACTGTCTGCCCTGACACCTCGTGCAACAAGGCCATGGCAATGCTCCCGAGGCATCAACACGCCGCTTATTCAGAGGACTTGCTGAAGAACACAGTAAGAGACAGATCTGCGAGCGTCTACCATATTGCCCTAAATGCGAATGATTCATTGGTCGATTCTATCTCACGAACGGTCACACTGATCCATCCTGTTGACACGTCCGTGGAGCTGAGATTCTCTCGACGGGAAGCCGTCTTGGATGGCATTAGAGCACTTGGTGCCGGCGAAGACACATTCGTCGACCTGTCCGGGGATGACGTACTTCCGCTTTTCGACTTGAAAGTTGACGATGAACGATGCAGCTTCTGCGAGTTCTGCAAGAGAGATTGTCCTGATCACGCGATCGAGTTCACGAAGAACGAGGCCTCGACGAGCCTCATGTTCGACCCTGCCCTATGCGGAGGCTGCATGATCTGTGAGAAGAACTGCCCTGAACATGCCATTGGTCTGTCGAGACTACGAGAATTCTCCGCGATCCTAGTGAGAAAGAACGTGGAAAAGGCGCGTGATGAGAACGCCAAATGCGAAAACTGCGGCACCACTTTGGGTTCAAAGCGAAGCCTAACTCTTCTTAGGAAGCGACTCTCGGAACAAGGAATCGCAGACTCAGCGCTTAGAACGGTGGGTCTGTGTATTCAATGCAAGAAGGAAGCGATTCTCAGACCACTCGGGCAATATATGTCGAACTGACCGGACGAAAAAGACATCTTGGGCTGGACTCGTGTTGCATAATGAGCTGGCAGACTTTCGAATATGGGAAGAATTCACGCGCGTTCACGACGCGACCAAGATCGAGAAACAATGATAAGCAATTCTTCGGAAACAACTTGACTTGAGAGTCCTCCAGATAGAGGAAACCGATAAATCAACCATAACATCTTCCTCGAGGCCACGGCGATAGATATGGTCCGGTTGCCATTCAGGCGAAAGAAGTTGTCCGCAAAGCGTGTGGCCAAGCCGAGACCCAGACCTCCTGAGAAACCGACAGAGATTGCAATCTTCAAGGAGAAATCAAGTACCCCTGGGGAACCGTGGCCAATGCGACTGTTAGGGCGGGGTCCAGATCCGCGGTCACGGACCGTGCAGGCAAGTTCGAAATCCGAGCCATAGACGCAGGCACATACACCGTCAGCTGTGGAACCGCCGTTCCCAGGTTATGATGCAACGCCTCAGAAAGTGATAGTCGATGCTGGCCAAACAAAGATCGTTTACTTCTTCTTGGACTACGCCCAGACCACTGTGCACGGCTACGTGTACGGCAAGGATGGAAAACCAATTGCAGGAGCTATTCTATCAGGAGTGATGTGCGGCAAAGACATGAAAGACACGGCAACTGACGGGACGGGCTACTTCAAGTTTGATGATGCAAGACCTGGAAACCTGTTCATCCGGGTCAATGCGCCAGGGTACCTGGGCGAGACGCGAGATTTCGCTGCCGAGAAGGGCGAGAAGACGAAGCTTGAGTTCCATTTGACTCCCGGTACCTGCAAGATCTCTGGGATTGTGTCAGATGAGAAAGGCGTCCCGCTAAGTGGTGAGGTTCTTCTTTCTTCAGAGTCCGGGATCATACTCCAGAAGGCCCCGTCGAACGCCGAAACTGGATACTACGAGTTTTCTGCTGTGCCAGGGACCTATAACATTCTGGCTAACGCACGGAGTTATTCATCGGGAGGGTGGCGAGGGCCGGTTTCAGCAGACACCAAAGTGGATGTCAAGCTTAAGCCGATACCGGAGATTGGGTAAGACTATACTCAAGGTGCCTTGGTTTCCGTCCCCGGTGCGAGGCTTCAATTCCACAGGGAGTCACGATCCTTGTTGCGTACTCTCTTGTCGCTTTGAGCACTCAACGCACGTAGGCCGCAACTCCTCAATGGAATCTCGTTAACACGAGCCTTGGCAGTCATACAGGCTGTTGCATTTGTCCCCCTTCGAAACGGAATCGCTTCGCCGAAGGGATTTGGTCCAGTGTGGCTGTTGCTTGAAAGAGTATTTGTTGGGAACCTAAGGCGATCACCCTTCGTGGGTGGACTTCGAGATGTGACGCGCCCCCTGGCACATCCGCAACAGAAGCGATCACCATCGGAGACAACAGCGCGAGCATAGCAAACGCCGTTGGAATTCCGTTCTCTCTAAGATTCCACTCCTTAGGAGGTCTGCAAGGCGGGTGAAGCTTTGGTTGTTCAAAGCAGTGGGAAGCGGAAAACATATCTGACCTCCATACGAGTTGGGCGCCTATGTCCGAGTCTCCAGAAGTCTTGGCAGCGATAGGCAAGAAACTGAGAGGAAAGAGACTGCTCGTAGGCAGGAAGATAGGACAGAGCAGACTCGACGTACTCGGCGCGAGCCTGAGGGTAGAAGCGAAACCGCACAAGTATCCGACCGGCGGAAGCGTGTTGGCATGGGAAAGAGGCCTGCTGAGTAGGTTTCGCGAAGGTGAATTCGACTCAATAATCCTTCACAGGTTCCTCTACAAGCCTGTGAAAGACTACATTGAGGATCCAGAACAGATCCTGAGCGAGGTGAGAAGAATTCTTCCCAAGGGCGGAGTACTTGTAGTCAATTCCTACCTGTTGAATGATGTGACAAAAGGTTTTCGATCCGCCGAGACTTTCTACACCGAACAAGAAATGACGGACATCATGAAAGGGCAACGTTTCAAGAAAGTCTCACAGCTTCGAGTCGCCGATGCTTTATTCTTCGTGTGTGAAAACTAGGTGAACTCCACTAGATATGCGAGCTGTTGCACTGCTGGTACATATGACTGACCATACGAGCTCGAGTGATCCGGATTGTCATGGTCTTGCGATGAGTTCGTGCGAAAAGGGAGTCTCTCGGACATCCTCTGAATCAGGCTTCTGCTGGATGCCTTCACGCTGGCATACTTCAGCTGTCAGCTCGACACTTGCCACGTGCTGTGCGACAATACAGTGACTACCTCAAGAGAGAAAGTCATATATTCATTCCGGGCGCTGACTCGAATTCATGCTCTGCTCTAGAGCAAGAACGAATGAGAAGGGTTTTGTCGTCTTTGACGCTGAGCTAGGCAGCGCAACAAACTGAAGAGGAAAGTTAGGGAAAATTGTCTGAAGAGAAGAAGAAAACAGAAGCAGCAACAAGCGAGACGAAGCTTACTAGACGTTCAATGCTCAAGAGGACAGGAGCTGTCGCGGCGGCGGCGGCAGTCGTAGGCGCGGGCATAGGATACGGTACAAGCGAGCTGCTAAAGCCTACAGTACCCCCAGGCCCCGCAGTAACTACGACCGAGACCTCGACTCTAACTGCTACCACCTCTGCTGCCGCGGAAACCCAGGTATACCTTAGCCAGTGGAAGGAGTACGGAACCCTACAAGTGGAAGTGAAGGACGGAAGGGTAGTAAGAACGTATCCCTTCAGGGGCCTCCACGGTTTCGCTCACAACTTGGGTGAGCGTTATCGTACCTACAGCACGGACAGACTACAATATCCTATGAAGAGGGTGGGTTGGGCGCCTGGCGGCAAGAGCAGCATAGCCAACCGTGGAAAGGGTGAGTTCGTTAGAATCACGTGGCAGGAAGCCTACGATTCAATCGTGAGTGAACTCAAGAGGATACTGCAGACTTACGGCCCATCAGCATTTATGATGGCTCCTGGAGAGCACTCCAACAGCTGGATGTATCACAATCGGTACACTTGGACCCATGAATTTCTCAGCCTTCTCGGCGGCTACACAGCGCTGGGATGTGACGGTCTGAGCTGGGGTTCAGAGAGAGGCGCCGGCGCCTCTATCTGCGGTGCCATCACGTCCTCCCTTGGCTCTGAGACGATCAGCACGATCTTGGATCAACTCAAAGAACGGTGGCATGATTGTGTCGTTCGACAGGGATCCACTTGTTACTAGTCACAACTACGGGACTTACGACGACTTGGGCGTTCAGATACCTAACGCAGGGATCCAGAGAGTGTTTGTATGCGGTGGTATGGACGAGACATGCAAGAACTTCAAGGATACGTGGATACCATGTCATCCATACGGGACCACAGCGCTGTTTCAAGCCATCGCCTACGTTTGGATCACTGAGGGCACATACGACAAAGACGGCATTAACACACACGCCATCGGGTTTGATGAGGAGCACCTCCCCGCTTGTGCTCCGAAGGGGAGTTCCTACAAGGAATACGTCCTCGGCAATAGCGACGGTGTACCGAAGACGCCCGAATGGGCGGAACCCATACTGCGGAGTGAAGCCGCGAATCATCAGAGCTTTGGCGAGGAAGTGGGCGAAAGGACCAACGTCGAGTTGGAGGGTTTTGGAGAGGGGCCCAGATCACGGGTGGTCAGTATCTTCGGGCGGCGATGACTCTGCAGCAAATGCAAGGCCACGGTAGGCGAGGAATGATTGGCGGTATAGGCGGCAGCCAGGAATCTGACTGAGACATGGAGGGACAACATCAAGGGATACCCAGCTGTGGTGCCCAGTGGTGAGCACCGCATGTCAGTTCTAAGCCACGACACACAAGCCATAGCGACTAGGCTTGGCCTTGGTACGAAGAGCTACTTCTTTTACCATGTGATCCCGGTTGAACTGGCTGAGTTGGGATGGAACGCTCTTGCTGAGGCGCGTTATCCGGACCCGGTGACTCAGGTGATACGTGACGTGCTCTGGGATGTCTCCATGAACAACGCCAGCCCTGACAAGCCTATCTACCATCGCTACACCATCGGAAAGGACAGCGTGCTCTACCGGTATCCGATGCCCGGACACTCAGAGGTTCATGCGTACATTACAGCCGGAGGAAACTACCAGGCCAGGTGTCCTAATAGCAATGGGGTGATCAGAGCGCTGTTGAGTCCGAAGCTTGAGTTCTTGCTGTTCCTGGATCCATGGATGGAGCCGGACTGCAAGTTCGGCGACATTCTGCTTCCAACCACGACGAACCTCGAGCACGACGACATCTCGTATTGGAGGGAGTTCGATAGCTATTCTCAGAAATGCATACCGGACCTTTACGAGTCCAAGAGTGACAGGGATATCTGGACTGATCTCGCCAATATGATGGGAATCAACGAGAAGTTCAGCCAAGGCATGAATAGCGTGGATGAATGGCTCAAGCTCTGCTACAGTGTCACTTCGCTATCTAAGTACGAAGGCACTTGGGAGCAGTTCAAGAGAGAAGGTGTACCACGAGTGGCCAACACCCGATACATGGCATCCTACACCGCCTTCGGCTTGGAATTCAGCTTCAAAGAGATTCTACGACAACCCCCAGGCAAACAAGAAGAATACCCCATCGGGGCTGATCGAGATATACTCTGAATCCACCGCGAAAGTCGTCGCTTTGGGCCAACATGGGTATTACATACATGACGATCCCACAATGTCTGATCCCACGACGAAGAAGTATGAGAGCCCCAACGCAGGACCAGATCCACTCTGTCCACCCATACCGGCATACGTACCCAACCCAGAAGGGAAAGGAACCCCGATAGGTGACAAGTACCCTATCGCCGTGATGACATGCCACCCCAAGTACTTCTACCACACCTCGTACCAGAACGTGAAATGGCTTCAGGATGAGGAGAGGAAAGAAATCGGCGGGTATAGCTACTGCCCGATATGGATGAGCAAGAAGGACGCCGATGCCAGAGGCATCAAGTACGGGGACCTCGTCAGGGTCTTCAACGATAGAGGACAGATCCTCTGCTGGGCTGAGGTCAGCGAAATGATCATGCCCGGCGTGGCCCGCGCGCACTACGGCCAATGGAACGACTATGTGGAGCCTGGCAAGCCAGGGTCGCTGGACAAGTCTGGAAACATCGAGAACCTCTGCAAGGGCGGGTTCATCTCACCCTACGACACTCAAACTGATGTGCAGGCCGTGGCGCAGGTGGAGAAGTGGAAGGGATAAGACTTGGCACAGTACATGGCTGTTGTGGATTCTACCAGATGCATTGACTGCAGATCCTGCGTGATACAGTGCAAGGATGAATTCGCCATCAATGATTATCCTCCGTACTCCGCTGGTATGCCATTTGACGGACAGAAATGGATACACGTCGAAACCCTTGAGAGAGGAACCTACCCGAAGGTGCGTTTCGAGAGCATGCCGGTTCTCTGTATGATGTGCGATAACGCGCCGTGTATGGCAGCGGCAAAGGACGGCGCGATCTACAAGCGCCCCGATGGCATAGTCATCATCGACCCAATCAAGAGCAAAGGCCAGAAACAGATCGTTGCCGCATGCCCATATGGCGTCATATATTGGAACGATGAGAAACAGATACCTCAGAAATGCACATTCTGCATCCACAGACTCCTGAACGGCGAAGTGCCAAGATGCATGATGGCATGCCCCACCGGAGCGATCAAGATCGGCGATTATCCACAGATTGAGGCCGCGATTGACACTATTTCTAGGGGCTTCCCTCAAGCGTTGCACCCTGAGTACGGCACGGCACCAAGGGTCAAGTACATCGGTCTGCCTGCGACTTTCATCGCAGGCGCATTAGTGGACAGCAAAGGCGAGTGCCTGGAAGGCGCAGACGTCGTAGCCAAAGACACCGCTGCCGGCGGGGCTTACCGTGAGCACAAAGTCCGACGCTTTCGGAGACTTCTGGCTGGACGGGCTCGAGGCAAAGAAGACCTACCAAGTCACTTTCAGCAAAGAAGGCAGGACCAAGACGCAGACGGTGTCACTCACCACGAACACAGACCTCGGAGACATACAACTCTAAGAACAGAGAAAGAAGCATACGCAAACGCTTCTTTCTCTCCTTTTTCTCATATCGTTTCCAGTGAAGTTGCTGGAAAAGACGAATAAGGACTTCTCTTGCGTTCAGTCGATCGCACTGGGAGCGCGATTGATTGCCAGCGGAAGACATGGATGGTTTTCGCGTGATTGCCGTGGTATTCACCACGATGCAAGATCGATCGAGCTGACTGCAAGACGCCCTAGCCCAAGCTTCGTCGATGGCAATCCCACGTACCCTGTCGAATACGACAACGCTCTTCAAACGATTGTCAGCCAAGAATTCTGCGACTGTCTCTGGCGCGTCAGCCATGTCGTCTTGGTTGCATTGAAGGAACTAGAATGTTTTCCGCTTGGAGGTTCGCGTGGATTCGGTCTGCGTCGCTCTAGGTTGACAATGATGGAGCTGTCCACTTCGGTTTACATTCGTGATTCCGACTCAGCGGGGCGCTGGTCTCAGGAGATAGTTAATATCTTGCTTCTGCACGCTGGCGCCGTGCGGGGTTGGAAGTTCACGCAATCCGAGATTGTTCAGGAACTGATCTCTGCAAACGACAACAGGAGAGTAGTCTACGGGTTCCTTGCAAGAACATACGCTACAGAGACAACGATAGACTATCTACGAGAATTGTCCGAAAAGAGGGATCTCTTCCTGGCTTCGGCTCAGGATCCAGAAGTTCGTGGAACTGTATTGGCCGACGGATTCAAGCAGATTGCTGACTATGCCTCAAGCCTGAAGGGAACGGACCTCGAGACTGTTCGGGTGCAGCTTGCGGTTGAGTACGCAGGGTTGTTTTGTGGCGTGTGGCGCGTGCCGGCCCATCCGTCCGAGTCCTCGTACTTCACCGGAGGACAGCTAGTAATGCAGCAACCTAGGGATGAAGTACTCAAGATATACAGGAGTATGGGCTTGGACAAAGTCGACCAGTTCCGAGAGCCCGAAGATCATATTGCGTTGGAACTGCAGTTCATGACGCACCTTTGTGAGAAGACAAGCGTAGCTCTAAAGGATGGAAATCTTTCCGACGCCAAGAAATACCTTGAGGTTCAAATGGACTTCTTGAATGAGCATCTGGGCAAATGGGTTCCCAAGCTAGCTGCCGACATACTCAAGTCAGCAAGACGAGAATTCTACAAAGCCGTCGCGAAGATCACAGACGGATACGTGGAATTAGATAAGAAAGTAGTTGCCGAACTCATAGAAACCTTAGCTCTGACTCCACGCTGACTCTCCGCATCCGACCAATCTGTATCTTGAAGCGCTCAAGACTAATGAATGAAATGACCGAAGTCAGGGCCACTCGTGATCCGTCTTGTCGCGACATTTCCCAAGTGCGCCTACTCTGGGCGAAGTCTACGGAAGAAGTAGCTCGGGGTTAAGAGGGATGCGGGCTTCATCTAGTCTTCCGACGTGATTACGTAGGAGTATGATAGAAGCGGGTCTCGATATATCTCATTAAGTTCCTTCAATTTTTGCCACTTCATCTCCTGATCCGGAATCTCGAGTGTATCTTGGACTTCCTTAGTAATCCTTCTCTCGAGCTGAAGTCTTATCCTTTCAATACCTGCTCGTTTTGGATCACATATCCCGTACTTCTCGTTCAGATCTATGAGTCTTGATGTACTTTGAAAGATGGATTCGACAAGATCGCTCTTGGTCATGTACTTGGTTTCATAGTTCATCCAGTCAACCCAGATTGGGCCGGACAGCTTCCTATACATTTCAGTGAAGTTCGTGGCCAGCATCTTGTAGCCATATTTCTGCGGCTGTTCGTATGCGATTGACCCTGGGTCCAACAGCAGCATCGGAGCGAAGTCGACAGACGTAGAGAACCCGGGGTCTTGTTTCGGGCTAGGATCTTCTCCCAAAGGGCCCATGTTTCCTTTAGCGAATCCGGAGATTCCAGTCCCAAGCCAATCATGAAATGGAAGTCAATCGGCAATGATTTTGCCTCGCACTTAGACAATGTGTGAAAAACGGATTCGTTTGTGTACCTTCGACCTTGGAGATACCTTACCGACTCCGACCCTGATTCCGGAGACATCTTCAACAATATCCTATCGGCCGGTTTATTGGAAGTCAAGCAGTGCATGAATTCGTCGTCAAGGGGATCAAATAGCTCCATGCACACGCTTTCGATCTTGGACCACTTCTCTCTGTGCAGCCTCCTCAACAAGTCTTCATAGTAGGTTTTGCTTCCCATGCGGCAGTCCTGAAATAGGAATATGAAGTTGATACCTTGATCGTCAAGCTCCTTGAAGTCCTCGACGATTCGTTGAGGGCTTCTGAAGGCAGGTTTTTCCCTGCCGAATATGTTTCGGTACGCGTATTCGGACCCCCCGCATGTGACGCAGTCTAGAGTGCATCCTCTGCAAACAGGGAGATTCCAGAACTTCAACCCCTTTGCTGCCAGTGGTGCATTCAGCAGCACGTACCTCGGCTCAATCAACCTCAGATTCGTGAAATGATACTCGTCGATACTCAGTTTGGGTCTGGCCTTCAGGTTAACCTTAACACTACCATCGGGTTCACGATAGCTTAGGTTCGGAACATCCTCCAAGCTCGCGCCTTTCGCGACCTTTTCGGCCAAAATGATGCACGGCCTCCTCAGCCTCACCCCGAATCACACCATTCACAAATTCAAAAGATGACATGATCTCTTGGGCAAAATATGAGGCCGTCAATCCGCCTAGGAGAACAAATGAGTTGGGATGCTGTTCCTTGCAGATTCTGGCCGTATCTATTGCTCCACACGAGTGTACGTCCCAGTGAAGATCTATCGCGAAGATCTTGGAATCGAGGCTTCTAATCGTTTCATCCAGTTTAGACGTCGGCGACTGCAATATTTGCTCGCCCAAGTTCACGATCTTCGTCTTGAAACCTTTAGTGAGGAGATGTTCAGCCATACTCAAGACCCCCACCGGAATCATTATGAAAAGCGGGGACATCGCGCCGACCGTCCTCGCAATCGGACCAGGAAACCACGGCCTTTTCCTATGATCTACGACCGATGGTGGATGCAGAAAGACGACATCGTAGGACATAGATGATACCTTCCACCATCCGCTTTTCCGCGTCAGGCTTATTATCCGTCCCAGCGCGAGGCACTAGGGCACTTGTTCGACAGCACTCGATCCTACTCCAAGTCATATTTCCCTTGCCATTAGTTCTCAGGTCTCTTGTAAAGCTTGAAGCGGTGGATTGCATGTCTTCATGATCTGAAATTCAGTTTCGTCTACCCCAGATGAGAACTGAGCTACCTATGCGCCGCTGACACGCCCGTTCTT
>CAVPLU010000021.1:0-6488 GCA_963706285.1 Candidatus Bathyarchaeota archaeon
GCCCGCACCATCATACCGGGGAATAGTAAGTAGCCTGTTTGGGCTGGGACGTGGCAGTCTGGTTTTCGACTTGTATGTGTCACGTGGAAGTCTAATCTTTGATGTGCAAGTGGGGCGGGTAAGTTCAGCTGTACACAGACGAGTACACTTCGGTCTACTGGTATTCTTGGAAACATCCGTCTGGCACATTCAATATTTCTCGGTGGAAACGCTCCTTCATGGTTAGGGCTTGTCGCAAGGAGCTTCAACGTCGTGCGCGCAGCTGTCTTACGCTATGTATGTGCCTGTGACCATGTAGCTTACTGATTCGGCTATGTACCAGGCGTGGTCGGCTATTCGCTCAAGATGACGTGCTATCAGTGCTGTTGATACTGCTTCAGCAGCGGTCAAGTTTGGATTGCCGATCAGTCCTTTGAGGTAGCCTCGATAGAGACTGTCAACTTCGTTGTCCATCTCGATGAGCTTGCGTGCCACTTGGACATCGCGAGTCCTAAGCGTCTCGAAGCTAAGCCTCATCATCTCGAGGACTTTCTCGGACATCTTCTCAAGAAATGGTTTGTCAGCTGCCTTCCCTCCATCTGATGAGGGTCGAGAACTTGGACGATGTCGTACGCGTATCGGCCAAGACGGGCCAAATCGTATGCGATCTTCATGCTGGACTTGATGACTCTTAGATCTGAGGCGACGGGTTGATACCTAGCGATCAATTCGACAGCCTTCTCCTCGACATCATCGTATCTTCCCTTGTAGCTCGTCGGACCAGATGCGAACTTGATCGTCGAGTTTTCCGCGTTGTGCGGCAGCGATTATTGAGGCCGAGACGGTTCTTTCTGCGAGGTCAGCCATCTCAAGTAGAGTGTCGGACATGATCGTTCAGGCCGGAATCGAGCGGACGGACGTAGGACAATTCTATCCGAACCTGCCTGTGATGTAGTTCTCAGTCAGCTTGTCCTTTGGATTCTCGAATATCTCGTCAGTAGGTCCGTACTCGATCATTTTCCCGAGATACAGAAATGCCGTGTAGTCGGAGACTCGAGCGGCTTGCTGCATATTGTGGGTCACAATGACCACTGTATAGTTCTTCTTCAGTTCTCTCATCAGCTGTTCGATCTTAGCTGTCGCGCTTGGGTCCAGTGCTGAGCACGGTTCGTCCATGAGAACGACTTCTGGTTCCACCGCGAGCGCACGTGCGATACAAAGCCTTTGCTGCTGTCCGCCAGAGAGGCTAGCTCCGGAATCGCTAATCCTGTCTCCGATCTCGTCCCATAGAAATGCTTTCTTCAGGTTCTCTTCGACTTTTGATGATATGACTTTACGATCTCTGACTCCATTGAGTTTAAGCCCCGCAGCGACATTGTCGAAGATCGACATTGTCGGAAACGGGTTGGGCTTCTGAAATACCATTCCTATCTTACGACGAATCGCCACGGGGTCCGTGCCGGGAGAGAATATGTCCTCATCATCGAGAAAGACGTGTCCACTCACCCAAGCGCCCGGCGTCACTTCGTGCATCCTGTTAAGACAACGCACGAGTGTGGATTTCCCGCAACCGGAGGGCCCAATTATCGCCGTCACCATGTTCTCCTTGAAAGAGACGGAAATATCGTCAAGAACCTTTTTTCGTCCGAATCCTGCGCTCAGGTTCTCAACCCGCATCTTCTGCCTCGAACTCTGATTGTTTCCCGAATTACGAGAAGAGATACTCTTGTCAAGCTGCACGAGGATTTGTGAACCCATCATGATGGTTACCAGTACGTGGGCGACAGGAGCCCCCCGAGTAGTTGAAGATGAGTTATGTGAATCGCATAGATGTATGTGATGTAACATGTTCACAATGGAATTTCCATAATACGCGGTGTCGCATACGAGCGGCGTCGGTGGTAATATGTCGAATCAGAACACCAAACGAAATATTGGAACAAAGCGAAATGTCGGAATAGTCATCTTGGTCGTCCTCATAGTGGCGGCAATAGCTGGCGGGTACACCTACTACGTGAATGCTGGAAATACAAGCACAACACAAACCTTGACAAGCTCAATGCAAACAAGCACGATTCAAAGCAGGACTAGCTCGGTGACATCAGGTGAACCTGTTTCTCTTCTTGGAGCTGGAGCGAGTTTTCCAGCCCCGTTGGTCCAGAGATGGACCGTTGAATATAACAAACTGTATCCCTGGGTCACGATAAACTACAATCCCATCGGAAGTGGCGGAGGAATCCAGCAGATAACTGAGAAGACTGTCGACTTCGGTGCGTCTGACGCACCGCTTTCTGACGTTCAAATGGCCAACGCCACTGGACTTGTGCTGATGCCTGAAACACTGGGTGGTGTGGCAATCACATACAATCTAAATTCTTATGGCATCTCAAACAACACTGTGATCAACTTCACCGGTGACGTGTTAGCAAGGATCTACATGGGTAAGATAACACAATGGAACGATCCTGCCATTATGGCGCTCAACCCGAATCTGAAATTGCCCAACGCAGCCATCACGGCAGTTCACAGGTCTGACGGAAGCGGAACAACATACGCATTCACCGACTATCTCTCAGTAGTCAATTCTGATTGGAAAACGACCGTGGGGACCAGTACATCGGTCACTTGGCCTGTCGATAAGACTGCGACGGGATTAGGTGCAAAAGGCAACGCAGGAGTTGCTGGCACAGTAGTCAACACCCCTGGTTCAATAGGCTACGTTGACGTGATCTACGCAGCTGGCAATAATCTTGGAATCGGTGCAGTGAAGAATGCGGCGGGCAATTTCATTGTTCCGAATTTGCAGACGATCGCTAACGCCGCTGCAGCCGCGACCGGGACGCCAAATCCGAATGACTTAAGCGTTTGCACATTGTGAACGCTTCGGGAGATCAGTCGTATCCTATAGCGACCTATACGTACTTCCTGGTCTACAGGGAAATGTCAAACCAACCTAGCATGACGAAGAGTGAGGCCCAAGCTCTGGCCAAGTTTCTGTGGTGGGCCATCCACGATGGCCAGAAATATGCGCCGGACCTGATCTATGCACCGCTACCCGCAAACATCGTCTCCGCTGACGAACAGTTGCTCGGATCCTTGACATATCAAGGGCAGGCTCTCATAACACGATAAGACGTCTGACACCTTGCAAAGACACGTATTATCACGCCGTGCCGACAAGAAGGCACGGCGACCCGACATTTTTTGGGCGTTACTTAGCGTAGCAGCTATTGTCATCCTGATTATTACAGCAATCAACTTGTATGCTCTAATCGACGGGAGCATCGCTTCTCTTTGGAACTTCGGTCTCAGCTTTCTTGTTGGAACTGATTGGGTGCCGAATCCTCCCGCGGGTCCTCCCGTGCTGGGAGCATTACCAGCCATCTATGGGTCTGTGGTCACCACATTGATCGCTCTGTTGTTGGCTGTTCCAATCAGCCTGGGAGTTGCGTTATTTCAAGCAGAGTTGTCTCCCAAACAACTTCGAGCTCCGTCGGTCTTCCTCATCGAACTGCTCGCAGCTGTGCCAAGTGTCGTCTATGGGTTGTGGGGGCTCTTCGTACTCGTTCCATTCATGCGTGACTACGTGGATACCCAACTGAAAACGTGGTTTGGCTTTCTGCCATTGTTCAGTGGACCTACGAACGGTGTTGGCATGCTTACAGCGGGAGTCATCTTGGCGATCATGATCATTCCGTATGGATCCTCAGTCATGCGTGAGGTGATAGCAGTCGTCCCGAGGAGTCAGAGGGAAGCCAGCTTAGCTCTTGGAGCTACAAGATGGGAAATGATCAGGACCAGTGTGATACCGTACGCCCGGACAGGGATAATCGCCGCTATCGTTCTTGCAATGGGTAGGGCAATCGGAGAGACAATGGCCGTCACCATGGTCATCGGCAACGTCGCTAGAATCTCCCCTTCCCTATTCCTACCTGCTGAGACGATTCCGAGTGTTATAGCAAATGAGTTCACCGAAGTGTCTGGCAATGGCCTCTACTTGTCAGCGCTCTTCGAGCTGGGGCTAATACTGTTCGCCATGGCATTCCTGATGAATCTGGCGGGCCGCATTCTGATCACTCGACTACAGTTCAAGAGAGGAAGTGATAGGGTTGCTTAGCCTCGAGCGTAGAAGACGCATTAGCGACCACTTGTTTGCAGTGTTCGCCACTCTATGTTTCTTCGTCGCGTTAGTTCCACTTGTTTCGATCATCTATCAGACAACAGTTCAGGGCTACGCGGCTCTGAGCCTGAGTTTCTTTACGAAAGTCACACCTCCAATCGGAGGAACTGGCGGCGGCATACTCAACGCAATAGAAGGCAGCTTCGTAATGGTTGCCATCGCTTCAATTATCGGTATACCAGTTGGCGTCTTTGCCGGTGCCTATCTTTCTGAATATCCTGGACGACTTGCATATGCTGTGAGGCTTCTGGCTGAGGTCCTCACGGGCGTCCCATCAATCGTCACTGGCATTGTTGTGTATGTGCTCCTCGTCGCAACAATGCATCGCTTCTCAGCATTTAGCGGAGGGGTGGCGCTGGGTTTCATGATGGTTCCGATAGTTGCGATCTCGACGCATGAGTCGCTGAAGCTCGTGTCTTCGTCGATCAGAGAAGGAGGGCTTGCGTTGGGCATTTCCAGATCTAAGACCATGATCCACATACTCCTAACCACCGCTAGGAGTGGCATAGTCACCGGCATCGCTTTGGCCGTCGCCCGAGTAATGGGTGAGACAGCGCCTTTGCTATTCACGGCGCTAGGTAGCCAGTTTCTCATGACAAGTGTAATGGACCCAGCAGCGTCGCTGACTCTCCTAATTTTCGATTTCGGAACAGCTCCTTACGCGAATGCACACACGTTCGCATGGGGCGCTGCTCTGATACTCCTTCTGATTGTGCTTGGTCTGAACATCGTCGTGCGAGTGGCATCACGACTTAAGGTCACCGGTTCAGAGTGATCTGAAAAATGGCTTTGAGGCAACCGAGTGCCTATGGAGAATGCCTGCTTCTCCACACGTCGCCACCTGCAGTTCTCGGTGCGTGTATAGAACCTCACGTCGTTCTCCGCAGTCAGACCGCGGTCATCACCGCGAGCCTATCGTTTGAGAAGTACCCTCTTAGGCCGCACACGCTGCAAACCGCGCCGACACGCAGACCCGATTCCTCCTCATAGTAGACGTTGAGGGAGTCTCTGAGACATCTTGGACACCGGTTTCCGGATCTCTTCTCCATCGCAGCTCAGGCGACAGGACTCACTGGCGCACATATGTTTGGCGAAAGTGAAATATGCAAGACCTCGGTTTTCACATAGATCATGTAGGGGTTAACTTTGGAACCCGTGACGGACTCCGAGACCGAAGTGAGGAAGCTGCAGGAGACGGGTAGAGCGTCATTCATTGTCTCCGTGCCAAAGAAGTGGGTTCAAGACCTTGGTCTGCGGAAGGGATCTCTGATCCGAGTGTCGACGCAGCAAGACGGATCTCTCCTCCTGATGGCGGGACAGTCAGCCGCAAAACAGAGAGCAAGTGAGGCAAGTATCCAGGTCGAATCCGACCAGGATCCTCAGTCGCTGGCTAGGAAACTAATTACACTCTACATGATCGGTTTGAACTCGGTGGTCCTCAAATCTAAGGATACAAGGATGTCTCCGCAGATTAGGGACGCCGTCAGAGAGCTCGTGAGACGCAAGCTGGTCGGCACTGAGATAGTTTCCGAGTCTTCATCGGAGATGGTCCTGCAAGTATTACTCAGCTATCCAGAGTTGTCAGTGGATAGCACTCTACGAAGAATGGTTACTATTGCAGATCAGATGCATAGAGACTCGATCACTGCGCTATGCGAGGGAAAGCATGACCTGGCTGCTCAAGTCTTGAAGAGTGACGACGAAGTAGATCGATTCAGCTTCTATCTTATGCGCCTGCTGAAACAGGCGGTTGAACATCCTCAGCTCATGAAAGAGATAGGACTGAACTCACCAAGTGATTGCCTTGGCTACAGGCTGATCGCAAAGAGCGTCGAAAGAGTTGCCGATCACTCTTCCCTGATCGCGGAACACGCCATCATGCTTCAAGAACCCCTCACACCCAAGCTCGCCGCCCGCCTCAAAGAGCTGAGCGAGTTCTCCAGCCTCCTGTTCCAAGAAGCATCGCAGGCACTCTTTCGAGGCGATTACTCGATGGCGGATCGCGTCTTGGCAAGGCAAGACCAAGCAGAGAAACTCGAATCCGAGATAGAGAAACAGATCTACAAACAGAATCTGTCCGCCCGAAGACATCTCCGCACTGAGACTGATCTTGGAGAGCCTGAAGAGGATAGGCGAGTACGGAAATGACATTGCCGAAATCGTACTGAACCTAACAGTAAGCAGATCGAACACGTGACGGAAAGACCCATTCCTAGATTCCGATTTCTGGAAGCTTAACCTTGACTTCTAGACCAGCCGCTCTCCAAACAAGAAATTACCGTCATATCGATTAGTCATCGATAGGGCTCCTGCAAATCATACACCAGCG